>CAYLHF010000011.1:6305-44278 GCA_964383365.1 uncultured Rhodothermales bacterium | reverse complement strand
CCTGTCGGAGCCCGAGCAGCGGCAATGGGCGGCGCGGTTACGGCAACCATCGATGACGGGTCCAGTATTTACTGGAATCCTGCGGGCCTGGCAAAGGCGGAGGGCGGATTTACCGGTGAATACGCCAGCTGGCTTGCTGAAATCGATTTCAACTACGTCTCGGTCGTCTTCCCGACCGGGATGGGGACGTTCGGTATCGGTATTACGAGTATGCGTACGCCTGATATGGAAGTGACCACGGTCGATCAGCAGAACGGGACCGGGGAGACGTTTACCGCCTCGTCCTATGCTCTTGCTCTGGCTTACGGTCGATCCCTCACGGATCGATTCTCGCTCGGAGGATCGGTAAAGGTTATCAATGAGCGGATCTGGAACTCATCGGCCTCCGGCGTTGCGTTTGACATCGGGACCATGTTCGTTACCCCGTTTAATGGTATCCGTCTCGGAGCCGCCATTTCCAATTTCGGGACGAAGATGAAAATCGGAGGAGACGATCTGCTTGTACGTGTCGATATCGATCCCAACAATAGAGGGAACAACGAGAGCAATCGGGCTCTCCTCAAGACCGATGCATTTGACCTTCCGCTAACGATGCGAATCGGACTGGCGGGGGAAGTCTATGAGGCGGGAACGAGTCGGTTGACTCTTGCTGTCGAAGCACTGAATCCCAATAACAGCGAACAGTACCTGAATATCGGCGCCGAACTGGGTCTGATGAACAATCTCATCATGCTTCGGGGCGGATATTCAGAAATTTTGCTCAATGATGCCGTGAAGTCGCTCACTCTGGGAGCGGGTCTACGGTATCGTTTTTCACCACTGAACTTTGCATTTGACTATTCTTACGAGGCGCAGGAATATTTCTCGGGTGTCAATCGGTTCACGCTTGCAATTCAATTTTAAGTGGAGTGCTCGTGTGATCCCCAGAGAAGTGAGAATACCAAACCACAGGAGGATGACGGCAGCGTGTCGTCATCTCATCATTCACCATAATCGGAGGAGTTAAGTATGCAGACCGCTACTACACTCAAACGATGGCTAATGATACTGTTCATTGCCATCGGCGTGACCGGAACGGCCTATGGCCAGCGCACGGTTACGTTGAGACTCAACACTTCGACGTTACCCGATACCCTTCGGACAACGGACGAAATTCAGATTCGAGGTCAACTCGGAAGTGGCACCGCCCTGCCGGACGGTGGCATCATCGACTGGAACGACGCGACGACCCTTAAGCCGACCAATGTAGGCGGCGACTACTGGGACATCACGTTTCAGATTCCCGACGACGACGCACTACAGTTGAAGTTCTACAGCCAGGGAGCTGAAGATCATCAGATAGGCGGATGGGAAGACGGAGACAATGCGCAATTTGCCGCCGGCACCGGAGCTGTCGACGGTGGCCTTCACTATTTCAATAAATCCGGATCAGCCCGCGACTACAACTTCTCGCCGTTTGCTTCCAAGGCAGACTCTGTAGGAGTCATGTTCCGCGTCTGGGCCAACACCGAGGCCGCCAATACGTCTGGCTACAAAGGGGACGGTACGGATGCGGTGGGTGTCCGTGGCGACCCGATGAACGGAGCGAGCATGCTCGACTGGGGATCGACCAAGGTCGTCCTGAACCGGGAGTCGGAGACCGCAGCAGCGCCGGGTTATCATATGTACAGCGGAATGGCCTGGTATCCCACGTCTGCCGTCGGTACGGAGCAGGCGTTCAAGTTCTTCGTGGAGCCTTCAGGCTGGGAGGCTGATTTCAATGGAGGCAACCGGACGTTCAAGGTCCCGGCAGCGGATTCGACCCTGCACTGGGTCTTCTTCTCCGAGTCAAAACCTCTGAACAAGAAACCCGTTGCAGGAGATGCTGTCTTCTCTGTTGACCTGAGTATGCTCGAGCGAATCAATGTTTTCAGTCGCTCCCGCGGTGATACATTGCAGGTCCGCGGTAGCTTCAACGGATGGGGCTGCGGTGATCCGGACAAGTGCCTACTGTTCAAGCAATTCGGCCTGCCTGTCTTCGATGCCGTTCTTCCGCTCACGCTGCTACCCGGTGTTGAACTGGAGTACAAGTACTTCATCGACTTCAATGTCCCGGAAGTGCAGGCACAGTGGGCAACGACCGTGATTCCGAGTGGCTGGGAAGAGCCGCTGTCTACGCAAGGAGGAAATCGCAAGCAGGTCTGGGAAGGAGGACGACAGACGTTCAATCAGACATACAACGACATATTTCCGAAGAATATCATCCCTGCGGGTACATCGATTGATGTGACATTTTCGGTAGACATGACGTCTGCTCTGACGGCGGCGCAGCCGTTTGACCCGGCGGTAGATAGCGTAACGGTCGGATTCCAGGATCCGATATTTTCGCTGACGCAAGGCTTCCCGCTGACACCTCGTTCGGATGATCCGAACCTGGGAGACGCGCTTAATCTGGGTGAGTTTGCCAGGACGTTCAGTCTGACGGATGCGGACGGTGACATGGTTTACACGGGTACGCTCAAGGTCAGCGGTCCGACGTATTCCGGGATGCAGTACAAGTATTCGTACGGTTCACCGTCTACGAACACGTTCACGGACGAGCAGGGCGGATCTACCTCCGGTGGAGGTCGGCGACGTACGCGTTTTGTCCCCCAGAATGCCGACGGATCGTGGCCAACAGCGTGGTTCTTCCGATCGGAGTCGTTCCAGGCCGAGGGTGCCCTGCCGTTTGATGGCAATCCGGCTGTCGTGACGGGTATTGAAGCGCTGGGTGGAGAGTTGCCGACGCAGGTGTCGCTGACGCAAAACTTCCCGAACCCGTTCAATCCGACGACGACGTTCGAATACGCCATCACGAAGACGACGGACGTGCAGGTGAAGATCTATGACATGCTGGGCCGTGTGGTGGCCACGCTGGTCGACGGTGTTCAGCCCGCATCGACATATCGTCTATCGTTTGATGCATCGAATCTGGCCAGTGGTACCTATATCTACCGCCTGAAGGCGGCCGATCAGGTTATCACCAAGACCATGGTTCTGCTCAAGTAATGTTGGCGTTTGGAGGACGAACACGGTTCGTCCTCACGTGATGATTCCGGGGTCGGCACCTGGAAATCCCCGCAGATATCCGCGAGGATTCCCGGGGTGCCGACCCCGATTTTTACTACCGGCGTTTGTTATCGCGGCCGTGTCGGCCAACATTGGGTTATCGCGGTGGCATCGGCAAATTTTTTTCGCGGCCCCAGGCTGCCCACTACCAGTATATATGCGCCCTCTGAAATACATTGTTTTCGCCCTCTCAGTGTTTCTGGTCGCAGAAAGCCGACCGGTGAGCGCGCAGGCCACACAGAATGTTACTTTTCGATTTTTTCCTTCGGCAGTGGGAGGCGAAAGGGGGTTCGTACCGGGAGGTTTTAACGGGTGGGGGCAACCCTATCTGCCGGGTACTACGGCGTGCATCGCACCTGGCCATGCATCCCAGATGACGTTCGATCCATCGTCCGGCGTGCTGTTATACACGATTCCGCTGCAGATCGGCCAGACATACAACTACAAGATTCAGATCCATTTCAACACGGATGGGACCAACTGCCAGTGGTTCACTGACCCGCTGAATCCGCGAGTGAATTCAGCTGACAACAACAATTCCATCCTGACGGTCGCAGATCCGATGACGTTTCAAACGGCTGAAGAACTGTTTCCGTCCGGGCGTGTGAAGACTTTTTCGACCGGTATATTCAGCACGATGCCGGTTACCGATATCCGGTTCTTTGTCAACGGCGTCGAGCATACGGACGGGCTGAATTTCTTCGATGCGACCACTGGAATTTTCCGGTTTCCCCTCACACAGGAACTCCGTTCCGGCGCCCAATTTATCGTCGAGGCGACGGATGGAGGAGGACGAACGGTACGAACCGAGATAGGCGCTATTCAGCCACCCATTGACTGGCTCTCGGCAGCCTTCTCGACGGTCAAGGATACGTACCCTCTATCTGCCGACATTACGCGTCTCGACGGTACGATCGACCCGGCACTGACCGAGGCCACGCTGGTCCAAAACGGCGCAACGGTAGGAGTTGTAGCGGTCTCAAATGGTCGGATGGAGACCGTGGCGACGCTCGATTTGGGGGACAACGACTTTGAACTTTCAGCGACACTGGCGGAAGGTACGTTCACATCCGCCACGCTGACGGTCAACCGACGGCGCCGGCCGCTCGAGCGGGCGCTGGTAACCGATTTCGTGTCAGGTGGAAATTTCAATGTTCAAGTGGCCCTCTCGTCAACGGCTCTCGCGGCCGGCTCCCTGTCGACCGCCTGGTTCTTCGATGAGCAGGCCAGCACGACTACCATCAGTTCTCTCTCCATGGACGGGATGCAGGCAACCGGAGTGGCCACAGGTCCCGGGGAATTATACTTCAATGTGTCGATTATGGCCTCTTCGGGGGAGAACGATTTCTTGCGCGTCGCCGCCATCGTGAGCGAGTCAGGGAATGTGCAAAGAATGAGGTATGAAGAACATGCCTCCTGGATAAAGAATGCAGTCGTCTATGAAGTCTTTCCACTCTCGTTTGGGCCGCAATCATTCGGAAGCCCGACCTCTCCGTCGGATCGGCTGAACGAGATCACTTCCGAGCTCGACTACATCGCGGATATGGGGTTCAACGCCATCTGGTTCATGCCAATCATGAAAAACCAGTCGATGACCCCGGTCTCCGGCGGGTATAATATTGTAGACTTCAAGACGGTAGATCCGAATTACGGCACGAATGACGATTTTAAATCGTTGGTCACCCGGGCCCACCAACTGGGTATCCGGATCATCATGGACATCACACCGAACCACGTGTCACCGGTCCATCCATGGGTGACGAGTCTGGCCAACAGCGGGCCATTCAGTTCATTTATTCAGACCGAACCGAATAACCACACGAGCGGACTCGATGGTCGCGGAGCCAATCTCGCGGAAGTCTGGCAGAACGTCGGCAACGGAAAGAGATACCGGAAGTACGACGGTTTTGGCGATCTGGCCAATGTGGACTGGGCCGACGACGACCTGCAGTCGACGATGCTCGAAATCTTCCAGTTCTGGGTCGAAGAGTTCGGTATCGACGGATGGCGTTTTGATGTCTACTGGGGACCCTGGCGAAAATGGGGTCCCGACCGCTTCGGTCGTCCCATTCGAAATCTCATGAAACGTATCCGTCCGGATGCCTGGTTACTCGGTGAAATAGCAGGCACGGGTAACGGGACGGAGGTCTACTACGCGGACAGCGGGAACGGCAATCCGGTCATAGGCGGCCTGGATTCCGGTTACGACTGGGAGTTATTCTGGAACGGAATACGCGGGAATTATTCGGCCTCGAATTACCACAATCAGGCATGGAAAGGCGGTTTTTTCCCGGGTCCGAACGCCCGGCCGTTTCGTTTCCTTGAGAATCACGACGAGACACGCATCGCGAAAGCGGTGACCAACAAGAATCGAATCAAGGTCATGACGGGGTTTCTCCTGACGACGACCGGAATTCCCATGATCTACCAGGGTCAGGAAGTGCATTTCGGGGGTGGATCGGGCGATACCCGGCGCACGTCGGTCAACTGGAATACGCCCGACAATGGAGCATTCGGATCGCTCCACCAGCGCCTCATCCAGACACGACGACAATTTCCGGCTTTCGGAACGCAGGACCTCGTTAAACTCCCCGTTTCGACAGGATCTGTCTACGCTCTGGTGCGACCGTATATGGACCAGAATGCCGTGGTGGCAATTAACTTCGCCTCGGTCCCCCAGACCATAACGATCGATGCAAAAGCCGACTTGAAAATGAGCACCGACGGACCGGTTCCGTACTACGACCTCAAGGCAGACACCGTAGCATCCTACACGGGAAGTTTCCGCGCGACCATACCGCCCTATGAGACGGTGGTATACATTACATCGGACAATCCGGGTCTCCAACTGCCCGACCTTCCACGACTCCCGTTCGGGGCGGTTTATACGGGAGCGGAGACTATTACCGAAATTCCTGACGCCGTTACACTCGACCAGAATTTCCCCAATCCGTTTTCGTCTTCTACGTCCATCAGGTACAGGATATCGCATGCGTCACCCATTCGACTGGACATCTACGACCTTCTGGGACGTCACGTCACGACCGTGGTAGACGGGTTTCGTTCGGCAGGGACGTATGACGCGGAGTTGGACCTGGGAGGACTTGCGGGTGGAATGTATTTTTACCGCCTCGTGACAGACGACGGGACATTGTCGAAAACCATGACGATGCTGCGATGACGGGCATGAACCGATTGTTCAGCATGTTCAGCATGTTCAGCATGTTCAAAATGTTCAAAATGCGAGAGTCCTATGAATGAGCCTGCTTATGGGGGGAGGATTGTTACTGAGAGCATGGCTCGAGCGGGGCTTCTGCTCATACTGGCGATCTCGGGTTGTGGCGATTCGACACCCGAGCTGCAGACCGTGTCTACAGTCCCCGAGTGGGCCAGAGACGCCATCGTCTACCAGATTTTTCCAGAACGATTTCGAAATGGAGATCCGGATAATGATCCGACTCGTGAGAGCCTCGAATATCACGCTGATGTTCCAGATACGTGGGAAACGTCTTCGTGGACGTCCGACTGGTATGCCCGCGACCCGTGGGAAGAGGAAAAGAGCGACGACTTTTACGATACGGTATATCACCGGAGATACGGCGGGGATTTGCAGGGCGTGATCGATGAATTACCCTACGTCCGCTCACTCGGGGTGAACGCGATCTACTTCAATCCGCTGTTCTGGGCGCGCTCAATGCACAAGTATGACGGGAATTCATTCCATCACATAGATCCCAACTTCGGACCGGATCCGGAACAGGATCTTGTCCGAATAAGAGAAGAATCAGCTACGCGAAGTCGGTGGGGATGGACCGCGGCGGACAGTCTATTTCTGGAAGTGATAAAGGAAGCACATTCCCAGGGATTGAGAGTGATTATTGACGGCGTATTCAATCATACCGGGAGAGACTTTTTCGCGTTTGAGGATCTGAGAGAGAATCAGGCCAACTCATTTTATGCAGACTGGTATGTAGTTCGCTCCTTCGATGACCCGGATACGCCGGAGGATGAATTTGAGTATAAAGGATGGTTCGATGTCGCGTCGCTTCCCGAATTCGCCGACTCGCAGGATGGCTCCGACCTGCACCCGGGACCGAAAGCGTACATATTCGAGGCCACTGCGCGGTGGATGGATCCTGACGAGGATGGGGATCCGTCGGACGGGGTTGATGGATGGCGGTTGGATGCGGCAGATCAGGTGCCCGTCGGATTCTGGGCGGACTGGAATCAGCACGTTCGAAGGATCAATCCAGAGGCGTACACGGTGACGGAAGTATGGGAAAATCCGTATAAATTTGTCGCTGACGGTGGTTTTTCGGGTGTAATGAATTACTTCGGGTTCTCTTTTCCGATGAAGGGGTATCTCGTCGATCGGGCGGTGAACGCGTCCACGTTCTCGGATTTGATATCGTCTCGTCTGTCGGAGAGTATCCCCTACCAGTACGGAAATTTCAGCATTCTCGATTCGCATGACACCGACCGATTGCCATCCATGTTGGTCAACCGGGGACCTCATCCGTATGTGCGCCCGGACCGATTCGATTACAACTGGGGACGCTACGCCTCTCCCCGTGGACGGTCGGGGTACCGTATCCGGAAACCGGACACGGATGAAAGGCAGCTTCAACGATTAGCCGTCCTGTTCCAGATGACATTTGTCGGCATACCGACGGTCTATTATGGGGATGAGGCCGGGATGTGGAGCGGATCGGACCCGGATGATCGGATGCCGATGGTCTGGCCGGATCTCACGTACGATGCGCAGACACACGCACCGTACGGGAATGCTCGTCCGGTTGATTCAATCTCCTTTGATTCATCTATGGTTAACTTCTATCGCGAGGTCATCGCTCTGAGAAGAGGTCACTCGGCGCTCCGTGGGGGGGGCATCCGGTTGATAGATGTCGGAGAGGAGTTGGTTGGATTCGTCCGGGAAGAATCGGAGGAGCGGCTGCTGGTACTCATCAATCGCTCGGATTCTACGCGAATCGCTACCCTGAGTCCGGCAGATGCGGGCCTCGGAACGGGCGAAGGCCTGTACAACGTTTTCAACTCGGCCCCCCCGGAACCGGAAGCGGTATTCGGGACAGACGGACGGATTCGCGTAACACTCGAACCCAACACCGGATCGGTTTTCATCCGAACCGGAGATGAGTAGCCTCGGAGAGGGTCCCGTCTGATACGACGGATATCCAGAAAATCAGAACCCATTGTCATCAAGCAACTCCACCACCCATGCTCAATTCTCAAAAAAACCTCTCCCGATCGTTTTATGCGTTGCTGAGTCTGCCTTCGACGGCGATGGGGTTCGCCCTTTCGGTTCAGATTTCTGCGCTGAGTTGGATTCTATCCACCAAATACGGCCTCGATATTCATGATATCGGACTGGTCTGGGCAGCCGGCCCGATAGCCGGGATCCTGGGTCAGGTCCTGATAGGGGTCGTGAGCGACAAGGTCTGGATCTGGAACGGACGACGCAGACCATTTATTCTTATCGGCGGCGTACTGGCGAGTGTCATGCTGCTGGCCCTTCCCAACATCAACGTCATTTCCTCGGGGCTGGGAGTAACGGGTATTCTGGGAATAGCAATCGTCGTGGCACTCACGCTGGATCTCGCCATCAATGTGAGTTTCAATCCCACACGATCCATCATAGCGGATGTGACCCCCGAGGGCGTAGAGCGCACACGCGGCTACACCTGGATGCAGACGATTTCCGGTTCGTTCGGTGTGATGGCGTATGGTATCGGTGCGATCTGGGATAACTACGTGTTGATTTACGTCGGTGCCGGGCTGGTCCTACTGTTCTCGATCATTCCCACCCTTTTCATCGAAGAGCCCGAGGAACTGGATACGTCTTCGATCGAAGACAACGAATCGGTCTCCTTTGTCGGCCTTCTGGTTATCATCCGGCCACTATGGGGTTTCTTGCTGTATGCCGTCTATGCCATGACCATGCGGTTGGCGGGAATTTCGTTCGATCATTACTACGTTGAGACAGCGTGTCTGATCATCACGGGGTTCCTCATCGCCGAGACCCTGATGAAATCGGAATCAGGCCTGGACAGAAGAGAAGCCGGACAGGTAGGATTCCGCAAGGTGCTGGCAGCTCATTCGTTCACTTGGGTGGGAATCCAGACGATGTTCGTCTATATGTTTGCGTATATCCGGGACGTGATGCCTACCCTCGCCGACGTCGAGATGGGACACGTTGTGTCGATCAGTTTTCTTGTATTGAACGCGGTAGGGGCACTCTTGCCGGCTTTCGTCCTCGAGCCAATTACCGAGCGGATCGGACGGGTAAAGACCCATATGATCTGTATTTTTATTATGGCTGCCGGATACGCCGGTATCCTGCTTGTTGGCGGGTCGGCGATGGGTCTGTACGTGATGATGGGGATCGTGGGCATCGGATGGGCGGCGACGGTCAGTCTTCCGTTTGCCATCATGAGCCAGAAGGTCGATCAATCGCTGATGGGAACGTATATGGGTCTCTTCAACCTCTCGGTCGTGTTGCCGCAACTAGTGGCGAGTCTCGGCATTGGAGTTGCCATAGGCCTGGCAGAGAATAAGGGGCTGATTTTTATCATCTGTGCCGTGTCACTGGCGATCTCGGCGGTGGCGTGGCTGATGGTCGAAGATTCGCCCGACGCCACCGAGGTCGATGCCTGACACCGTCAGGGTCGCTGACGCTCAGACCGTTCAGGCTGTCCGTGCCGTGGCGTCAGAATAGCATGATCAGGCAAGACAAACGAGAGATGACGAATATGCGGAGTTCTGTGGTATTGTGGCTGTTGACATGCGTGTTGGTTCCGGGTTGCGGCCCTGGACAATCGGGCGTAGATGCCGTAAAGCCGGGGACCTTGGCTCCAGGTGCCGGCGTGATCGTAAATCTATTTGAGTGGCGTTATGACGATGTCGGACGGGAGTGCACGACTTTTCTGGGACCGACTGGCTATGCGGCCGTACAGGTCGCTTCACCCGCCGAGCATTCTGTTGTAGCAGGTCGTCCGTGGTGGGAGCGCTATCAACCTGTCAGTTACATCCTCGACAACCGAAGTGGAGATCGTACGTCCTTCTCTCGCATGGTACGTACGTGTGCGGAAGCGGGCGTGGACGTCTATGTCGATGCCATCCTGAATCACATGACAGGAGTGTACTCCGGCGTCGGAACGGCGGGATCTACATTCGGGGAATACGAATATCCTGGCCTTTATGATGCCAATGATTTCCATCATTGTGGACTGACTCCGACGGACGACATCGCTGATTTTAATGATCAAGAGCAGGGATGGAACTGTGAGCTGGTCAATCTCGCGGATCTCAGGACTGAATCACCAGACGTACGCGAACGTCTGGCCGCCTATCTCAGGGACCTTATGGATCTGGGAGTGCGCGGGTTTCGGCTGGATGCAGCAAGGCATATACCACCAGATGACATTCAAGCTATTCTCGATATCGCCGGAGGGGATCCGTATGTGTACCAGGAGACAGTCGATCTTTCCGGTGATGCCGGGCAAATGCGGTTGTACGAACGTGTGGGAGTCGTCACTGATTTTCGCTATGCGGGCGTAGTCGGGAGAGCATTCAGGAATGGAAACATAGCGCGTCTCATAGGTGACGAGGGCGCTTGGGATCGTCTTCTTCTGGTTCCCGGTGACAGCGCATTGGTTTTTCTCGATAATCACGATACGCAGAGGCATGCGGACGACTTCGACGCAATCACGTTCAAGAACGGTTCCATGTACGATCTGGCAAACGTTTTCATGCTGGCATGGCCTTATGGCAGGCCTCGAGTCATGTCCAGCTATGCATTCACTTCAGGCAGCAGTGGCCCGCCTGCCGATTTCAATGGAGATATTCTATCCGTTTATTCTCCTCAAGGCAATCGGTGCTCGGATTCGGTGTGGATCTGCGAGCACCGTCATCCCCTCATCGCCGGGATGGTTGGCTTTTTCAATGCGACGGCCCATTCAGGGACGATTTCGAGTTCGTGGACGAACGGGAGTGATCAGATTGCCTTGGGACGTTCGGGACAAGGTTTCGTGGTCATCAATGGTGCTGACAAGGCTCTGGAATCGGATCTCAAAACCGGCATGCCTGAAGGGTCCTACTGCAATCGCCTGACGGAGGAGGCTATGACGTCGGCGAACCAAGACGAGTGCGAACCGATTTCGGTAGCCAGAGACGGCGTCGCCCATGTCCGAGTTGCCCCGAGAAGCGCGATAGCCATCTACTGAGAAACAGGCCGAACGACTTTCCCCGATCTGCGTTGAAGCGCCTCCAACCCACGGAAAAAGTAACCATGTCGAGCGCTGATAAAAACAATACGTACTCAGATCTGGGAAAATTCTGGACGCTACCCAATGTTCTGAGCATGACCAGACTCGTCATTGTTTTGCCGGTCACGTGGTTGATCGCCGTTGATGGGCCACTTCTCTGGATCATGGGGCTGGTCATACTGGCCATCGCAACTGATTACCTCGACGGGCGTGTGGCTCGTTGGTCCCACACCGTTTCGGATTGGGGCAGGATCCTCGATCCGTTTGCAGACAAAATTGGTGGCGGTCTCGTTATCGCGGCCCTTACCTATCGAGATGCTCTGCCGACGTGGTTTTTATTGACGATTCTCGTCAGAGATCTGGCCATCGTTATCGGCGGAGAAATTCTTCGAAGACGGACCGGTGAAATCGTGATGAGCCTGTTCTCCGGCAAGGTCGCGGTAACTGGAATCTCCATCACCGTTATGGCAGCACTCCTGAAAGCAGATCCTCCGGTTCTTCAGTTCTGTCTGATTGCAACGACCCTGCTGCTCGGTTATTCCTTTCTACGATATCTACGGAGATACTTTCAAATCCTTCAGTCGTTTGCATTGACGACTAACGAATCACAGTAGTCACATTATACATGGCCCTCTTCTCCAGGAAATCGATCGCTGATCAAAGTGAGTCCGACGCACCTCTTTCTTCCGGTCTCGAGAAAACCAGATCCTCTCTTTTCGGGAAGCTGAACCGATTGGTTCGGGGAAAAGACCGCATTGATGAATCGATTCTCGATGACCTGGAAGAATTACTCGTCACCAGCGATGTCGGCGTAAAAACAACGGTGGATATTATCGGACGCATCGAGGATCGTGTCCGAACCGACAAGTTTGTCTCGACTGCCGAACTGAACTCGTTGATCCGGGATGAGATCTCCGGGTTATTGCTCGATACGGACACGCAGCGGCCGGCCGATTTTTCGGCGTCGTTGGACAACAAGCCACATGTTGTCATGGTCGTCGGAGTCAACGGGGTTGGCAAGACGACGACTATCGGAAAAATGGCTTCCAGGTACAAGGCAGAGGGAAAACACGTGGTTCTCGGTGCTGCCGACACGTTTAGAGCTGCAGCAACGGAGCAGTTGGAAATTTGGGCTGAACGCGCCGATGTGCCTCTCATCAAACAGGGGTATGGTGCTGATCCAGCAGCAGTCGCGTTCGATACCATCGCCTCGGCCGTGAAAAGGGATGCAGACGTAGTCCTCATCGATACGGCCGGGCGTCTTCACACGAAGGGGGGGCTCATGGACGAGCTGGCAAAAGTAAAGCGTGTGATGGACCGCCAGGTCCCGGGTGCACCGCACGAAGTCCTTCTGGTTCTGGATGCTTCGACCGGCCAGAATGCGATTCGACAGGCAGAAGAATTTACACGAAGTGTGGACGTAACCGGTCTTGTCTTGACTAAATTGGACGGTACGGCCAAAGGGGGTATTGTGATTTGCATTTCAAATGAGTTCCGAATTCCTGTAAAATATATCGGTCTCGGTGAGGGGATTGATGATCTTCAGATCTTTGATCGCGCCAATTTCGTATCGGCGTTGTTCGGATGACGAAATGCAGGATCGTAATCTTCGGTTCGAGTCCTTTCATGAACGGTTGAATGGGTTTTTACGACGATCGAACCCATGCTGTTGGAACGAATCTGTATCGTTAGCGATATTAAGTTGAGTAGGGATACGGGAACGGTAAAGCCGCCAGTAGACCGGAATGAGTGACACGTTTGATGAATAGTTGAGATCGGAAAGCGCCTGATGGCAAATAGATGTATACGATACTCTGTCGGTAGATTCTTCCTTTTAACGGCTGCGGTAGCTCTGCTGAACCCAGGGTGCTGGGACGTTCGCGCCCAGGAAATCGTACCCGAGTTTACTGTAGACGCTATCAGTGTTCGCAGCGACAACGATCCGTCGATGGCTCGCGTGGATCTGTACACCAGGCTGCCATATAGACAGCTCAGTTTCATCAATACGCCGAATGGATTCTCTTCATCGTATGAAGTCACGGTCGATGCCGTTCACGTGTCGGACGGAGGAAGGGTCAGAAATCTCGTTAACTCCAAGATCTGGGATGCAGACGTTGTTGTCGACACGTATATCCAGACGCAACTGGATGAACTGTCCGATTTTACGACCCAGGCGTTCGAGCTGAATCCCGGAAGCTATGTGTTTGAGTTTGAACTGGCCGACAAGAACTCAAATCAGATCTACGTTCGTCAGCTACCGGTTGTCGTACCAGACTATTCCGTCGCGACATCTATCAGTAATATCACTTTCTTGGATTCATACGATTCTGAAACGTTCGAAATAAAGCCCCGCGTCGATCATATTATTGGTACCGACGAAGGGGGATTTCAGATTTTTTACGAGGTCTATTCAGACAATGATCGAGGCGTGTCCGTTCGAAGAGAGATCATTCCGATACCAAATGATACCCAGGCAGGCCTTCTCGATGCCGAATCGATCTTGCCGGGCGATATCTATGATGAGACGGAGACGATCCGACTTGCCGAGGGAAAGAGTCAGTTTCTGGATAAGATTCCCGTCGAAGAACTGAAAGCCGGGTCGTATCAAGTACGTGTGCGTGTTCAGGATGAGAGTGGGCGTGTTCTGGCAGAAACCTCGAGTCGATTCGTCGCGTGGTGGACAGGATTGGATTCGCACATCGACAACATGGATGATGCGATTACCCAGTTAGAGTACATCGCAAAGAAGAAGGACATCACATTCATCAAGAATGCAAGCAGTGAATTGGAACGGAATCAGCGATTCCGTTCATTCTGGGAGAAGAGGGATCCTACGCCGGGTACGAAGAGAAATGAGAGGATGGAGGAGTATTATTATCGCGTTGATTCGGCAAATAAACACTACGGTGCAGTTCAGGATGGTTGGAAAACGGACCGGGGATTCGTTTACGTCCGGTTCGGAGAACCCGACCACATTCGTAGAAAGGCGCACAGTTTCAATTTTGAACCGTATGAAGTGTGGATATATGAGCGAATGGGTCGGCAGTTTATTTTCATTGATAAGACGGGATTTGGCGATTATGAGCTGCTCGTACCTATCTGGGATGAGCGAACGAAATTGTACTGAACCTCCTATATTCTGGTTAGAATTTTACGCAAAGGCATCTCGACCGAGGTGCCTTTTTTGTATGATTGAGGTCTGACCTTTACGGGGTCGATAAGGGTGCCGGGCGTACACAGATTTATTCTTCAGTCATGGAAGATTCACGCATCATTTTTATGGGAACGCCGGGCTTCGCCGTACCCGCTCTCGACGCAATGTGTGAATCCGGATTTCGTCCGATCGCGGTGGTAACCGCCCCGGACAGGGCGCGGGGACGGGGTCAAAAAGTATCGTATACACCGGTAAAGGAAGCTGCCCGCAGACTCGAAATTGAGTCGATTCTCCAGCCGGAGTCGGTAAAGGAGGAGTCATTCTCGATAGATATCGCCGGGCTTCGAGCTGACCTGATCGTCGTTGTGGCTTTCCGGATACTTCCCCCATCCGTCTTCTCTTCAAGCCGATTGGGAGCGTTTAATCTCCACGGGTCGCTTCTTCCGGCCTATAGGGGGGCAGCACCCATCCATCGGGCTGTCATGGCAGGCGAGTCGGTAACCGGCACGACCACATTTTTTTTAAAAGAAAAAGTGGATACAGGAAATATCATCCTGCAGCACACGATGGATATCGGTCCGGATGAGACTACCGGCGAAGTGCACGACAGGATGATGCTGATGGGAGCCCGTACGGTTGTACAGACCATCCGTATGATCCTCGACGGATCAGCTACGACGAGAGCCCAGGATGACAGCCTGGCAAGTGGTGCCCCCAAAATATTCCGGGATGACTGTCGCATCAGGTGGTCATCGAAGTCGATCGAGATTCACAATCATATAAGAGGACTGTCTCCGTTTCCGGGTGCATGGACCATGATTGAAGGAACGATCCTGAAGGTGTATCGGAGTAAACTGGTTTCCGCCGAACAGGACGCTGTTGTTGGACGGGAGGAGCGTCTGAGCGATTCAGGAAGTCAGGACTATATATCCGGTGCGGTATTCTGCTCATCGGATCAGTTGTTCGTCCGAACGGCTGATGGTTGGATAGAATTACTGGAGTTGCAGATAGAAGGCCGCAGACGAATGCCTGCGAAGGAGTTTCTCCGTGGGAACCGAGTAAAGACAGGAGACATCCTGAACCCATGACAAAACGACTCAAAAGTGATCGCGGTGGGACTCCATCATTCGTTCAGCCATTCCTGCACGCACTGAATTCAATGCAGGAAAGAGAGTCGCTTCGCCCCGATCAGTTTGTTGACCGAGTCAAGGCGCTGCTCGTGGAGCGACTGGGTGAGGCTGATGCCGGGATAGAGGCTTCCTTTTCACATGGCTGTATCGGGGTACAGGCGGATCATACCAACTATTTCGACGGGTTTGCGTTGATGATGACACTGCGGAGGGGAATGGCCGTGGCCGTGAGGGGTCGATCGGATCATTCGTTCCGGTTGGTCATCGAAGGCGTCGCTTCCGTGGCGGAATTTGAGATAACGACGGCAGAGGACGATTCATCCTCAGACCTGGTCACGCTGATCAGATCTGTTCTGGTCCAGATACGAGGTGATGAAACCGCTGGTCTTGATATTGCCGTGCTGGGTTCCCTGCCCTCCGACTTACTGGCACCTTACATTTCCTCCGTAACGACGGCCTTGACCGGCGCGGTTTCCGCACTGGACGCTTCGTCACAGAACCCGTCGAGCACCCTTCAGTCCGAGATGCGTGGGATAGAGGAATACCTGGGTGTTCCGTTTAGCAAGGCCTACGTGATCGGTTCAAAACAGACGCGAACGCATGATTTTATAGTCGTTGACACGGCTACTGAAGAGGATCTCGGGCTCGGTCTGCCTGATGCCGAAGGTATTGGGAGTATCCTGGTCAATACCGCTCCCGGCCTCCGTGACTGGCCGGTCGAAGAGCGCTGGTCGCGGACACAGGAAGCGCTGGAGCGTTTGCGACGACGAGGGTTTCCCGAATTGGATTCGTTTCGAGATCTGGAACACAAAGATCTTGAATCGGCACTCGGTGCATCTAACCGGAAGGCGCGTTCCACCGTCCGTTTTCTGGTCACGGAGAATCAGCGCGTTCAGAAACTCGTGGGTGCCGTCCGTCGGAAGGACTGGCAATTTTTCGGGGCTCTCCTCATGATGTCCTACTCCTGTCGAAGGGAGGACTGGGATACGACAACGAGTGCACTCGATTTCATAGTGAAGGAATCAGAACGATTTAGCATGGACGGGGTATACGGCGCGACTCAAACCGGAGAGGGGTCGTATGCACTGGTCGTCGGACAGCCATTTTCGCTGCCTCCTTTTATCGAGCAATTGAGATCTTCATGGTCCGACCATACTAGCGGTTCTCTTGAGACGTTCATTCTCTGACAAAGAAATATTCAGAACATTTACCATTCGAATATGACGCAATTTGACATTGCAGCAGTAAACGATAGAATTACGCAGGAGAGCGCCTTCGTGGACGATCTCCTGGCAGAAATATCCCGTACGGTAGTCGGTCAGAGATATATGATCGAGCGTCTGCTGATTGGGCTTCTCGGAGATGGACATGTCCTTCTGGAGGGTGTACCCGGTTTGGCGAAGACCCTGACCGTCAGCACACTTGCCGGAGCGATCGGAACGCAGTTTCAACGTATCCAATTCACGCCGGATCTGCTCCCGGCAGATCTACTCGGTACGCTCGTCTACAATCAGAAGAAGGGAGACTTTTCCATCAAGAAGGGTCCCATTTTTTCCAATATCATTCTTGCTGACGAAATAAACAGGTCACCTGCCAAGGTTCAGAGCGCGCTTCTTGAAAGTATGCAGGAGCGACAGGTCACCATTGGAGAAACCACGTTTCCGCTGGAGCAGCCGTTTCTGGTGCTGGCGACGCAGAACCCAATCGAGCAGGAGGGAACGTACCCGTTGCCCGAGGCACAGGTCGACCGTTTCATGATGAAAATTAAGGTGGGATATCCTGATCGGGACGAGGAACTGGAAATCATGAGACGAATGGCCCGAACGGGAGATACGCCTCCGGTTCGTACGGTCGTAACGCCAGAGCAGATTATGTCGGCCCGCTCGGTTCTGAATGCGCTGTATATCGACGAACGAGTCGAGAAGTATATCGTGGATCTGGTCGTCGCTTCCCGGGCTCCGGGCGAATTCAGACTCAGCGTTTTAAAACCGTTGATCGAATTTGGTGCTTCCCCGAGGGCTACCATCAATCTGAACCTGGCCGCCCGCGCGAACGCATTCCTCCAACATCGTGCGTACATTACTCCGGAAGACGTTAAATCGATCGCGATGGACGTGTTGCGGCATCGAATCGCGATTACCTACGAAGCAGAAGCTGAAGAGATCACGAGTGAGGAGATCGTACAGCGAATTCTGGATACGATCGATGTTCCGTAGTAAGGCGGACATGGACATTGAAAGCGTACCATTCACGATATCATGAAGCCCAAACCGTTCAAGAAAGATAAGATTTCGGTTACTTTTGTAGCCGACAACCTTTCGAAAACCGTCGGCGTGGCTCTTGAACGCAAGAATGACGTCAAGACGGACGATCGGTTTGTGGTCGAAGCCAATCTGCACCGTCCGGGTCTGGCGCTCACCGGATATCTGGATCTATTTACGCATCACAGAATTCAGATTCTGGGAAATACCGAGTACAGCTATCTCGCTCATCTGGACCCGGTGGCCCGAACGGAGGCCTTTTCTCATATCGTTTACAAAGATATCCCGTGCATCTTTCTTACCGAGAGCAATGAACTGGATGCGGAATTGATCGACCTCGCTACGACGGCAGGGATTCCGGTTTTCAGTACGCCCCTTCCGAGTACGGATTTTATGGCGCTCCTGAACGATTTTCTGAACGACCAGTTCGCGATGCAACAGTCGGTACACGGAGCCCTGATTGGAGTCTATGGCATCGGGCTTCTGATCATAGGATCGCCCGGAATTGGGAAAAGCGAAGTCGCATTGGACCTGGTTGAACGAGGACATCGGCTTGTTGCCGATGATGTGGTCATGGTGACGCGGACGAGTGAATCGGTTTTAATGGGCTCAGGGACGGATATTGCCAAACATTTTATGGAGATTCGTGGGCTCGGGCTGATCGATGTCCGGGCCATGTTCGGAATCCGGGCCATTCGTTTTCAAAAACGCGTTGAAGTGGTCGTTCATTTGCATCCCTGGGATCCCGAAATTGAGTATACCCGAATCGGGATGGTCCATTCTACGTTCGATATTATGGGGTCCAAATTGCCACTCGTAAAGCTGCCGATCACCCCGGGTAAGAATGTGACCGTGCTCTGCGAAGTCATCGCGATGAATCATCTTCTTCAGCACTACGGCTACGACGCGGCAGCAGTCTTTGCCGATCGCCTGAGCGATCGTATCAAGGCAAAGGGAATTGGCGGACCATCTCGTGGTATAGAATACTTCGAACACGACTACGAATAGATCTTACCTTCGTCCGGGTAAAAACACCTAGGCCACGAGTTGAAGGTCAGCTTCGAAAGTAACACCTACCAGTCGGGAGATACCGGTCTCTGGCATCGTGATTCCGTACATCCTGTCAGCCGCCTCCATTGTACGCTTGTTGTGGGTAACAAGAACAAACTGCGTTGACTCGGCAAACGTCCTTATCAGGTGCATGAATCGGATGATGTTCGCGTCATCGAGCGGAGCGTCAACTTCATCCAGGATACAGAATGGACTTGGCTTGACCAGGTAAATCGAAAAGAGAAGTGCAATCGCGGTGAGCGTCTTCTCTCCGCCTGAAAGCTGGGCGAGTACACTCGGCTTCTTCCCTCTGGGCTTCGCAAGTATCTCTATGGGAGATTCGAGGGGATCATTGGGTTCCTTCAGAATCAGATCGGCGGAGGCATCTGCACCGAAGAGTTCAGCGAAGAGGGAATTGAAATTGGTTCGCACCTCTTCAAACGTCTCGTTGAATCGAGTCGATGCCGTCTGATTGATCTCTCCAATCGTTTCTCGCAGCGTCGACTCTGCGTGCTCCAGGTCCGACATCTGCGTGTGGAGAAATTCCAGTCGTTCCTGTTCCTCCTCGAATGATTCGAGAGCAAGAGCATTTACGGGCCCCAGATTTCGAACTTTCGATCGCAATTCCTGAATCTCTGATCGAGCCTCTGCTTCGTCAAAATCATTGTCTATCTGGATCTTGCACGTGGACAGGTCGAGATCAAAATCTTCCAGCATCGACTCGACAAGGTCGGTCAGACGAGTCGAAATCTGAGCGCGACGAACGGACTGCTCTGATTCCGAAGTCATGGCTCGCTCCCTTTCGCGCCTGAGGTCTCTCAGCCGTGCCTCCATATCCGAAATCGCGACCTTGATCTCCATCAGGGCATCCCGGGTCTTACTCACCCTGGCGTCATATTCTCCACGTTTCGCCATCATTACCTTGATCTCACTCTCCAGGGATTTCGCATTGGAATCGGCATCCGCACGCTGAGTAGCGAAGGTGGCGACGAGCGAAGATCGGGTAGCAGCTTCTTCTTCGAGGCGTTTCAGATCACCTTCTATCCGTACCCTGTCGTTGAGCAGATTGTCGAAGCGATTCTTCGTCTGGACAGCCAGAATATTCGCCTCGTTGAAGAGGGAAAAAGCATTTCTACTGTCATTCTCGAGTGTTTTGAATGACTCCTCATTATCAGCGTGCCGTGCCGTGAGGGTCTTGACAGAGAGTCGGAGTTCTTCAAGACCAGATTCGATTGCCTCAATTTCGGTCGAAGCCGTTGTCCTGGCTTGCGTTAGTGCGTCACGCCGGTGGAAAACCTCGGTCCTCCTCCGAAGAAGGACCTCCCGTTCATAGACGCCACGCGAATGTGCTTTTTCTGCCTCTGTAAGAGATTCCGACAGGGTTCGTACGACTTCTTCGGGAACCGCCAGGCTGATTGCATCAGCATCATTACGCGCAGCGGATAGCTGATCTTTCAAATGGATGATCTCCTTCTCCAGGCCCTCGCGTGTTGCGACGGCTTCCTCGTGCTGCTCTCTCCTGCTCATCCTGGCAGTAGCCGGAGAGGAAGAATATCCATCGCTTCCCGCATGGAGCAGTCCTGTCGAATCAACCCATTCGCCTATCAGATTAAAATATCGACCGACCGGCAGGTTTTTCAGGGTGACCGAATTCAAGTCCTGAACGATAAACGAGGATTTCAGGAGCGCCTTCGCGAGCGGCTTGTACCGGTCCGACACCACGGAAACATAACGAAGGATCGATTGATGATCCTCATCGCCAGTTTCTGTTGAAAAATTACCGTCTGAACAGATCCTGTCAAGGAGAATGAACGTAGCACGGCCTTTATCGGTATCCCGAAGCCGCACGATAGCCCGTAGCGCGCTTGCTTCATCGTCAACTACGATACAATCTGCATATGAACCCAGCGCTGCCTCCAGGGCAGGACGATACCTGTCTTGGGCTGTGAGAATGTCAGACACGGTCTGGAGACGGCCCTCCGTCCACTGATCATCACCGGCCAGAAACTGAACGGGTTCCGAGAACTCTTCGTAAGAATCAAGCAGACTTTCCAGTAGAGCAACTTCGGCGACGGAGGCATCGAAACGTCGTTCCACACTCCGGAGACTCGATTCCAGATCTGAAACGACCTCCATCTTGCGCGATAATTCGGCCCGGGTGGATTCGAGATTCGTTTTACTTTCGTCCAGTCTGACTCGATTCGAATCCACCACCTGAGAAAGCGTACCAACCCTCTCTTCGACTTCTACTACAGCATTTTCTCTGACAATACAGTCCTTCTCGATTTCCAGCAAGTCCTGTTCTGTTACTTCAATCCGGCTGTGGAGTCGGTCCACGGTACGGGTGCGCTCGGATAACTGCTCTCGAGCCGAACGTTCTTCATGGGCCAGAGATTGGAGATCATTTCTGGCATTCTGTACCGAAAGGTCGGCAGCATTTCTCTCATTCCGGGCCGTATCCAACTTCTCCGACGCACTTACCGCTTTCGGTTCAGCGGCTTTTAACTCTTTTGCCGTCTTCAACAATTCCTTTTCCAGCGACAAGAATCGAACCTCGGAGAGTCGTTCGTCTTCGGCAGCCCGAGCCTGGTCCCGTTCTAACGCGTTAATTCTTTCCCGATTCAGTCTGAGATCAGCCTCTGCCGAACGAATCATTTCCGTGTGCGTGCTCAGGTCCGTCTGTGCAGATACCACTTCCTGCTCGCGCTCTATGTGGGATGTGCGAAGCGCTTCATAATCAGCTTCCACAGCAGAAAGCTGGGCCGTCAGCGTGTCGACCTGATCCTTCAGATCAGCAATAAGCTGCTTCAGTTCCGTGTCTTCCGTGGCCAGTTTTCGATGCTCTACAACTGCAAGTGAAAGTGTCAGGTGTCGAAGTCGGTCGTCCAACTTTTTGAATCGGGACGCTTTTTGGGCCTGTCGCTGGAGGCTCCGAACCCTTTTTTCCAATTCGTCGACAATGTCTCTGACACGATTCAGATCTCCTTGCGTACTGTTCAGCTTTCGAATCGTCTGGCCGCGTCGAATCTTGTATTTCGTTATTCCAGCCGCTTCTTCGAACAGCGTCCGCCGATCCTGTGCATTCTCTGACAGGATATCTTCAATCATCTTCAACTCGATGACCGAGTATGCACCTGCTCCCATCCCCGTGTCCATGAACAGGTCCGTAATATCCTTCAGTCGACACTGGACGCCGTTAAGCAGATATTCCGACTCTCCCGACCGGAAGAGTCTCCTTCCGATCGTCACTTCGCTATACTCGACCGGAAGAATCCCCTTGTCGTTCACAATCGTGAGGAGAACTTCGGCCATCCCCAGAGCCCGACGGGAATTCGTGCCGTTGAAAATGATGTTTTCCATCTTCTCCGACCGGAGAATGCGGGCTCGTTGCTCCCCGATGACCCACCTGACGGCATCCACGATATTGGATTTTCCACAACCGTTCGGCCCTACGACGGCCGTTACTCCCTGAGAGAAATCGACGACGGTGCGCTCGGCAAAACTCTTGAAACCGTGGAGTTCAAGTTTGCTTAAATACATCTCGTTCAGGATCCGATAGTTTTCCGAAGGGCAAACAACAATAAATGTAGTCAAAGTCCGTTTTGCAACTCAACTTATCCACATTCGCTACTGGACACAGTAACGTACTGATAATAAAAAGATTAGTTCAGTATGTAACGGACGCTATTATTCATTATAGCCGTTATTGGGCGATAACTGCGTAACAGATGATATTCTCCGTTTTTATTTTGAGCAACGTTCCGTACTCTCCTCGTATACGAAGATCTTCCAATCCCGGGATCAACACGTATGAACAGGCTCCATTGCTAAATGTCTGATTATGGTCACGTAACACAGCTTCTTTCCTCCCATCGGGAGGGGAATGCAGATGCCAGCAAAGAACTATTCGTATTGGTCTACGACGAACTTCGGGGTATTGCGAGTCGCCAACTCAGTTTTAGGAGTCCGGGCGAGACGCTAAATACGACCGGACTTGTGCACGAGGCTTATCTGAAAATGTTTGACCGGGGTGACGTGGACTGGACGGATAGGGCGCATTTTTTCGCCGTTTCTGCCCGGGCAATGAGACAGATTCTGGTCGATTATGCGCGGAAAGTGAACGCCGAAAAGCGGGGAGGGAAGGCTCATCGAACCGAATTTATGGCCTCCCAGATCACGGGCAATACCCAGCCAGTAGATATTCTGGGACTCGACGAGGCATTGACAGAACTTCAATCCTTCGATGAACGGCTCGCCCAAATCGTGGAGTACCGCTTTTTCGGAGGACTCTCTATTGAAGAGACGGCGGAGGTTCTGGGGCTCTCCGGTCGTACGGTCGACCGGGACTGGTACAAGGCGAAATCCTTTCTGTATCTTAAGTTGAATGAGCAGTGACCGTATGCTGGCGGTTATGATGTTCGCTTCCGATTCAAGTTGTTCTCCCGTTCGTCAATGAAAGGCATCACTCCGGATCGCTGGAAAAAAATCGACGCCATCCTGGACGAAGCACTCGACCTGGAGGAGGAGAAGAGGGTAGCGTTCGTCCGGGAGCGGTGTTCGGATGATGCCGAGTTGTGCCGGCATGTTCTGTCGATGCTTGGAGCTGGCGAGAAGGCGGTAGATTTCCTGGAGGGTTCTCGTCCCGAGGATCTTCAGAAATCGCTCGAACTCATGGCGTCATCGATTGGTGAAGCCGAGGATGAGAACGATCCGGATTTGCACACCCACATGGGTCCCTATCTGCTCGTCAAGAGACTGGGTCGTGGCGGAATGGGGAGTGTCTATCTCGGCTCCCGCGATGATGCCGCATTCGAGAAATTTGTGGCAGTCAAGGTCATTCGTCGAGGCATGGCGAGTGACGAAATTTTGTCTCGATTCAGAAACGAAAGGAGGATTCTTGCCGGCCTGATCCATCCCAATATTGCACGCCTTCTGGACGGCGGAGCAACCGACGATGGAAGATCCTACTTCGTGATGGACTATGTCGAAGGAAAGTCCTTAATCGAGTACTGTGAAGAAAAAACGCTGTCTATTGATGATCGCCTGGTGCTTTTCAAGAGTGTTTGCTCCGCTGTCCACTACGCCCATCAGAAACTGATTGTTCACAGAGATCTGAAGCCCGGGAATATTCTCGTGACAGACCGTGGAGAAGTCAAGTTGCTCGATTTTGGAATCGCAAAAATGCTCGATACCGATGAGGCCGATTTTACTGTTCCGGTAACAGCAACGGAGGTCCGTGTCATGACTCCGGAGTATGCGTCACCGGAGCAGGCCAGAGGAGAACAGGTAACGACCGCGAGCGACGTTTATCAACTGGGAATTCTTCTTTACGAGCTACTGACGGGGAGTAGACCCTATTCGTTTTCGAATCGAGGTCGAGCCGAGATCGAACAAATCATCTGTGAGTCCCAACCGGAGCGGCCGAGCACGGCGATTACGCTCCTCGAGTCTGCGGCAGATTCGACTCAGATGGACGACACACGTATCAACCGGCTGCGCAAGGAACTCTCCGGTGATCTGGACAACATTATCTTGATGGCCCTCCGGAAAGAACCGGATCGTAGATATCAATCAGCCGATCACTTCCTGCAGGATATTGATCGTTTCCTGACGGGAATGCCCGTTCATGCACAGAGCGACACGTTCCGATATCGGACCCGGAAGTTTATTCGAAGACATCGAGTCGGAGTTCTGGTGTCCGCGCTGATCTCTGTCACCATCGTGGTATCGTTGATTCTATCCGTCCGGTTTTCGATCGTGGTGGCAAGACAGAATGATGCCATCCGGATCGAGTCCGCTAAAAAGGACCAGGTCAAGGATCTGCTCCTGGAAATGTTCAACGTATCCGACCCCGAACTCGCAAGAGGTAGAGAGATTACGGCGCGCGACATGCTCGTTCCGGGAGCTGAACGGGCAAAATCCATGCTCAACGACCAGCCGGATGTCCAGGCGGAAATGTTCGATGCGATTGGTCGAGTCGATCTTCAACTCGGTTTCTATCAGGATGCGGAGCCGCTCCTGTCCAGAGCACTGGAGATCCGGCGATCCCTCGCAAAGGGTGCCGACACGAAGGATCTGGCAGAGAGTCTCTACAACGCGGCTCGCGTCTACGACGAACTCGACAGGAGCGATGAGAGTATCGAGTTCTTTCAACGGGCACTCGCAATGAGGCGCCGGCTATTTATACCACCGAGTGCTGCGATCGCCGATGTTCTCAATGATTTCGGCACAGCGGTATATCGCCGGAGTGTAACGACGGCCGATTCTCTCTGGAAGGAAGCATTGGGAATGCGCATCGAACTGGAAGGACCGTCCAGTCGAGACATCGCAGAAACCATGTTGAATCTGGCCGGTGCCAAGGCAGATGAAGGAGACCTGGATACGGCAGAAGAATTGTACCGACAGGCGTTGAAAATGGTAACAGAGCTGCTCGGATCGGACCATCCGCTCGTTGCGTCGAGTCTTCACAACCTCGGTACGGTCCTGATGGAACGCGGCGAGCTTGGCGAGGCCGAACGCGTCCTGCTGCAGGCGATAGAAATACGGACGGTCATTTTTGGTCGCGACGGTCCCGACGTTGCCAGGTCAAAGAGCTATCTCGGACGTGTCTACCAGCGTATCGGCAGACTGAGTTCGGCAGAGAAATTGTTCAGGGAAGTTGTCAGGGTCCATACCTCGGACATGGGTCCATCCCACTACATCGTAGGGCGCGATCATCAGGTGCTCGGAAACCTCCTTCTGGAGAGAGGCGAAGTGGCAGATGGACGAAAGGAACTTCGACGGGCACAGACCATCTTCCGATCGGCGCTTCCGCCAGATCATCAGTGGATCACTGAGGTGGAACAGCGTCTTCGTCAGGAGAACAGCCCCTGACTTATACGATCCGATTTTCTTCCGTTACGGTTTCAAAGATGAGCCCGTCAGCCGACGAATCAATTTCAATTCTCTGCCCCGGCTTTATCCACCCGGAGAGTACCTCCTCGGCGAGTTTGTTGGTGATCTCACGCTGAATGACCCGCTTCAACGGGCGGGCACCGAAAACAGGATCAAATCCTTTTTCGGCCAGATAATCCTTGGCTCGATCGGACAGAATCAGATCCAGGCCATTGGATCGGCTGGCCAGGTCCCGGACCCGGTCGAACTGTATTTCGGCGATCTCCCGGATATTCTCCTTACTCAGCGGATGGAACACAACGATCTCGTCTATTCGATTCAAGAATTCGGGTCTCATTCGTTGTTTTAGCAGCGACAGGAGCTCCCCTTTCAAGTTCTGTTCATCAATAGCTGAAAGCAGGCCGTCGTTCAGGTCCAGCCTGCTCTGGATCAACTCGGAGCCGAGATTACTCGTCATGATGATAATCGTATTCTTAAAATCCGCGAGACGACCACGATTATCCGTCAGACGACCATCATCCAATACCTGCAGGAGAATATTGAACACTTCCGGATGGGCTTTCTCGATTTCATCCAGCAGCACAACCGAATACGGTTTACGGCGAACCTGTTCAGTGAGTTGTCCGCCCTCCTCATAACCGACATAACCGGGAGGAGCACCCACGAGGCGACTCACTGTGTGACGTTCCTGATATTCGCTCATATCGATACGAATCATCGCGTTTTCGTCATTAAACAGGAAAGACGCCAGAGTCTTGGCTAATTCCGTTTTTCCGACGCCGGTTGAGCCGAGGAAAATGAACGATCCAATGGGGCGATTCTCTTCCTGTAGTCCGGCTCGACCTCTCCGAACAGCATTGGAAACGGCTTCGATAGCTTCCGTTTGTCCAACGACGTTCTTCGAGAGTTCGTCATCCATATGAACAAGCTTGGCTCGTTCGCTTTCAAGCATTCGAGATACCGGGATTCCGGTCCATTTCGATACGATGGCGGCGATATCTTCCGAGTCAATTTCTTCTTTGAGTAGCGCTCCTTTTTTCTGAAGCAGAACGAGTCGGGCGTTTTCTTTTTCTACTTCTTCTTCCAGCTGAGGAAGTTTTCCATACCTGACTTCGGCAACGTCACCATACTGTCCTTCACGCTCAAGACGCTCTGCCTCTACACGCAGTCTCTCGATCTCTTCCTTCGCCCGTCGAATAGCCTGGATGATTTCCTTCTCCTGCTCCCAACGGGCCCGGAGAGCCAGTCGTTGTTCTTCCAGATTTGCAAGTTGTTCTGCAATGTGAGCCAACTTGTCTTCGTCGTGCTCGCGTTTCATCGCTTCCCGCTCTATTTCCAACTGACGGATGGCACGCTCAAGCTGATCCAACTCTTCGGGCATCGAGTCGATCTCAATCCGCAGTCGGGCGGCCGATTCGTCGATGAGGTCGATTGCCTTGTCGGGAAGGAATCGATCAGAGATGTATCGATGGCTCAGTTCTGCCGCCGAGACGAGGGCACCATCTGTAATCCGGACGCCGTGATGGACCTCGTACCTCTCTTTGATCCCACGAAGGATAGATATGGTATCGTCTACGGTTGGTTCATTAACCAGGACCATCTGAAAACGACGTTCCAGGGCCTTGTCCTTCTCCAGGTATTTCCTGTATTCGTCGAGCGTTGTCGCTCCGATGGCCCGGAGTTCACCGCGTGCGAGAGCAGGCTTCAGGATATTGGCAGCATCCATGGCTCCCTCTCCGGCACCCGCGCCGACGAGTGTGTGAATCTCGTCGATGAAGAGAACGATTCTACCATCCGATTCCGTGATCTCCTTGACAACAGCCTTCAGTCGATCTTCGAATTCACCACGATATTTGGCCCCGGCGATAAGTGCACCCATGTCGAGTGCGAGGATCTGCTTATTCCGTAAACCTTCAGGCACATCACCCTGAACGATCCGGATGGCCAGTCCCTCGGCTATGGCCGTTTTTCCTACGCCGGGTTCTCCGACGAGTATCGGATTGTTCTTGGTTCTGCGAGAGAGAATTTGCAGAATCCTTCTGATTTCTTCGTCTCTACCTATAACAGGGTCTATTTTCCCCCTGGATGCCAGGTCATTCAGGTCTCGGGTGTAGCGCTCCAGGGCACGATATCGACTCTCAGCGTGTTCGTCAGTCACGCTTTGACTGCCACGAACACTTTTCAGGATTGAAAGAATGGAATCCCTGGTAACTCCTGCCTCTCGAAGGGCCTCCCCGGTTTTTTCTGTAGCGGCCGAAAGGGCAATCAGAAGGTGCTCTGAAGCGACGAATTCATCGTGGAGTTGTTCGGCTTCCGCCAGTGCCCGGTCAAAGACCTTCTTCGCCTCTTTTCCGACAAATTGTCCCGAAACACTGGATCCTGTCACGATTGGAAGTTTTTCAAGCGCACCCTCAACCCGCGTCTGCAACTGTTGGCTGTGGGCTCCGAGTTTGGAAAGAATGCTCTCCACGATGCCACCTGTGTCGCTCAGAAATGCGAGCAGGAGATGCGGGGGTTCTATGGCCTGATGATTCCGGGATGCAGCGATTTCCGTGGCTTTCTTGATCGCTTCCCGCGCTTTCACCGTAAATTTCTGCAGGTTCATATTCATGCGAGTCAGGAATCTTTATTTCAATATATGCGCCTATTTGTCAGCAGATGATTCGAGGGTAGAGCCTCGATAACGGGAAAACAGGCTATTTTTTAATTTATAGTGCGTTTCATTCTTCCACCAGAAGCCAACGAAAAGCATACCGTTCCGAAGATTCAGACAGGATGTCAGTATAAACCGCCAGTTATTTCCTTCTGTAGACACCGTACCAAAAAAGTTGCGACTCACCGCGCGGGGTCTGATGGGTTTCATTACCTGAATGAACCCGCTCAAAGGCTCGGCCAAGCACCGCATTCATTTTGAGGTCATCATATTGAACTACATCCAGTCCGGCACACCGGAACGGCCCGTTGACCGCAAAAGTCGATATAATCAGCATACCACCCGGACGAAGTGAACGGTACAGTACGTCGCGGTAGGCACGCTGATCATTCTCTTCGCGAATAAAATGAAAAACGGCACGGTCATGCCAGAAATCAAACGGGTATTCGGGACGGAAGAGCTGTACATCCTGTGTTATCCACGCGACCTGTGCCGCTCGATGTCCCAGCCGCTTTTTCGATACATCCAGCCCCGAAGCCGAAATATCCAGTACGGATAACCTTTGATAGCCTGCGTCGAGGAGCGTGTCGATCAGTAACGAACCGCCACCGCCCACGTCAATCATTCGGGCAGAACGGTCGGGCACGTATTTCAATATCCGATCCAGCGTTGCCGAAGGCGATGGTTGATACCAATTTACCCGGCAGATGTCGGCATTCGCGTAGAGGGATTCCCAGTGGTCGCGACGACCGGTTTCAGACTCGTCGATTCCGGTACTCATTTTTCGTCACTACTATCGCGATCACCCGACCCGCCGGTGTTGTCGTCGTTCTCACCGTCGGTTGCCGAAACCTCTATCGGTCGTAGAGGATGCACCTTGACGAAGTCGATACGGACCGTTCCCTCACCGTTGATCCGAATACCCGCAGGTCCCACGCTCGAAGGAGATCCGTGGCCGTGGGTTACGAGCGCTTCCCCCGCATAGGCACGGGCGTGCCTGCCATCGGAGACCACCCGGTACGTTTGCCATCCGGCCGCATCGTACTTTTTGGTATCGAGCAGGTAAAAGTCTCCATTTTCACTTCGTCCCTGTCTCATTTCTCCATTTCCTACGGCCATGAAATGATAATGGTCGGCGTCTACAACACCATAGATGAACATAAATGTACCTGTAAAATCATCCAGATTGATTGATGCGTCAATCTGTATAGCTCCGATGTCTTTATCATAGACCATGGACACCGGTACGCCTTCTACCGTAAGGCCCAGGACATCTCCGTGCTCACTACCATCGAGCATCGCAGGACGAATATATTCCTGACCCTCTTCGGGAAACTGGAGCCCATTACTCCAGCCTGTGGCCTGACCTGGATTCCAGATCCAACCGCCATCCGGCGTGGCGGTAGGGGACGTACCATCGGAGAGTGAGTCGGCACGCAGATCAAGGGTATCCGGACTGTGATCAATCGCCTGTACGCCTACTCCATATCGATAGACCAGCTGGGCACCGTGTTCGGCGGTCGAATACATGAGCGCCAGCCCCCCCAGTCCCACGACGGTCAGTGTCGCGTGGATCGACGTGCGAGATTCTATATCTGAGACGTATGTGATCAGGCGAACGAGAGCGTAGACCACGAAAAAACCCATCGTCCAGAGACCCAGATCAGCGTGCTCTGTGAGAAGAGCGTTTGCATCCGTCGGAAGAAAAACGGAGTCTCCGGCAAGATCACCAGTGAAATACGTCGCGATGGCTGCAACGGCTCCGAAAATGTATAGAATGATGGCGCTCTTTTTCCATACAGGTAACTTCTTCAGAACCATACTCAGAACGTCGAAGAGGAATGCCGCAATGAGGAGCCCGATGGGAAAATGGATGATCAGCGGGTGAATATTGGGTGCCCATTCGGGTAGAAAAAACATAATCGGAGTCCGTTAGTGGAATCAAAATATACGATTTAGACGATCAGCGTCCTGTTCGTGTTGCGTCTCCCCGGAACCCCGTCACGAATAGCGCTTAAATCGGTTCTCGAAAGCCAGAACAAATGACATCGTCCGTGATTCATGACTGATCGCAGCACGCAACATACGGGAGAAACCGACTGGAAAGCGTTCCGCACCCTGTTGAATGAACAGATGGATTGGCCCGGTCAATACCTCTTCAAATTCATCGTCCCCAGAAAGGAATTGGCTGCCATGGAAGCTGTTTTTGCGGGGTCGAAACCAATCGTCAGGGCGTCGAGCAAAGGAAACTATGTCAGCGTAACGGCGAGGATTGATGTAGCGAATGTGGACGATGTCATCGCTATCTATGAAGCCGCCAACGCAATACCCGGCGTAATCGCGCTTTAGGATTGTTTGGATGGTTCGCAGACGTCCATCGGTTGCTGCATGACGTAGCTCCCCGGTTAAACCGTTTTCGTCCGAACAATGTCCGAGAGGACGTTCAGGGTTCGGTCGATTTCTTTGCGGGAATTGTAATGTGCCAATCCCAGACGAAGCATCCCCCCGGCCTGGTCGAGTCCGAGGCGGCTGATAACTTCCACGGCATAATAGTGGCCATCCCAGGCGAAAATATTGTGCTTACCCAGTTCTTCTGCGAGCACTCTCGGGCGATGGCCTTCGAACGAGACTGCGTACGTAGGAACACGGTCGCAACCTCGTTCAGGTCCGTGGAATTTCACACCCGGAATGTGCCGGAGACCTTGCTCGAAAACCTCTCCCAGGCAGGATTCATAATCACCAATGGTCGTCATGGCCGCCGCGAGTACATTGGACCGGTCTGATCGGCGCCCGAACTGCGGTGAAGCAGGACTCATTTCTGCTCCAATCCACTCGATATACTCTATTGCTCCGAGCGTTCCTGCGAGTCCCTCATGAGAGAGGGTACCCGTCTCGAATCGGCCGGGCAGTTCGTTGGAAGCGGGTCGGACCTTATACGGTGTGAGCGATTCCAGGAGGGTTTTCCTTCCCCATAAAATACCCTGGTGCGGGCCGAAAAATTTATACGCCGAACAGACCAGAACGTCACAGCCCAGTTTCTGAACATCCGTCACGCCATGCGGACAAAACTGGACAGCATCAACAAAAACGAGCGCTCCGGCTGCGTGGGCCTTGCGAACAATTTCTGCAACGTCGTTGACGGTCCCTATCGCGTTGCTGGCATAATTAACGGCGACAAGGCGGGTGCGATCAGAGAGTAAATCATCGAGTGTTTCCAATTGATACTGACACGATTCGGGGTCAAAATCCAACCAGCGGATGGAAAGACCGCGGTCTTCAGCCAGCATTAACCACGGACTGATGTTGGCATCGTGGTCCATTCGAGTCAGAATGATCTCATCTCCCGATTTCATCTGACGACCCAGGGACCGCGAGATGGAAAAGGTCAGACTGGTCATATTCTGGCCGAAGACAATCTCGGCCGGATCGGGCGCGTTCAGGAAGTCAGCCATTGCCTCATGAGCGTGATCAAGCAATCGGTCAGACCCTCTCGACGTCACAAAGGCTCCATCTCCATTGGCATTCATTGTCGTGAAATAGTCCCGCGTTCGGTCTATGACGGATTGCGGAACCTGGGTTCCTCCCGGATTGTCCAGATAGACCCTCGGATTACCGTCGTCTACAACATGAAGAGAGGGAAAGACTTCTCGGATTCGGTCAACATCGATGCCCATGGATGCCGGGTTGTGGTTGTTTGATTAACGGGTTGAAATCTCCGACCTGCAGGGGTATTCTGCAATCCTTTCTACATCTAAATTCTACTGTGATGCGAAGTTTTCTCGTTGCTCTTGTTCTCTTTTTGGGTGCTTCTCTTGCGCAGGCTCAGCAGACGCTGCTTGTACCGGATCGCGTTTTTGACGGCAATGAGATTCATGACGGTTGGGTTGTTCTTGTCGAAGGGGATCACATTGTTACTGCAGGGAAAGAGTCCGAGGTCGATGCTGAGACGGGTGCGGACCGCATTCGGCTGGAGGGCTCGACGCTGCTTCCCGGTTTCATCGAGGCGCATGCCCATCTGCTACTCCATCCCTATGATGAGGCATCATGGAATGATCAGGTGCTTCGGGAATCCCGTACGCTTCGCGTAGCCAGGGCAACTGTTCATGCGCGCAATACGCTCATGGCCGGGTGGACCACATTGCGCGATCTGGGCACCGAGGGAGCCGGATACGCCGATATTGAGCTCAAAAAGGCGATCGATCTGGGAATAATTCCCGGACCCCGTCTGATCGTTGCGAGTCGGGCAATCGTTGCCACCGGGAGTTATGGACCCAAAGGCTTTCATTCGGATTTTGACGTTCCTCTCGGGGCAGAAGAGGCAGACGGTCACGATGAATTGATACGAGTCGTTCGCGACCAGATCGGTCACGGGGCCGATGTCGTCAAGATGTACGCCGATTACCGATGGGGCCAACATGGGAAGGCAATGCCGACGTTCACGGAGGAGGAAATCGCTCTAGCCGTCCGGATTGCCGCGTCGAGTGGACGAATGGTCGTAGCTCACGCTGGAACAGAGCAGGGAATGCGGAACGCCATTCGCGGTGGGGTTCGAACGATCGAACATGGCGACGGTGCCACTGACGAAATTTTTCGTGAGATGATAGAGCGGAATGTCGCGTGGATTCCTACGCTCGCTGCGGGTGAGGCGATCAGCATGTATGCTGGATGGGATAAAGGTTCAGATCCTGAGCCTGAACGAATTTCTGCCAAGAAGAAAGTTTTTCGGCGCGCATTGGAAATGGGTGTGACGATAGGAGTCGGAGGGGATGTGGGTGTGTTTACCCACGGAAGAAATGCCTGGGAAATGGAACTGATGGTTGAATACGGAATGTCCCCAATCGATGCTCTGAGAGGGGCTACGTCAGTGAATGCGCGTGCCCTGGAACTTGATTCTCACCTGGGTTCTATTAGACGCGGATTACTGGCTGACCTCGTAGCCGTATCCGGAAATCCAGCCCGGGATATCACCGATGCCTACAATACAGTGTTTGTGATGAAGGACGGTGTCATCGTTCGCCGACCTGATCGCTGACGAAATGCCGCCACGCCCGGGACGATTCCCGGTCACTAGATTTCCTTATAGACCTTCACTTCCAGCCATGTGACAGAGGCACCCTGCCGGGTATTCAGCTCGTTGGTGTCGAGTTCTACTTTGAGTTTCTGACGCTGCGCCTGTACGAACAGTTGATTCAACTCTTCGGTTTTGTGTTTCAATTCCTGAGCCAGAAGGTAGTCCTGATCTCTGAGGAGTTGGTCGACGATATCGTCGACGGGTCGTTGAGAGGTAGCTTCCACGTCTGTATTCACTGCAAAATGTACATTTACCCTGAAAAAGGGAACGTTTAAAATGGGAAAAGTTGCGCTCGACCGCGACGTGGTTGCCGGGTGAACGACACAGTGCGCGGCGTTCAGAGAACGCCGCGCACTGTGTTATACGCTGTCTGGTTCGATCACGTCCACTCTTGATCGAACGCTACCGGTCCGAGGGCCGGATCCAGTGGCTATTTCAGCTTAAACGTGATCGGTAATGACATCTTGACCTTTACCGGCTTCCCACGCTGCTTACCCGGCTTGAATTTAGCCGTAAGGATGGCTCGAATGGCTTCCTCATCACACCCGGCGCCAATACCGCGAGTCACTACGGGATCGGCTACGTTTCCCTGCTCGTCAACAACAAACTGTAGGAAAACGCGACCTTCAACGCCTGCCTTCTTGGCAATTTCAGGGTAATGAATTTTTTTCTGGAGCCCACCGAGACCACCAATGAGGTCCGGCATCTGCTCGACGATTACAAAAATTTCCGGCTCCTCTGGTTCTTCTTCCATTGGAGGGGGCGGTGGCGGCAGGTCCGGAGCCTGATCGATATCCAGGAATACATCCAGATCCAGGTCATCGTCTTCCAGTACTTCATCGTTAGGTACTTCGACAGGGACAGGGGGACGCGGAGGTGGTGGCGGCTTCTCGATCTGCTGTGTCTGAGTTACCTGCTCCATCTGCACCGTTTCCTGTTCCTGAAGAGCCACTTCGAACGTATCGTCTACACTCATGTCGAGCCGAAAAGCGACTACAAGGATACCCAATGTAATGGCGAGTCCAAGTTCGACGAAGAGGGGATAGCGATTACGAAGGTCTGCTTTCTCTGTTTTGCGTAGCGACATAGTTCGATTGCGCGTGAAAGTGAAGGCCGTGAACATACGACGAAAATCCGAAAACCGAAACGGGTACAGGTCAGATCAACCCACCGCAGAGACCCGCACACCGATTGATTAGTAGACCGACACAGCGACTAAAAGTTGCCTCTCCTTCTCCCGAACGGTCTGAAATAGGTCCAGATTCCCCAGCCGACGACGCCCGCCAGGAAGCCGATAATGTCTGCAACCGAGTCCAGCACATCCGGTTGTCGGTCAATCGGAAGAACTCCCTGATACCATTCAGACAGTACAGAAAAAATTATTCCTCCCATCAGTACAAGCACGATGCCGTTCACCCCACTTGATGCAGCTGCCTGCATCCACAGAATGGCAAGGATAAGAAAGAGCGCGGCGTGGATGGCCTTGTCGTATCGAAACAGGGATGAGTCCGGTATACTATGTCCAGGAATACCGAGCAGAATCAAGATGACGACTGTCCACCCCAGAGCAGCTATCCGGGGCCGTCCTGCAAATAGGGACATACCGTCAGGCCCTCAGTTCGGGAATCATGGGAAGAAGATCTGATGCCATCATCGACTGCGCTGCCTGTTGTTCTGTGTATTTATCGGTCAGTCTCCCGGCAAGGTGAATGCCGGATACCGCTGCATCGAATGCGTCGAGACCCTGTGCGATCAGACCTGCGACCATACCGGCGAGCACATCCCCCGTTCCCGCAGTGGCAGCAGCAGAATTTCCCGTATCATTGATGACTACCCGGCCATCGGGAGCAGCCGTGACTGAAGGAGTTCCTTTTAGCAGAACCACTACGTTCCACCTGCTGGCAAGAGCTTTCACACGTTCGATAATCGGACATTCCCATTTTGGATCCGGAACATGATCGTTGTCATACAGCATGTCGAATTCACCCTGGTGCGGGGTGAACACCCACCGTCCGGCAGCATGCGCGGATACGAGATCTGAGCTTTTTCCAAGGGCATACAGACCGTCGGCATCAACTACGACGGGAGACGTCGTTCGCGTGACGAGCCTCGATACGAACTCGTCAATATCCGGTCCTCGTCCCAGGCCCGGACCGATGAGAATAGATTTCGCTTTGCTCCACTGTTTCCCAAGGAGCTCGATGGTCGTGTCGGCATCGGGCCTTCCGTTGTCCAGACTCCAGGGAATGACGGGAATTTCAGTTAGTTTTTCTTTTAGAAGAGACTCGGTGGCCGGTGGCGCGACAACCGTAACGTATCCGCTCCCGATTCTGGCAGCGGCCGTGGACGCGAGTACCGCCGCCCCGGTGAACCGGGAGGATCCGGCCACGACGACCGTCGGACCTGACGTGTATTTATTTGCGGTGCGTATTCTGACCGGGAAAATCTGGTCTACGGCCTTCGTTTCTGATCGTCTGACCTGGCTGCCCGTTGAACTGATTGCTTCAAGAATCCGATTCGGGATTCCAATTTCAGCAATATGAATGACGCCTACGCAGTCCGGTCCTGCACCCAGGAGGAGTCCCGGTTTGAGTGCCGCCATGGTGACGGTGGTATCCGCCCGGATGGCAAGACCGTGAATTTCGCCTGTGTTGGCGTCGACTCCGGAAGGGATATCGACAGACAGAACCCGTCCGGGAAGTTCGTTGACGCGCTGAACGACGGACAGGATGGGGTCTCGAACGTCGCTTTTTAGACCCGTCCCAAGGAGTGCGTCTATGTACAGGTCAATAGACGATGATGGAATCGCTTCGGACGCGTCTGTATACTTACTGAGTAGCCGAATGTCCAGACGATTGCTCTCCGGAGCCAACCTGGACAGAAGATCGAAGTGAGCACGAGCGTCTCCACGTATCTCCGACGGGTCGGTACACAGGATGACGCTCACCTTCCATCCGCCTTCATGCAGGACGCGGGAAATTACCAGACCGTCTCCACCATTGTTGCCCTTTCCGACCAAAATGACTGCATGACGAGAAGAACCGGTTGAAACCATACGCTCCGCGACTCCCGCACAACATCGCCCGGCCGTTTCCATGAGCGTAAAACCGGAGAGACCGAATGTGTCTATCGCCGTCCGGTCCGCACGGCGCATTTCTTCGGTTGACAGCACAATGTGAAATCGCTCAAACACGGAATTACTGCTTTGTCAATGACTCGATAGAGAGAGTGTCAGCGGCTACCGTTTCCCAGCGAGCCCGTATCGGCTCTTGAACGTCGAGCCACCCGATCGGCTCCGAAGGGGAAAAGGGCATGATGGAGCCTGGATTCCAGGCTCCGTCACCATTCAGGTCAGCAAACGCCCGGAGGCGAAATCGGGTTTTTTCTGGCAATTGCTCAAATCGGACGGTACCCGTTGAGTCTGTCACTTCGGTGGTGAGCGGATTGTTGGTACCGGGAGTACGAATCAGTTCAACAATCAGATTCTCTTTGTTACCGGTGTAAGAAATAATGCCGGTGAGATCTCCCACCCGGGAGTCATCGGCCCGAATAAAGGTTCGATCCGGTCCCTGCAATGAATCGGATATGGCTACTACAAAGCGATCCGGGACGCTGGCAGCGTCGAAAAAAAGCCGGACTCCGTCGCTGCTGCTCAATTTCGCGTCAAGCCCCGTACCGGTTGTATCCTGCACCAGGAACGGGCTTGCTTCCCCGGCTGTAGCGGGACTGGAGATGTGCAAACCGACGGGAATACCAGGCCAGATAGTCGCGATTCCTGAAGGATCTACGGGCATCGACTCCGGTAAATATGAGATAAATCTGGATCTCGTGGAAAAAGGTTTTGAGGATGCCCGGAAATACAACGTGTCCGCGTCGATTCGATTGCCCGATGAATCAGCAATGGTACCTGAGAGCCGAAGTCGATAAGATCCCGGCACAAGAGAATCGGTTCTAACCACAATGTCGCGGGGATCTGTGCCCGAATAAACGGTCGAGATGGGTTGGATAAGGCCGGTAGTAGAGTCACGTACTTCCCATTCGGACGGAGACGTGTTCGAGAGGACGACGGATTCCGAGAACCGAAGAGAAAGTTCATGACTGTTCGTTGCTGTTATTCGGCGTACGAACGGTAATGTGTCATCTCGCCGAAAGAGTATCCACGGTCGGGTCGGGGCTGAGCCGACGGAATCGGCCAGGATCGAAGAGAACGGAGGGATACCCATCGGTTCCGTCTGATCGAGCACCCGGTTCCCGTTATTATCCTGAACGGCCACTACGAAATAATCCACTTCGCTCAGGTGATCAAAAACGAAATGTCCCTGGGAATCGGTCTGGGTTCTATAATCTGGATGACGCCCGAACAGTGTCGGGATTGAAGATGAGCCAGAGGT
>CAYLHF010000011.1:0-6205 GCA_964383365.1 uncultured Rhodothermales bacterium | reverse complement strand
TCCCGTTCCGAAAGCGATTGTGATCGGTGACGTAAGCGCCACGCCATGGGCATCGCGTAGCTTCGTATCGAGGCCGACCAGATAGGTGGTATTCTGACTGAGACGCTCGGGGAAACGAATCCTGATCTCACTCCCATTGGCCTCTATATCGGGCGGGTTGTCGAATTCCGGTGTGATCGAGACGGACTGCACGACCGATCGTTCGTCAAGCCTCTCATCGAATCGGATCGTCATTTCAATGGCGAGAACGCCTACCGATCCGTTGGCGGGAAACGATTCAAGTAAGCGCGGCGGGATTTGATCGGGCGGCCCACCCACTGGAGGAACAGGAATCGCGCATCCGGCCAGCAGGATGAGGAGAAGAAGGATCTCAACGTGTACTCGGCACCTCATCCGCTATCTGTCCGTCGACTTCTGAGATTGAAGAACAGATACGTGCCGATGGCACTTGCACCAATAATGACGGCAGGCTGTAGGTATCGGCGAAACCATCCTCCAACGGGTGGCGATACGTTGGTCTCCGGGAATCGGGGGTCGACCATGCTACGCGCGGATTCCGTCGACAGCGTGTCCGTACGGATATCAGCGCACAAATGATCGGAAAGGAGTTCTCCATCAGGACCTGTCAATTGAATCGACAGTGAGAGTCTGGCCGTCCTTCCGACGCGATTCTTTCCCGCACGATACAACTCGACCTTCTTCTCCAGGACCCGATACGTTAATATCGGCATGGACGCCAGCGAGTCAGCCGCATATATTTTCCGTTCTTCTGCCTTCCATCGATCAAAGAGGGACTGCCGAATGTAGGGTGCCGCGGCATCCGAATTCAGACCAAAGACCATGAACTTCCCGGGTGAGGTGGCCAGACACGCGCTGGCAATGTCCTGTAACTGTTCGACATGCGAATGTTGCGCTCGCGTAGAATCTGGGCGAAGTCCGGCGCCCGACCAGGCCAAAACCATGGTCGCAGCGTAAATCCGGAATCGGTGTTTGATCCGCATAACTCTTCAGTAAACCTTCCAGGTGCCCGCCGGGATTTGGGGCGACAGGACGTAATCCCGTCCCGTCCTGTTCTGTGTTCGGGACGTAGCAATGTACGCCAAGATAGGAAGAGCGAGAAGACCGATGCTATGCGTAAATACCCCGCAGCTTCAGGGCTGACGACACCTTGTCGATTGCCAGTACGTATGCACCGATTCTGAGCGTCACATCATGCCTGTCGGCTACCTCGAATACATCGTGAAAGGCCTGATGCATCATCCGATCGAGTCTTCTGTTCACCCGGTCGAGCGTCCAGAAATAGCCCTGCCGGTCCTGTACCCATTCGAAGTAAGAAACCGTGACGCCTCCTGCATTTGCGAGAATGTCTGGAATGACCAGACATCCGTTGGCCTTCAGAATATCATCGGCTTTCGGTGTCGTCGGGCCATTAGCACCCTCAGAAATAATTTTTGCTTTGATCCGGGAAGCATTTTTGGACGTGATCTGATCTTCCTTGGCTGCCGGGACCAGGATGTCGACATCCAGCGTCAACAGATCTTCATTCGAAATGGATTCGGCATTCGGAAGCCCTTCAAGTGAGCCGCCGTGTTCCTGTGAGAACGTGATTAATTCCTGGATATTGAATCCATCGGCATTGAAATATCCTCCGGAAACATCACTTACCGCAACGACCTTGCACCCCTGACGGGCAAGAAGATTGGCGGCGACGGAGCCCACATTCCCAAATCCCTGTACGGCGACGGTACTGTCGGACGTTTTCATTCCCAGTCGCTCCATCGCAGCGAGCGTGACGGTCATAACACCCCGGCCGGTCGCCTCTCTGCGTCCCTCTGATCCACCCAGAATGATCGGTTTCCCGGTTACAACTGCATTCTCGGTGCGCTTCGCATTCATGGAGAACGTATCCAAAATCCACGCCATGATCTGCTCATTCGTATTCATGTCCGGAGCCGGTATATCCTTGTCAGGACCAAATACGTCGATGAGATTAGCCGCGTATCGACGGGTCAAGCGCTCCAGTTCACCTGGACTCATTTCCCTTGGATTACACCTGACACCTCCTTTTGCACCGCCAAACGGCACATTGACGACAGCACACTTCCAGGTCATCCAGGCGGAGAGTGCTTTGACTTCATCCAGATTTACGTCCGGTGCGTACCGGATACCCCCTTTCGAGGGGCCGAGAATATCGCTGTGAATGACGCGATATCCTTCAAACATCTTGATCTTCCCGGTATCCATGACGACCGGGATGGCCGTAATATGGATGCGGGCCGGCTGTACAAGGTAATCGTAGAAACCTTCGTCGAGTTCGAGAATCCGAGCAGCGATGTCGAATCGCTCGATCATAGCCTCAAACGGATTATCTTCGTCACGAAAGGGAGACGGTTCTCGGTAGATTGATTGCTTATAGACGTCAGGTTTACGCGCCATTGCAGTGCTTCATTTCGGGGGAATCCCGTACTGGTTATAAGAACGGTCGGCAGTTACGTTAAAACGCACTATTTTGCCAAACGCGAATGGATCTGGACTATGGTTAGAACAGGTCAGAAGAATCCGGTCTTCGGGTCATCGATACCTGAAAACGCGCAAATGTAGGGCGAACCGGTCGGATTCCCGTTGGAAATCCGTTTGAATCTTCGACATAGAGACGGTGAATGCGTGCTGACAGAACGAAGAAAGAAAGAGATCGCCTCGCTGAACCGAAGGAAAAATCGGGACGAGCGCGGAGAATTCCTCGTCGAGGGGGTTCGTTCGGTACGGGCGGCTATAGACGGCGGGGCGACCGTCACTGAATTATTGTCTACGAGTAACGCCGGGGAAGAGAATCTGGCCGGGCTCGTCGACAAACGCGGTGGAAAATACTACGTTATATCTCCGCGGGAGATGAACAAAATCTCGGCTGTTCGAGAGTCCCAGGGAATTCTCGCGGTATGCAGCATTCCCCGGTTGAATCCTGAAGATATTCTGGTTTCCTCGACGGTGCTCCTTCTGGACGGCGTTCAGGACCCCGGAAATGTAGGTACGCTGGTCCGGACGGCCGGGTGGTTCGGCATCGAGGCCGTTCTCTCAGGACCCGGAACCGCCGATTTCTTCAACCCCAAAACCGTCCGTTCGTCGATGGGGGGCATCTGGGATCTTAAACTCGCGGAGACGGACAATCCGGTTGAGTGGATCACTCAATTCAGATCAGAAGGGGGGCTCGTTTATGCCGCTGATATGTCTGGATCGGACGTCAATTCGTTCGAATTCAGGCGACCGTCTGCGCTTGTGATCGGAAGCGAGGCTCGCGGTATCTCAGACGTCGTCCGGAAAGTCGTCGATCATCTTGTGCACATCCCGGGCCCGGCGCGTCGTGGCGCAACTGAATCCCTGAATGCAGGGGTCGCCGGAGGACTGATCATGGCTCGATGGGTGACCGGTCAATCGAAATAGGAGATTCCACGATACAGACTAAATAATTTGTTTGAAAGTCGTATATTTTATTGATTTAACAGCATTTATTTGAGCCTGGGACTAGCCGGATGGAAATACCCTCACTCCAGGGACTGGGGATTGAGCATGGACTGCTCACCAAGGAAAAACCCACGAAACTCAGCGAAAAATTTCGCGCTCTCCGGATCGGAGTTCCGTGCGAAATATCGAATGAAGAGAGACGGGTTTCGCTTGCACCCGCGGGGGTTCATGCGCTGGTGGCGAACGGACACCAGGTATTTGTAGGTTCGGGCGCTGGAACAGCAGCACATTTTGCAGACACGGATTATTCAGAGGCCGGGGCAGAGGTCGTGGCCGATACTGCGGAACTATATGCGAGCTGCGAGCTGATCGTAAAGGTTGGACCACCCTGCAAGGACGAAATACAGTTTCTGCGGGAGAAACAGATGCTCATTTCGGCTCTGCACCTTGGGGGGACGTCACCCGATTTCCTCAAACGCCTGATGGACCTGGGCATCACCGGCATCGGATTCGAATTCATCCGAGACTCCGATGGTTCGCTCCCGATCGTTCGAATGATGCACGAAATCATGGGTTCGATGGCCATCCAGATTGCAGCCCATTACCTCGAAAGTGCAGAAGGCGGGAAAGGAGTCATGCTGGGGGGTATTTCAGGCGTGCCCCCATCGAATGTCGTCATTCTGGGAGCCGGTGTGGTAGGCGAATGGGCCGCGCGGACGGCACTGGGCTTCGGGTCGCACGTCATTGTTCTGGACAACGATCTGGGCGCATTACGGTCTCTCGAACATTACCTGGACCGCAGAATCACGACCGCCATGGCCACCGAACAGTATATCCGCCAGGCCGTACTGACCGCCGATGTCGTCGTGGGCGCCATGGTCACGTCCGGTCAGCGGGCGCCCGTCGTGGTTACCAAAGACATGGTCGCAGGTATGAGAGCAGGCTCTGTGATTGTCGATGCCGTCATCGATCAGGGCGGATGCATCGAAACGAGTAGAGCCACGGCACACTCCGAACCCGTCTTTAGGGAGCATGGCGTCATTCACTACTGCATCCCGAATATGCCATCCAATGCGGCACGGACAGCGACCTATGCGCTTACGAACGTACTCGTTCCGTATCTCATCAAGATCGGAGACATGGGTTCGATCAACGAGGCCCTGTGGAACGATGTAGGGCTCCGGAATGGGACGTATGTATATCGTAGACATCTGACCAAGAAGAGCCTCTCCACGATGTTCGGCATGCCGTATCGAGACATCGAATTATTGATCGCGTCAGGTATTTAGGGTTTGGCATGAGGCGTGCAGGAATTACATTTACGTCCTGCAACGCACACCCAACGACCGGACTATGTCTGATCCCCGATTATTACTTCTGAGCAACTCCAGTACCGCAGGTCTCGGTTATCTCGAACATGTTCGCTCGCTCATCCCTGAGTTTCTTGGGGCGGGTATCAGCCGTGTTGCATTCGTACCGTATGCGGCCGTTCGCTTTTCATATGATGAATACGAGCGCAGGGTAGCCGAAGCACTGCCCGAATTGGATATTTTATCGGTCCACCATGCGCAAGACCACCAATCGGTACTGGATTCAGCTGATGCGGTGGCCGTGGGAGGCGGGAACACATTCAAACTGGTCCACGATCTATACGAGTCGGGTCTGATGTCATCGATTCAGGCTCGGGTCCATGCAGGAATGCCGTATGTGGGGTGGAGTGCGGGCAGCAACGTGGCTTGCCCTGCGCTCACAACAACGAACGACATGCCGATCATCGAACCGCCTTCCTTCGAGACGCTCGGCCTCGTCCCTTTTCAGATCAATCCGCATTATCTCGATGCCCATCCCGACGGGCACATGGGCGAGACACGTGAGGATCGAATCACCGAGTTTCTTTGCCTGAATCCCGAGATACCCGTCGTGGGGCTACGAGAAGGAACGTGGCTTCGGCGGGAGGGAGATGATCTTACACTGGGAGGCAACCGGCCGATGAGATTGTTCCGTTCGGGCAGCGACACCGTGGAGTACGACCCCGGAGCAGATCTTTCATTTCTTCTTTAATCGATAGTGCCATGCTTAAGCCACTCAGTTTAGAAGCGATTCGGGTTCTCGGATGCCTTATCGAGAAGGAGACCAGCACGCCCGAGTACTATCCGTTGACGCTGAACGCCCTCAAGTCAGCGTGTAATCAAAAATCCAATCGGTCTCCGGTGGTTCAGTACAGCGAGACCGACGTGATTACGGCACTGGATGAACTGACACATGAGAGGATTGTGGGGCATGCAACCGGGAGTGGGAGTCGTGTGCTCAAGTATCGGCATGCGCTCCGGGAGGCATGGGAATTATCTGGAGCCGAGTGTGCTGCGCTGGCATGTCTGGCTCTACGCGGCCCTCAGACCGTGGGGGAGGTTAAGGGTCGAACCTCGCGTATGTACCCGTTCGAGGATCTGGCAGAGACGCAGCAGACTCTGGTGGGTCTGACGGAACGGGAAGATCCACTCGTAATTCTCCTGGCCAGACAACCGGGTCAGAAAGAATCCCGTTACGCGCACCTGCTCGCGGGGGAGGCAGATTCGGAGGCTGTTGGCCAGGATATCGGCGTCCCTACGGGCGCGGCTGCGGATACAACGGAGGGTACCCGAGATGGGTCACTCCACCAGAGCGTCGAGAGTCTCAGGGCCGACCTCGATCAGTTGCGGAAGGAATTCGACGCGTTTCGAACACAATTTGAGTAGAATCCATCATC
>CAYLHF010000010.1:70373-101012 GCA_964383365.1 uncultured Rhodothermales bacterium | reverse complement strand
GTAAATCGCAGCCGAGGGCTCGTCCAGCGGACGCGCACCTACTAACGAGCCCGCGTACTTGTCCCGCTCCATTTTCGATCCAGATCGACTACTTTGTGAAACGTGGCCGTCTGCTCACCTCAAAATCCCCAAACCGTTCTACCACTCGAATCTTAATTGCTTTCAACCGTTTCGCCGACACTATGAATTCACTTTTCAGGAAGGCTAGACTACATCTTCTGAAACAGGAAAAAATGAAAGAGTATCTGGTCCATACGTTAGCAGAGATACTTCTAGTCATGATTGGAATATTGTTGGCTCTTCAGGTCAATAATTGGAATCAGGATCGAATTCGCTCGGAAGAAGAAGTAAGGCTTCTTGTTGCAGTTTCGAAGGAAATGGAGGGCAATAAGTTTAGATCGGCGAGGGGACATCTGCGTCAAACGGATATTGTGGAAGCAGCCACCAGATTATTAGGAGGCTTCAGCAGTTCCGGCACCGAAATGAGTCGCGAACAATTTGATCGCGATATTCAGAAGCTTTTCGGTAGGTGGTTTTTCACTTCTTCAACTTCGACATACGACATTTTAGTTGGTTCTGGACAGTTGGGTCTCATTTCATCGGTAGAGCTACGAGGGGAGTTATCGCGTCTGAAATTGCAAATGGAGTTGCTTGGGACGTACGAGAATAAACAGGCCGACTTCGTAGACAATCAACTCGCACCATACCTGAATCGTGGAATGGATCGACTCCCCGGAGCGGCGAAAGACTATCAATTGGACTCGGTGTTGGCTTCAACGGGAAGGGTGACCCCGCTCAAGTCCTGGCAGAACGATCTCGAATTTCGAAACCTTCTGATTGATCTTATCCGGCACACCCAATCGGTGTTACCTTTTTATGAAAGGATAGATGGTCTCGTAAATAGAATAGACTCGACAGCTACCGCTTCATTAGAGTAGTGACCGTGATAGTGGCCACTTTTGCGGCCACCGGAGTTCTGAATACGAAAACATTGAAAATAGAGCGGGACAAGTACGCGGGCTCGTAAGACGGTTATTGCCCGGAGAATCGGAGTGTGTTGGTCCATTTGCTTGTGTATTCCAGTCGAATGCAGGAAGCCATTACGTTGGGTTTGGCGGTCACTTTTCTGAAATAGTGAGTCTGAATCGTACGGAACATCGTGGCATACGGAAATCGCATTACGGTCCGTCCGATTATCATCATGGTCCTGGACGCTGGACTCGGTGCTGTTTCAACAGCCGCGAGTTGGTAGAGACGAAGATCCCATCAAATACTGATCTACGGACCGGGCCGCCTCTCTTCCCTCGCTGATCGCCCATACTACCAAGGACTGTCCGCGCCGTGCGTCGCCTGCCACAAAGATGCCTTCACGGCTGGTCGCATAGGCGTGGTCCGTGACAAGGTTACCGCGGCTGTCACACGTCGCGCCGAGCGCTTCGGGAAGTGTCTGTTCAGGCCCCGTATAACCAATGGCAAGCAACACGAGGTCCGCACGCCACTGCGTTTGTGAGCCAGCTTTTATTTCGAATGATCCGTCTCGGTTTCGACCAGCGATTTTTGATGTGGTGAGATGAGTTACCTTGCCATCGATACCGTCGAAAGTCTCCGTCTTCAAGCTCCAGTGTCGGTCTGCCCCTTCCCGATGACTACTCGTTGTTTTCAGTATCCTGGGCATCTGCGGCCACGGCTGTTCGGGAGGACGCGTTTCCGGGGGCATATCCATCACCTCGAACTGCGTGACCGATAGTGCTCCCTGCCTGTTCGCCGTACCCACACAGTCGCTGCCTGTATCGCCGCCTCCGATTACGATCACGTGTTTCCCTTCCGCGTTAATGGGCTCTATGCCATGGTTGGCAGGAAGTCTATCTCGGTCAACACGACGATTTTCGGTGACGCTTCGATTGTGCTCAGAAAGGAAGTCCCACGCGAAATGAATCCCGTTCAATTTCCGTCCAGGTATGTTGACATCTCGAGGTTGTGTAGAACCGGTACATAGAACGGTTGCATGGAATCCCGACAGGAGTGATTGGCACGACGCGGCATCGATGTCGACGCCCGTTTCGAACGTAACACCTTCGGCACGCATAATATTCAGGCGACGATCCAACACTTCTTTGTCCAGTTTGAAATCCGGGATACCATATCTGAGTAGTCCTCCTATCCGGTCCTGCCTCTCGAACAGCACAGCCGTATGCCCTGCCCGATTCAACTGATCAGCAGTCGCGAGCCCGGCTGGTCCAGAGCCGATTACAGCTACTCGTTTTCCCGTCCTCTCAACGGGTGGCTCGGGTCGAACCCATCCTTCTTTGAACGCTCGTTCGATGATCTGATATTCCAGGTGCTCGATCATGACAGGAGCGTCCACCAGACCCAGGACGCAGGCCGACTCGCATGGAGCTGGACAGATCCGGCCCGTAAACTCGGGAAAGTTGTTCGTAGCCCGAAGTCGCTGATATGCGCCGTACCAATCGTCTTTTCGGACCAACTCGTTCCAGTCCGGAATCGCGTTACCCAGGGGGCACCCGGACTGACAGAAGGGGACGCCGCAATCCATACACCGTGCAGCCTGATTTCTTACATCGCCGGAATCGAGTGGCACGAGTACTTCGCGCGAGTCACGAATTCGTTCATGCACAGGACGCTCAGAAGGAGTCACCCTGGAAAATTGCAAAAACCCTGTCGATTTATCCATGTTTGAAAGTGATGGAGGGTATGCTTCGTGGATAGCTTAGAAGCGCGAATTCGCCCTTGCGAAAGATCGTGGAGTTACGTGATCTGGACTGATCCGGGCGTCCGGTGAATGTGCAGATGGAGATCCCCTTTTTGAAAGCCGGGCCAGCGCTTTTCTGTATTCGATGGGCATTACCTTGACAAATTCGTAACGTGCCCGCTCCCAATGTTCGAGTGCCCAGGCAGCTACGGAGCTCTCGGTAAGCGTGTGATGTTGTTCAATGAGCCTGTGGAGTAGATGGATGTCTTCACTGGAGGTCACTCGTTCGATGTCTACTGACGATGTATTACATCTTCCCGTCCTGAAATCCCACGTCCCATCCATGACGAATGCAATGCCGCCACTCATGCCTGCGGCAAAATTGCGTCCCGTCATTCCCAGTATGACCACGCATCCTCCGGTCATGTATTCACACCCGTGATCTCCGACACCCTCCACCACGGCAGTCGCACCGCTATTGCGGACACCAAAACGTTCTCCCGCGCGGCCCCGGATGTACACGTTCCCGCTGATGGCCCCATACAACCCCACGTTGCCGACTATGATGTTATCGTGCGGCCGGAATCCTACATTTTTCGGGGGTCGGAGCACGAGCGTACCGCCAGAAAGACCTTTCCCGAAGTAATCATTCGCGTCACCCGAAAGGAATATTGATATCCCTTTCGAGACGAACGCACCGAAACTCTGGCCACCTGTCCCGGTAGCGCGAATCTTTATCAAGCCCTCAGGGAGACCGTTCGGTCCAAATTTTTTGACAACGGTATGGCTGAGCATGGTTCCGAATGCTCTGTTTCCGTTGTCCACGGTTACGTCTACCTCTACCGGTTCCGCCCGCAAAAGAGAGGGTTGTGTTTCCTGGATGAGATGTCTGTCGAGGCTGGAGCCAATACCAGTGTTGTTTGAGGTCGTGTTGCTGCTCGCCTCATTCGCTGCGGTGTCTACATATGAATGTGATGGCGGAGTTGGTCGCTTCAAGAGGGCATCGAGGGACACGTGCCTGGCTTTCCAATGGTTTATGTCGGATCGCTGGCGCAAGACATCGACCCGGCCACTCATCTCCTCAATGGTTCTGAACCCCAGGCGGGCCATGAGCCCTCTGAGTTCTTCCGCAACAAAATGGAAATAATTGACAACGTATTCTGCCTGCCCTGAAAAATGATTTCGGAGGACCGGGTTCTGTGTGGCAATTCCTACCGGACAGGTGTTCAGGTGACATTTACGCATCACAATACAGCCGAGCGCTACGAGCGGGGCGGTGGCGAACCCAAATTCCTCTGCTCCAAGCAGTGCCGCCATAACCACGTCGCGGCCGGTCTTGAGTTGTCCGTCGCACTCGATGTGGACCCGATTTCGCAGTCCGTTTTGGATCAGCGTCTGCTGCGTTTCTGCCAATCCAAGTTCCCAGGGAAGTCCAGTGTGCTGTGACGATGTTTTTGGCGCAGCCCCGGTACCGCCATCAAAACCGGATATCAGGATCACGTCTGCTCCGGCCTTGACGACACCGGCGGAAATGGTACCGACTCCGACCTCTGAGACTAACTTTACGCTTATTCTAGCGGTCGGATTGGCGTGTTTCAGATCATGTATTAGCTGGGCCAGGTCCTCGATCGAGTAGATATCGTGATGCGGCGGAGGTGAAATCAGACCGACGTATGGTGTCGAATGCCGAGTACGTGCGATCCACGGATATACTTTCTCTCCTGGTAACTGCCCCCCCTCACCGGGTTTGGCACCCTGAGCCATCTTGATTTGAATTTCGTCGGCGCTCGCCAGATAGGCTATGGAAACTCCGAAACGACCCGAAGCAATCTGTTTGATGCGGCTTCGAATGGGACTTATGGTAGGGAAACGTTCCGGGTCTTCTCCACCTTCGCCGGTATTGCTTTTTCCACCCAGATGATTCATCGCACGAGCGAGTGTTTCGTGACTCTCCTGGCTGATGGATCCATACGACATGGCTCCGGTCTTGAATCGAGTCACGATATCAGTCCACGGTTCAACCTCATCAACAGGGATCGGTGTGCGACTGTCAAAATCGATCTCGATGAGGTCTCGAAGAGTGCTTGGGTTCAGTACTCGGCTATTGATCTGGTCGGCAAACTCTGAATAGCTTCGCTGGTCGTTCGTTCTTACGGCCTGCTGAAGCGCTGAAATAGACTCCGGGTTAAACGCGTGTTCCTCTCCATTCCTTCTCCACTGATACTTTCCACCCGGTTCTAGTGGAATATCTCCCGGTATCAGGCTCTTCGGGAAAGCACATTCGTGGGCAAGAAGGACCTCCTTTGAGATAATCTCCAGTCCGATGCCCCCAATTCGTGACGGGGTTCCGGTAAAATGGCGAGTGATTACATCGGCATGTATTCCGACCGCCTCAAAGATCTGTGCTCCCCGGTAACTCTGCAGTGTCGAAATACCCATCTTCGACATAACCTTGAGTATACCCTCGTCTATGGCATGGATGTAATTTTTGACGCCAGTGGCCGTGTCTATCGTTTGGTTGCGTGAATGCAGGACTATGGCGGTATCGAGTGCGATATAGGGATTGATGGCGTCTGCTCCGAATCCTACAAGACAACAAAAATGATGGACCTCCCTCGGTTCTCCGCTCTCGACGACGATAGAGCAGCTGAGGCGATGTCCCGTTCGAATAAGATGGTGATGGAGAGATGCCGTGGCGAGTAGGCTGGGTAGAGGAGCGAACGTAGCATTGGCTCTTCGGTCCGACAAGATCAGGATACTTTTACCGGTCTCGACGGCGTGTTCCGCTTCTTCACACAGGGTATTAATGGCCCGGTCCAGATCAGGATCATCTACCGGGAAGAGGGTATCTATACGATAGACGTCCTCCAGTTTGAGTAGCCCGGCAAGCTGAGCGTTGTCCAGGATGGGCTGGTCGAGGCGCAACATGTCAGCATGGTCTTGAGACTCCGTCAACGGATTCCGATTCGCACCCAGATAGGTGTACAGCGAGGTGACAATGCGCTCGCGGATGGCATCGAGCGGCGGATTGGTCACCTGGGCAAACAATTGCTTGAAGTAGTCGAAGAGAGGTCTACGTCTCGAGGACAAAACAGCGTGAGGAAAATCGGCTCCCATGGATCCAATAGCTTCTTTTCCTGTGTCAACCATAGGATGTACAAGCGTCCGTATATCCTCGTCGGTGTAGCCAAAAAGCCTGTGCTTCGTTACAAGATCCGAGTCCGAGAGGGGAGGGACGGGCGTGGCCAGAGGAATGTCATGCACCGTCCTCATTCGATCGGCGAGCCAGGATCCGTACGGTTGCTTTGATGCCAGTATCGTCTTGACCTCGTCGTCGCCTACAATACGTCCCTCGGACAGATCCACAAGAAACATATGACCTGGATATATCCTGCCCTTTTCCTTTTCATTAGCAGGATCGATCGATAGGACTCCTGTTTCCGAACTGAGCACCAGCATTCCGTCGTGGGTCACCGTATAGCGAGATGGCCGAAGACCGTTGCGGTCAAGTACCGCACCGGCGTAACGCCCATCCGTAAAGAGAACGGCAGCCGGCCCGTCCCAGGGTTCCATCAGGCAGGCATGAAAGGCATAAAAATTACGCTTCCATTCAGGCATGGTTGGATCATGCTCCCAGGCCTCAGGAATAAGCATCATCATGGCGTGTGGAAGGGATCGCCCCGCGTGGTACAGGAACTCGAGTGCATTGTCGAGCGCTGCTGAGTCGCTGGCATCCGTTTCGAGAACAGGAAATACCTTCCGCAGATGTTCGCCGAACAGTGTCGACTCGATTAACGATTCGCGTGCACGCATCCAGTTTACATTTCCCCTGAGCGTGTTGATTTCACCGTTGTGGGCAAGGACGCGGAACGGATGTGCCAGCGACCAACGTGGGAGTGTATTCGTACTGAACCGGGAATGAACGATCGCTACGGCCGACTCAAGACGGTTGTCGCGCAAATCAGGGAAGTAGGTACCGAGCTGATCGGTTTTCAACATCCCTTTGTAGATAATCGTCTGCGACGAACACGAGACGATATAGGGTCGCAGATGTCGATCGGGAGTCAGTTCTGTGAATCGGCGTTCGGCGACTTTCCGGATAATGAAGAGATGTCGCTCGAACTCACGTCCTGCGCTCACCCCACGGTCGCGTTCAATAAAACATTGCCAGATTCCAGGCTCGGAATGCCGTGCGGTGACTCCGATCGATGAGGATTCGACCGGGACCTGTCTCCAGCCCAGCGGTATCTGATTCTCATCTCTGATAACAGAATCAAATTCCTGTCTGATGACTTCCGCCTTGGCGGGATCCGGTGGTAGGAACAGCATGGCTACTCCATAGGCACCAGTTGCAGGAAGCCGGAAATTCATGTTGGCGCACACAGTACGCAGAAATTTGTCTGGTATTTGCACCGTGATCCCTGCTCCGTCACCTGTTTCCGGATCACTCCCGCACGCACCTCTATGGGTAAGGTTTACCAACATATCGAGGCCGCGACAGACCGTCAGATGGTCGGGCCGGCCGTTGATGTTGCAGACGAGACCGACACCACACGCATCGTGTTCGAATCGCTCATCGTAGAGTCCTGTAGGTTCTGAGCTGGATTGCATACTGGGCCGGGGTCTTTCGAGGGTTCTTCTTTTGAGGCGCTCTCGTCCGGACGGATGTTCTTTCCCTGACCGACGCTCTCTCCCGGACCGATCAGTCACTCTCTGACTCCCGTCCCCGGAATGGGTCCACGCGATATTCACACGCGAACGTACCCGATTCGAAGGGTGACGTCGAGTTGGAAGCGGTTTTCCTAACAGGTAATTCTTAATGCTTTTTTCCACAGATCAGAGTGGATTGTAACCCGATTGTGAATTCGTAATGACTGAAAGCGCTTTTCATTACCTAAATAATTGATGTTAAACTTATTAATAGCCTAAATTATTTATGTATATGTGACCAAAACACTTAATAAGTAAAGCAATCTATATTCTATCATGAAACGCATTCTTGTTCTCTTGTTCGTCGCATCGCTCCTCGGATATTCGGGCGCCTATGCCCAGGAGGCCCCATCCGCCGGCACGTCACCTGCCGGAGTAACCGTTTCCGGGGACGCGATAATCTCGGCAACAGACGTGCAGTTACATCTGAATTTCGTCTGGGTGATCGTTGCAGCGGCGCTCGTATTCTTCATGCAGGCGGGTTTTGCACTTCTGGAGATCGGACTGACTCGATCCAAGAATGCGGTCAACATCATCATGAAAAATGTGATGGACGTTGCGACCGGATCACTCATCTTTTTTGCCGTAGGGTTTGCCCTCATGTTCGGGACCCCACTAGGAGGGATCGTCGGGTGGGAGGGGTTCTTCCTCACGGGTCTTGGAGACGATCCCTGGACATGGGCGTTCTTTCTCTTTCAGGCCGTGTTTGCAGCCACAGCCGCAACGATTGTATCCGGTGCCGTTGCGGAGCGAACCAAATTTGCCGGATATCTGATTTTTTCGATCGTAATCACGGGATTGATTTATCCTGTGTTTGGATCCTGGGCCTGGGGAAGTCTCTTCCACGGAGACGGGTGGCTCGAACACCTTGGCTTCATCGACTTTGCAGGATCGACGGTCGTGCACTCAGTGGGTGGGTGGGCTGCACTTGCCGGTATTCTCGTCGTCGGTCCACGCACCGGTAAATATGATAAAGACGGCAATCCTCGCAAATTCGAAGGACATAGTCTGCCGCTCGTTGCTCTCGGTGTATTCATCCTCTGGTTTGGATGGTTCGGATTCAACGCCGGGTCTACAACAGAGGGAAGTACAGATATAGCACTTATCGCGATAAATACGCTCCTCGCTGGCGGAGCCGGAGCCACCTTCGCCATGCTTGTAACATGGATCAGGAGTAAAAAACCTGACGCGCCAATGACCCTGAATGGTGTCCTGGCCGGTCTCGTCGGAATCACAGCGGGGTGTTCAAATTTAACCCCGGTCTTCGCCGTGATAACGGGGGCCATAGCGGGAGTGATCGTTGTATTCTCACTGGAATGGATCGATCGGCGTGTGGATGATGCCGTCGGAGCCGTATCTGTGCACGGAGTATGCGGGGTCTGGGGTACTCTTGCGGCTGGGCTCTTCAATCATGGAGACATGTTCAATCCATCGATAGTGGGGGTTCAACTGCTTGGCGCTGCGACCGCCTTCGTCTGGACATTCGGCGTCAGCATGGTGGTCTTCACGGCCCTCAAGAAGACGATCGGACTGAGAGTCAACGGACTACTTGAAGAACGGGGTCTCGACATTCATGAACACGACAGTCGAGCCTATCCAGAATTCCAGCACGTGGAGGAAGTCGTACCCGTTGCGGCCTGATGATGGTGTAACCACCCCTCGCTCGCCGGGGCCGCGTTCCAGCGCGGCCCCGGTTTGAGCCTTCCTTGATAGAGTTCAACCTGCATATAAAGAAGACACGAGCAAGAGGTAATAATGAAAACGCTTCGAAGTAGTATTTCGTTTCTGGGACTTTTTTTCTGGATCATTTCCGTTCATGCACAGACATTCTCGCTGGGGGCCGATCTCGTCAGTCGCTACGTCTGGCGGGGAACTGACTTCGGCGAGTCAATGAGTTTGCAACCGGGCCTTAGCTTTTCCACCGGTCGTTTCGAAATCGGAACGTGGGGTTCGTATTCGATATCTCCCGAGGGTGCCGGTGCCAATGAACACGATCTCTGGATAGGATATACCCTGTCCCAAGGTCGTCTGGGAAGACTCTCAGCGGGTGTGACTGACTACTATTTTCCTTCTCCGGGTGCGAAAGGATTTTTCTCCGTGGAGGGAAGTGGAAAAGGGGCGCACTGGATCGAACCCGTCCTGTCGTGGAGTGGAACGGAATCATTTCCATTACAGGTTTCCGGTTCGGTCTTGATTCACAACGATCCGGACCGGTCTGCGTTTGTACAGATTGACTGGCCGTTGGCAACTGACGGCGTTGAACTGGATTTATCTGTCGGCGCGGTAACGGGGAAAAGTACGTTCTACTCAACGGACGGATTTCGCATTATCCAGTCTGGCATCCGGGTCTCGAAATCCATTATGTTCACGAACGAATTCGCTCTACCCATCAGTCTATCCTACATCTTGAATCCTCTCACAGAACGCACATTTCTCGTTTTTGGAATCAGTCTCCAGGATTAAGCGTTTCCTCGGACTTTTCTGCATGGATTCGGTCATTTACCGCGACAGGATCATCTTCTTCGATTCAGTATAGTTTCCGGCAGTGAGGCGGTACATGTAGACACCGCTCGCTAGCGCTCGCGGGGCCCAGCGAATGGAGTGATAACCGGCCCTGATCTGATCGGAAACCAGCGTTTCCACCTCCCGTCCGGTCATATCGAATACGGTCAACGTCACAAACTCATCCGTTGGAAGCTCAAACTGAATTCGAGTATCGTCCGTGAACGGATTAGGGTAGTTCAGATCCAACCCGAATTGATCCGGAATCTCGACCGCGTCATCCATGTTCGATTTATCGAGCCGTCCTATGCCCGGATCGCTCCATGGCCGCTTCTGGATCGATGAGTTGGAATTCGAAACGGACCGTGACTGTTGCCGGATCCCGCCTGTTCCGTCACCGGTACCATCTTCTCCGAGATCCAGATTAGGAGAACATATGGGGACCGCACTACAGATAGCGGACGGCATATTGATGATTCGGGATCTCATATCGCCGAGATCTCCGACGACCGATCCGTTTGCCCGAAAATGACTGTCCCATCTATCAAGCATGGTAGCCAGTTTACCTGACAGATTCGCAGATGACTGGGCGTTGAAAGGAAACATGACCTCCAGTCGGTTCCATGTGTTGTCGACGGTGGTGGCTACAGATTTTGCAGCCTTTTCTGCATCATCCGCGCTGGAAGCCGCCGCATTTGCAGCGCTTCTGGCGTCGTCGGCGAGAGAGCCTGCAGTCACGGCAGCATTTCTGGCGTCATCAGCGATGGAGCCTGCAGTCACGGCAGCATTTCTGGCGTCATCAGCGAGGGAGCCTGCATTTACGGCGGCACTTCTGGCATCATCGGCAATCGAACCGGCTCCAACAGCAGCCTGTCGAGCTGCCTCCACTCCGTTTAGCATCGTCTCCATTTCGCCTCGTAGCGTACCGCTAACTCCGAAAAACGTGTCGAACCGATTCCACATCGTTGATACGGTTGATGCCATGCTTCCGACCTTTTTCATGTCATCAAGAAGTGAGTTCGGGTCCGGGACGGGGAAAGATGACGCACAGGTATTAATGAGCCACTGCTTCCTGGTTCCACTGTTTAAGGCATTCGCACGATCACAAAGATCACCACCGTTTAACCTCTTTGTAATAAGCGACTGAGGCGCACCGATCAACCCGGCTACGTTCGGATGCATTTTGAAAATCTTTGCCATGCTTTTTCCGATCCTCCCGCCGTCGTGAATAGCGTCGTCCGGATCGACGGGCGGCGTTCCCGCTGAAATGAGGTCCATGGCAATATTCCCCGATGTAGTGGTATTTCCGTACATCTCTGCGACTTCTCCGATCCTTGAGATAAATACGTTTCGAAGGTCTTCGCTCTGTTGCGAGAGTTCCGCGATTGTAAAGCGTTTGCCTGCACCCGAAGGGGTCTGCTCCCAGTTGATATGCGGGAAGTTGGCGCAGATCGTAAAGGGTACATGGATGTTGAAGTCTTTTCCATTCTGCAGATTTTGGCCTCCTGCTGCGTTCACTTCGAATTCCCCACCGTTTCCAAAAACGAGGCCTCCCGCCCCGAATTTTCCACCGAGCGTATATCCAAACCCCGAATTGTCCGAAGCATAAAAACCACCATTAAGTTCCAGGCAGAGATCGGCCGAAAAATTCAGCGAAGGCGTGACTTCACCTTTCACCACTTCGAGAGTGTCCCGAAGCGCCTGGACCTCCACCCGCAGTTCCCGAATCTCACATAGAACGGGATTGGGATCGCTGTCGCAATGGCTGCCCGCGTTACCAACCGACCGTTTGTCGAACTCTCGGCTCTGAGCCGAAGTCGAGGCCGACGGTAGACAGAGGACGAGAAGAATCATCATGAACCAGGTGCGTGGAAACAAGTCATCGGCGAGGCGAAAACGTGAATGGCGAGGATCAGAAAGGATATCGGATAGAGTATTCATGGTGTGTCTCTCGAAGAAGTTGGTTTCTCTTGGCAAGGGGTCAAGAGGCTTGCTAAGCGACTATATTCTCGGATTTGCGATGCTCGACGCGATACTTATTGACGAACGGCCAGGCGGGTAAAAACGGAGTTTCCCGTAACGAGGTGGATCGCATAAATGCCTGCTGGAGCATTCGTTCGGCCCCATTCGACCTGATGTTTTCCGACGGATAACCGACGGTTAAGGAGACTGCTTACCCGGCGGCCGAGCACATCGAATACGTCCACTCGGACGGATGCCGGCCGAATGAGCTCGAACCGTATGTGGGTGATTTCAGAGGAGGGATTGGGCCAGATATCCCGAAGTCCTGCTCGGGTCGGCACCTCAGGCTCGTCTGTTACGCCGGTAGCGAGTGATCCCAGGCGGAGTGGCATTTCCAGGTTACCTACCGCTCCTCCATGCTGAAACTGGACCGTTTCGGTTAGCGCATAGATTTCATCGTTAATCATGTCATGGGCCATGAACTGGACGGTCTGGCCATCTAGATCTCCCTCGACAGGGAGTTCAAAAACGAACTTGCCACCGCGTTTGACGGCCGAAGTAACGCCGCGAATCTCCCCATCCACAAATGCGGCGAGACGGTTATTGGCGGCGATACTGACGGCGACAGAAGCGTCGACATCGGCCGTGATGAGCATCCCGGAAGAAAACGCTCCCACTGCTGGAGATTCCCAGATCGGATAATTGGACGTTACGTCATACCGGACAAACCGGACTTCTCGTTCGGTGATTTCACCGGTAGGGTGCGTAGCAGAAAACGTTACGACCTCTGCGCCGGTCCAACCGGCGACGGCGGCAATAGAGACGACATTGTCTGTGTCGATGCTGACGAGCAGATTCTGTGCGCCACGGACAGACCAATCGATCTTCTGTCCTGTTGGATTGACAATAAAATCATCTAGATCGAATGGTCCGAAAGATTCACTGGTCGACACAGTCTGACCCGGAATGGCTGCGGTAAGTGCTGGTGGGTGGAGGAGAACGATTTCAAATGGATTGGCCTGCGAGCCGATCTGACCTCCGGGCAGGAAGGAGATGAAATTGCCACTGATCCCCAGGTGATCCGCTGCAGGTTTTCCGCTAAGTGGATCCTCACTGACGACGGCAAACTCGATCTGATCACCCTCATTATAACCAAAGACCGTAATCCGATAGATCTGCGGTCCAATAATTCCGGGCAGGGGTCGCGCTGTGCCATGTACCCAGACGCCGTTGATCGGACCGGTATTGTGGAACGGTCCGGCCCAGAAGGCGCCGAGCCACCCGTCGGGGCTTGTTGTGGGTACTCCATGAACCGTTACAGTGGCTGTTATGGTCATGGGCGCCTTGAAATTTGCCGGGTCATCGTCCAGAAACCACTGCAGGGGATCTGTGGGAATTGACCGGCCGGAGAGGATGGCGGGCGGCCAGGAAGTAGTCGACGGAAAAAAAGAAACGTGCTCGTCAATACTCACCTCACGGCTTCCGGCAGCCCGTTGGTCGCAGAGTCTGAATGTTATGTCCGTTCCGACGATAGACGGGTTTCCGTACACAGTGATGTCAAAAAGACCGGATACATCCAACCGGGAGGTGCCGAGCAAGGTGCCATTCGTATCAAATGCTGCCAACCAGTCCCCCGTATCCGGTACCGGTTGACCACCTACACGAGTTCCCTGCACGTTGTCGAGAAACACAAGTCCTCTTACAATCATGAACGACTGAAACGCCGAAGTATCTACCACCCCGTAAGGCGCAGCTGCTCCGAATGAACACGCAGGTTGGGCTCGGGCAGGAAGGGTGAGAAGGGAGAGTAACAGGGCAGATGCGCCCCGGATCGACAGACTTATCCGTCGACGGAGGAAGAGAGTCTTCACGATGAGCACCGAGTTGGTTGCTGGGTACCGTTATCTACCAAAATAAAGACAGCAAATCAAGATTAACCCGCGTTTACAATCCGGACGGAGAGCACTCTCCTCCGGAGCGTCACACACCGAAACTGAACGTCAGCGTCGTGTAACTCCGGACGCGCTGGCCCCCCTTGCGGGCTGGCCGGAAGGTCCACTGCTCGGCCGCGGCGACGGCTGCTTCTTCGATGCCGTATCCGATGATGCCGACCGACTCTTTCCGGGTCTTGTCCTTGTTGAGGGCGTAGCGTTCGATCACCCGGGCCGTTTTTACCTTTCCTCGGGCATCAACCAAAACTTCCAATACGACCTCAACCCGTAATTTCTTGCGCCGGGCCTCGCGGCTGAATTCAGGCTCCACGATCCGAACCGGTTTGGGCCCCGCGTCGGCTCTGGCAGAAATACCCGTAGTTGGCGCGACTACTCCTTCATCTTCCGCCGCATCCTCACCCGGATCATCGACCGTGAGCAGATCGTCCTGCAGATCGAGAACCTCATCGTCGAGCACGACATCATCGGGGACCACGACGGGCGGGATCGGTGCAGGCGGCGGGGGCTTGTGGTGTTGTTGCTGTGTCGGCTGAATCTGTTCGAGTGTGACCACGTCTTCTCCCCGAACGTCGAACGTCACACCCGAGAAGTCAGGATCGGTTGGGATGGGCCAGTAGAGAATACTTCCCCACGCCAGAAAAAGGGCACCGACCAGGCTCGCCAGCATGCGAAACCGGTACTCCTCATTTCGGACGGTATATCTGGTTTTTCGATCCATTGTGCTCGAATCCTTCATGTGGGCTCGCTCTGAACCCATATTTTCAGCCCACTATAACGAGTCAGGTGAAGAACAGGTTCAAGTAAAATGACGAATGGTACATTTTTGGCCCCGTTCAACCACGTGATCCTGACGCGCGCTGAGTTTCCTGCACGGTGCTATTACTTCGTTCTTGTTCTTTCCAAGAAGACACCGGTAGACCCTCGGTTGTTGTTGTCTCCGGCAGTCATCCGGTGTATTTTAGATGCGCGGACGCCGGGATGTTCGCGAGGATGGATCGACAGGTACCGATATCGGGTTGGTATCCATCCGGTAGATGTTTTACCAGGACCCTTATCGAACCGGAAGAGGCCGGTCCGACGGTTTGCACGACACCTGTTTGCCCCACATCTTCTCCGTTGGCCTTCCGTAGTGTTGGAGACCTTCCTAGGGTTCCTGGGGAGGTTTTTTCGTATGGTTTTGAGAGGAATGTGGTAATCAGGTTAGGCTGGCCGATCTCGGATTAGAATTCTACGCGCATGACAAACCCGCGAGATGGACATATTTGTAAGCTGGCGCTGGCCGACGGAACCGTAGTCACTGGAGAAGCGGTCGGCTTTCCCGGAGAGACTGCCGGTGAGTTGTGTTTCAATACAAGCATGACGGGATACCAGGAGATTCTGACTGATCCGTCATATCACGGGCAGATCATGATGATGACGTATCCCCACATTGGGAACTACGGGACAGCAGATATCGATATGGAGGCCATTCGCCCCATGGTGGCCGGACTCGTGGTACGCGCATTTTCAGAAGAATTTTCGAACCGACATGCCGACGAATCGCTCGATGCGTTCATGAAGTCGCATGAACTGGTGGGGATCTCCGACGTCGATACCCGAACGCTCGTTCGCCATGTTCGGTCATGCGGCGTGATGAACGCAGTGATTTCCTCCATCGACCTGGACGATGAATCTCTCATTGCAAAAGCCCGTGAATGGCCGTCGATGGAAGGTCTGGAACTCGCCTCCCGAGTTTCGACGGAAAAAACCTATGATTTTTCTACGGAAGGAGAACGGCGCATCGCCGTGATCGACTACGGGGTGAAGCAAAACATTCTTCGCTCGTTCAGAGACCGAAACTGTCAGGTCCGCGTGTTTCCGTCGTCCGTTGTACTCGACGAGATCGATGCGTACGAACCGGATGGCGTGTTTTTCTCCAATGGTCCGGGCGATCCTCGTGTGATGACCGAATCGGTGGAGTTGGCTCGAACGGTAATGCAGCGTGACCTGCCCCTGTTCGGAATCTGCCTGGGTCATCAGATTATGGCGCTCGCCGCAGGTCTTCATGTGTCCAAAATGTTTGTCGGACATCGCGGTGCCAACCATCCCGTTAAGAATCTGGAGACCGGACGGGTGGAAGTTTCGACACAGAATCACGGATTTGTAGTCGATCCGGATTCGGTAGCCGGTGATGCCGCTGAGATTACCCATGTCAATCTGAATGACCAGACCGTTGAGGGACTTCGTTACCGTACATGCAACGCACGGTCCGTGCAGTACCACCCTGAAGCTTCGCCCGGACCGCACGACAGCGGATATCTGTTCGACGCGTTTCTAACAGAAGTCGACTCCGTAGCCGTCCCGATATCCTAAACACGATCCACGCCAGATGCCCAAGCGCACGGACATCCAGAAAATTCTCCTGATCGGGTCCGGCCCGATCATCATCGGTCAGGCCTGTGAATTCGACTACTCCGGAACGCAGGCGTCCCGCTCTCTGCGGGCCGAAGGATACGAGGTCGTCCTCGTCAATTCGAATCCAGCGACCATCATGACCGATCCGCTCACGGCGGACACGATCTATCTTCAGGATCTGACCCCCGAATCGATCAAGCAGATTGTCGAGAAGGAAAAACCTGATGCGGTGCTTCCTACGATGGGTGGCCAGACGGCTCTGAATCTTGCCGACCGCCTCCACCAGGAGGGATACTGGGAGAAAATGGGGGTAGAGGTGATCGGTGTTGATATCGATGCGATCCACATCACGGAAGATCGTCAACAATTCCGCGACCTTATGGAGTCTATCGGAATCGATCAGGCGGAGAGTCGAGTGGCCAAGAGTCTGTTGGAGGCGAAGGAAATCACCCAGGAGTTGGGAGGAATTCCGGTGGTCATCCGACCCTCATTCACCCTCGGGGGAAGTGGGGGAGGAATCGTCTGGAGCATGGATGATTTTGAGAGCAAGATTACGCGTGGTCTTGAACTCTCTCCGGTACACGAGATACTGATAGAAGAGTGCCTCTTCGGGTGGAAAGAGTTCGAGTTGGAGTTGCTACGAGACGACAACGACAACGTAATTATTATCTGTTCGATAGAGAATGTGGACCCGATGGGGGTTCATACGGGCGATTCGCTTACCGTGGCTCCGTCGCAGACACTGACCGACAAGCAGTTTCAGATCATGCGTGATGCCGCCATCCGTATGATGCGTTCCATCGGGAGTTTCGCGGGAGGATGTAACGTCCAGTTTGCCGTCAATCCCGAGGACGGACGGATGGTTGCTATCGAAATCAATCCCCGGGTTTCACGTTCGTCCGCCCTGGCGTCGAAAGCGACCGGATATCCGATCGCAAAAGTGTCCGCTCGCCTTGCCGTGGGTTATACGCTGGACGAGCTGCCGAATGATGTGACCGGCACAACGTCGGCATGCTTTGAGCCATCAATCGACTACGTTGTAACAAAAATCCCACGGTTCAACTTTGAAAAATTCGAGGGGGTGGACGAAGAACTCACGACACAGATGAAGGCCGTGGGTGAAGTCATGGCCATCGGGAGGACGTTTACCGAGTCGCTTCAGAAAGCATGGCAGAGCCTCGAGAATGGCTATGCCGGGCTCGGTGCTGACCGGGATGAATCACCCAGGTATGAGGTGAGGGATCGGTTGAGCAAACCGTACTGGGATCGCACACTTCAGATCCGGAACGCATTCAAGCTCGGCGCCTCGGTCGAAGAGGTCTCTGATATCACCCACGTCGATCCCTGGTTCCTTTTTCAGATCCGTGATCTCGTGAAGATCGAAGATCTGATAAGGGCTCGAACGCTCGACCGGATGGATGCGGAATTTATGCTTTTGGTCAAGCGGCACGGCTTTTCCGACGAGCAGATCTCCTATCTCCTGCAGGAGAGCGTGAGCGACGACGAGGTGCGCGCGCACCGGAAATCACTGGGCCTTACGCCGGCGTTCCTGCTTGTTGATACCTGTGCCGGTGAGTTTCCAGCGCAGACACCCTATTTCTATTCCTCATACGAGTCCACCAACGAGAGCGAGGTAACGGAACAGGAAAAGGTGATCATTCTCGGGAGCGGCCCGAACCGGATCGGACAGGGGATCGAATTCGATTACTCGTGTGTGCACGCCGTACTTGCAGCAAAGGAACTCGGTCTCGAAGCGATCATGATCAACTGTAATCCGGAGACGGTATCGACCGATTTCGATGTTGCTGATAAGCTTTATTTCGAGCCGGTTTATTGGGAACGAGTGTTGGATATTATAGAACACGAAAACCCGAAGGGTGTTATCGTGCAACTCGGTGGGCAGACGGCGCTGAAGCTCGCCCGGCGGTTGGATGAGGCAGGTATTCCCATCCTGGGGACGTCGTATCCGAATATGGACATCGCGGAGGATCGGGGGCAGTTTTCTGACATGCTCAAGGAACTGGGAATCCCGTATCCGCCGTATGGCGTCGCTCGAACGGTCACCGAGGCGGTAGAAGTTGCTGAGAATATTGGCTATCCCATTCTGATCAGGCCAAGTTATGTGCTCGGCGGACAGGGAATGCGAATTGCCATCAATTCAGAGGAGGTGGAACGTTACGTCCAGGATATCTGGAAGTTGATGCCAGACAACGCTATCCTGCTCGATCTTTTCCTCGAAAACAGCGTGGAGATGGATATTGATGCCGTGTGTGACGGGGACGAAGTCTGGATCGCGGGTGTCATGCAGCACATCGAACCGGCCGGCGTTCACTCCGGAGATTCAACCGCAGTACTCCCGCCGTATTCGCTTCCCGAGTCTATTATCGAGACGGCCACCCGGTATGTAACGGAAATTGCCCAGAGGATACGTGTTCTCGGACTCATGAACACGCAACTCGTTGTGCAGGACGGGAAAGTGTACGTGATAGAGGCGAATCCCAGAGCATCACGGACCGTACCATTCGTGGCCAAGGCAACGGGTATTCCGGTCGCACGTATCGCTACAAAAGTCATGCTCGGGCACAAGCTGAAAGAGTTTCGGGACCGCGGAGAACTCGAATCAAAACTCACGGGATTTGCGATCAAGGAGCCCGTTTTTTCCTGGGACAAATTCCCGGAAGTTCCCAAGGAACTGGGACCTGAGATGAAATCAACGGGCGAGTCCATCGCCTTCATAGACGAACTGACCGACGAGCATTTTAGGCGCCCATACGAGATGCGAAATCTCTATCTGTCGCGATGACGCGCACGCGGCCTTCGTCTCCGACCTCAAGGAGGCGTACATCTTCGATCGTGCCGGTCGGTTCAGGTGCTCCGGTCGCAACCGGCATTACAACCCGAATATAGTTGTCGGTGAATCCCAGTATCGTACGGTCTTGCAATCCCGCAGCGGTATTACCGCCAGATTCTACCTTCCGTTCATTTTCCCAGAGTACCGGTCTGACGGCCCCCAGATGAGAGGTATAGAACGCCTGCTTTTTACGGGCAGACAGCAGTCGGAGCACGCGCGTTCTGCGGGATCGCTCGGACCGGTCAACAACATTCGATGAGTCGAGAGAGAGTTCCTCAGAAGCAACGGTGCCGGGACGTTCCGAGTACGTGAATGCGTGGAGATACGAGATCGGAAGGTCCTCAAGGAATCGGACGGTATTGTCAAAGTGTTCTTCCGTTTCCGTCGGGAACCCGGTAATGACATCGACCCCAATGCACGCATCAGGAATCACATTTTGGATGAGGGCAACGCGTTCGGCGTATACCTGGCGTCGATAGCGACGTCTCATTCTCCCGAGAATCTCGTCGTCCCCACTCTGGAGGGGAACGTGAAAATGCGGCATGAAGTGATCCGATCCCGCCACAAAGTCTACAATCTGGTCGGTCAACAGGTTGGGTTCGATCGACGAGATTCGGTACCGGTCGATTCCATCGACGCGGTCGAGTGCGCGCAGAAGGTCCAGGAATGACTCCTCGGTGTCCTGGCCGAAGAGACCGATATTCACTCCACTGATAACGATCTCGCGGTATCCTGCACCGGCAATATCGCGGGCTTCCGACAGCACCTGTTCAGTTCGAGACGAGCGACTAATCCCGCGGGCCCGTGGTATCGTGCAGAATGCACAGGTATAGTCGCACCCGTCCTGAATCTTTAAAAATGCCCTCGTACGCTCTCCGATAGCGTATGCAGATCCAAATGTCGCGACGTCATCGATGCATGAGACCTCGACCTGCGTCTTTTCCCGCTTCGAGAATGATGAGATGTAATCGAAAATCGCCAGTTTTTCTCCTGTTCCAAGAACCGCGTCTACGCCCGGAATATCGGCAATGGCACCGGGTTGTAGCTGGGCATAACATCCGGTGACGATGACGAACGAATTCGGGTTCGCCCGAAGGGATCGGCGGATAATCTGCCGGCACTTGCGGTCGGCCTCTTCCGTCACCGAGCAGGTATTGATAACCGTAACGTCGGCCGGTTGTCCGGCGGCTACTCTCCGATAGGAACGCTTTTCGAAGTCACGAAGCATGGTCCCCGATTCAGCATAATTCAGCTTGCAGCCAAGGGTATGTACGGAAACGGTTGGCATGGACGAGTGAGGAAACGAAAAAGGAGGAAAGAGAGATCAGTGGGGATGCGGCTCTGCAACGAAACATCTATTTTGGTGTTTCAGCGAGTTTCAATCGTTCCATACACTCCTGCCACTCCCGGGGTCCGAGCCCTCGATAACTGCATGTTTGCTAAAGAAGGTGTTTTCATCCTGGCCTCGGCCAGTCTGACGGGTATTCTCCTGGGCTGGTTGGCGCTTCGGCTCGACAATGCGTTCTCACTCCCGGTCTGGATACTTGCCCTTCTCATCGTCGGGTTTACGTTTTTTTTCTTCCGTGACCCGGTCAGAACTCCTCCGGATGGAGCCGTACGTATGTTGCTTGCTCCGGCAGATGGTAAAGTGATTTCAATTGATGAAGTTGACGAGCCACTCTATAGAAAGGAACGCTCACTGAAGATGTCGATCTTTCTGTCACCGCTGAATGTTCATATCAATCGTATACCCGCCGACGGACTGATAGAATACGTGCGATATGTACCCGGAGAATATCTCGTTGCCTGGCACCCCAAGGCGAGCGAGAAAAATGAACGATCGGAAATCGGGCTCAGACATCCATCGGGCATAAAGATCGTTTTCAAGCAGATAGCCGGGGCGGTCGCGCGGCGCATCGTCTTTCACCTTGAGGAGGGCGACACCGTAGAAGCCGGTGATCGATTCGGACTCGTAAAATTTGGCTCCAGAATGGATATAATCGTCCCGCTTGATACAAAGTTCGATGTATCCGTCGGCGACCCGGTTCGAGCAGGAGAGACGATCCTGGGATTGCTGAGCAGTGTCAGTGCCGATGAGGAGTCTGATTCCGTTGTCGAGGGCGATATTCCATGATTGCGAAACAGCGGAAGATTGGTCCGGGAGTAAAACAGCGGCGCTTTCGTCAGAGACTCGTCGCGTACCGCGAACGTCGCTCCCCGAGGGTTCGTCGCCGTATCCCTCCGTCAGCCGTTCCATCGTTCTTTACTCTCATGAATCTGTTTTGCGGGTATTTATCCCTCACGCAGACCCTTGAGCATCATTTTGTCTCTGCCGCCTGGTTGATCGTCGTAGCAGGTTTTTTTGATTTACTCGACGGCATGATGGCCCGGCTCACCAATGGAGACAGTCTCTTCGGAACGGAACTGGACTCCCTTTCCGATATCGTTTCCTTCGGAGTCGCACCCGCCTTTCTTATTTATGTGTTCGGCCTTTCTTCCTATGGCGTTCTGGGCCTGATCGTATCGTCACTTCCTGCCGTATGTGGGGCTGTTCGGCTGGCGAAATTCAATGTCGAATTCGACGGGACGAAGTCAGAATATTTCAAGGGGCTGCCAATACCGGTTCAGGCGATGGCTATCGTCGCGATCGTCCTGAATGCAAACAATCTGGCGTTCCTGGACCCGGCGAGTACGAGTCGTTTATCCGTTTTAATTCCGACCGTCGTGGTCGTTTCAGGACTGATGTTGACCAATGTGGCGTTCGATTCATCGCCACGGCCAACCGCTGCCTACATACGCGAATTCCCGGTCAAGTCGGCGCTATTGTTTGTGGGTGCACTGATGATGATCGTGTTCCACGAACTGGGTCTTCTCATCGATCTGACCGGATACCTGACGATCGGAATCATCCGTGCGGTCTTTCGCTTCGGTCGATCTGTCGTCGGACAGGATAACGCAGATTTGCCGAACTGACGGAGGATTAGCGGGTATATGGATCAACTGGCAGAGATAAGTAACACGGCACTCTCCAGGATGTAACCGGATCGAATCGGAATACGTTTTTACAATCGACGCACTCAAACGCTGTTTTTACTTTGCACATCTTTCAGGCACGAATTACCATTTCGCTTCGAACATCCATCCTGGATCCCCAGGGAAAAGCGACGCAACACGCGTTGTCAACACTGGGTTTTGAACGCGTCGAATCGGTCCGCATCGGGAAGTTCATTGAGATGAACATCGCAGCTGACTCGCCGGAAGAAGCGCAGAGTACCGCACAGTCAGCGTGTGAAAAGTTGCTGGCTAACCCGGTGATGGAAGATTTTACCATTGAAATCGTCGAACTGGTTTCATGAGTCACCCAGAAGAAGAACAGACAATCGATGTTCTTGTCGAAGAGAAGGTCGAAATCGGAACTGACGCAGCGTGGCGGGTCGTTCTTTTCAACGATGAAGTGCACACGTTTGAATCGGTAATCGTCCAGTTGATCCGGGCCACGGGGTGTACGCAGTCTCGCGCCGAAGCCTTCGCCTGGACGGTTCATACGACAGGACGGGCGATCGTTTTTGACGGTCCATTCGATGCCTGCTTCAGGGTATCGAGTGTTCTCGAAGAGATCGACCTCGTTACGGAGATCAGAGGATAACGTGGTCATGATTTCCGTGACTCCGTTAGGCGGACAGGTTTTCCCCCGGTAGGAACATTTGAGCGAGGATCATTCGTCCACAGTGGACCCCGGGAACGGTTTCCAGCCTTTTCGCCCTATGGCATGAGTTTCGCTCTGGATTCCGTTCCAACGTTTTCATGAGGGGTGAACTATGTCGTATCGACGATTCCTGCCGGGAATATGGATCATTTATTTTACGATGACAGCCTGTGGAGGGGGAGCTCTCGCCCAGGAATATTCGTCGGTTACCGGGCATATCTCGGTTCAGCGTGACGACGGTCGAAGGGTCACGGCCAGTGGTGAGGACATAGATCCTTCATCGATGGTAGCAGCCCACGTGGATCTTCCATTCGATACGATGGTGCGTGTTACCCGGCTGGATACCGGTTCGAGTATCGTGATCAGGATTAACGACCGGCCGGTCCAGCAATCGGAATCAGTCCTTGTCTTATCGTCGGCAGCCGCGGGGCGTCTACGTATTGACCGTCCGGAGGAGGTCTACGTCCGGGTCGATCCATTACGTCCCGACCCGATCGTGTTGCTAGATACGCGAATGGGAGGGACTGATCGGGCGGAGGTCCGGAAGGCGAGCAACCCCGGCGAGACCGTTTCCGAGACGGAGTTGACTTTTACACTTCAGATTGGCGTGTTCTCAAGCGAACAAGCTGCACGAACGTTTGCCGATTCTATCGAAAAGAGCTGGATATCATCGGCGCAGAAAGGGACTCAGGGGCAATATCGCGTGTACTTCAGGCGATTCGAAGATGAGAAGGATGCGCGATTGGCACAACAAACACTCCGGGACTCCGGACATCCCAGTTTCCTTCGCAAGATCGCTCCCTAGCGCATGCCTCGACGCTGAGGTAACGGGTCAAAGCTCTCTCGTAGTCGGACGGAGGCCTGTTTTGTGCAGGTTTCCTAGTTCAGGAAGAGATAGTTCAGTTTGATCAAGAAAACATTCTGTGGAAAGACACCGAATGTATCTGAGATCTGATCGAACGCGCTCTGGTCGAACGGAGAGGCAGACGAACTGTCGAGTGGATCCGGGAAATTGCGTCCCCTTCTGGAATGTGTCCATACCAGAAAAATGGTAGAGCCCGGGCGATATTCCCAACGAAGAACGGTATTCGTTTGTACCGAACTGAAGGCAAAATCATGGCGCTTTGGATAGGCTTCGAACGGTACAAGGGTGTTGCGGTCCTGGTGGACCGAGAAGTTATTGTATCTCCCCCGCGCCAGAAATAGCTGCCCGTAGAACTGTAGGGAGAGATTCGGAGAGAATGTGACACTGCTTCGCAGCGTAAAATCAGTTGTCCTGGTATCTCTCTTTCCAAACACGGAGACGTAGTAATCACTCCCGCCGTCGTATCGAGTCACGGGGGCCAGGATGGCATCAAGCGCTCTGCCGTTTGCAATCGAATTAAATTCCTCATCCGAAAATGAGTCCGGTCTACCTCCGGAATCAGCAATCTGCCACTGACCGGCAGCCGACCGGAAGGACTCATTTGAGACCCAGGCTGTCTGATTGTCGGTCACATTCGTCGAGACTTTTGCCGACAAATTGAGTCGGGAGCCGACGTTCCATTTCGAGTCCAGGCTCAATTGAATGCCTCGGGTCCCGTCTTCACGGCTATCGAGTCTGACTCCGGGTTTGACCTGCCACTGTCGTCGAGAGTCGGTCTCAAAGGAGAACCGGAAATTAACTTTTCTCGGAGCTTTGTACGGAAGCAGTCCTCGGGTTTCGTTGACGTCGTATCCTCCATAGAAATAATCTCCGGATACAGAGGCGTCGATCTTTTGATAGCTGTTTGTGAAGAGATTCATTCCCAGATTTGCACCGTGTCCACGATCCAGTCCTTCCTTGTACGTCCAACTCTTGAAGTTCCAGAACCGAACCGAGGCGCGACGAAATTTTCCAACTGGTTTCCCGTCGTTCAACTGATGGGATAATGTCGTAGTCAAACGTATGAAATTGTTCTGGCGCAGCCGCCCAAGGTCGTTGGGATTAAACGCGTCATCAAATGCCCGGATCGTCGCGGAATAGCTCCAGGCTCCCTTGATCTTGTCAAGTGCCGTGAAGGCGGCAAATCCTCTCTGATCTTCGGACGGATTGTCCCGGAACTGCCGATCCGTTACGGCAATCATTCCGTTAATCTTGTATCGGTTGTCATCGAGGCGTATATCCCAGTCGGCCCCTCCGGAAAGGGATCGAAGTCCTGCCTCTGCAAGCGACTTGTCGAAAACGGTGAAGGCGGCTCCCACGGAGGAATACTTTCCGATTTCCTGTTTTGCCCGTGATATCGCATAGTATCGCGATGGATCAAAGTGGTCACCGGTCGCCGCCCCCAACATATTGAACGACAACCCGGAATTGGATCGCCCGGACAATTTGGTCGCTGCGATGACCGGGGAGCTGGCCCCAATTCTCCGTGTATAAAGCAGGCTGCTGCCATGGTCAAGAGAAAAATTCAGGGTCGAGGAGCCTTCTACGAAAAACGGACGCTGTTCCCTGAAAAAAGTCTCGAATGCGGTCAAATTCAATTCGGCGGGATCAGAATCTACCTGCCCGAAGTCTGGATTCACGGTGGCGTCCAGAATAACGTTGGAACTGAGACCAATTTTCAGATCGGCCCCAAAGTCAGAGTTTCCGGTAGAAAGCCGTTGTCCCGGATCGCCTTCTTCCGTGAGGACCTGAGAGACCGAGTAGGGAGTGACCTGAATATTTCGACGTGGGCGGAGCGAGCTCAATCCGCGAAGCTCACCGTATCGGGACACGACGCCGCCCTGTCTGTCCGTCCTCGGAATCATTACCCATTCCAACGTCTCGCCGGTCCTCGGAATGATTCGGGTAAAGTTCAATCCCCATGACTGGATGTCATCACTCGAGAAACGGAGCATAGAGTACGGGATGCGTAATTCAGCAATCCATCCATCAGCAGTAACCCGAACCGATGAATCCCAAACCGCATCCCATGAAGAATTGAGTTCACGAGTGGTGACACCATCGCGCTGGATACCGGCGGCGTTTACACCGAAGGTATAGGCCGATTTTCGGTTGAGATAAGAGTCAATTGATATGAAAAACCAGTCGGCACGGTTGAACTCGTCACGGCGACCGAGGGTAGACCATATCTCATCAGGTGAGGTATCGAAGAGATGCGCGCCGATATAGACCGAGTTATTTCCGTATAGAATCCGGACTTCTGTTTTCTGAGAGGGGTCGCCACCCTCGACCGGTTCGAACTGGATGAAGTCGGTGGCTGCTGCGGCCAGCGTCCACGACTCTTCATTGAGGACGCCATCAATGGAGATTGATTCATCGACCGGTTGGGCTACGAGAATACGAGGGGAGTCAGTATCGCCGGGGTCTTCGACGGTGCCGTGGGTATCTTCGCCAGCAAAATGGATGGGGTAGCCGGTTGGTCCTGGCCCCACGATGCCAGAGAGAAGACCAACAAACGAGAAAATAATCGACAGGAAGAGCATATACTGATCAGTAGAGAATTAATCCGGGGCCGGTCAAGTTACGAATCGCATCGTCCCATAAAGTCGATTCCGTCGGGTTCTGCTCCGTAATTTCGTATTTTAGAACCTGATTCTTCTACTTCGTTACGCGTTTTCGGTAGACCAGTCACATCCACCCTTAGACGAACGATGACCGACGCCGATTCCATTTTTGTTCTGGCCGAATATTCTTCCTCCGAGATCAAGATCAAGGGATCTCGTTTTATTGCTGAGGCACACCCCGTGCCGGACGAAGACACCGCCAAGGCGATCATCGGGGCCACACGGAAAAGAGAGTACAACGCGACGCATCATTGCACAGCGTATCGCATCGGAGACAGCGGGGATATATCCCGATTCAACGACGATGGAGAACCCAGTGGCACGGCTGGAATGCCCATATTACGACAGATAGCGTCTCGAAATCTGACAAACACGCTGGTCATTGTCGTTCGATATTACGGAGGGACGAAACTCGGGACCGGCGGACTTATCAGGGCGTACGGACAGGCTACGTCCGACGTTCTAAATCTGTCAAAGATCGAGACTGTTACACGCCGGACGCCCGTGAACGTACGGTTTTCGTATACCGATACGTCACCGGCACTGCACACCATCGGTCTCTTCGATGTCAAGATTGCCGAGACCCGCTATGGAGACGATACCACGATGGATCTGGAGGTGCGAAACTCTGAGGTTGAACGATTTTTGACGGCGTTCCGTGATGCGCTTTCGGGTCGTGGTCTGATGGTCTTTCCGGACGACGTCGATTCAGACCTTCACGGGTAATAGACGAGGATGATGGTCTGGAAAAACACCGGACTGATGGTCTGGGCGGGAAGGCAACAGGTACTCCTGCTCGTATTATCTGGCTGCGTTCATCGCTGCGACTGCCAATTCGTCCACCCTGTTGTTGAGTGGATTATCTGCATGTCCTTTCACCTTGACGAAGGAGACTTCGTGCCGCTCCATTTCAGAGAGCAGTTGTAACCAGAGATCCTTGTTCTTTACGGGTTTTTTGGACGCTGTTCGCCACCCTCTCCGGATCCAGTTTTCTACCCAACCCTGGTTGAAGGCATTGGATACGTAGGCACTGTCGGTGTGGACTGCCGCCTGACACGGCGCATTAAGTGCCCTGAGGGCTCCGACTACGGCCAGTAGCTCCATCCGATTGTTGGTCGTCTGTCGTTCGGCTCCCGATACTACTTTTTCGTGCGCACCATAAAGCAGAATGGCCGCCCAGCCACCCGGCCCCGGGTTGCCGCTACAGGCACCATCGGTGTAGATTGTTACGCTTTTCATCAAAACAGTGTGACATACATGATACCGGCCGAGTATAAGGCCGGGAGTGATATATTTTTGCAGTGCGTGATACAATTATGCTCTGAACGTCCTCTGTGTAATACAGAGACGACTAATTAACTGTCTGGAAATGAAATTTGTCGATTACGTAACTATCTCGGTAAGGAGTGGAAAAGGAGGCTCGGGGGCAGTCTCTTTTCGACGCGAAAAGTACGTACCGAAAGGGGGGCCCGACGGGGGAGATGGCGGTCGAGGAGGATCGGTTACCGTTCGCGCAGATAAACATCTATATACCCTGCTGGATCTCAGATATAATCGGCATCATTATGCTGAAGACGGAAAATCTGGATCCGGGGCGAGAAAGAAGGGTCGGGACGGCGATGATATCGTTCTTCGAGTTCCAATCGGAACAATTATTCGTGATTCGGCAACCGGTGAATTACTCGCTGAGATACTCGGTGAAGACGAGTCCGCAGTACTGGTGAACGGGGGGAGAGGCGGGAAAGGAAATAATTTTTTCAAGTCCTCTATCCGCCAAACGCCCCGTTTTTCGCAGACAGGAGAGGCCGGACAGGAACGCGAAATCACACTGGAGTTGAAATTACTTGCAGACGTCGGGCTGGTCGGCTTTCCCAACGCCGGGAAAAGTACACTCGTCTCGTCGCTTTCGGCGGCGCGTCCGAAAATCGCTGACTATCCATTTACGACGCTCAAGCCGTCGCTTGGAGTGGTAAAGGTAGGGGCCTATCAGTCATTTGTCATGGCCGATATTCCCGGGATCATCGAGGGTGCGCACGAGGGCAAGGGACTGGGTATCCAGTTTTTGAAGCACATAGAGAGAAATGCCGTGCTTCTTTTTACGATTCCAGGTACGAGTGAAGATGTAGCCGCCGAATTCGAGACGTTACTGAAAGAATTGACGTCGTTCAATCCGGGTCTCGAGCGAAAACCGAGAGTCGTCGTGCTGTCGAAAATGGATCTTATTGCCCCCGATGAAAGGGATGAGCGGATAGAATCTGTTCGAGTTTCGTTACCGGAAAAGGTGCCGGTTTTTCCAGTCAGTGCCGTCGCAAGGATCGGCCTCGAGCAGTTGATACATGGTCTGTGGGAGAAGATCGGAGAGGTCCGACGGTTCGATTGAAGGTAGCGGCTACGTATTTCAGACGAGACGAGGAGTCCGAGTTGTCGTTCCGGATCAGGCTCCTGAATGCGAAAGGACTGGGCCCGGTCCGGTCCTGTAGTTTGCTCAAGCGATTCGGAAGTGCCGCTGGAATTTTTCGGGCATCTGATACATCGATCACGGGAGTAAGGGGTGTTGGGCGCTCTTCGGTATTGGCTCTCGCCAAGGCCAGACAAGATCGAAATCCTGTCTCTCGAGACATGCAATCAGCGTATCGGAACGGGTATCGGTTGCTGGCAGCAACGGACAGCCGATATCCGGCTCTGTTGTCGGAAGTCTACGATCATCCTGCTCTCCTGTGGATTTCGGGAAATGTCTCAACCCTCTCGTTACCAACGGTGGCGGTCGTAGGGACGAGAAGAGCTACGTCTGCGGGGCTTAACCTGGCCTATTCATTGGCCTATGAGCTCGCGCGGGCAGGGGTCGTCGTGGTGAGCGGCCTTGCCTATGGAATCGATCGAAAAGCACATGAAGGAACGCTGGATGCCGGAGGTAAGACGATCGCTGTCCTGGGGTCAGGACTCGATCACATTTACCCGTCAACGCACCGTCGGCTGGCCGAGCGAATTGTAGAAGACGGAGCCGTGGTTTCTGAATTTCCACTGGTTATGCCACCGGAGCCTGGACACTTCCCGCGCAGAAACAGAGTCGTAAGTGGCCTTTCACTGGCGACGGTGGTGGTTGAATCGCATCTTCGAGGAGGCGCCCTGCTCACAGCACGTCAGGCACTCGATCAAAACAGGGATGTCTACGCCTATCCGGGCAATCCCGGTATCTCTGCCTCAGCCGGGACCAACCTGCTCATTCAGAGAGGGGAGGCAAAACTACTTACGTCGGTCGCAGACATTCTGGAAGACCTGCAGGAGCGCCATGTATTTTCGCCGTCAACGGGAGCGACTATGGGCAAGCAGCATTGTTTTTTAAACGACCAGACTCCGGTGGCTCAGGCTGAAGCGATCCTGTCCGAAATCGACCGGCAGATCCTGGGTCAGTTATCGAGTTATCCCATTCATGTAGACGAACTTGCGCAGGCGACAGGAATAGAGATATCTCCCCTGCTTGTGAGCCTGTTGCAACTCGAATATGCCGGAATGATCAGACAGCTCCCGGGTAAGAATTTTGTCAGTACAGGTCGGGTGTCGAGAGACATCGATCCACCTGCCAAAAAGTGAGGCCGGTTCCCCCACCAGGAACCGGCCTCATCCGGAGGTGCACTTATTGATTGAGAAGGATATTGCCAGATAATCCTCCTCGCGCATTATGTTTGACGATGAGGTTACGCCATTGTTACACTTGATCGTGGTGTCCAACGCAAAACAAGGGATAAGATTTAATGCACAGGAAAAGTTGAAAAGTACAGAAAATAATGTCCTCTGAGCCCGACAAAGAAGAAATCGTCCTCTCGATTGAGGTCCCGCCCGGTTATCAGGAAGATGCGCGCATCGATGTATTTCTGACCGAACACATTCAGAATGCGTCCCGGGCAAAGGTTCAGCGAGGAATAAAGGAAGGTCGTGTGTCTGTTAATGGACGCACCGTGAACAGGGTTTCTCATCGCGTCACAGCAGATGACTCGATCAAATGCCGGATGCTTCGTCCTCCGTCCATGGATGTTCTTCCCGAGGATATTCCCATTGACATCGTTTATGAAGACCGCGACCTGGTAATTGTTAATAAACAGGCAGGGATGGTCGTTCACCCGGCATATGGGCATCGTACCGGCACCCTCGTTCATGCACTCCTGCATCACGTAGGTTCGGCGGGAGTGATGCTTGATGCGGATACAGCCGGCGCATCCCGTGAGACCGGCGCATCCCGTGAGACCGGCGCGTCCCGTAAGACCGGCGCGTCTGGCGAGTCCGGCGAAACCGACGCGTCCGGCGAAACCGGTGCGTCCGGCGAAAC
>CAYLHF010000010.1:32512-70273 GCA_964383365.1 uncultured Rhodothermales bacterium | reverse complement strand
GTCCGGCGAAACCGACGCGTCCGGCGAAACCGGTGCGTCCGGCGAAACGCCCGGATTATCGGGTATCAACGCGGCACCCCGATTCCAGGGAGACATTGCGATTCGCCCCGGGATCGTCCACCGACTCGATAAAGACACCAGCGGACTGCTCGTAGTCGCCAAAAACGATGTAGCGCACACCATGTTGGCCAAACAGTTCGTTCAGAGAACCATTCACAGACGCTACAAAGCGATTGTCTGGGGTATTCCGGAGTCACCCGAAGGTCGACGGGAATCCTGGCTTGGCCGTGATCCGAGAGACCGACGACGGGTCGTATCTGTCCCGGAAGGAAAAGGGAAGCATGCCGTAACCAATTACAGAGTCGTCGAGCCGTTTGGGTATACATCGCTCGTAGAGTTCAGACTCGAAACCGGTCGAACCCATCAGATACGAATCCATGCGCTCGAAATGGGGCATCCTGTTTTCGGAGATACCGTATATGGTGGAGACAGCATTCGATTCGGGGTGCGGACGGGGTCTCGCAATGCATTTTACAGGAATCTTTTTACCCGTCTTCCGCGCCAGGCTCTTCATGCATATTCGCTGGGATTCAGGCATCCGACCACGGGCGAAGATGTCTTTTTTGAAGTACCTCTTCCGCCGGATATGGATTTTGTAGCGTCCCGTCTTCGTACGGTGGACCTGGTATAGAGTAGTATTAATTTGTCGTGCAGACGATACCAACGTACACCCTTTCGCCAATTGTTGGTAACTTGCTTGGCTTCAGTAGCGACCGTATCAATACCCCGGCGTTTCGTCCAATGCAGATTCAGGAATTACTAAATGCCGATACCGTCGTGGTCGGACTTCCTGCCGGCGACAAGGAAACAGTCATCGCAGAACTCGTTCAGCTGTTCGATGGGAATCCCGCTGTGAAGGACCTGAATGCGCTGAAAACGGCTGTACTGGAGCGGGAACGGGTCATGTCGACAGGCGTCGGCAAAGGACTCGCGCTTCCCCACGCGAAAACGTCGGCAGTAACGGATACGGTTGCGGCACTTGCGGTTACAGACGCAGATGTCGATTTTGAGTCGCTGGATGGTAGTCCGGTTCGAATTTTGTTTCTTCTCGTTGGAACGCCCGAGGCCAAATCGCATCATGTGCGAATCCTGAGTCGGATTTCGCGATTGATGAATAAAGATATCGTTCGCGAGAAACTCTTGACGGCTCAAGCGCCGGATGAATTGATGACCATTCTGGAGTCGAGTGAGAAACAGCTTCTCGATCGCTGACCGTTATACGGATCCCCACTCAGTACCCTTACCCAATGAATCCTTCTTTTCAGAATATCCAGGGTACGTTTGATGTTCTCCCGGACTCGTACACTGCGGACGGTAATCGAATTGAGTCCTCATCGGCCTGGCGTGATGTCGAGGGCGGCATCAGAGAAGTCATGCGAAGATTCAATATCAGAGAGATCCGGACTCCCGTTATCGAACCGACTGAACTGATCGCTCGAAGTGTAGGGCAAGCATCCGACATCGTGACCAAAGAGATGTTTGCGTTTTCCAGGGGTGACACGAATTACGTACTTCGTCCGGAAGTAACGGCGTCGGTCATGCGATCGTACCTGCAGCATCATCTCGATCAAAAAGGCGGTTGCCAGCGTCTTTTTTACGTCGGGCCTTGTTTCCGGGCAGAGCGCCCGCAGAAAGGCCGGTACCGGCAATTTCATCAATTCGGCGTCGAGATAATTGGTTCCGATGATGCGCGTGCTGATTCCGAAACCATCTTTTCGATGATTGAGGTCTATCGGACGATCGGACTTCGGAAGTTCAAACTGAGGATAAATTCCCTGGGGGATATCGAGAGTCGTTCCCGATACCGAGCTGCTTTGCGAACCTATTTTCAACCGCATGTCTCTATCCTCTCCGAGACGAGCCGAAACCGCCTGGAATCCAATCCGCTAAGGATTCTGGACACAAAAATCGAAGAAGAACGAGCGCTTCTGGTCGATGCACCGGTATTGATGGACTACATCGATGATTCCAGCAGGGATCATTTTGAAGACGTCAAAAAGCAACTTCAGAGTCTGGAGATCGAATTTGAAGTTGATCTCATGCTCGTCCGAGGACTGGATTATTATTCCAGAACCACGTTCGAACTGGACAGTCCTCTTCTGGGAGCCCAGAGTGCGCTGGCGGGAGGGGGGCGCTACGACGGACTCGCGACGGAGATTGGCGCCAAGAAAGACGTACCCGCCGTCGGGTTTGCTGCAGGAATGGAACGGCTAATGCTCGCCCTGGCGGCCGAACAGATCGAATTTTCTGACGATCGCTCGGTATCAGTTTTTTTTGTCGGTGTAGGTGAACAGGCTTCTGATTGGGTGGTTCGACATGCCGGCGAGGTTCGAAGAAAAGGCGTGTCGGCAGCGTTTGATTTAAAGGGACGATCGATGAAGGCACAGATGAAGGAAGCGAACCGACTCAATGCCGAACGGGTTGTCATCATCGGAGACGACGAACTGGAGAAAGGTTCGGTACCGGTAAGAGACATGAATACTGGTGAGCAGGTCCAGATCGACATGAAGCATTTGATCTCTCATCTCACATGAACATCAGGCGTGTATGTATCCCAGAATAAGTGATGTATTCCAGGATTTATTCGGATTCAGCTTTCCGATTCCCATCTACTCGTTCGGATTCATGGTCGCCGTTTCCGTAATGACTGCTGCCTGGCTGCTCCAGAAAGAGCTGGATCGTCTCCATGGGCAGGGCCGGATAGGAAGTGTTAGAATTCCCGACCCGAGACCAAGGAAAGAACGGAAAAAGAAAAGAAAACCTGCCTTCGTTCAGGCAAGCCCGTCATACATCGTAGGCACCATTACCGTTCTTGCAATTGTCGCGGGATTTGCAGGCGCCAAACTGTTCCACATTCTTGAGAACCTGGATGATTTCTCTGTGGCGCCACTTCGGATGATTTTTTCGACCGGTGGGTTTACTTTTTACGGAGGTCTGGTAGTAGCGGGTGTCGTTATTCTGCGGTACGTGAAGGGCAAAGGGCTGTCGATGCCGGTTATCGCCGACGCCACAGCTCCGGGTTTGATGCTCGCCTATGGAATCGGCCGGATCGGGTGCCAGCTATCCGGAGACGGAGATTGGGGGATCACGTCAAATCTGGCTGCACGACCCGACTGGATGCCCGGTTGGTTGTGGGCTCAGACCTATTCAAACAACATTCTCGGGATCGATCTCTCGAATGCGGCCGTATACCCGACGCCCGTCTATGAGACGATAGCGGCTACGTTGCTTTTTCTGTTTCTGATCCGCTTCAGAGATCACACACACGCCGCCGGATGGTTATTCTGGTTATATCTTTCTCTCAACGGAGTAGAGCGGTTCTTTATAGAAAAGATCAGGGTAAACAATCGGTTCGACGTATTGGGAATCACCATGACCCAGGCCGAAATTATCGCCGCATTGCTTATTGTGGCCGGATGTATCGGAATGTGGAAGACGTGGCATGGTGCCCCGAAACCTGTAGAGGCTGAATCCGGTAGTGACGATGACTAAGCGTCATCAGGAATCAGAGGGAAAACCGGCTGTTTCCGGAAGAAATGCCGTTCGAGAACTGCTGGAAAAATCGTCCGGGACAGTCGCCAAGATTTTTCTGGCCAGGGGTGCTTCACCCAAATTTGTGCGGGATCTTAGACAATTGGCCCGGTCGGAGGGCGTTCCTGTGCAAGAGGTACCGGTGCATCGTCTGGAACGACTCGTTCCCGGTGTCAACCACCAGGGTGTAGCTGCCGTCCAGACAGCTTTTCCTTATTCAGATGTGCATGATCTGTTAACTGCCGCTGGAGCGACACCGGATGAGGTCCGTGGTCAAAAACCGATCATTCTACTTCTCGACAACATCCAGGACCCGCACAATCTGGGTGCGATCATTAGAAGTGGCGTAGCAGCTGGCGTAGCAGGGATCATTATTCCGTCGCGGAACGCAGCACCGCTCAATGCGGCGGCCATGAAAACAAGCGCGGGAGCTGCCTCGCGAATTCCTGTTGCGCGGGTTCAAAATATCGTGACGACACTGGACCAGATGAAGGAGCGAGGCTACTGGATCGCGGGTGCTGACGGGAAGGGCGAAACGTCGATGTGGGCCATGGACTGGGATCGGCCGCTGGGACTGGTGATCGGAAATGAAGAGAAAGGGATGCGGCCGGCGGTTTCTGCCATGTGTGACTATCGGGTTTCGATCCCGATCGTGGGCGATGTGGAATCCCTCAATGCCTCCGTTGCAACGGGTGTGATGCTCTACGCGGTTCTTACCGGGAGGCGACAGACGCCGGATACCACTCGGTCGTAATCGCGAAGGCTTGAGTCGAGAGAAATACAATACGCCCCGATAGGTAATGCAGTACCGTGCAAAGACCTACCGGGACGCCCACCTTTCAAGCGATTCGACCTCTATCGAGGACGAAAGCGCCTGAAATCTGTGTTATTCCTGAGAGATCACTTAACGACGGGAGCCGCTGAGCTTATATACGATCTTGCGTATCGTATCAAACTGCAGATACGGATATTCTTCACGAAGCCGCTCTATGGCATCATACGCAGGCACGTTGCCCTGACGCATAGTTCGAAATTGTTGGCGGATTTTGTAATCGCGCACTCCTTTCTCGCTCAATAAATTATTGACGGCCAGCACCTCGTAAACGTCATCACTGATCAGCCCGGTCAACGGGTTCATCGTAATTGTGTCGATTGCTACTTGCATGATCTCTCAAATATTATGTTACCGGTCAATAGGTCAGGTCGCCGGTCGGGTTGTCAGGTCCTCGAACCAACTTCTCAGGCTGAGAGTAGCAAGCAAGAACGATGGGCAAAAGTGAATTGATGCGAACGGTTAGCGGACGATGGCGAATTGTTCTATTCCATGGGCGAGTCGTGAGGGGTTTCCCGGGAAATCATGGGAACTACCTTGCGCTGCTGACTCCATGTTTGACGTCGGTGGCGAGACGTGTCGGAGAGAGAGACTATAGCTGTTGTAACAGGGACTCGAGTCGGCGACGAATAACGGGTGTGGGCTCACTCTGAAACCATGCCTTGACCGAGGTTAGGGAGGAAGATCGCTTGAGTAGACCAGGATCCGTGTTTTCTATCAACTCCAGGATGTGGAATCTGGTCCATAATCCGGACGTTGGCCACAGGGAAAGAAGCATTCTTCTGACGTCGGAATCATCAGATATTTCGGCGAGGCTAGCGATTAATTGATCTCGCGACGCATGCGGGAGGCCATGTTTCTGGTTGTCATTTCTGAGCACAGGCAAGAGCATCTTCGAGGCCCTTGTTGCATCCAGTATTGCCGGTATGAGTGCGAATGCCGTCCTTCTCACGGTATCGTTTCGGGTCCTCGTAATGAGTGCCGATTCAAGAACCGAAGGAGCCAGGCTCGGATCGAGTGTAGACAGCGAGATGACGGCTGCGGCCAATACGTTCTCGTTCTGATCGGTGTTCGCCGCACGAATGACCGCTCGTCTGGCCTCTTTTGATCCCGACCATGAGGACAGTGCCTGTATCGAGGCGGCCCGAATAGCGGCCGAACTGTCCTCGGAAGCCTGAAGCACAAGTTTGAGGGCCGATTCCGACGGGGCCATTTTCGAAAAAATCGCCAGAAGATTTTTCCGTACAGACAGTGTTCGAGCCGAAGTCCAAACCGGGCGCAAGCCCAACAGTAGGGAGCCATCGACATTCAGTTGTCGCAGATCATTTGTGGCTACCAATCTAGATCGGGTATCTCGGAAACGGCGTAAACTCGACACGAGATCACTGGCCTTCAGCGTCTGTCCAAGGTCCAGCAGAGTCTGATCGTTCCGGTCGAAAAGAATATGCTGGGGGCGGAGCGAGATAGCTACTCCGACAGTAGCCTCTCTTTCAGAAAGAGCGATGGTGGAACTATCAATACCCACCAGGGAGACGGCCTCGACTGGAAGTGACAGGTGAAACAGGCGCTGGGTGAGACCACCGGTTTGAATCTGCCTTACGTTCAGATCCAGGGCCGTTTGATCCTGTCTGACAGTATAGGTGTACGAGAGCACCGGATGTCCAGCGCCGTACACCCACTCGTCGAAAAACATCCGGAGGGATGATTCTGTAGCGCGTTCGAACGCCTCCCGAACCGTCTCGGTATCGATGGGACGATGGCTGGCGATCCCTTCAAGTTCTTTGAGTGCCCGCCAAAAAGCACGTTCACCGAAACGCTCTATCAACATGGTCAAGACCCACGGGCCCTTCGCCCGCGCATGCCCGTCGAGAAGGTCCGTCGGGAAATTCCATCGATCCCAGACCAGCGGTCGTCTGTATACGTCGGCTTCTTCGAGATAGGAGTTCTTGAGATGGATCAGGCGATCCGTGTACATCTCTTCTCCCTGTGTTTCCTTCACGTATAGCAGTGAGAGAACCTCAGCGAACGCAGGTAGAATCCAGCTGTCCGTCCACCCTGATACACGGATTCTCCCCATCGTCCAACTCTGGGCAAAGGCAGACGGATCGAATCCTCCCGACTGCGGGAGTCCTCCATCCAGGGTTCTTGTCGACTCGGGAAGAAAGACGAGGGAAGGATCTGACGACGCGGGGAATCCGCCACCCCGAATAGATATAAATGCAGCGTCCTTCCGGAAATCGGATACTCCGTTTTGCCTGAGCCATGACCTGAAATACGACCCCGACGTTGAATCGACGATAGAGAGCATGTTCTGATTTTCGGTCTGATAAGCCGCGAAGCTGAACTGCCTCATCGATCCCTCGGACACACTGACCGCTCTGAATGTAGTGCCTTGGGTCCCTTCTATCAGGTAGTCACTCTTACCCGGAAGACGCACATTCCAGCCAGGGGGCACACGCACGCGAAAATCAGAGGAGAACCAGTCGTCCAGCGTACTCGAAACGGGAAGCCACTCCTCACTCCCCGGAGAACCGTCGACCCATACGGCCTTCCATGGACCGTTTCGAATGCCGAGGGGGTCTGTCTGAACATGAATGTGTGGAGAGAAATAGACCGAGAGCCGATATTCCTCTGCAGGGTCAATCTTCGAGCGGCTCAACCAGATGCCGAGAGACGACGAGTCCAGCTCCGCGGCTATTGATGCTGCCGGTACTTCCATGTTGCCCGCCCTGACAGAATCGATCGAGACACCGGTCAGTGGTATGAATACGGTCGAAGAATCGGATTCCGGGATAGTAAACCAGATGAGCAATCGGCCGGCGATAAGACCACTTTCGGGAGAAATCGAGAGATTCAGGCGGGCAAACCTGATATCTATCGGCGATGGTTCACCCTCCTGAATGGGCGCCGTGAGTAAAAAAGGAGTTTTTTCTTCGGGGCCCGGGCGCTGGCTCCGGGCTGTACGGACCTGGGCGCAGACCGGAGTCAGCATGATCCACGTCAAAATGAATACAAACAGACGTTGTCTCTTCACGAACTGGCCCGACCCTCTGAAAAAATGGGTTTCACATACACAAATTAGAGCAGTCATCACGCGTGTTCGAGCACCCATCGCCGTCACACGTCCGTTCTGGCTGCTCTCATTATATCACTCCAGGATGCCCCCTCGATGAGCATCGAAGTAAATCCTACGATGACGTATAGAATCAGTTGTCCGGCGTGCGTAAAGATCGCATAGGAGGCAGCGGATTCCTGGGGGACGGCAAAAAGAATAACCAGCGACTGGATAGTAATATAATGGTAGGATCCAATACCACCTGGTGACGGGATGACCACTCCGATCGATCCCAACAACATGAGTCCCCAGGCGTCCCACACAGTCAAGTGATACAGGTGAGTCAGGTCAAAGATGACGAGGGGGAGGTAGGCCATCAGACTGTAGCAGGCCCACATCAGAATGGTGGATACAGTAAGTGCCACCGGCTTTTCGGCTCGTTGAAGTGAGGAAAGACCACTTCGGAACGATTCGAGGGCATGCCTGAATCTGGATTCATCACGTCGATGATGTAATTTTTTCCACAGAATTCGGACGACCAAGATCGCAAAAATAAAGCCCAGGCCAATCAGAGCCATCAGCCATCCGGGAGTCGCAGCCAGGAACTCGGAGAGCGGGTCGAACAGTATAGGACGCAGTGCTCCCGTTCTATTTCCGAGGACCAACGGTAGTGTAAGAAGCGCGAGACCAAGCGAAAATACATCCAGAATCCGCTCGGCCACAACCGTTCCGAACACGCCACCAAATGGTCGGTTTTCCTGGGCGGAAAAATTAGCTGACCGTACGACTTCTCCAATTCGTGGAGCAGCATAGTTGGCCATATATCCTATCATTAACGAATAAAACGACGTTCTGAGGGAGATTTTCTTCGTCCCGGCGTTTCCATTCGGCAGGGTGCAAAGCAACAGTCTCCATCTCCATGCTCTGATCACGTGGCTGAGAAGAGTCAGTGCGATGAGTGGAACCACCCAGATATATCTGCCACCGACAAGATCCTTTCCCACCCGGTCGAAGTCGACGTTTTTCAGCGCCAGATACAGGAGAATGCCGGCGATCAAAAAACTTCCGATCCTGAATAGCCAATTCCTTATTCCGTCAGACAAGCCGTTGCCTCGTTCTGGATTACACAGACCCGCGTCAACCCCGAACATTCATGCTTCGTTCCACATGACGGGTAGTACCAAACGGATTGGTCAGACAGTTCACTTTTCACCGGTCTCTCTCAGATCGATGGTCTCCACACCAGACGGGATGGAGAATAGAAACGTGCCAGGCGTGATCGGTGGATCGAATTCGATCTCGGACAGGGCAAAATCCATCCTCACATCGTTCTCATCAAAGACAGACAGATCGGTTACTATGTGAGAGGACTGGGTGGCGTGTACGATAATGCGGATAAACAATGACGTAGGGTCCGTCGGTTCGAGGTCGAGAACATCATCCACACCTGATGTGCCGGGGGCAGTGGAATGATCTTTTACGCTGTATCCAGACTCGATCTGGCCGAGAAAATCTGACAGAGAAAAGGTGTTCTCGTCTTCAATAAAATCATTGATCAGTACCTGTTCCTCATTCCTGTTGTATACCCACGTTATCACTCCATCGGCAACAATTGTCTGGGAGGAAGTCTCGATCCGATAGGCGTCGCCCTGGAGCAGGATTGTCCCGTTGATTCGATCGGGAGTGTCTATGAATGAGGACGAAGTCGTCTGCGAGAAATGCGCCTTCATTGCTGTCATCGTGGCGTACCTATCCTGAATCGCCGCGAGAACCTGGCGTGTTGTCTGTGCCTGGACTACCGTAGCAGTCGACAACAGGACGAAAAGGAGTGAAAAACAGCGATCGAGCATATACGCGGGGTTCCAGTTATAACGATGAGGACACAATATCCATACCTGATGCAGCCGGGGCCGCCTGCCGAACGCTAGCGTTGTGACGAATGGGACGATGATTTCAGGACAGAGGCCAGGGCATCTATATCAGACTCATCATTGAAGACATTTACGGCTACTCGAATAGCATCTCCCCTTACAGAGGCCGAAACTCCGGCATCCTTCAGCTTGGCCCGGAGGCTGTCCAGAGAATGCGTCTCTGGAACACGAATCCCGAACAGGTGGGCGCTTCTCCAAGCATCATCCTCCAGGAGAAAGCCTTCATTTCTGGCCAGTTCAACGACTGGCCGGGAAAGTCGATCTGCATAGGCCTGTATCTCGACCGGAGCCCAATCGTGGACCAGATCCAGGGCTGCGATCATCATCGGAACGAGGATGAAGTTACTTCGCTCGCCCACATCATATCGCAGCGCTCCAGGCTGGTACTCGTCTTCGTAGTCCACAAGCCCGGCAAAATGCTCGCTCCCACGTCTCAGGATCCAATTTTCCTCTATGGGTATGCCATCGTCAAATCGTTCCGACCAGTAGGCCAGGCCCATGCTGTACGGTCCAAACAGCCATTTGTAGCCCGCAGTGACGAGGAAGTCGGGCTGAACGCCCCGGAAATCAAATTCTTGAGCACCAATAGACTGCGTACCGTCGATGATGACGTAAGCGCCAACATCGCGGGCTCTCGCAGCAATCCGGGCGAGATCGAATCGCGTACCGTCCGTCCAGTGAACGGTCGGGAGGCAGACGGCCGAGCATCGGGAGCTGATCGCATCCAGCACACGCTCATTCCAGACATCGCCCCGGGGCCATGCATGAGTTGGTGGACCGACTGTCTTGAGCGTAATTCTTCGTTCACGAGTCAGCCGTCGCCAGGAATATACGTGGCTCGGAAACTGTTCTTCGAGCATCACAATCTCACTTCCGCTCGGAAGATCCATGTTTCTTGCGACGCTCGCGATACCATATGAAACCGAAGGAGCGATGGATATTCTATCCGGGGCCGATCCGATCAGTTTCGAGAAGGAGTCTCGTAATGTGTCTGAGGCAGAAAAAAAGTCGGCCGACGTGAGCAGCGAGGGATTCCTTTTTAGTCGAATTCCCTCAATTCCAGCCTGCTCAACCGCTTTCGCCATGGGCGACATGAAGGCACAATTCAGGTAGTGAACACCCGGGGGAAGAAAAAAATGATCCCTCTTGCAGGATACCATGGCTCGATCGCATTCGTGTACACTCGACAGTTCTCTCGGGATTTTTCCACGGAGAAGCGGATGTCAAGAATACGTCATCCCGCATCGATACGCTCTTACTTGTCACAAACTTAATTCGCCGCGTCCGGGATGAGATCAGAATATCGTCTCTTTGACATTTTGCAGTTCAATCTCGATCCGGTCTGATTCTCTCTGAATATCCCTCTCCAACTGCTCGATGGCAGCGTCCATGCGGTCGTTCGATTCGAATGCGTGACGATTCCAACACCTCTTTTTCTTGAATTTCATTCTGTTCTCGAATCGAAACGTCATGTGTCCCAACGGGAACCGTGTCGCCACAATAGTGGAGCGTATACGTCGGTCCGGGCGGGCCTCCGGTACAGATGTTTCGGTAGCAGCAATCATATGTTGCAACCTGGGCCATACGCGATTGGCGAGCACAGACATGAGATTAGCAGAAAAAAGAACGATTGTCGCGATTCCAAGAAACATCACGACGCGATTCGGGCGATCGGTCCGGTCGCTGTCTTGCATGGTTAACCCTCCCTCAAAAACAGTATGGTTGTTCAGACTTGCGAGTTCATTCGAACTCTTGCCTTCCGAAGCGTGCGTGTCACTACCAACACAGGTCCGTATAACGGCAACATCTCTGTTGATATTGCGGACGGTCCGATAAAAAGATGCGCGGAACGAGCGAAAGTTGTTCGAGGGCGTCTCTGTTTACCCCTTTCGATCTGCCCACTTTGCCGTCGAGAATCGCGATAGATCAACAGAGTCCTTCTGATTCCAGCACCAGAACTGTTGACACGGAAAACGGTTTTCATAGAGAGCCCGGCCTATGATAGCGGAGTCGATCTTGCGGGATCCAAGAAGCGAGAGTTGTCTGAGGTCTTCGTAACCGGAAATACCCCCACCGATTGTCAACCGGATTCTCGAGAGACTCTCTGCCAGGTCACAGATCGTCTGTAAATTGAATGTGCCCGGTGATGAAATCCCTTCCGCCTCCGTGTATACAATCCTGCGGCAGTTCATCGCTTCGAGCTGACCGGCCATCTGGATTGCGGTGGTGTTTTTATTATCATGAATGAATCCACCGATCCCACGGATTCCGGCAACCACTCGACTGGATCCAAACTCAGTCAGGAGGTCGTTGAAGAAATCGAGATGATCCATGGAGACGACATCAACAACGGCTCGGCCAAGCCCCGAATCAAAGGCCATCTTGACGTCTTCGGCCGATCGGAAATTGGCGTGCAGCTGAACGGGAATATCGACGGCATCACAGATACCTGAGATGACAGAAGCGCTGACCTGTCCTCCCAGATTCTGGCTCGAAACATGCAGCAGCTTTGCATTCTGAACTCGCCAGAGCCGGGCCATATTGACCGGGTCATCGAAAAAAGTCTGCTCGACAGAGAACTCTTTTCCAGTACGACGGACGCAGAGCCCTTCGCGTAGATCGATGGCAGGGATAATCAGAATCATGCGTCTCGTTAGAACCTGCAGTCAAAAGGCAGTGTTCCGCTTTCCGAAAATTCGTTTATCGATGTGGCACGCCGAAAATGATCACATCTCCATAAAAATCGTGCACTAAAAGAGTTTAGATTGTCGTTAATTGCGACATCAATCAGGATATTCTATGTCAGAGAAAGGATATAAACGCATTTTGGTTACGGCTGCTCTGCCGTATGCCAACGGACCGCTACATATTGGTCACCTTGCCGGGGCCTATCTCCCGGCCGATCTATATTGCCGGTATCAACGTCTCCGAGAAAGGGACGTCGTTTTCGTCTGCGGATCTGATGAACTGGGTGTAGCGATCATGGTCCGTGCCCGTAGCGAAGGCATTACTCCACAGCAGTTGGTAGACCGATACCACCCGATTATTTCGGACTCGTTCGAGCGATTCGGGATGAGTTTTGACTATTACGGTCGGACGACGACCGACGTACACCGCGAGACAAGCCAGGACTTCTTCCGGACTCTGGCACGACAGGGTGCCTTTTCCATTCGAACGGATAAACAGCTTTACGACCCTGATGCAGGCATTTTCCTGGCAGACAGGTTTGTGATAGGTACTTGTCCTTCATGCGGTTATGAGGATGCGTACGGTGATCAGTGTGAGAAGTGCGGCTCGACGCTGAGTCCTTCGGAATTGCTGAATCCCAGGAGTGCACTGAGCGATGCGGTACCGGAGATGAGAGAGACGACCCACTGGTATCTGCCGTTGGGGAAATATCAGAAGGAATTGGAAGACTGGATTGCTACGCGCAACGACTGGAAGCCGAATGTACTGGGACAGGTGGGGAGCTGGTTGAAAGAAGGTCTCCGGGAGCGGGCAATAACGAGAGATGTACCGTGGGGAGTTCCTGTCCCGCAGGATGCTGCAGACCAGTATGAAGTCGATGCAAGCGGAAAAGTCATTTACGTCTGGTTTGACGCTCCCATCGGATATATCTCCGCTACGAGGGAATGGGCTGCTTCCAAGGGTGATCCCGACCGTTGGAAAACGTATTGGAAGGATGCCGACACGAAACTCATTCACTTCATCGGAAAAGACAACATCGTCTTCCACTGTCTCATGTTTCCGGCCATGTTGATGGCACATGGGGATTATGTGCTTCCTGAGAACGTTCCGGCCAACGAATTCCTGAATATCGAAGGCAGGAAACTGTCGACGAGCCGCGGTTGGGCGGTGTGGTTGCACGAGTATCTGGACGTCTTCCCTCCCGATTTGCTTCGATATGCACTTGCGACCATGCTTCCTGAGGCAAAGGATTCCGATTTCAACTGGCATGAGTTTCAGACAAGAGTGAACTCTGAACTGGCCGACGTGCTGGGCAATTTTGTGAATCGGACGATGACGTTCGCCACCCGGTACTTCGAGGGGAACGTACCGGAACTAGCGAATCCGTCCGATGTCGATCTGGAAGTGCTGAGGGAACTTCGTTCATACCCCGATCGAATTGGTCACTCTTACGAGGTGTTTCGAAATAGGGAAGCGGTCTTCGAGACCATGGCACTGGCCCGGCTTGGGAACAAATATTTCAATGATACCGAGCCGTGGCACACCCGAAAATCCGACATGAAGGCATGCGGAAACACCATTCATATCTGTCTACAGTTGTGCGCTTCTCTCTCGGTCCTGATGGATCCTGTGCTGCCGTTTTCAGCCGATCGGCTTCGAAGGATGTTGAGGTTGGAAGGGATTATGAGCAGTCTGCCGAAGGACAGTCCGTCCGGCTCAATCTGCTGGGAATCAGCCGGGGAACCGCTGCTGTCCGTGGACCATGCTCTCGGGGTTCCCGAGATATTATTTACTAAAATCGATGACGAGGCGATTCAGATGCAGATCGAAAAATTAACTTCGTCAGCCGAGGGAAGCGCTTCAACCCCCGGTGATACATCGTCGGACGCTGGTATTGCCTCCGATGCGAGTACGGAAGCAGCAAATGATGCCGTTCAAGGCGAGTATGAGAAGGTAAGTGAACAAATCGTCTATGACGATTTCGCCCGCCTCGACCTGAGAATGGGGACCGTACGAGTTGCTGAGAGTCTCCCAAAATCGAAAAAATTGATTCGACTGGAGATTGATCTCGGATTCGAAACACGTCAGATTCTGGCCGGTGCCGCCGAACATTTTCAACCCGAAGAACTCGTAGGTCGTCGGGTTGCTATCGTAGCGAATCTGGCCCCAAGAAAAATGATGGGCCTCGAGAGTCAGGGGATGGTACTGATGGCAGAGGACAGAGACGGCCGCCTCTCTCTTCTGTCTTCAGACGGAGAGGATGGATCCATCATAACGTAGGGTTCGGTCGCGGACCGGATCAGGTGTTGATGGCGCGTCCGAACGCAGCTCGTGTCGCTTCCAGAACGCCTTCAGAAAGCGTGGGATGAGGATGGATGGTCTCCATGATTTCATGTGCGGTCGTCTCGAGCGTACGGGCCGTCACGGCTTCCGCGATTAACTCTGTCGCATCATAACCGATGATGTGACAGCCCAGTAACTCACCGTACCGGGCATCGTAGATTATTTTCACGAACCCCTCACTGTGCCCCGCCGCAGACGCTTTCCCCGACGCGCTGAACGGGAACTTGCCGACTTTCACTTCGAAGCCAGCCTCCTTTGCCGCCACCTCCGTGTATCCAACGGACGCGATCTGGGGCTGGCAATACGTACATCCCGGGATGTTCTTCTTGTCCATGGGGGATACGTTCATTCCTGCTATTTTTTCAACACACAGGATTCCTTCGTGGCTTGCTTTATGTGCTAACCAGGGTGGACCTGCAACATCTCCGATGGCATACACGCCTGCAGTCGACGTTCGGTTGAACTCGTCTACAACGATGGCGCCGCGTTCAACTTTGACACCGGCTTTCTCGAGTCCGATTCCCTCGACATTGCCAGAAATACCCACGGCCGAAAGGACCTGGTCCGTTTCCACAATTTCCTGTCCCTTCTTCGTCTTGATGTGAACCTTGAGCGACTCACCCGCCGAATCCACTTTTTCTACCGCCGCAGACGTCATAATCTTGATTCCCGCCTTCTTGAACCACCGGGCGAGTTCCCGGGAGACGTCTTTATCTTCGACCGGGACCAGACGGTCCAACAATTCGACGATGGTGACCTCGGTCCCCATATTGTGATAGAAATACGCAAATTCAACTCCGATGGCTCCGGCTCCGCAGATCACGAGTCGTTTCGGCTGGTTCGTCTGCAGAAGGGCCTCGGTAGATGAGATAATTTTCTTCCCGTCGAGAGGCAGAGGCGGGATCTCTCTCGGGCGGGCTCCGGTCGCTACAATAATATGCTTTGCCTGTACGCTGAGAGCGGATCCGATTTCTTTTCCGTCCATATCGATGGATGGTTTTATATCGATCTTGCCACTTCCCTGCAGGGTCCCGAATCCAAACAGGACATCGACGTTGTTTTTTTTCATCAGGAACTGCACGCCCTGATTCATCTTGTTCGCGACGCCTCGGCTACGCTCAACGACCTTCCCGAAGTCGGCTGACAGCGTTCCCTCAAGAGACAAACCGTACGAGTCCAGATGTCTACCGTACTCCATCATTTCGGCGCTCTTCAACAATGCTTTCGTGGGAATACACCCGACATTGAGGCATACGCCTCCGAGCTTGTTCTTCTCTATAATGGCTGTCTTCAGGCCGAGCTGGCTGGATCGAATGGCGGTCTCATATCCACCGGGGCCGGAGCCAAGAATTACCACGTCGTAAACTGATGCTGCCATGATAGTAGGATTCTAAAACGATTAGTCGTCGATTCGAGTGACGGGCAAAAATACGGGTCGAAGTCTGCGTGGGGAGTGCAGACAGAGTGAAAACAGACGTCCATTGCCCCAAAAATTACGACGAGTCGCCGGTAAATCGTGCTTCTACGTCCATCATTTTGGAGACCCGCCGTTCATGTCGTCCGCCCTCATAGGGGGTGGAAAGAAATGTTTTGATGATTGCCTTGCAGACCTCGATACCCAGCGTCCTGCTACCGAGCGTCAACACGTTGGTGTTGTTATGCGCCCTGGCGTTCCAGGCGGTGAACTCATTGTACGCGCATGCCGCTCGTATTCCAGGAACCTTGTTGCAGACAATCGCGGATCCGATTCCAGCCCCATCCAGCATAATTCCGACGGATGCCCTTCCCTCGGCGACCATCTTGGCTACCGCATAAGCAAAATCGGGATAATCACAGCTTCGAGGTCGGTCCGTCCCGACATCGACTACCTTCCAACCCAGTTCCCGGACGAATTCAATGAGTTCGGTCTTATACGAAAAACCACCGTGGTCACTTCCTATGCAGATAATGGAACCAACAGGAGGAGTACCTGGAACTGAAAACGATTCAGACCCTGATTCAGGGGAAGAGCCCACGACGATGGTAATGCCCCGATCGCGGGCCGCGTCTTTTGCCAGCGGAGACAAGATCGAATCTGGAGAGATCGTAAGTGTGGATAGACCGGCCTTTGCCGTCTCCAGAATCCGCGCTTCCGTGATGAGTTTCTTCCCGACCATTTTAAAAGCTACGACGGGCTCCAGGGGGATGCAAACGAGGATCTTCCGGTACGAATGCGGACCGTTTCCATGCAACAGGATGATGGGTCTGCCCGGAAAGGTAGCCGACTACTTCTTTTCAAGCCATCGCGCAGGATCGACCGCCTGACCATCCTTGAATATCCCGAAAAATACAGCCGGTCCTTTCGGTTCGGCGTCCGTTCCGGCCCGACCGATCAGTTGTCCCGCCTCCACAGCACCATTTTTTGCCACGTAGAAAAGCGACAGGTTTCCATATACGCTATGGTACTGGCCATGTTCGATAATCATATACCTTCCGAGGTCCGGCATAACGTCGACGGTGGTTACGCGGCCACCGAAAACCGCATGTACCTCTGCCGATGCGTCGGTACTGATGACCAGGCCTGGATTGGGCGTTCTCGTTCCGTATTGCGGATTGACTGTTTCGCCGAATGGTTCCGTGACCCGACCAGACACGGGCCAATCAAGAGCGCCCCGGCTATTTCTGAAGGCAGTCGACAATGCGGACGATGACAGACTCGTAGCTCCGTCCCGGTTTTTTGCGATCTCGGCCGCTATGAGTGCCTTGATCTGCTTCTCCAACTGACTCGCATTCCCAACTTTGTCGTCGATCGATCGTTTCAGTTTCGACTTCTGTCTCCGGAGAGCCGAAATCTGACGGTTTCTATCCTTTCTCAATTCCACCAGACGCTCCTGCTCTTTCTCGACATCATTGAGCAGGACTTCATTTCTCACCAGTGTTCGCTGGAGGTCGGTTCTACGTGCCTTGAGAGCGGTTGTCGCGTCTCCAATATTGGATAGTTGGCTCTGGCGTTTATTGCTGAACCGGTGGAGGTATCGGACTCGAATCAACATTTCGTTGATTGAGCTGGCTGAAAGGATCAGTGCAACGTCGTGTAGACGTCCATACTTGTACGCGTGGGTCGCCCGGGAACGATATTCGCCCTTCAGATTCGACAGGTCAGATTCTAGAGACTCGATCGATGCCTTCAGGGAGTCTCGCTCATTGACCAACTCAGACATGCGCGTCCGATACGTAGTAACCAGTTTTTCGCGCTTTCCAATCTGACGATCGATAGAACCCAGTTTTACCAGTGATGCATGTTCATTTTTTTCTGTACGGGCGAGCGATTTTTCCTGCACTGCGATCTCGTCTCGCAACTGCGCAAGTTCACGTTCTGTCGAGGCCCGATCTGACTGGGCGAAACTACCGGAAACTGTTGTCAGCGCAAGACACAGTGTTGCCGCCAGCGCCGCAGGATAGCATTGATTCTGAGTAAAAAAACGCATCAGTTGATTCGCGTACGTCTGGCATCGGCCTTGACGTTCAGATCGAATGAAAGATCGACTGGCGCGGTATCCAGTTTCCTGAGAGTCATACTCAGGCGCGTGTCTTCCGTCGGTCTAGAGACGTTCAGATGCCTTGGTAACACGATATGGTTGAACATCGCGAAATCTGTATACCAGCGTTGCTCAATAATCGTGCCTCCGGGTGTACGTTCTTCGTATTGCACGATCCGCCAGATGGTCGGGTCTACCGCATAGTGCAATGTCGAATCCGGGGAGAATAAATGATACCTGAGCCTGTCTGACGACAGCACCCACGGCACTTCCGGGTCCGGTACGCCAAAATCCAGAGCCAAATCGACCAGATCCGTACCCGGGACGGCGCCCGGTAGAACGGCCGAGATACGATCAGCCAGCCCCATATACAATTCCTTGTGGACCCGGTCGTAAACAAACGCGCTATCCTGCGTAATCAATACGCGCGCGCCCTCTATCCCGAGTGGAAATCGCACTCTGATTAGCGTAGAATCCCCTTTTCGATAGTTGATTCGGGTACTGAACCGTCCGTGTTCGTCCGGAGATGAAAGCGCAACACTGGTTTCCATGTACAGTTCTGAGAGCGTGGAAGGAGCAGATGGAAGGGTTCTCAGAACGTCAGATACTCCCATTGTTGGATCGATGTCGCCGGGTTTCATCGCATGCTGGATGGACGGTGCCGTACTCCTGCACGAATACAGAAACGGCGACATAACGAGAATACATACGGATATCCAGCGTGTCATAGTTGAGATTTAGCAGAGTGCTCGTGACTCATTTCACCGGGTAGCGGTCCTGGAAAACAGGTGCAGGCGGCAATCGTTCCCTCCACAGGATGGGAGTAAAACGAGGAAAAACAGGCCGCCAGAGTGCGGTTCGTGGAATATTTTTCCTGAACCGTAGCCCCGAGTCGGGGTCAGTGGTTTTGAATCTTGGACCGGATTCGATCGAGTTGGACCCTGAACTTCCGGTCATCAGACCGCTCGATCAGCGTCTCGAGCAGTCGGACCGCTTCTTTTAACTGCCCTGATTGTTCCAGTGCATGTACCCGAAGGATCATCAACGGAACGTATCCGGGAAACAACAGCAGGGCATCTTCAGACATTGTGAGAGACATCTTCAAATTCTCCGACGCAACGTACGATTCGATACCGAGACGCCATGCATCCAGATTGCGTGGGTCAAGATCGACGATTCGTCTGAATAGAGGTGCCGCATCGGCGAATTCGGACTGGCCCAGATAGGCGTCGGCAAGTGCGCGAATAGCATTCGTGTCACCTGGATTCATTTGTACGCTGGCTTTCAATAAGCGTAATTTCGACGCTGTAGACTCTACTTCTCGGGAATCTTCCGACGTGAAGGCAGAATCCAACTGCGTTGCATCCCCGGCTGGAATCATTTCATCCGTTTGCAGCCTCATTCGATCTTGGCGTGCTCTGGCCACATGTAACGCCTCCTGTACGTCCGTATTCTCAGGATCGAGTTCCATTGCACGTTCGAACGCGTTGACTGCGTCCTCCCATCGTCCCTGGCGCATGAAGAGTTCTGCCATAGCCCGGGGGTAGGATCTTCCAAACGGGTCGAGTCTTACTAATTCAGATTCATACGATTCAAGTAGTTCGTCTCTGCCCAGCATCCGAGCCAGATCTGCACCGATCGATAGAGACTCAATCCTGAATTCAGGATGCTGAAGGGCACTATCGATCTGCAACAGAGCATCCTCGAGTCGATCAAATCGGATGAGCATCTTCGCGAAGAGAAGTCTCAGAGGTACATCAGATGGATACCTATGGATCGCCTGGGAATACGTCGAAACTGCAGCCCGGACGTCTCCTGTTAGTACCTGGAGTCGGGCCAGGTCCGTGCTGAACTGAACATGAACAGAATCGTTTTGAACGGCTAAACTCATGAAGAACAGAGCTTCGGAGATCGTCCCCATTTGCTCCTTCACATAGGCCATTTCCGAGAGGAGTGATGCGTTATCGGGTGCGGCATCGAGTCCCCGTCGCAGAATTGATTCGGCGTCGGCGAGGTCACCCGCATACGCGTGTGTCATGGCCCGGATCAGAACCAGCTCGGTATTGAGCGGGTGGTCCGAAGGGTCATTAACCTGCGCCGTGAGCGAGGTGGGAGATAGTGTCAATAACGACACCACAAGGAAAAGCGTCCCTGAAAATGCCGCTGTGTTCACTGAATGATTGGACATATGACGTTCGCTGTTAGAACACGAGTGGCAAAACGAGACGACAAGATTTGGTGTTCCCTTTCGCTAAATGTCGGCGGGACCGGCCCGGCATAGCAAGGGGTGGTATCGATAAATTCCGTTCAGTAGGTCTCCAATCAGTTGGATGCGTTATATTTTGGATCGTACCGCGTCGAAACGCAGCACGGGGAATCGAGAGTAGTCAGTCTCCACATTATTTTTGAGAGTTTCATGGGCGAACATGATGTTCATCAGCAACAGAATCCAGAGGCGGTAAGAAGGTTTACGCGCCAGGTAGTCAGAGATGTTCGGACGCTGGAACAGATGCTGACCGACGGCATTTTCGAGTCCGACGTGCGTCGAATCGGAGCTGAACAAGAGTTGTTTCTCGTCGACCGGAGGTGGCAACCTGCTCCGATTGCCGAGGAGGTGCTGGCTCGGAATACGGACGAAAGGCTGGTAAGTGAACTCACGCGGTTCAATCTGGAGTTTAATCTCGATCCATATGTTTTCGAAGGAGACTGTCTTTCCAGAATGGAGCATCAGGTCGAGGAAGTGCTGAAATATGTGCAGGGTCTGGCAACTGAGTTTGACGCCACCGTCGCGATGATCGGTATTCTGCCGACCATCCATGCGAGTGACTTGAGTCTGGACAATATGGCTCCGATGCCCCGTTACTACGCCCTGAATGATGCGATCATGTCCCTGAAAGACGGCATGGCTCAGTACCAGATCCGGGGCGTCGATGAATTGTTTTTCCAGCATGACAATATCATGGTAGAGGGATGCAATACGTCGTTTCAGACTCATTTACAGGTTTCTCCGGACGAATTTGCTCATTTCTACAATGTCGCTCAACTCGTCGCGGCTCCTGTGCTGGCCGCAGCATCGAATTCACCGGTCCTGTTCGGAAAGCGTCTCTGGCGAGAGACCCGAATAGCACTTTTTCAGCAGGCTGTTGATATGAGAAGCAGCAATTTGTATCTGCGCGAAATGAGCCCCCGTGTTCATTTTGGAACCGAATGGCTGAATTCCTCTGTTACCGAGTTGTACAAGGAGGACATTGCACGCTTCCGTGTTCTCATGACGAGCGATTTTGATGACTCGTCGGAGGTACTCGGGAAAGGTGAAATACCCAAATTGCGAGCGCTACAATTACACAACGGAACAGTCTATAGATGGAACAGAGCGTGCTACGGTATAACGAACGGTAAACCGCACCTCCGAATTGAAAACAGAATTCTGCCTTCAGGACCGAGCGTCGTCGATGAGATGGCAAACGCTGCATTCTGGTTTGGACTTGTAACCGGGATGGCCGACAGATACGATGACATCAGGGAGTTGATGGACTTTGATAATGCAAAAAGCAACTTTGTGAAGGCAGCCAGGCTCGGGCTCGCCGTGGAAGTGGACTGGATTGACTCTCGTCGCTGGTCCGTCGTTGATCTGATCGGTAAAGAGCTTCTGCCCATCGCCAGGCAAGGACTGGAAATGAATGGTATTGCTGGATCCGATATAGACCGGTACCTGGGCGTAATCAGGGAACGCGTATCGTCTCGGAGAACGGGCTCGCAATGGCAACTGGAGTCCCTGTTGAAAATGAAGAGAGAAGGAACCTCCCGATCCGAACGATTGGATACGTTGGTCTGCCGGATGATCGAGAATCAGAAGACGATGACTGCAGGCCACACGTGGGATCTGGCCAATGCAACCGTGTCTGATCTATCTCGCATTCGAGATTCCCGTGTCGAACACTTCATGACAACCGATTTATTCACAGTGGGTGAGGAGGAACTGATCGAGTTTGTTGCAGTGCTGATGGACTGGCGCCACATCAGACACGTACCGGTGGAGAACCATCATCACAAATTGGTCGGTATGGTCACATACAGGGGTATTCTCCGGTATATGGCCGAACATGAGTCTGATGGGTCGGCCGAGGTAGCGGTGAAAGATGTCATGGTGACCGACCCGGTCGCTATTTCTCCAGAAACACCCACGAGAGAAGCAATAGCACTCATGCGAAATAAGGGGTTTGGGGCATTACCGGTTGTGAGACACGGGGAGCTGGTAGGCATAGTCACGGCGTCCGATTTTTCCCGGATTGCTGCCCGCATGATCGATGAGTCGCTTCAGGAAGAGTAGGTCAACGAGCGCTCACGTAAGCTTCGGGACGCATGACGAGATATACCGACGTTAATACGTGAGGCTGATGCCTCCCAGAATAATCATTCCTTCTCCGACGGCCTCGCCTCGCGTATGAGTGTTGATTTCTCGGCCCAGAGACAGGGATAGATCGGCGGATACGCTTCCGGGTGTCAAACGGTATCCCGCTACCGCCATCGGTTGAAGTACCAGAGTACGAGAGGAGCCAGAAACCCCATTTTGTCTCCAGTCGATGTTCAGAGACCACGCCTCTGCCCGGAAGCCATAGAACCAATTTTTTTCAGATGCACTCAAAAAACGGATCATCTCGACGCCACCGCCCGGGCCTCCTCCTCGTTCATCTTCGTGCTTTCCCCAGTCTCTACGACGCGTTCGATTGTACCCGGCATACAAGCGGTACTCTGATTCCGCAGGAGAATCGAGGGCGAGTTGAAATGCGATCATCTGTCCGGCCGGATACAGTCTGATAGAGAACCCCGGGCTCATCTGCGCCGATCCAGTCGTCGCTACGAACAGTGAAATACCGAGTACGAATCCGATTCTCATGTGCATGTTGTATGGTGTGAAAGAGCCCGAGTCACGTGGTCGAAGAACGTCACCACACATTTCAAGTTCTCGTCGTAGATTAATCCACTGATATTCGAATGAGTGCCAGAAATCTCAAAAAAGGTTTGCCATCATGATCAACAGACGGCTCTTTCTTCTCGCCGTGGTATCCTGCGGCGTAGCGTCCATGTGCCTGACACGGATTGTCGCTGCCAGACAGTCGGACAGAGGGATGAATATCCAGCGTACGTATCGGGCCGTTGCTGACCAACTCATCGATGCAGCCCTCGCAGACAGCTTCGCATATGATCGCCTGGGCTACGTTGTCGATACATTCGGTCCAAGAATCAGTGGCTCCGAAAACCTGGAAAAAGCGATCGACTGGATTGAAGCAGAGATGCAGTCAGACGGACTACAGAACGTACACACGGAAGGGGTGATGGTCCCTCACTGGGTACGCGGCGAGGAACGACTCGAGTTGATAGATCCACGATATGCCAACCTGCAGATACTCGGGCTCGGTGGTTCCATCGGAACACCCCCTGAAGGAATTACGGGAGAAGTACTTGTCGTCGGATCATTCGATGATCTGGATGCTCACGCAGAGGAGGCTCGAGGTAAAATTGTTCTCTACAACGTGCCCTTTACATCCTATGGAAATACCGTCAGGTATCGAACGACAGGTGCGGTGCGGGCCTCTCAGGTGGGTGCTATTGCAAGTCTCGTCCGCTCAGTCGGTCCTGCCTCGATGTATACCCCTCATACGGGAAATTCGAGATATGCGGCTGATGTCGTCCCGATTCCTCATGCCGCAGTCACCGTCGAAGATGCAATGATGATGCAGCGGATGCAGAATCGGGGGCAAAAAATTGTCGTTCGACTCAACATGGATGATATCACTCTTCCCGACGCTCCTTCCCGAAATGTAATGGGAGAAATCGTCGGGAGTGAATATCCAAACGAAGTCGTCATTCTTGGCGGACACATCGATTCATGGGATGTAGGGCAGGGAGCCATGGACGATGCTGGCGGTGTCGTTGCAGCATGGCAGGCCGTTCTGCTGATGAAGAAACTGGGTCTCCGACCGAAGAGAACTGTTCGAGTGGTGGGTTGGACCAACGAGGAAAATGGTGGACGCGGCGGTGCGGGATATCGCGACGCCCATCTAAATGAGGTCTCGGATCACGTCCTGGGTATCGAGTCTGATGGGGGCGTTTTCAAACCCAAGGGATTCGGATTTACGGGTACCGATGCGGCATATGATATGGTCTCGGAGATCGGTCACCTGCTCGATCGTATCGATTCCGGTTCCATCACGAAGGGTGGCGGAGGCGCCGATATAGGTCCGATGATGCGCGAAGGGATGCCAGGGATGGGTCTTCGTGTAGATGGAACTGAATATTTCTGGTACCACCATACCAACGCCGATATGCTCGACAAGCTGGATCCCCATGAAGTCGGACTGTCCGTGGCCACGATGGCTGTTATGGCATACGTGGTTGCAGATTTGGACCAGAAACTACCGCGCTGACAGGAGACGGGCGGAGGGTTTTGTCATTGTTTTAACACGTGCAGCTGCCAGAGTTCCTTTCGATTCCAGCGGTGTATCGGTTCTATGGCTGCAAGCCCGGTTCGTCCGATGTTATCCTCCAGATACGCTAACTCCTCAAATTTGGATTTTGTGAGCGGGTCTACCGGTGCTTGAAATCCTGCTTCCCGCATCATGATCAATCCTTTCGCCCGGATCGAAAGTTCGACACGTATTCGGATCAGACACAACATATCTACGATCACGGTTCCGTCGAAATGTCCTTTGAGATCATGCAGGTACGTTCCAACCCGCGTCGAACTCAACTGTCCGGATAGAATCAGACCGAGGAGTTCCTGATCGGTATCGAAGCCCGAACCCAACCAACTCCTCATCCGTTTTTCGCTTTCGTTGAAGAGTCCCATGATGATCGCCGGAAAGACGACCAGGAGGACTGATGTACCCACGAGAGGGGGAAGGATGAAGTGGTTGTAGAGCGAGTGTAGACAGAACGCGGCAAAAAGTGAGAGTCCAAGCCTGGATGCTCGAATTTGAACGTCTCGATCGGCCAGGTTCTTCAGTACCAGCGCAAATACCGTTGTCGCTCCACCGTGCATGATGGCCGTTCCAAGCCCTCGAATGCCCCAGACATACATACCGGCTTCAGGGGCCGTCGCCAGATAGTATATATTTTCGATTACTGCGAATCCGGCTCCGACGGCAAATCCGTGGATTGCAGCGTCGACCGCAAAGCCAACTCGATTTTGTTTGATCAACAGGACGATGAATCCTGCCTTCAACGTCTCTTCGATCCCGGGGGCAGCATACCGCGAAAATGGCGTCAGCGAAATCGAGAAACGATCCAGAAGGAATGTATTCAACTGGTACGCGATCACCGCCACGACAGCGCCGTAGAGAAGCGAGAAGAGAAGAGGCCTGAATCGAACCAGTTTGAAGCTGTCCAGAAGAATGAGTCCAGTCAGAAACAGGAGTACCGGCAGGAGACTGATGCTTATTCCTACGATGGACATGAACCGGATTATTGTTCGAAAATCTTCTCTCCATCTGAGAGAATGGTTACAACAGGTGAGGGAGCATCCGTCTGAATCATTCTGAACCGGAATATATGATTAACCGATCCGGTTCCCGCAAGCATTAACCTGCGTTCTACGGAACTCATCAGGACATCTGTATTGGGCGTCCTGTTTTCGATACTCGCCGGTTCCAGCGCATCATCGTCATAGTCGATCCGGATATCGGCTGACGACTCGGCATCGAACGATAGCTGAACGTCAACATAGTCCGTACCACGCGTGGTCACGACCACACCGCTGATTCGGCTCGAAACGAATTGCAGCCTGGTCGTTTCCGGAGCCTCAGCGACAGGGATTTCAATCTCGCCGGAAGCGTCGCGAATCGTTCCAGCAATCGTGGACGTATTCGACGCTGTCGAGGAGATGTCCGTCACGGTGAAAAGGCCGGCAGTAAGCAGGACCCCAACAGTAAATGCGTAGGCGAGAGAAACCGGGCGGGGGGCCATAATCAGCGTCCATAACCGACCGACCCATCCTGGTTTCGACGCATTCGATGATTCAAGGTCGGCAGGTGGTAGTGAGTTCAGTATGCGCGAGCGCAGGTTTTTCGGAGGCATTTTCTCCTCAAACGTCATGAATGCCTCCTGAACGGCCAGAATCTGATCGTACGATTCCTGGATGGAGGGATCCGAGGCCATCCGACGTTGCAACTCGTTGTGTTGCTGAGGGGTAATTCCACCGTCTACTTCCAGAAGAATCAGATGCTCTGTCGATATGCTCATAACTGCGCTCGTAATCCAGTTTTTATCAGAATGGTACCGAGTTGCTTTCGAGCCGAGTAGAGTCGTGATTTAACTTTTTCAGAAGACAGGTCCATGATATATCCAATTTCCGCATACGAGAACTCCTGATAATGTCTGAGCAGGACGATTGCCCTGTTCTCCGGAGTAAGATGCATCATCGCGCGGCCAATTCGGTCTTCGCGGTCAGAATCAAGCGTCTGTTTTTCTGAAGAGATCCTGGACGGAACGGATTCTTCCACGAGTTCCGATCCGGTCCGCCGCCGTTTTCGAGCATTCAAAGATTCGTTGACAGATATCCTGTAGAGCCAGCTGAAAAACCGGTATTTCGGATTGTATGTCGCGAGATTCTCGTACACTTTCAAAAAAACGGTCTGCGTTACATCTTCAGCGTCCTGTTCATTACTGACGATTCCGACGGCCACATTAAAAACCACCTTCTGATATCGATCCAACAAGTCTGCGAATGCCCTTCGGTCTCCGGCTAGAATTCGGTCTACGAGTTGAACGTCAGATAATTCGGTCATGAAAGCAATCGAATGAAATACAGTTGGAATGCTGGAAAGTTGGTCCGGGATTCTGGACGGTGCTGTTCCGTCCGTCCATGGTATGTTGTCAGTCGATCTCGAAAATCTGGTCGAATCCCGCATATTCAAAGACCATCTTGACATGTGGCGTCATTCCGACAAGATGCAGACTGTCACCTGTCTCGGAGAGACGCTGTTGCGTGAAGAGCAGAATACTCAATCCTGCACTCGAGATATAGGTCAGATCCTCGAAGTGAATGACGCTGGACCGGGTCAAACCGTCAAAGAATGGGGACGCGACGTCGACCTGGGCCGCATCGAAATGTCCCGAAAGCCGCAATTGAGTGGGAGAGGGCTGGTTGATCTCGAACATTATCCGTTTAGATGTTTTACCACGCGAATGCGTGTTCTACGTTCTTTGTACTCATACGATATCTCATCCATGAATCGTTTCACCAGATGAATTCCAAGGCCGCCGGGTCGACGGTCTTTAAGGTGGGCATTGGTATCGACATCTTTTTGGGCAGTTATGTCAAACGGATCGGAATCATCGTCAACAAGAGATACCGAGATGGATTCGTCGGTGGAAGTCAATTCTATGCTGATCTCTGTCTTTCCATCGGCATTGTATTTCACCATGTTTGTAAAGAGTTCCTCGACAGCCATGGCGACGGCAAACCGAACAGGCGGGGGCCAGTCATATGTGTCTGCTGTTTCGTCCAGAAAGGAAAAAACCGACGCTAGACTATCTATCTGACGGGGAAACGTCCTGTCCATTGGCGAACTCGGCTCTCTATCGGAGGACGGTCATCGAGCGATTTGTCGCGCCGCGCGATGTGGTAAGGCGATACAGGTACATGCCCGCCGGAAGACGATCTGCATGTATCGTCACGTCATGAGTGCCCGTAGATCGAAATTCGTCAATAACCGTTCGAATCGGCCGACCCATGAGATCGATTAATTCGAGGCGAACCGGTCCGGCCTGATCGAGAGAGAAACGAATTTCCGTTTTACCCGCAAACGGATTCGGGAAATTCTGAGACAGATGAACCGATCCAGGTAGATCCTCAATAGCTACATCTGTGGCAACCGCACGGCCCGACCCTTCGACGAGAGTGACCGTCTGATTGACATTGAAGGCCCCGAACGATTCCGTATATCCACCGGGCCAGGTCACGACGAGATCATCGACCGACGGGTTCAGGCCCAGGCCGACGTGAAGGGGTTGAGGGCTCTGTTGAAGATAGTCAACCGCATCATTGTATCGGTACTGGTTTTTTCCTCCGGACCGAATCATGATGCTCGCACCGAAGCCATCCGTGTTCGAAACCGTCCCTTTGAGCTGCATCTTCAACCAGTTGCCCTCTGACATTTCGTTCTCGAGGAGCGTAGGAGCTGAAAACCAGTTGGCGACCAGCATATCCAGATCCCCGTCGTTGTCGTAATCGAACACGGCCATCGCCCGACATGAATTCGGATCTGCCGTGTTAGTCGCGTTGGACACGTCTTTAAATACAGGATGAGAAGACTCAAAAAGGGTATTGGAGAAGAAATGGTTGGTGAAGACGCGGTCGACAAATCCGGTTGCGACGTAGAGGTCTTGATCGCCATCGTGATCCGCATCAAAAAACTCCGTGCCCCAGGACCAACCGGGATCCGAAACGCCTACCTGTTCGGCAACGTCTGTAAAGTGTCCCCGACCGTCGTTCGAAAAAAGAGGATTGGAGAAGATATATGAAATGTTGGTGACATAGATGTCGAATGTACCATTGTTGTCATAGTCACCCACGGCGACTCCCATGCCGTTGCCAATGTCCTCCAGACCGTAGGCTGCTGTCTCCTCCGTGAAATGAGAGTCGGTGTGGTTTACGTAGAATCGATTGGCTCCGAAATCATTCACTACGTACAGATCCAACAGGCCGTCGTCGTTTACATCCAGTGGAACGGAACTCCAGGTACGTCCTTCGTCCGCCAGCCCGCTCTCCACCGAAATATCCTGAAATGATCCGTTTCCAAGATTCCGATACATTCTGTTGGCACCGGTCCAGGAACTGACATACAGGTCCAGATCGCCGTCCAGGTCGTGGTCCCACCAGAGCGCACTGGCATCTGCGAAATTGTCATCCGGACCCGTGAGTCCTGCAACTCCGGCCTCTGCCGTGACATCTGAAAACGAACCGTCTCCGTTATTTCGATAGAGAATATCCGGTCCGACCTGACTGAGAAAAAGATCCGGATCGCCGTCCCGGTCGTAATCTCCCCATGAGGCTCCAAACTTATTTCCCATCGGTCCCGGCGTGTAGCCCTCCGACGGGACAGCCGAGACTCCTGCGGCAATTGTCATATCCGAAAACGTGCCGTTTCCATTGTTCCTGTACAGTCGATTCCAAGTTGTAGGATCAATGGGGTCATATTGTTTTACGGCGACGAAATAGGCATCGAGGTCGCCGTCTCCGTCGTAGTCGGCAACCGCCACACCATTCGTGTTCACGGCATCGGTCAAACCGGCCGCGGCGGTCTTCAGGGAGAACGTCTGGGAATTCGCCACACGTGTCGATGCAGTGGTAAGGACTACTGTAAGGGCGATAATGAATCGTAGGGACCGGCTGGATGCAATCACTCTGGTAGCGGGATCAAGGAGGGGGTGGGTGGTGTGCGGTGACTCCTACCATCGGTCCGAATCCATTCCGGGTGCAGACAGAAACGACGCTGATATTGATTTCACCACCCCGAAAGGGTACCAAAATATCCGGTTACGGGCAACTCCGGAACGTTCGGAGCCCTCAGTCCCAGATGGATGCCACGGCCTGGTCGAAGTCTGCCAGCCGATCCTGACTCACGTATTCCCTGAGATCGGCAAATTGGCCCCGGAAAATATCCCTCTCGACCTGCTCTTCAAGCCATTCCTGCTCCAAAAACCCAAGGACCTGGAGTCCATATTCGGCTTCAAAGTACTGCATCAATTGTAGGGATGATGCTTTCGATTCGTCGTAGCTGCACCCTGCGTTCTGAAGAAACGAACGTATTTTTAGGTCCAGGCTGTCAATTACAGGGTCGTTCATCGGACTAAGTGGCTTGTTTCTGCTTGGATCGGTCGAAAGCCCAAAGACATTAATCGATGCTTCAGAGTGACTCACCGGTGACGATTCGATAGCCCTCGACCGACACGTCATCACTGGTGCTTGTATTCGATTGTCTGGAAGGATCGAGGGACATTTTCCATTGATAGAGGGACGAGAGGAGAGGCTGAATGACGGAAAATAATTGCTGGAATTTTCCGCTTTGTTCGTAAGAATCGGCGTGCTGCTTAGAGTCCCAGACCGTCACAGAAATTCCTTCTCCCCGTTCCTGTCGACCGATCAGGTAGGCAGCCCGGCATCCGTCGATTTGCACTAGTTCAGGCACGATCAGGCTGTCGTAGCGCGTACGAAATTCGTCGAACGAGTCAGGTTCGACACGTGCGGATAGAATGCGCACGTACGTGTCGGGCGTGAGCGTTTTTGAAGGTGCGAGGTCTTCGGTTCCCGCAACTACCGGCATCGCCTTTACGGTCGGTTTCTCTTCGACCTCCCGATATTCCAGCGTATTGTTCTCGGTGAGCTGGATTTTCCACTCAGAAGACGATTCGGTAAACGGTTCATTCTCGGCGATCAGTTCGTCATAATATCCACTGGATTCGAATGCGTTGGCGTGATCGGCCGTTCTCCAGAGGGTGAACGAGAGGAAGTCGCTCGGGTTATTTTCATTCCGAATCAGACGTGCGGACACGCAACCGTCGATCTCGAGAAGGGCCGGGGCCACCCGATAACTGTAAAACCGCTCGAACGCTTCGGTGGCATCCGGGCGAATACTGAGTTGGACGAAGCGCATGTACATGGGGGCACCTCGCAGCTGTTATACGAGTGATGGTGGGGTTGTACGGAGTCCCTACTGGTCGGGCTCACGGGCTTTTTGTTGAAGTAATGCGTCTATTCGATCTCTCGCATACCGTACCTGCGGCTGTAGTTCAGGATCGGCGTCTTTCCACAGGTCAGCGAACACAGAATAGGCCTCGATGGCTTCGTCGATTCGACCGAGTCGGCTGAGCATCTCCATGGCACGTCGATCGACGACAATCATCTCTTGTTCACCAGGCTGGGAAGAATGATTCCTGGTAAGGTTGTGCCCGGTTGAAAAACGGACTCAGGCTGCGAGAGCTGCCGCTGCCTCCTCGACCGTGTCGAAATCTTCGAAGACAGTCCCCAAAAGCCTCGTAAGTAGAAAAAGATTCTTGATCCGATCTTTCATTCCGGCGAGTTTGATATCACCGTTTACCTTTTTCATCGTCGCGAGCGCACCGATCAACGTACCAATGCCTGATGAATCCATGAAGTCGGCCTTGGAGAGGTCGATGACAATTCTGGCCTTACCGGCTTCTTTTAATTCTTCGAGTTTCTCGCGAAAAGCCGGTCCCTCGATACTTCCGAGGAATTTACCTGTGATCTCGATGACCACGGCGTGGTACTTTTCGCTCGTACTGAAAGGCATATCAATCTGGCTGAGGTTACGTCATTGGGTGATCGGGATACGGTACCGTGTTTTCCGTTAATAGTCAAGCAGACGGGGTCAGTTCAAACGGCGAATGGCGACCATCGTAATGTCATCATTTTGTTCGGCCCCGGCGGCATGTTCACGGACGGCCGATAGTACCCGGTTAAGCACTTCTTCAGCCGAAGCGTTTCCTGCTTCGGCCAGTAACGCCTCTAACCGATCTTCTTCGAATTGCTCCCTGGAAGGACTCATCGCTTCCGTGACCCCGTCAGAAAAAATAAAGAGAAGGTCTCCCGGTTCAAACAACAGTTCTTCCTCTCTGTATTTCTGTGTCCCAAGAAAGCCGAGGACCAGGCCGCCGAGTTCGAGTGCCGTTACCGTGCCGTCCGGCTTACAGATGTACGGTCGGTTGTGTCCGGCGTTAGAATAGCGGAATGAGTGGGTTTCAGGGCAGAGCACACCGTAGAAAAGAGTTACGAATGATCCCTTGCGGATGCTGAGGGTCAATAACTGGTTGGCGTGCTCTATCGATTCGTGAACACTCGCACCGAACTGAGCCTGTCCACGCAGCGTTGCCTGAAGATTCGACATCAACAGTGCTGCCGGCAATCCTTTACCTGATACATCACCCAGACAGATAACCAGACGGCCCTCGTCAATGGGTATGTAGTCGAAGTAGTCCCCCCCAACGCTTTGCGCAGGAATACTCAGACCAGCCAGGTCATACCCCTCGATTGGAGGTGCTTTATCCGGCATAAGATTCATCTGGATCTCGTACGCCAGATGAACCTCCTGCTGCATTTTGACCAGCTTCTTTTCCTCTTGGTGCAATCGAGCGTTTTCGATGAGTTGTCCTGACTGCGCAGCGAGAATGGATAACAGTCGCTGATCTTCTATCGAGAAGTCAGCTCCTCGTTTCTTATTGTACAGGGTCAAAATGCCGATCAGATTTGAATGCACAATCATCGGCACGGCAACGATAGAATGAACGGACTCTGGCCACTTAACTCCCTGAAAGCGTGTATCCGACGCAGGGTCATTGATGACAAGCGGTTTCCGATTGAGATGCATCCAGCCGAGGAGATTTTGATCCGGGCTGAACGCCTCCTTGTCCCCTGAACTGGCCATGGTCCGTACGAGAGTCTTCGTAGGGTCGGTCGCATCCTCACCGACCAATGTGACGACACCCTGTTCCGCATGAACCGCTTTGGTGGATCTCTTGATGATCGTATGGATCATCTCCTCCATACTCCGGGACGCGCCGATCGCCGCCGAGAGTTCATTCAGTACAGAGAGTTCGTCTACGGCACGTCTGAGCTGGACGTTCTCTTTCTGGAGTTGATCTATGCGTCTGTCAGAGGGCTGGTTCATGCGGGCATACGGCTGGTGGAAAACGGTGCGCCGAGCATAGTAACATAATCAAGGGGACACTGATATCCCTGGCTTTAGTCGAGGCGCGGATCTACGACCGCTCGTGGGCGTTTCGACGGTTCTTGTCGCAACCAACGAACGGAATCGTGCACGTCTTACGAGGATTACGGTCGGTTGATTCGCGGGGACAGAATGTAGCGACGGTGTATCTAAAAACCCACCCGGAGACCGGAAAATGCGCAGTCTGGCGCGATTAAATCACTATTATATTAAGTACTGGCGACAATTTCTGCCGGGATTGCTGGCCGCGGTTGCGGCTTCCGGGTTCGCGATTATTGTTCCAATGGTCGTGCGGCAGGCGGTCGACAGTATTCCTCGTTACGTCGAGATTTACCGGTCATTCACGGGTACTCCCGTACAGGAGTACGTCTTCGCAAATTTTTTCGCATCCCTTCTCGTTTTCGGGCTGGTCATAATCGCCCTTTCGGTGTTGAGTGGGGTCTTTTCGTTCCTGATGCGGCAGACGGTTGTAGTGGCGTCCCGTCACATCGAATATGATCTCCGAAATCAGCTCTACGACCATTTACAGCAGTTGTCGCATGGATTCTATCTGACGCATGCGACCGGAGACATGATTACGAGGGCGACGAGCGATATTGAGCAGATCCGCCGGTATATCGGTCCCGCTATCATGTATACCACCCGGGCCCTCGTGATAATAGTCGTGGCGATCACCGTCATGTTCTTTATATCACCCACACTTACCTGGTATGCCCTTATCCCGATGCCCTTTCTGGCGACGGCGGTGTTTTTCGTGGCACACCTGGTTCATTCAAGAAGTGATGCGCTACAGAGCCAGTATTCCCGCCTGACATCGAATGTCCATGAGGCTCTATCGGGAATTAGAGTATTGAAAGCGTACGCCCGGGAAGAAATGGAGGCGGAAGCCTTTGATATCGAGAGCGATATTTATCGAAAAAGAAGTCTCGCACTGGCCATGATGGATGCTGCGTGGCGGCCGATTTTTTTGATGCTCGTGGGAATGGCTGGAATTATAGTGGTCTGGATGGGTGGACGACTGGTCATGGCAGGTGTGGTTACGATCGGTAATATTGCTGAGTACATCATTTACGTCGCTCTGATGACGTGGCCCGTAGCATCGATGGGATTTGTTATTACGATGGTACAACGGGCAGCTGCTTCGATGGACCGACTGACCCGTATTCTGGATCAGGACCCGGAAGTATGCGATTCAGCGTCTACAGATTCTGGCATAGAAGGAGTTCGAGGTGCCATCAGATTCTCTCATGTGTGGTTCGCATACGAAGGGGCCGCAGGTCCCTCACTGCAGGACATTACTCTTGATGTGGCCGCCGGATCGTCCCTGGCTATTGTCGGAAGGACAGGATCCGGTAAGACCACACTGGTCGAGATGATTTCCCGTGTGTTTGATCCAAACCAGGGATCGGTCGTCATCGACGGCCACGACGCCCGGACGATTCCTGTCGATGTGCTCAGGTCAGGAATCGGGTATGTTCCGCAGGATGTTTTCCTTTTTTCCGATACGGTCGCGAATAATATCGCCTTCGGACGAATGGACGCCGGAGAGGACGATATACGGTTGGCGGCTGAGGATGCCGATCTGCTGGAGAATGTGGATCAGTTCCCCGATGGATTCCAGACGTTTGTCGGAGAGCGGGGTATCACGCTTTCCGGAGGCCAGAAACAACGAGTTTCGATTGCGAGAGCTCTCGTACGAGACCCCTCGATACTGATTCTCGATGATGCGTTATCGGCGGTCGATATCGATACCGAACGAAAGATTCTTTCGAATATCCGCCGTCATCATGGAATCCGAACCATCGTCATTGTGAGTCATCGAATCTCGGCCGTTCAGGATGCAGACCAGATCATCGTTCTGGATGAGGGGGCTATCGCCGAGTCAGGCAATCACAGGGAGTTGATCGAACACGATGGTATTTACGCCTCGCTCTACCGAAAACAGCAACTTGAAGCCGAGCTGGAGGAGATCGAATGAGCGACGCCCGTAAGTCGAAGGGTATTGACGGGAGACTGCTCCGTCGCATCATTACCTATCTGAGACCATATAGAAACTGGGTGCTGATCGCGTTCATTGGCGTCATGGTTGCCGCTTTCCTGGGGCCCCTGCGACCCAAGTTGGTACAGATTGCCATCGACGAGTACATCGTCCCGGGTGACGGCGCAGGCCTGAATCGGATGGTGATGCTTCTGGTTGGATTGCTTGCCCTCGAGAGCGCCCTCTCGTTCTTCAACGCTTACCTGACCCAGTGGATAGGACAGCAGGCCATTTTCGATTTACGGACGCGGGTCTACCGGCACATTCAGAAACAACCACTGGCGTTTTTCGATCGTACCCCCATCGGAAAGCTGATCACCCGAACAACCAGCGATGTCGAATCGCTGAGTCAAGTCCTGTCCGCCGGCATCGTAACGATCATGGGAGACCTGTTCAGGCTGATTTTCATCGCCTATTTCATGTTTACCCTGAGTTGGATTCTGGCGGTTGTCACATTGGCGGTCATGCCCCTGATGCTTTATGCGTCTTTCTGGTTCAAGAAAAAGGTGAGGGAGCAGTACCGCGAGACTCGAAAACAGGTCGCCCGGCTTAACTCGTTCCTGCAGGAGCATATCACGGGAATGAAAATTGTTCAGGTGTTTTCTCGCGAAACCGAACAACTGCGGAGATTTGAGCGAATCAACGATGACCATCGTCAGGCTCATATAAAAACCATATTCTACTTCGCGTTATTCTGGCCGACGATTGATATCGTGGCATCGACAGCCCTGGGACTCGTTATCTGGTTCGGAGGATTAAATGCCATGTCCGGGACGCTTTCCCTGGGCATCCTGATCGCCTTTATTCAGTATGCGCGTCAGTTTTTCGAGCCTATTCGGAATCTTTCGGATCAGTTCAACACGCTGCAGAGTGCGATGGCCGGTGCGGAGCGTATTTTCGACTTACTCGACCACGACCGGGCGCTTCCGCAGCCGGATGAACCACTGGAACTTTCGCCGTTTCGGGGCGGGATTGAATTCAGAAATGTCTGGTTTTCGTATGATCCGGAGGTCGATTCGGAACGTGATGCCGCCGACTGGATCCTGAAAGATGTCTCGTTTAGAGTGGAACCCGGACAGTCTCTGGCAATCGTAGGGGCTACCGGAGCCGGGAAGACGACAGTCATCAGTCTTCTCCTTCGATTCTATGATGTTCAGAAGGGGACGATTCTGGTCGACGGAATCGATATCCGATCGCTGGCTATCGCCGATCTCAGAAGACACATCGGACTGGTTCTGCAGGACGTATTTCTCTTCTCCGGGTCCGTCGCACGAAACATTACCTTGAACAGCCCGGATATTTCGGTCGACCGGATGGAGGCTGCCGCCCGGGCCATAGGTGCAGAGGCATTTATTAGCAGGTTACCGGAAGGATATGAACACGAGGTCAGAGAGCGGGGTATGTCACTTTCGCATGGGCAGAGACAACTCCTCTCGTTCGCCCGGGCGTTGGCCTTTGATCCCGGAATTCTCGTCCTCGATGAGGCGACTTCGTCTGTCGATACCGAGACCGAGGTGGTAATTCAGGACGCTCTCAAGACACTCATGAAAGGTAGGACGTCCATTGCCATCGCACACCGTCTATCCACGATTCAGCATGCGCATCAGATTCTGGTCATGCATAGGGGTACGGTACGGGAGCGTGGCTCTCACCAGGAACTGTTGAATCAGGAAGGTCTCTACCGGCGACTCTATGAATTGCAATATCAGGATCAGGAACGAGACCCGGTACATTGAACTCCACGATTCATCTGGCACTAACGAGGGCGCAGTCCAGGTCCGATTCCATCACCGTTCGCAGCAATGTGGTTGCAGCATGTTTCCTTATCGCGACTCTTGTGGTTTCGGGTTGCGGAGGGAACGATGCCTCCTGGGATCGGGTCGACGATGCGTCGTGGGATGAGGTTGTATCCGCGGCGCGAGGGACTCGTGTGTACATGAAGATGTGGACGGGTGACTCGTTCATCAATCGATACATGAAGGGATACGTTACGCGCGAACTCCGCGAGCGATATGATATCGATCTGAATGTTGTATCCGGTCAGGGGAGTCAGATTGTCACATCGTTAATGACCGAGTTGGAGGCAGGGGCTGCGACGAGTACAAGCGATCTCGTGTGGATCAACGGGGAGACGTTTTATCAGTTACGGCAACTGGAGGCGTTGTATGGTCCGTTCGTCGACCGACTACCCAACAGCACCTATGTCGATTTCGGGAATCGATTTATCGGTCGCGATTTCCAGCAGGATATAGATGGATACGAGAGTCCGTGGGGGAATGTGCAATTCGTCATGATCTACGATTCCGCTCGTGTCGCATCCCCTCCGACCAATCGTGTAGAACTTGCCCGATGGGTTAGAGGACATCCAGGTCGATTCACGTTCGACTCTTCGTTTACAGGTATGACGTTTTTGAAAGGTCTGCTGATTGCATTCGCCGGCGGACCGGGTGAGTTGTCGGGTCCGTTCAACGAAGGTGCCTACACCCGTGCATCGGAGAAACTGTGGACCTATCTCGAGTCACTTCGGCCGTATTTCTGGAAGCACGGGGAAACGTATCCGTCGTCAGTTGCCCGTTTGCACCAACTCTTTTTAAATGGAGAAGTCGATTTTTCGATGAGTAACAACGATGCCGAAGTAGAGAACAAGGTGCTTCAGGGCCTTTTTCCTTCCACGGTCCGGGCCTATATCATGGATGAGGGCTCGATACAGAACAGTCATTATGTCGGGATCCCCAGGCTATCCGGAAACAAGGCCGGAGCCCTTGTCGTGGCTAATTTCCTTCTGTCTTCCGATGCACAACTCAAGAAATCAGATCCGTCTGTGTGGGGAGACGGAACTGTGCTGGACCTGAGTTCACTCCCGGACACGATGCAATCGGCGTTCCGGGCCGTTCGATCGGAGATCCGACAGCAGAGGCCGGATGGAGATAGAGGAATCAGAACGGATACGAATGCTCTCGAAGAATTGGACGCTACCTATATGATTCGTCTTTTTGATGATTTTAGAGTACGGATGGT
>CAYLHF010000010.1:2119-32412 GCA_964383365.1 uncultured Rhodothermales bacterium | reverse complement strand
TCGGAAGACTGGCTATCCTTCTGGTCATCGGCCTCTCCGTTGGACCGGTGGTCTACGGGTTGGTATATGGTCTCTTCTATGCGTTCGGAGGGACGGGTCTCCTTAGTAGAACGTGGTCGTTTCGTCCTGTCCTCAGCGTATTGACCAGTCCTGAAACCTGGAAATCGATCCTCTTCAGCCTCTGGATAACGCTGCTCTCACTCTCCGTTTCGATCTCGATCTCTCTTGCAATAGTCCTCCAACTCGTCACGAGAGCCTGTTCGGGATTCGCGAAGACCCTCTTCATGATGAGTGTGTCGGTTCCGTCCGTAGTAGTCGGTTTTATCCTCTTTCAGTGGTTTTCTGCCTCCGGATGGGTGTTTCGTCTTCTGTCGATAGACGCCGGGAGCGGATTTGTCGCCGATCCACTGGGAATCGGGATTATTTTAGGACACATGGTATTTGGCATTCCGTTCCTTTCTCTGCTGTTCCTGGCGCTGTACGACGCCACACAGATGAAGCGTTTACTGCAGACTGCGGTCTCGCTCGGTTGCAGTCGTTTTCGTTCGGTCTTCAGCGTCGCGGTACCTGTATTGCTCGGACGCGCCAGGTCTAATCTCGTCTTGCTGGGAGTCGCATTCTTTGGCTCGTATGAACTGCCGTGGTTACTTGGACGACAGTCGCCAGAGATGATATCCGTAATGATTTACAGGAAATATGCATTGTTCGATCTCGCAGACAAGCCGGAAGCGTTTGCTCTGTCCTTGCTGTTCGCACTCACCGTGGGAGTAGTCGTCACCTGGATATTCAGGGGGCAGAAACTGGACAGAAGCCCCGGAATGACGCCGCATACCGGGGATAGATGGAACGTGTCATGAATCATAGGGCATCAAACCCTGCAGAAGGATGGCCCCGAATCGGCCTGGTTCTGGGTGGGGGACTGTTTTTTTTGCCGGTCGCCTATCTCGTGCTTCTGTCTTTCTCAGACAGTTGGTTCGCTCCGCATCTCTTTCCGTCTCGCATTACGCTCCGCAACTGGGCGCTACTTTTCGGATCTCAGTCGGACCTGCTGACGAGCCTCGCGTACTCGATTGTACTTTCCGTGGTCGTAGCTGCACTGTCTACAGGTATGGGTTTCCTGGCAGGACGGTATGTCAGCTATCATCGCCGTCGAATCTACTGGCTTCGGATCGTCTACTTACCGTTCGCCGTCTCGCCCATCGTCCTCGGGACGCTCCTGATGAACCTGTATCTTCGATTGGGCATCGCTGGATCTTTTTTCGGTGTGATACTCTCTCAATTCACCATCATTGTCTCTTTTTCGATCCTGTTTTTTGACGGATTCTGGACCCACACCGTTCGGTCTCTTGAGGAAGATGCGGAATCACTCGGATGTAGCAACTGGCAGCGTTTCCGTCTTGTCACGGTCCCGGTTGCACGAGAGGCGATACAGATTTGTTTTCTTCAGGCGTTCCTTATCTCGTGGTATCAGTACGGAATAACGTTGCTCGTTGGAGGCGGTAGAGTGAGAACACTGCCCATTCTGGTGTATGATTATATTGGTGAAGCGAATCCCTATGTCGCCGCGATCGCGAGCCTGCTTCTGACGCTTCCTCCACTTGCGCTCTTGGTGATGCGCCGTAAATCTGCCTCCATTTAAGTTGACCCTGCGGATACAACATATCGTCAAAACGTTTGGCCGGGAACGGGTGTTGGATGGAGTAAGTCTTGCGGTCGAGTCCGGAAAAACGATGAGTATTCTCGGCCCGTCCGGATGCGGGAAGACGACTCTACTCAGAATAGTAGCCGGACATGAATCCGCTGATTCCGGTAGTGTTGTGATTGGCGATGCGGATATATCATCCCTACCGCCGGCAAAGCGTGGAATTGTCTATTTGTCTCAGGATGCACTACTGTTTCCGCATCTGAGTATTTCCGACAATATCGGATTCGGTATGCGCGTAGCCGGGATATCGACTGAAATGCGTAACCAACGCGTGCAGCGGCTGTTGAAACAGATCGATATGCAGGATCACGGAAATAAGAAACCGGAAGCGATTTCGGGTGGGCAACGACAACGCGTGGCGTTTGCCCGTGCTATCGCCGTGGATCCGTCCGTGGTCTTACTCGACGAGCCGTTCGGAAGTCTGGATGTGCAGACCCGGAGGGAAATGCAGGATATGTATATCGAATTATCGGCTGAGGCCAAATTGACAGCCCTGTTTGTTACCCACGATCTTCGCGAGGCTATCAGTATTGGAGATCAATATGCGACGCTGGACCATGGGGCAATGAAGGTGGCGAAGACGCTCGATGCGTTCGTGACGGACCGAAGAGAAGGCATCGGCGACGAAGTTCGATTCTGGAACACGTTGCCTCCGGGTCGTCCGAAGGAGATGGAATAATCATGATCCGACACACACAATCCGTCGCCGTTATTCTTGGCTCAGCTTTCACCGATTCATCGTTTGTCGACACGATGAACAGCATATCGGTAGAGACACCGTATGGATGTGTCGACCTGTATCAGGTTGGTGCATTGGAGCGACCGGCGTGGATTATCTTCCGGCACGGACTCCCGCATCGCTATCTACCCAACCAGATTCCCTACCGAGCCTACGCGTGGGCGTTGAGAGCTGCAGGTTGCGGCGCGCTTCTGATCACGAGCTCTGTCGGAGTATTGGATTCTGACATTCCTCTCAATCGACTGCTGGAAGTCTCGGATATCCTCATGCCTGACAATCGATTACCGGGTGGAGAAAGCTGTACCATGTTTGATCATCCGTCATCGAGTCACGGTCATCTTGTACTCCGGGATGGATTACTTTCTACGACACTGCGCCAACAGGTTCGGGAGATGGCGGATGAGTTACCGGGTGCTGCCGGACCACTTTTCGGCCCCGTCGTTTTTTCTTATGTGGGGGGACCACGTACCAAGACGAGTGCGGAGAACTCTTTATGGGGTCGTCTTGGAGCTCAGGTCAACTCGATGACCGTGGGTCCTGAAGTTGTACTGGCGAACGAATTCAATATTCCCTGTGCATGTATCTGTGTGGGACATAAATACTCTCTGTCGGAGGGATCTGAACCGGAGTCTTCAGATTCAGTGGGAGATTCTCTCGTGGCTTCAAAAAAGGCCCTTCGGGACCTTGTGTTTCTATTCCTGAAACGTGCAAATCCGGTTTCACCCGCGAATATGCTCTATCAGTTTGCCGAATAGATCCCTGCGGTTGATATTGGGGTACTCAAGGTGAATAGATATGACGGACGCTTCCTCTATTCTAACGTTCGTTCGAGATAACGTACCCGACCTGCAGTCGGTCCACAGCGCCACCAAACTGGGCCGTGGGCAAGTGAATTATGTCTGGAGGGTTTCCGGCCCGGTTAAATCAGTGATCGTTAAGATTGCCCCGCCGTTTGTTGCCGCTCACCCGGAGGTCACGCTGGACCCCGGGCGGATCGTATTCGAAGCTCGAATGCTCAAGGGATTCGAAAAGGACGCTCTCCTGAGAAATCTTACATCCTTGAGGCTCCGTACTCCGGGTTTGCTGGCAGCGTTTCCACATCAGTTCACGATCGTGATGGAAGATTTTGGTCAGCACCCGGAACTGGACGAGTGGATTAACGCTGCCCCGGTAGATACGGAAATTAAATCGTGCGCCACCAGAATAGGAGTATTTCTGGCTAATCTGCATGTTTCCACATCCGGAGGTGAACGGTACGCCGCGGCATTTTCGAACATTCCGATTCAGGAGGCTCGGTTCCTGAATCAATACTCAATGGTCGGGGATGCTGTCAGGCGCGAGGGGGTTCATCAATGGGAGCGAGTGGACGAACAGGCCAGGAATCTTGGTCGCCGTCTGCTTCAATCCGGTACCTGTCTGACCATGGGCGATCTCTGGCCACGGTCCATTCTGATGGCACCTGCCGGCGTTCGCATCATAGATTGGGAATTCTGTCACTATGGTCACCCGGCGCAGGATGTTGCGCATCTGTCCGCCCATTTGTGGATGCAGGCACAATGTGGGAAAACTCCTCGTATCAGGAGACGGTTTCGGCAGTTTAATGCTGCGTTTGTAGACACCTATAAAGATGTCGTCTGGAACCGAAAGGGGGAATGGCTACAAACGAAGGAGTTTGAACATCATCATGCCGTGCACTTCGGTTGCGAGATACTGGCTCGAACCATCGGGAGATTCGTCGAAGGATATCTGTATGATCGGGAGGAAAACAGAGACCATCGCGATGCTGCCGTACAGATCGCTGTTGAATCGATTCTGGGACAGATACCGTTTTTTGACTGATCGTACGTGGTCTCAATAGAGCCACATGTCGAATTCGCGCCGGTATTTTTTGGTCAATTCATGTCCGGGACCAAGTAACGTAAACAGGGCAACAACAGCCTTTCTGGAACCGTCATCATCGAAATATCTATCCTTTTTTATGGTCTCGATAAATCCCTGGATTGCCCATTCCCACTCTTTGTTAGCCAGAGCCGCCACAGCCGAGAGGTAGTTGCTCTTTGCCCGATTCTCCGGCATCTCTTCGATTTCTTCCGTCCGAGTGCGCACCGAATCCAGTGCCTGAACAGCGTCTGCTATTTGAATGAATCGGGGTTCACCTGTCACAGCCGTTCGGGCCAGGATCAATGCACGATCGGGATCTGTCAGACCGATTATTCCCGCCAGCAAACCGGACGCTGTCACATTGGTTGGCTCGGTCATCAGGACGTCCTCGAGTTGCGTCTTGGCCGACACGATGTCTCCATTTTCTATGAGCGATTCTGCCTCGGCAATACTCTTTGCGACGGGAGACGGGATGGCCTTTTCCAGCCACTGACGTACTGCGAGCTCAGGAAGAGCGCCCGTAAATTCGTCAACGACCACTCCATTCACGAATAGTCTTACCGCTGGAATGCCTCTGATTTCAAACCGGGCCGAAATATCCTTGTGTTCGTCGGAATTCACCTTTACGAGAGTCCATGAATCACTCGTGGCTGCCAGTTTCTCGAGTATCGGCCCGAGTGTCTTACACGGCCCACACCACGGCGCCCAGAAATCCACCAACACGGGTTTGATTGAACTGGCAACGATAACGTCTTCTTGAAAGTTTGTTACGTCGTAACTCATCAGAGCGGTAGTTTTAATGTCCTTGAACTCACTAAATCACACTGGACTTCTGAAGCACCATGAAACGATTGACGAGCAGTAACGGATTCCTGTTCACGGCTTTTTGGCTTTCTCTGGTCCTCACTGCCTGTGAGGCGCCAGTCGAGAAGACCTATGATCCGGCCGCCGATTCTCTACGATACGAAGGAGAGACGCATCTTCGAAATATTCGTCAGTTGACCTTCGGCGGTAACAATGCCGAAGCGTACTGGAGTTTCTCAGACGATCGGCTGATTTTCCAGAGTGATTGGGATAAGATTAATGGTCAGGGGTGTGACCAGATATACGTAATGGATCCAGCCAACGCTGATGGAACCGTCGATTCGTATAAATTGGTATCCACGGGGCTGGGACGAACGACGTGCAGTTATTTCCTGCCAGATGGTAAAAAAATACTGTTTGCCTCTACCCATGAGGCTGATGAAGCCTGTCCGGCTCCGGTCATGTTTGAACAGGGGCGCTACGTCTGGCCTATTTATGAGACGTACGATATCTATATGGCGGATGTTGATGGTTCCAATATCGAGCCGTTAATCACCGGGGACGGGTACGATGCAGAAGCGACGATATCGCCCGACGGGAAGTATATGGTCTTCACATCGACGCGGTCCGGAGATCTGGAACTCTGGAGGTATGAGTTCGCAACAGGAGAACTTTTGCAGCTAACCGATGAACTGGGCTATGATGGAGGTGCTTTCTTTTCGCACGATTCGAGACAAATTGTCTGGAGGGCGAGTCGTCCAACCGGGGAGGATGGTGAGATCTATAAGGGACTCTTGAAACAGAATCTGGTCGAACCTTCCGATCTGAACGTGTTCGTGGCAGATATCGACGGTTCGAACGTACGGCAGGTCACTCATCTACCCGGAGCTAACTGGGCACCTTTCTTCCACCCGGACGGAAAACGAATCCTGTTTACGTCCAATTATCATTCGATCGCAGAGGGTGGGCGTATTTTCGACATCTTTATGATCGATATTGACGGGCAGAATCTGGAGCAAATAACCAGGACCGGTACGTTCGATGCCTTTCCGATGTTTTCGAGCGACGGATCGCGCCTGGCGTTTGCGTCCAATCGGAACGCTCAGCGCGAACCTACTCGGGATACGAATATATTCGTTGCGGACTGGGTCGAATAGGGCGCTTTCCTAGCTCATACCCGTATTTGATGCGCACGTATACGTCTTAATCCGACGAATGGGGATGCCGGTATGGTAGACGCGATACTTGCGTTTGATCGACTAATACTCGTTCATAGGGGAACACCCGCACATGTGTGTTTTCCGCCGCGAAAAAAAACTCCTGTGAGTAGCGCAAAAAACCCGAAAAAGGTCGTTTAGATAGGAGAACCGAAATAGTCAGAATCGGATAAAACCTGTTTTACGGCTGTTTTGGGACTTTTTCGAAATATGATTCAGGAAGGTCTGGTACCCAGACGCTACTTATCTCGCAACGGAGCGATGAAAAAAATGAAGTTTAGAGTTACTGCACTACTGACCGCCATCCTCATCGTAGGCACCTCCACGGCCTATGCGACGGACAGATTTGTCGATCCTGTCGCGGGTTCTGACGCAAATGTCGGTGCCGGTTGCATCGCTTCTGGCGGTGCTGCCTGTAAGACGATAGCCGCAGCAATTGGCGTTGCCGATCCGGGCGATACGATCAAGCTTGCTGCGGGTACGTATGTCCCAGCCGCGGTCATCACGATTGCCAAGAAACTGATTACGATTCAGGGACCGGGCTTCGGAACCAGTCCGTCGGGTCGTACGCTTGGTGGCGCGGGAGAGGCCATCATAGATGCCAGCGCGCTCCCTTATGCGTTCGAGATCAAAGAAGACAACGTCACGATCGAAGGTCTTGACATCAAGGGAGGCGCATCGACATGGACGGGCATCAGTGTGTTTGGTGGATATGATCTCTGGACGATCCAGAAGAACTTCATCCACGGAATGACCTTGTCCAACCCGGGAAGCAGCATCCTTGAGGTCAGCCATGCTATCCATGCTCTCGGTGGCGGAACATCGGGAGCTCGCCTCGACATCAGCGGTGTCAATATTTTTGACAACGAGATTTCGGCAATAGGTGGGGCCAATCAGGGAGGATTTAATGTTTCGGCGGGTACAGGAATCTACATATCCAGTATTACGGGAACAGATGTTACCAAATGTGCTCTCGTTACGATGGCCCAATGCGGCGCCTGGATCCACGGTAACGTAATATTTGGGTTGAAAGTCGGTAAGAACACGGTCAAGCAGGGTCCTCCCGTCAATGACGCGACGGGGAAGGAGCCAACAGCCGGAATAGTCGTGCTTCAGGACGACGACCCGGATCGTTTCAACAAGAGTGTGCTCATCGAGGGCAACACGTACGTGGGTGTGTCGGGAACGGAAAAACTCGACAATGCGGTATTCATCGATATCGGTGACAGCAAGGTCGTCGAGGATAATTCGATTGCCGGCACGTTTGTGGATGTGACGTCCTATGTGGTCAACAAGGACCGTAAGGCGACGATCGACGAAGTAAAGCTCGCACCGTTCTTCAAAACTCTGGATGTCAACGTCTTCGGGCCGGGAACTGACGGCTACTTCGAGTTCGATGCCGACGCGAAGGCCAATTCTCCGTCGACATCGACGATTGTTTCGCTCACCCCGACGACGGCCACGACGCTGGCAGTCGAAGAGCGAGGGACTACGGGTAGTATCAAGCTTTCCCGGGATACGGCGGGTGATTTCAATGTGCGAGAGGGTGCAAAGCTCGTCTATGACGGATCCACTCTCACGACAATGACACTGACGGGTACGAGCGGAAACGACCTCCTCACCGTTGATTTCAACAACGGAAACCCCATGCCCGCATCTGTCAGCTACACCGGTGGTGCCGGTTTTGATAAAATTGTGATGCGCGGAACGGTCCAAGAGGCTGGAGATGAGACCATAACCATGACGGGTCCGGCTGACGGCACTATCGTATTTGATAACACGGGTACAGGAAACTTCGGATTCACCACGACGCTGACATTTGCGGGTCTCGAACCCATCGACGACCTGGTTACCGTAAATGGGACGTATACAATTAATGCGACTTCCACCGTCAAGAATGAGATTAACATTATTGATGGCCCGAAACTCTTCGCCACCCAGACTTTCCAGGTCAACAGCGGAGCGACACCGTCTTTCGAGTTGGTCAACTTCGCCAACAAGAAAACAGTCAAGATCAAGGGAAGTGATACCAAGGACGATACCTTTACCGTCTTCACGACGGACGGCAGTCCTGCGCCTCTGATCCTGTCGCTCGAACTCATAGGTAACGCATCGGGTGTCGCCGGTACTCCCGATTATTTCGTGGTACGGCCGTCGAAAGACTTCCCGATAACCGTTACAGGAACGGCTACGGGGGCAGACGGTGACTTCCTGTTTATCGACTGTGCCAATACGGGTATTGCGCCGTGTCCCATTCCGGTAATCCCAACGGGATCATTCACCCCGGCCGGATTCAAGACGGTCACATTTTCTGAGATCGAGAACACCGGTGCAAGCTATGTTGGCCTGAATGATCTGGAAATCACTAAAGCGATCACCGATTTTCCTGCGGGTGCGCATCCAGGTGATGACGTCACGTATCTGATCACGGTCACGAACAAGACCGGTGGTGCCATTGCTACGCCGATTTACGTTACGGACGTAATCGACCACCGGCTCTCACTGGTAGAAACCACGGTGCTCGCCAGCGTGGGTACGCTGATCGAGAAGAATACGTGGTCGATTCCGAGTCTTGCTGCCGGTGCTTCCGCAACGCTGACGTACAAGGCCATCGTGAATACGGCGCTGACGCCCGATATAGTCAATTATGCTTCGATTCTGAACCCGAATGACGTGGACGGAAACAACACGGCTTTCGCGACGCTGAAGATGTTGGACATTTTCCGCTTCCCGCTCAAGGCGCCGATTCAGGCCACGCTCTTCTTCCAGACGTCAGCCGGGCCCCGGTATATCGTCGGGCTCAAGGGCGGCGCAGTCGATCCGCGCTTCCCGGGTGCCGTTCTCTGCCGCGTTCCGGACACCAATCCGACTGCGGGTTGGGACGGTGCGTTGGGTAACCAGTGGTATTCCTGTCACAATGGTCTGCCATCGAAGGGCGGCATCCCTTCGCCTCTCGAGGTAACGGATCTGTTCCAGGACTCTGCGGGCCGTATATGGCTCACCACGTGGGGATTCGATGGTCTGTATTTCTCGGATAACGGCGGGAAATCATGGACATCGGCTACTCCGGATCTCACCGGTGGCCCCGGTGGACTCCCTGATGGCATTGCCGATGGTTGGGCGCAGATCTATGCGATCACCGAAGATATTACGGGAACGCTCTTTATTTCGGCCAACAACGGAGACTTTTACCGCTCCTTCGATCGCGGAGTGACGTGGAAGAAAGGTGCACAGCTCCCGTTGGGCTCTGCTGATACACCGACTTCTCTCGAAGCTGACCCTACATTCCCTGGAAAGGTATATGCGGGTACGTTCGGTGACACGCTCTACGTAACACCTGGTAACTTTGGCGAGACGTGGATCAAGCCGACGGGTACGGGAATCGGAGCAGGTGCCGGAGTCATTTTTGACATCGAGTTCGATCCCATCTCGGGTGAGATATTCATCGGAACCGCCAAGGGTGTATATCACTCGGCAGATGGTGGCAACACGTGGGCTGGTCTCAACTTCAGCTTCCCGTTCCCGACGAATCCACCGGAGATCAGACACCTGACGTTCGATGCCACAGGCCGGCTCTTCGTAGCTACATGGGGCTTCGGAGTCTGGAAATCTGATAACTGGCAGGCTACCTCCCTGGCACAGTTTGCGCTCAAGAATTCGAACGTAATGGATCTGGCCGTATTGCCGGACGGGACCCTGTTCGTTGCAACGGACGAACCGAACACCTTTACGTATACGGCAACGTCAATCGCGACCGGTGTCGAAGATGAGATCGTCGGAGACGAATTGCCCTCGGAATTCCAACTCTCACAGAATTATCCGAACCCGTTCAATCCGACGACGAATATTGAGTTTGCTCTCCCGCAGACGGCTCAGGTTCGTCTGGCGGTGTACGACCTTCTCGGACGAAGAGTCGCTCTTCTGGTTGACGGTTCACTGACTGCAGGTCAGCACAGGGTCTCTTTCGAGGCAAGCAACCTGCCGAGTGGCATGTATCTATACCGCCTCTCGACACCGACCGGAGCCGTTACGAAGAAAATGGTTCTGCTGAAATAATTTGATATCGGATCGGTATCTGTCGGGGAAGGTTGAGGCCCGGGCAGAGACACACTGATTCCGATATCGATTGAGGGTTGCAGGGCCGGCGGGGGTTCCCCGCCGGCCCTGCTGTATTCAGGAGAATGATCCAGACATTGACTGTTCCAGGCAGTCAATGATATGAACGTCAACGCGAAAAATGATCGGTCAATCCGGGGGACCGTCTGTGGTGACCAGGCGCTGATCCATCAGTGTATTCAACTGCGTCTGTACACCCCTCAATTCCGAATCGAGACGTTCCATATTTTCTTCGATGTCAGACAGGTTGCCGTCGATGGCTGCGGTCTCCAAGCGACCGCATAACTGAGACAGGGATACGGCTCCAAATACGAGGGCGGTCGATCTGAGTGTGTGAAATGTTGCTCGAAGTTTTACCGCGTCTTTCTTCGACATCGCGGTGATCATTTCGTTGTGCAATCGATCGGAATCTGTCGCGAAATCCGAGAGCAACTCACGGATGAATACAGGATCATCGTCCCCCATCATGGATACGAATGCACTGAATAGCGTCTGATCTATCGGATCAGCGAACGTTCGTGTTTCCAGATATACGCCCAGCTTTTCTTTTAATGTCTCCAGCATGAATGGTTTGGAAATGTAATCATCCATGCCCGCAGCGAGGCATCGTGCACGATCCGATCCGAGGGCATTGGCAGTGAGTGCGATGATGCATGCACGATGTCCCGGTGACTCGGTTGCCCTGATAAGACCGGCAGCTTCTATCCCGTCCATCGTGGGCATCATCACGTCCATAAACACGACATCATACCGACGCTCTCTGGCGGCGGTGACGGCGTCGGTTCCATCACCAACGAAATCAGCCTGATACCCCAGTTTCTGGAGCATGTGGCTGACAACCTTCTGATTGATCAGGTTATCTTCAGCGACAAGTATACGGAGGGGTGTCATGTCGGCACGGTATTCCGGAAATCAAGATTCCCGGAGAGGGTATTTCTTTAAGCAGTCATACCCGGTATCGGCCAAACGCCAGTCCGATTGAAGTATTTTCTTAAGGATGGAGAATTCCGGACGATTCGTCCGGCTCCAGATGCGCAGGACAGGAGACTAACTTAGGTCCGGAGCGCACGTTTAAGGGCAAGGCGCTGATCGGCAGAACGCCGACCGATGGCCGCGATGAATCCCAGACAGAGTATCATGAAGCCGAGCCAGACGAGGCTGATCATGGGTTTCTCGTATGCCTGAACCACCAGCCAGTCCTCGGGCTCCATCTGTACCCCTTCGATTCCCAGGTTTATTGATCCGTTGTCAACATTCATTCCCGTAAATGTTACGGTCAGGCCCCAGTCCTTCATTTTATTCTGCACATAGCTGACGGATCGATCCTTTTGAATGAGATAGACGGGTCGGCTCTCTCTGGTCTCTCCCGTTTCCAGATTGGTGATCAGAATATTGGCTGCCACAGCAATCTCCGTTGAGTCGGTCAAGAACTGATCCTCAACCGACGTATCAAAGTCCAGGAATGTGAGTCTGAACCGATTCTCACCCAGAATTGTCGAGTCTCCACGGGCCAGCGTAATCTCGCCCGACCGGGCAGCACCTGAATTTTGGAACATCAAGTTCGGCGTTACCGCAACAAAAAGGTCCTTTTCGATGAATGTTTTTACATCCGGGTGCTGAATCCACTGTCCCCTGTCACTCTTGTAGACGACGGGTTCGGCGGTGAATTCTCTACCTGACGGATCTGTTATGTCTAAAATATACGTGGGTCGATTTTCGTCACTCAGACCGTGTCCAGTGTATTTGACCGAATACTCCGATATGGTCCGCGTTTCACCGAGTGCGACGACGAAATTATCCCGATTTTCTCCGATTCTGACTCCCGTCCCTTTGACTACCGGATTACTGAACCCGCTCGACGAGATGACCCCGAGCACCATCACAGCGAATCCAATATGGGCGAGTGCCCCTCCAGCCATCCGAATATTCCCTTTAGCAATTCGGAGCAGGACGGATCCATTACCAAAGAAGGCAAAAAGGGATACAAATGTAAGGAGTAGCAACAGGATCCCTATTCCGTGGGTGTTCCAGAAAGTCCCCATGTTTCCGATAAAACCCGCCTGGCGAAGTGGTTCTGCTATTTCTTCGACCGCGAGAGACAACGCCCGGGCCCGCTCCGTAAACGGCGTGAATAGAATAATAAGTATCGTAGAGATGACCGACAGGATGATCGGTTTTACGAGCACCTTGTTGATGTTATCCACGCTCATTTTGGACCACCAGAAGAGTTGGCCGAGGCCGGCAAGAAATACGGTGGCCACCATAAGTGGAAGTGTCCATTTGTTGTAGAACATGATGGGCACACTGGATGGGTTGTCCCTGAACAATCTTCCGATAATGGGGGCGCTCGTACCCAGTAAGACAACCAGTCCAGCTGCCGTAAAAATCATCGCACCGGCGAAAATGAGAAACTCCCGGGACAATAATTCCGGCTCATGCTCCGGTTGCGGGAGTTCCTTATACCGAAGAGCGAAGAGCCCCAGTCCCAGTACGACAAATGTCAGAATCCAGAGCAGCAATTGATTGTATAGCCCCAGGTCCACGAACGAATGAACCGATATGTCTCCCAGAATTCCACTCCGGGTCAGAAATGTTGAATAGACGACAAGGAGATAGGCCGCTATGGTAAGGAATACGGCAGCTTTCTGGCTGTGACCGCTTCGCTTTTGAACGATCATGGTATGAAGCGCAGCGACGCCAAAGATCCACGGCACCAACGAAGAATTCTCCACTGGATCCCAGGCCCAGTATCCTCCGAAGGAAAGGGTTTCGTAGGCCCAGTACCCGCCGAGCATGATACCGACGCCGAGTAGAAGGAGTCCGACAATCATCCACGGAAGGGCAGGACGGACCCAGTGCGTATACTTTCTTTTCCAGAGCGCAGTGAGTGCAAAGGCGAACGGGACAATCATCGAAGAGAACCCGGAAAACAAGATGGGCGGGTGAATAACCATCCAGTAATTCTGGAGGAGGTCGTTGAGCCCCTGCCCGTCTGCCGGTACGATCCCGGCCTGAATCATGGGTGCGTTTGGAAAGGCCTCGGCCAGTGTTGCGAAGGGCGAGGCACCGATGGTAAACTCGCCGATGTGAAGACCCAGAATGAGGCTGACGAGAAAGAATTGACACAGGGCAATGATCGCCATGACGGGTCCTTCATAGTCGCGGGCGAATCGAATTACCGAGAGGCCAACGATTCCATTCAGGACGATCCAGAGGAGGAATGACCCCTCCTGGCCCGCCCATGTAGCAGAAATCAGGAATTTCAAGGCCAGGTTAAGAGACGTATTCTCGTAGACGTATGCGTACTGGAATTGATGGGAGAGGCTCAGATACATGAGCAGCCCGAATGACGCGACGGTGGTTACAAACATGAGTAACCACCCGGCTCGACCGATCTTCTTCCAGTTGCCGACGCGGAAGTCTACTTCAGAACTTCGTAAGTAGGCAAATCCCGAAAGGGCCGTGGCAACGAGTGCAACGAGAATAAGCAGTTTTCCTATGATCCCAATCATGGCTCGTCGGTTCTAGGGTGAAGGGGATGGAGTAGAAACCGTTTACGGAGACGCTCCAAATACACAATAGGGTCCGTACACTCCCTGACCAAGTGTGACGATCCGGTAGAATCCTGTATTCATTATTTATTGGCGGTTATCACACGGGTGCTTCTACTCTCTCGCTACCGTGCGTAACTCACCGACCGGATTTCGCGGATGACGGTGACTTTGATCTGACCGGGGTAGCGCATCTCGTTCTGTATTTTGGACGAGATGTCATGCGACAGCTGTTCCGCAAGTGCGTCTGAGACGCGATCGTGATTGACGATGACCCGGATTTCCCGGCCAGCTTGCATGGCAAACACCCGATCTACGCCGTCGAACGTCCCTGCCAATTCCTCGAGGCGTTCGAGTCGCTTGATATAGGACTGCAAGACCTCCCGGCGGGCTCCAGGACGGGCACCGGAGATGGCATCGGCAGCCTGTACAAGAGGGGAGATGGAAGAGGTCATTTCAATCTCGTCATGGTGTGCACCGACGGCATTACATATCTGCTCATCTTCTCGAAATTTCCTGCACAATTCCATACCAACCAGCGCATGTGGGCTCTCTATCGGCTCTTCTGTGACCTTCCCGACGTCGTGAAGCAATCCTGCCCGCCGGGCCACAACCGGATCCAGTCCAATCTCTGCCGCCATTAGCGACGCGATTCGAGCAGTCTCGATCGAGTGGGCGAGCAGATTCTGACCGTATGATGTCCGAAATCTCATTCTGCCGATCATTCGGATCAGTTCCGGGTCGATCCCGTTAAGATTCAGATCTATGACTGCTCGTTCCCCGTGCTCCAGAATCTGCTCATCGATCTCGATGCGTGTACGGTCGACGATCTCTTCAATACGTGTCGGGTGAATCCGCCCGTCTTCGATCAGACGAGTGAGGGCAATTCGTGCCACCTCTCGTCTTACCGGATCGAAGCCGGAAAGGATGACGGCTTCCGGTGTATCGTCTACAATGACTTCAATACCCGTACTTGCCTCAAAGGCTCGGATATTTCGCCCCTCACGACCGATTATTCTGCCTTTCATTTCATCAGAACTGATGTTGACGACAGATACGGTATTCTCAATCGTGTGACTGGCAGCCGTTCGCTGAATAGCCGTTAGAATAATCTTTCTGGCCTCTCTGGCAGCTTTTAATTTGGCCTCATCACGAATACTCTTGACCTGCGAGGCTGCATCCAGCCTGACTTCCTGAAGGTATTCTTCCTGGAGTGCCCGGCGGACATCGTCGGAAGAGAGTCCGGATACGTTTTCGAGCTTTCGTCTGTGATCTTCGATCAAATCAGTCAGTTGTTGCTCTCGAGTCCCGACTCGGGCCAGTCCGGCTTCCAGTTCAGATGCCTTGTCTTCGGCAACCGCTCGCTGATTCTTGGCGTACTCGATCAGAGCCGTAGCCTGGGATCGGAGACTGACGCTGAATTGCCTGTTCTGTTCGGCGTCTGACCTGAGCGAATCTACCGCCTCGACGGCCTCATGTACGAGAGATTCTCTCTTGTTGACCCTCTCAGTACGACGATTGAGTTTGTCCTGGCGCTGATCCAGTTTTTGCCTGGTGCGCTTCAGTTGTTTTCGAACTTCGCTCGTCTCCTTGGCGAACGAATGTTCTCGCTCAGTAATATCCCGTTCACTTCTATCCAGGCGCTCCTTCTGAAGTGACTCAACCTCTCTTTCTGTTTCCTCAATGAGTCTCTGTGCTTCCCGTCGGGCCTCTGAAAGTTGATTAAGTCCTAAACGCTTGAGAAGAAATCTATCTAGAGCAATTCCGAATCCAATTGAAAGCGCCCCGGTAACAGCAACCAGGAGACCGATTGGCACGGTTTCCATGGTATTCTGATGTCTGAGGCTAAAAAAACAGCACCAGCCCCGCAACGACGGATATGAAGAACCTCTTCATATCACACAGTGGGTACCGCTCAAATTCTTCCGACTTCCCCGGACCTGAAATCAGGAATCCGTCTCCGGATGGGGCCTGTTGTATGAATCTGAAGGATGGCTCCCAGGACGTAAGTGTTAGGTTCTTACTTTGGCGTCTGAAGCGGGGTAGTGCCTGACACAATACTACGCCTCAGACACGCATAAATCAACCCGGAACCGTCTGGGTACGTAGTGAATCCCGGGCACGACATCGCTATGCTGAAAGCAGAGCCTTCGACAAAGAGCGTTCCATCTCGTCGAGTGAATCATTAACCGCTTCTCCAGGGTCCATGTTGGTACTACGCTCGAGAAACAGTTCTTCCGCAACCGCGAGCGCGGTAATTACGGCCGTCGTCAGATCGGATTGCTCGGGATGGGCGGACTTGAACGCCTGCAGTTTCGATTCCAAAAAGGCCGCCATCTCTATCGTCGCAAGTTCATCATCAAGATCCACGCGCAGCGTGTAATCTTTTCCCAGAAAGCGGACTCGGATAGATTTCTGCATAAACGGTTACCGCTCGTTACTCGTTACCCTCGGGTACACTCGAATCGGCGTGATCCTGCTGATATTCCAGGTGTCGATCGATTGTGGCAATGAGTGAAGTGACTTTGGCTTTGAGCAGCGCGGGGCTTTCGGTAAAAACGATCGCCGTGCCATCCAACTCGTCTACATTATGCGATCGAAATTGGTCGAGTTGCCTCTGTAACTCAAGATTTTCCTCACGCAAACGATGCAATTCGTTTACGGCCAATTCGATACGGTTCCGAAGACGTTCCAGAGAACGAGAACCTTTCAGGTGTACGGACCCTTTTTTTCCTTTCTGCGCTCGCTTCTTCTTTTCCGTTTCAGGTCCCTCAAACATATTCTGTTGAGAGCGGGAAGAGCTGTTGGAACCGGCGTTATTTTTTCCTGCGGTCATCTCAGTTCGAGTGATCGTCGAGACGATTGCGTCTGCTCGTTGGTCGGCAGGGCGTTACGGAATATAAGGTGTCAGGATCGAAGTTGGGCACTGTGTTCTGATTCGAGAGCAGAAACGATGGATTTCATCGCCCGGTCGATCTCAGCCTCACGCAGTGTTTTTGACCCGGAGAACCGAACGGCGAAAGCAACACTCTTAACGCTCGGTCCAATCTGATCTCCCTCGTACACATCGAAGAGTCGAACGTCCGAGAGGAGAGGTTTTCCTGCCTTCCGGATCGTCTCCAGAACGGGTCCAACGGCCTGAGTTCGCTCGATCGTCACGGCAAGATCCCGATCTGCACCGGGCTGCCGGCTAAATGGCTCGAACGTTCTCTTCAGACCTCCTGCCGAAAGTGTAGCGACGGTTGTCCAATCCAGTTCTACAAAAAAGGCAGGCAGATTCAAATCAAACGATTCCGTCAGCGCTGGAGAAACTTCGGCGATAATGCCGACCTGTTCGCCGGCGGCGGTAATATCCAGATGAAATCTCGTGACGTCAGTCGGTTCGTAGGACGGGACGAGCTTCAAGTCCGGAAGCTGGAAGGCGGACGAGAGAGACTCAATCAGTCCCTTCAGATCGTAAACATCTGACGGCCGCTCTGCATTATGCCAGGCCTTGATTACCATTTTTCCAGCGAGGAAGATCAGCAGCGATTCACGCTCTGTGTAATTTCCAACGACGGAGTGGGGAGTGTCAACGTGTGCGTGCACGGTACCGAACTCGAAAACCCGAATGGAATCCGCTCCCCGATTCGAATTGTACGCTGCTACCGTTAGTGCTCCCGGTAGGAGGCTGGGTCGGAGGGCCGCCATTTCCTGCGAAATGGGATTCATTGTCTCAACGGCTGTACCTCCGAATCGAGCACCCGGTAGGATCGTATCAAAAAACCGTTCAGCCGTCTCCCGACGAAGCATGCTGTTCGTGCAGATCTCACGATAGCCGATCCCGGAAAGCAGATCCCGGGCCTTTTCGCGAAGGACGCGGTCCGGGGCCACACGTCCGGTATGGTTGGGTACGTTGGACCGTGCTGGCTCGGGTATATTCTGATATCCGTACAACCGGGCGACCTCCTCAATAACATCAATTTCTCGTTCGACATCGGGTCGAAAGGCGGGAATATCAATGTGAAGAAGGTCCTCAGAGTCTTGTTTCGCAGTAAATCCGATAGCCGTGAGAAGTTCGATGATCTTCGGTAGAGGAACGGAAACGCCAAGTATGGCTTGAACACGCGATGGCCGCAGGGTCGTGGTAGACCGATGGAAGGCCTTTGTCCGGACATCCACCATGCCGTCATCTGCAGTGCCGCCTGCCAGTTCTGTCATCAGGTGTGCGGCGCGCGCGGCAGCGCGCGCCTGCATAGTGGGATCGATACCCCGTTCGAATCGATATGAGGCATCTGTCTGTAACTGAAGAGTCTTTGATGTCTTCCGGATGGACGATGGATCAAAATAGGCGCTTTCGATGAGGACGTTCACGGTCCGGTCCGTGACTTCCGAATTTTCTCCTCCCATTATCCCCGCGATTGCCACATCTCCATTGGTATCGGCTATCATGAGTGTGCCTGGCGGCAGGGCCCGCTCTTTGCCGTCGAGAGTCACAAAGGTGGTTTCATCCTTCGTCTGGCGAACGATAATTTCCGGTCCTCCCAACTGATCGAAATCGAATGCATGCAGCGGTTGGCCCATCTCATACATCACATAATTGGTGATGTCCACAATATTGTTTCTGGGTCTGAGTCCAACGGCGTTCAGTCTGTGCTGAAGCCATTGGGGAGACGGTCCGATCGAGATCTCCCTGACGAGGATGCCCACATAGCGGTGACACCCATTCGGGGCTTCAATGGAGACACCGAATGTGTCTGTGGTTACGTCCTCGAATGGGGTCATGTCGACCTCGGGAGCCGAAAGAGGGAGCCCGGTAACTGCAGCGACGTCGCGGGCAACACCGAGATGACACACCGCATCCGGTCGATTCGGTGTAATGGCGATATCGATCGCGTGATCGCCGGAAGGGACATCTCGTTCTGCCAGATAATCGGATAGGGGCGTCCCGATCGCTGCATTATCGTCCAAAACCATGATTCCCGTATGATCGGTGGACAACCCCAATTCGTCCTCCGCACAGATCATTCCAAGCGACTGTTCACCACGAAGCTTGGACTTCTTTATCTTGATGGCTACGCGGCGCTCAGGATCTTCCCTATCCGGTAACTGAAGCGTTGTCCCTACGGTCGCCAGTGCTACGTTTTGGCCCGTGGCGACATTCGATGCTCCACACACGATCTGGACCGGTTCATCGCCACCCGAATCGACCAGGCAAATCGAAAGGCGGTCAGCGTTGGGATGTTGCTTTTTGTCCAGAACGCGGGCGACAACTACGCCCTCGAGTGATGATCCGATCGCGTTCACTCCCTCCACCTCGAGCCCACTCATTGTGAGCATTTCCGACAGGGTGTCGATCTCGAGATCGTGGTCTACGTAATCGTGAAGCCAATTATTGCTGATAATCATAGGAACGTATCCTAGTCAAACTGTTCAAGAAAACGAGTATCATTCTCATAGAGAATTCGAATGTCGTCAATACCATATCGGAGCATGGCGATTCTCTCTACTCCCATTCCGAAAGCGTATCCGGTGTATTTCTCTGGATCAATATTTACGGACGTGAGCACATTTGGATCGACCATTCCACATCCCAGGATCTCCAACCATCTTCCACCTTCGGGGAGCGAATCATCTTTCCACCAAATATCGACTTCTGCACTCGGCTCGGTGAACGGGAAAAAGCTCGGACGAAAGCGCATTTTAACGTCATCGCCAAACAGGGCCCTTGAAAAAGCATGCAGAATCTGTTTCAGGTCAGCCATGGAGACATCCTCATCTACGTAAAGTCCTTCCACCTGGTGAAACAGGCAGTAGGACTTGTAGGAGATGGCCTCATTCCGGTAAACACGACCCGGTACAATGACACGGATCGGCGGCGGTTGATTCTCCAGGACCCGAATCTGAACGGGGGACGTGTGGGTTCTGAGGAGTAATCCGCCATGGGGCTTCTCGGGAGGTTCGATAAAAAAGGTATCCTGCATATCTCGCGCAGGATGGTTTGGCGGGAAATTGAGCGCCGTAAAATTATGCCAATCGTCCTCAATTTCCGGTCCCTCCGCGACGGAAAAACCATAGGACTCGAAGAGACGTGTAATGAGCCTTAGTGTCTGAGTCAGTGGATGAAGAGAACCGAGAGGCGTCTTCCGCCCAGGGAGTGATAGATCGAGGTCAATTTCGGACGTGGACGAGTCCGAGAGGTCCGCGATTGCACGGGCGATGCGTTCTTCGACCCGCTTCTTCAGAAGGTTAATATTCTGTCCGTATGCTCTGCGATCTTCCTTGTCAATGGTGGGGATCAGTTTCAGCAATTCGGTGATCTTCCCCTGTTTCTTGCTGAGAAAGCGAACCTTGAATGATTCGACGGCCTCCATGGAATCAAGCAGATCCGATTCAATATCGGACCTAATCTGTTCTATCGGTACACTCATGATTGCAATTGCGCATGGGTCAAAAAAAAGTCCCGCCAAACCTGCGACGACAGGGGCGGGACTCGTTACGTGCTGAAGCGTTCGGATCAGCGGGTCGGTACCATCTGCGTTACAGGTTGTTGGTATCGATCCTAAAAAATCGTTTTCCGGAAGCGTTCATACTCTTGTTTCAGGTTGAGTCCAGTCAGGATTGGGCTTTTTCAACGACGGACTTGAAGGCCTGAGGATCATGCATGGCAATGCTGGCCAGGGCTTTCCGGTTAAGTTGAATGTCCGCCTTCCTCAGCGATCCGATCAACTGAGAGTACGTAGTACCGTTGTTTCTGGCAGCCGCATTGATTCGCGCAATCCAAAGCCGACGGAACTGACGTTTACGTTGCCTGCGGTCCCTGTACTGGTACTGCAACGCCTTGTCGACGGCGTGCTTGGCTACGGTGTAAATGGTTCCTCTACGGCCCCAGTAGCCCTTCGCCATCTGGAGGACTCTCTTTCTTTTGCGTCGCGAAGCGACCCTGTTTTTTGCTCGTGGCATATCGGTCTAAACTAAAAAACGAATGACAAAACGGCGGGACGGTGTATCAGCCACCGATCATGCGTTTCATACGAGCGTGGTCTGCGCTATCGACAAGGGTCGACTCTCTCAGATTTCGCTTTCGTTTGGGAGATTTTTTTGTCAGTATATGGCTGTGAAACGCTTTTTTTCGTTTCAACTTACCGGAAGCCGTCGTCGTAAAACGCTTCTTGGCTCCGCTATTGGACTTCATTTTGGGCATTTCAGTACCTGAATGTCGAGAACCTCGAAAGGCCCTCCAGTGTCGCAACTACACAGATAAAAACTGAATTTTTCTGAGCCGCAAAAATTACGCATATTTCGGGCTGATCGCAATTCAGAATCAATTCAAAACGACTCGATCCTGGGGAAATTCCGTGAAGTACGTCCTGAAGAAGCACTGATTCACGGCGGAAAAGACTCCGATCAGCCTTTTTTTCTTTTCAGAGGACTCAAAATCGTAGTCATCCGTCGGCCCTCCATTCGTGGCTCCTGGTCTATTTTTGCAAGATCGGACAACTCTTCCAGGAAGCGACGCAGAATATCCATTCCGTGATCCTTGTAAATGATATCCCGTCCTCTGAACTGAACATAGGCGCGTACCTTGTTGCCGCTTTCAAGGAAATTTTTTGCATGCTTCGTCTTGAACATGAAATCATGCGTGTCGGTGTGCGGTCGAAACCGTATTTCCTTCAGCTCGACCGACTGAGACTTCTTCCGGGCCTCTTTTTCCTTTTTCTGTTGTTCATACCGAAACTTGCCGTAATCCATAATCTTACAGACGGGAGGATCGGCATCAGGGGAAACTTCGACGAGATCCAGATCCTGTTCGTCGGCCATTCGGAGAGCATCTTCGATGGAGTAGAGACCATGTGCACCCTGCACAGGATCCACCACCCGGACCTCGGATGCTCTTATGTGGGCATTAACGCGAATTCGATTCTTAGCGATGGTAGTTCAGTGTATTTTTAATAGAATTGGGCGGCGCTTTACTGCGTTTACCCATGAAACGTCAAATGTACCGTTTTGGTTCTGAAATGAGCAAACCCGCTCTAGCAAGATACGGCGTTTTTCCAGCCGTGAAAAAGTCCTCAGGCCTGAAAAGACTGATCAGCTTCGACGGCTATTTCTGTCAGGAAGTCCTCCAGCGTCGAACTTCCTTGATCCCCCTCTCCGTGTTTCCGAACCGAAATCGTCTGCTTCTCGAGTTCCCTATTACCGACGATGATCATGTAGGGTATTTTTGAGAGTTCGGCACTTCGGATTTTGTAACCCACTTTCTCGTTTCTCAGATCGATCTCGGCCCGGATCCCGGCAGCGAGCAGACGGGTGTGGATGGTGGCCGCATACGCTTCGAAGTCCTGCCCGACGGGAAGGACAATGACTTGAACCGGCGCAAGCCAGACGGGGAAATTGCCACCACAGTGTTCGATTAGAACACCTATAAAGCGTTCCAGCGATCCGAACGGAGCCCGATGGATCATGACCGGTCGGTGCTTCTGATTGTCTTCTCCAATGTAGGTGAGGTCAAATCGTTCAGGGAGCGTATAGTCGAGTTGGACGGTTCCAAGTTGCCAGGATCGTCCGAGTGCATCCTTGACCATAAAGTCCAGTTTCGGTCCGTAAAACGCTGCTTCGCCGAGTTCTTCAGTAGAATCCAGCCCCATCTCATTTGCAGCTTCACGAATTGCATTCTCGGCTGCGTTCCAGACCGAATCGTCTCCCACGTACTTGTCGGTATTTTCCGGGTCTCTCAGCGAAATCTGCGCCTTGAATTCCGAAAAACCGAGTGATCCGAAGACTTTCAGCGTCAGATCTATGACATCCTTGAATTCGTCTTTGACCTGCTCATTCGTGCAGAAAATGTGGGCGTCATCGACCGTAAAACCTCGGACCCGCGTCAGTCCACCCAGTTCTCCCGATTGTTCATACCGGTATACGGTGCCGAATTCTGCCAGTCGTACGGGCAACTCCCGGTATGATCGTGGCCGGTCATCGTAAATCTGAGTGTGATGGGGGCAGTTCATCGGTTTGAGGAGATACCCTTCCTCCTCACTGTCCATCATGGGAGGGAATTGGGAGTCGCTGTAATACGGGTAGTGTCCGCTCGTCCGATATAATTCGAGTCGTCCGATGTGCGGCGTGACGACCGGCTGGTATCCGCGACGTAACTGTTCATTCTTCAGGAAGTTGACGAGTGTTTCTCTCAGTATGGCACCTTTCGGAAGCCACAAGGGGAGACCAGATCCTACCTTTTGACTGAACGTGAATAATTCCAGTTCGCGTCCCAGTTTCCTGTGATCTCTCTGCTTGGCCAATTCGAGCATTTCCAGATGATCATCCAGGTCCTTCTTTTTAGGGAAGGTGATTCCGTACAATCTTGTCAGCTGGGCACGCGACTGGTCGCCCCTCCAGTACGCTCCGGCCACGTTCAGGAGTTTGACGTACTTGATCGTTTTTGTGGACGGAATGTGGGGTCCGCGACACAAATCAGTGAACGCACCCTGGGTGTAAAACGTAATCGTTCCATCGTCGAGTTCGTCGATGAGCTCGAGCTTGTACTCGTCTCCCTTTTCCGTGAAAAACGTTCTCGCGTCATCCTTCGATACTTCTCGCCGTTCATAGGGGACATCGCGGCGTGCGAGTTCCGACATCTTGGATTCTATCGCCTCCAGATCAGCGGCCGAGAGGGAACGATCTCCCAGGTCGACATCATAGTAGAAGCCGGCATCGATGGCCGGGCCAATTCCAAATTTCACCCCGGGGAAAAGTGCTTCGAGGGCTTCAGCCATCAAGTGCGCGGAGGAGTGCCAGTACGTCGCACGGCCGGCTTCATCACGCATCGTAAAAATGCAAACGCTGGCATCGTTGTCAATCGGTCTGGACAGGTCGCGTATGTCATCATCGACTCCAATCGAGAGCGCCAGTCGTGCGAGTCCCTCGGAGATACTGGAGGCGACTTCCTTGCCCGTAATGCCCGTGTCATACTCTCTGGACGAGCCATCAGGAAACGTAAGTGTGATCTGGTCAGCCATCGGTGGCGATAGAATCTTAGGTCAATGAGGGTCTGAGATCCACAAAAAAATCGACACGTTGGAATAGTCAACCATTGCATCGTCTCAGGAATGAGGCTGAAATATACGATTCTCTTTCGTGCATCGATGGCGAAGAAACGGCGCAGAACCGACCACTTTCGAGGCGCCTCCATCCCGGACCATTTACTCTCTGCAACCGAAAAGACGTCCTGTATTAATATCGGGAGGTCGAGCGATTTCTATTGATATACAGGCAACGGAGCCTTTTCTTGTACGGAAAATACCCACACACACGGTATGAACATGAAAAAGACACTTTATCTGCTCATTGTTTTTCTGCTTGTCGCCACCGAGTCTGTCGTCGGCCAGGTTGCTGTTACCGGTACTGTTGTAGACGCCGAGACGGGACAACCTCTTGCGGGAGCTAACGTTACGGTAGCCGGCACGACGAATGGTGCTGCGACGAATCTGGACGGCGTATTTCAGTTCTCGGTATCGTCGTATCCGGTTACAGTCAACGTCAGCTTTATCGGATATGACAATCAGTCCGTCGAGATTTCGTCAGGGGCGGGGGTCACCATTCGACTAAGCCCCGGTGTACAACTCGATGACGTGGTCGTCGTCGGGTCCCGATTTGCTCCGAGAACCGTAATCGATTCTCCCGTTCCGATCGACAACATCAAGGCCGCCGACCTGATTTCCACGGGTCATCCAACATTCGACAAGATGTTGACCTACGCAGTGCCCTCCTTCAATTCTACGCAGCAGACTGTATCTGATGCAACGGCCCATTTCGATCCGGGTGAACTCAGAGGCATGGGTCCCAGTCGTACGCTGGTACTCATCAACGGTAAACGGAAAAGTGCCAGTGCTCTAGTGTATATAAACGATACACCTGGAAAAGGAGAAGTCGGGGTGGATATGAAAAGTATCCCGGCCGCAGCCATCGAGCGCGTTGAAGTCCTTCGTGACGGCGCATCGGCAAACTATGGTTCAGATGCCATCGCCGGTGTTATCAATGTGATTCTGAAGGAGAATGTCGGAAAGACCGAGGTAAACGTACACTCTGGCATCACCTCACAGAGTGATGGTTTCAATGTCGGGTACGATGTAAATACCGGATTCAAGCTGGGTGAGAAAGGATTTGTGAACGTCACCCATTCGTTCTATGACGTACAGGAGACGAATCGCGCCGGAACGCCGGGGAGCGATAACCTGTTCGGGGTCGACGCCAGTAATCCATTCATCCAGGCACATCCTGATCTCGGGATGAGAATCGGAACTCCCAACATGACAACGAGCGACGTGTTCTTCAATGGCTCGATGCCGGTCTCCGACGCTGTAGATTTCTACAGTTTCGGCGGTTTGACGCTTCGGAAGGGCACGAGTTACGCTTTGTATCGGACTCCCTATTGGGTCCCTGATCCTCACAACTTGCTTCACGAAGCAGGCACGACATACGAAGGATTTCATCCGACGTTCGAGACGAATATTACGGACAATACGTTTGCTGTCGGATTCAGAGGAGTTTCAAATGGCTGGAACTTCGATCTGAGTAATTCTTCAGGCTCGAACGACGTCGAATACATCGTCAACAACTCCCTCAACCCGGCAATGGGTGCCGACAGCCCGATCCACTTCAACACGGGTGGGTACGCATTCTCAAATAATGTGACCAATCTCGATATATCAAGACGGATCAGCAATGTCACGATATCGGCCGGCACGGAGTTCAGACGCGAAAATTTCGAGGCGAGGGCAGGAGACGAGGCATCCTACATCGGGGCCGGCGTGCAGTCCTTCCCAGGACTTCAGCCTCAAAATGAAGTTGACGAGGATCGGAACAACGTCGGTGTATACGCCGATCTGGGACTCGATGCGTCACCGGAATTTTTCGTGGGTGGTGCCGTTCGGTATGAGAACTACAGCGATTTCGGAAACAACGTGACTTGGAAGTTGGAGAGCAGGTATAAGATCTGGGGAGACAGAGGCTCCATTCGAGGGTCGGTATCCACCGGTTTCCGCGCACCGTCGTTGCACCAGATATTTCTGAGTAATATTCAGACACTCGTATCCGGTGGGACGGTATCGAATCAGGGAACGTTCAATAACCAGAGCCCGGTACTCCGGTCTCTGAATGTTCGTCCGCTAAAAGAAGAGGAAGCGACCAACATAACGGCAGGGATAGCCTTGCGTCCTGTAGACGGTCTGTATGTATCTGTTGATCTTTATCAGATCGATGTCAACGATCGTATCGTTTATTCGAGTAGCATCTCCTCGACAGATCAGTCGACTCTGGTAGGTCAACTACTGAATCAATTCAGCATCACCAGCCTGAAGTTCTTCGCGAATGCGGTAGATACGCAGACGCAGGGAATCGATCTGGTCGCTAACTACAAGTGGGATGCCGGTGGAGCTACCTATTCCGTAAACCTGGGAGCGAACATCAGTTCTACGGAAATCCAGGGAAACGTCAATACGCCGGCACCGATTGCTGCGGCTGGTGTTGACCTGTTCGACAGAAAAGAGCAGTCCAGGCTGACATCTGCACGGCCTGGTGACAAAGTCATTCTGGGTCTTGCCTACGAACGGGGATCCTGGAAGGCTACGATCAACAACACCAAGTTCGGTGAGGTAAAATGGCAACATGGGTCTGATCCTTCCAAAGACCAGGTGTTCTCGTCGAAAGTCCTGACCGACGTTAATGTCGAGTATACTGTTAACGACAAAGTGACACTGGGAATCTCCGCGAATAACCTGTTCGATGTGTTTCCTGATGAGATCGATACCAAGGGAGACGTTGTGACGGACCTCGGAGGCCGTTTCCGATACCCGTGGGAGGTCAATCAGTTTGGCTTCAACGGGACGACGTTTTCAGGAAATCTGAAGCTCACGCTCTAGAGAAAGATCATCTGGAATCGATGGTATCGCAGAGGCGGCGTCCGGTGGACGCCGCCTCTGTTCGTTCCGGGGATACTTCATGTGGCCTCATTTGTGCCTTTTACCCCGTGGATTGTCCACGTATTCTGGGGTAAGTCCATTGCATGGCAAAATGCAGCATAGAACCATGTTGCATAGAAGAATGGATCAAGGCTCTCTGACACTGTAGTCCGATTCAACATCCTCTCCTCTCAACGGGATCGGTCTGATAGTTCACCCGACGGAGCCTCCCGGTCGCCCGGACAAACTGCGACCCGGGAGGACGCGAAAGGTCCACACGACGTGGATCATCGTCCGGTTTTTTATCACCCAGTCGGAGAACTGAATGGTCAATAGAGCTACAATTTTCTATCGTCTGACGTATGTGATTATCGGAGCACTGGTCGTGCCAACTGAGTTATTTGGCTTCCAGTCAAAGGCAAACCTGGTCATTCCAGAGTCGGTCGTGGACTATCCGCTCCTGTTCGATGATTTCGATTACCCGAACGAGCAAACCCTATTCGGGCGAAATCAGTGGACGGATATCGACAATAATCCGGGGCCGTTCCTGAGATTCTGGTATCGCTCGGACTGGTCGGAGGCCAGATTTCGGAATACCGCCCGCCTCGTGTTCAAAAACAGGGGACAACTCAGGATGGAAACGGAGTACGCCCATTCCTATCAATGGAAACCCGGCTACCTTCCACCAATTATTTCGTCTGGTTTCACAGCGAGAACGGGTACGTGGGCAACACGCGTTCGGTTCGATGACATTTCTATCGGTGAAGCAACATTTTCACCCATTACTCAGGCATTCTGGACTTTCTCTCCCAACCTGGCGTGCACGACCGATGTCACCATCAGGCCGTGTGCAAACGAACACAAATATTGGTCGGAATTCAATCACGAGTGGAATAATTATTTCAGTCCGAAACACAAACAGTTTCTGGCTAACGGCGGGGTCGTGGACGGAGAGCAATCGTTTACCGGCGCATTTACGATGAGAGATCCGGAGAATCCCCTCGGACCCGGTCTTACCTGTCGGAAATTTCGAGATTTTCTGATCGATCCGATCAGGGATCCTGAAGAGTGTATGGCCTGGTTCATCAGCAACGGAAAAAAGGACCGATTTGCCGACCTGCTTATTCAATATGATGGAAGAAACCTGGTGCTGGAAGCCATCGCGTGGAACCACAATCCGGCCGAAGGAGCGGGCGACGGGGTGGTCATGCGCCGAGTCGTACCGTTTGGTAGATCGACTCAACCCATGATCGCCCGATACAGTATCGTGGGCAGGACTCATCAAGACTGTCTGGAGCAACAACTCAGTCGGGAGTCGTGCTGGCGGCAGGACGGAACGAAAGGATTTTCAATCGATTGGTTTTTCTACTCGTCCCAAACGAATATGACTCTGGGTCAGGTACTTTCCGGTGTTCAATGGATGCAATCTCGTCGTCTCTCTAAAGTAAACACCCTGGGAGTAAATACGGATGCACCCTTCAGGCGTTCGTCAATTCAATTGGATCTCGAGCCCCCGACATCCAACGACAAACGTGAGTGGGTGGTAGTTCCGTCTCTCAGATCGACTCGCAGCGACCGACTGAAAATTGAGTGGAGTTATCGAACCCGACTCTCTCGACTCGAGGCGTGGACAGCCTGGAGCGATCCGCGGTCGGGAGGATTCACGTATAACCCGGAGCTCAAATATGAAGGATACGATGCTGTCGATGTGCGCGCGACCGTTTCCGACTGGCACGATCCCGATAATTCGAGCGTCGTCTCAGGATGTCTTTCGAACCATGGTCAGTCGTACGGACAGTGTGAGTCGAAGCCACAATACTACGTCCTGGGAGAGAATTATCCGGATCCTTTCAGTCTGGAGACGACCATTTCCTTCGAAATTCCGAAGGCGGGAGCGACGAAGATAGAGGTCTTCGATGTGCTGGGCAGACGCGTAGAAGTGCTGTTGGATCGACCGGTCGAGGCCGGGGGACACACGGTGAAGTGGGATGCGAGCGGCAGGCCAAACGGGTTGTATTTCTACTCGATCAGAAGCGGCCTTTTCAGTCGCGTCAAGCAGATGGTATTACTTCGGTAGCACTCCGGTCGTGGCGGCTGTTAATCGAGGGCGAAGCGGATCACTGTTGGGGAATGAACTCCGGAATGATTCGATTGATGAAGAAGTTTGACACGATCTCACCCTCGGCTGAAATCCCCGAAACCAGGACATCCGCATCTCCGTCATCATTGTAGTCGCCAATCGTTGCCGATGGAAACTGGAGGCCGCCCAGATCGAGTTCCGGGACCAGATTACCGGATACATTTCTGTACAGTATGCCTGTTCCCGGGCCAAGCGTCGTCTTCGTACCGATGACCAGAAGGTCGACGTCGGCATCTCCATCATAATCTGAAAAAATGACGGTACCGCTCGTCACACCCAGAAGCAGATTCGACGACGGCACGAATCTCATTCCATCATTGTTCAGAAATACGGTTGTTTCTCCTCGAAAAAGATCAGGCGAGACTTTACCCCCGGCAATAACAATGTCAAGATCGCCGTCAGAATCAACATCGCCCAGATCCAGACTGGGTTGGGAAAGCCCGGGTAGCGGTGTATCCACACGTTCAAAGCCGGTTGTCAGGTTTCGGTATACCCCGGATAAAAAATCCCCGTCCCCTTGATCGCCTGCCAGTATGAGGTCGGGGTCGCCATCACCGTCCAGGTCGCCCCAGGCTGACTGACCGGATACAAAATCGGGGAAGTTGTTCGCCGTATCCACGAATGTGAGGTTACGCTCATTCCTGTAAAGGCGCGTCATACCTTCAGCATTCGCACCGGTCCCCGTAGATCCGAACGCAAAGACGTCGAGGTCGCCGTCTCCATCATAATCGACCAGATTAATATCGCCGCCCCAAACGCCCTCGAAAACATCGCTTGTGATACTCTGGAACACACTACCACGCTGCAGGAACACGCTGATGACAGGAATGCTCGATTCCTGATCGATTCCACTCACAATAAAATCATCGAGTCCATCTCCGTCCAGGTCTCCCCAGGCCGTCTGCGGAAACGCGATGTCAGACGTAAATGTGGTACGTGACAGGCCGACAAATGCGACTTCTATACCGGCAGCGGGTGACACATTATCGTCCTCTGCCGCCTCATAAATTTGTTGGGACCATCCTGACGCTGTCAGGCCTGACTGATACACATCGAGGTCTCCGTCCTTGTCGAAATCTATGAACCGTACCTCTCCATGGCTGGCGCCTTCAATGCCGAAATCGAAGACCACCGGCTGTGGCAGGGTCGCGACCACATTACCCGGCGTCCCACGGCTGAATTGAAAACCTTCCGGTGTACCGGTT
>CAYLHF010000010.1:0-2019 GCA_964383365.1 uncultured Rhodothermales bacterium | reverse complement strand
GACCACATTACCCGGCGTCCCACGGCTGAATTGAAAACCTTCCGGTGTACCGGTTTTGGAGTGTCCGTCGGACGCAAGTACACTCCACGTATAGATCAGGTTGTCCACGAGCAGACTCGACGCGACCGTGACCTGGGTATCGGTAAGATCTGGAACGCGCAGTTTTTGTCCCCGGCCACTAATAAACAGTGTATAATCTACAGAGTCAGAGTCGATTGCCGGGTTCCAGGTAAAGCGAATGGAGTCTGCCGACGAGGCGATGGACGCCCCATTGGATGGTTCGACCAGATCGAAAGTCGTCGGAGGATCGTTGATTCCGATGGCACGAACGATCGTGATTCGTTGATCCACAGCTATGCTTGAGAGCCGTTCAATACTTCCGTCACTCCAAATAATTGTGATCGTTTCGACAGAGGTATCCGGTCCCAGACCAAAATGAGCGACCAGATCGTTTCCCTGTCCGTAGCTTCCATTTCCGGCGGTGATCATTCTGGTCTGTTGACCTGCGGAGGAGGACACCACGATTGTGGCACCAACACCCAGTCGGTTACTGATGTCATCACGCAACTGTACTTCCAGCCAGTGATTACTGCCACCGTTGTTCATGAGCAGACGATATCGCGTGGAATCCGATTGGATCAAGTCGATCCATCCGTCACCGTCGATGTCAACCGGAGTCGTGGTCAGAAAGTACTCCTCGATCGGGAATCCGGTCAGTGGTTGTTTCTCAAAATCGCCAGACCCGGTATTGTGATACAGAATATTTTTCGTGTCGGTCGTTGTTATGAGATCTACGAATCCGTCGTTATCGATATCTGCCGCCTGTGCCTGAAGGGTTCTCTCTTTTAATCGTTCCGCTATCTTTGCGGGCCCCGCTACATCCTCGAATCTTCGTCCTCCCAGATTCATGAATAGATTATTGAATCCGGGTAGAAATTCGGCCGCTTCATTGGCGACATAAATATCCATCCTGGAATCATTGTTGAAATCGAACCAGATGCCGTCATTTGACAGGGATCGGTCAGTAAGAGGCGGAGACGATACGTCCTGAAAACCTCGAAACGTCCCGACGTATCTCAGTAGAACATTCCTCGTATCTCCATTGCATCCAGGACTGAAAAAGTCCAGTGTTCCGTCAGAATCCAGATCGGTTACGGGAAGCACACACGTGGCCATACCGGTTACCAGATTACTTATTCCCGAACCGCTGGGTCCGGGAGCGGTAATCAGCTGATGATTTCCGTCTCGATTCACCAAAAGCAGATCGGGGAGATTATCATTATTAACGTCTCCGAAGATGGCATTTTGGACGGGATTCGATGCCTGGATCTTGAAGTCACCACTCGATATAGAGAAATTGTGTCCGTTTCGATTGATCCACGCTTGCGACCCTGCCGACGGATTCAGCATCATGAGATCGAGCAGGCCGTCGTCATTAAGGTCTCCGAAAATACCACCAGAACTACGCTCAACAGGATTGGTAATTCCAGACGCAGCCAGCGAGATCTCGAACGTGCCATCCATTTTTTGCCTCAACAGGCGCCCGAAATGGTAGATATCCGGAAGTCCGTCGGCGTTGTAATCTGCAACCGATATACTGGCAATAAATCTCTGAGGATCGGGAGGCCCGGGTAGAAGCGATGTTCGATCGGAGAAGCGTTGTGCCTGGCCGGGCGTGGAAACTGAACAGCAGGCAACAAGCATTAACAGACCCGTCTCGAGCCTTCCAACACGCACGTTCATTCGCTCTCCCTCGAGAAGTGCAGTCGTTCGATTCGATCATTCGGGTGGAATTCAGACCGATTTATCGAAAACAATCCCCCGTGATCGGTCCTGGCAAGATTGTTGTTTCCGTGAGACGCGACAAGGTACTTTTTAGTACCCTTCGAAACCTTCACGGCCCTATAAAACGAAACCGCGCCCGTCCGGCTGATGCCGAACTGACGCGGTTTGTGGGTCATAGCGGACTTGAACCACTGACCTCTACGATGTCAACGTAGCGCTCTAGCCAGCTGAGCT
>CAYLHF010000009.1:99237-101855 GCA_964383365.1 uncultured Rhodothermales bacterium | reverse complement strand
ATCGACCTCTATGTGGACGTAAAACCTCTCACAGCAGATGTTCTTTCTACCAAAAGCGGCTCAGAATCCTCAGAAGCGATTTCGCGGCGTGTGCGGTGCGCTCGCGATGTACAGAAGGACCGCTTTGGATCCTCGCCCGAAATACTGTGTAACGCGGATATTCCGGTATCCGCGATGGATGTGCTGTGTCCCGTGACACCATCCGCACGACGACTACTAGTCGGGTCAGTCCAGAACGCGCGACTGAGCGTTCGTGCGTTTCACAGGGTGACACGTGTAGCCCGGACCATCGCCGATCTGGGGGGACACCAGTCGATAACCGAGACAGAAGTGGCGGAGGCCATTCAGTACCACTCCGCGTCTCGCGGACACATGCGGTGAACGGGAGTGTCGAATGGATAGGTAATGTCGGTAGAAGACGGTAGCGGACGGAACTGGATAAGCTGCTTTATGGGCGCCTATCTCTCTCCGTCGCCATAATTACCTTAAGATTGAGGGCACGACCGATACCGATAACCCGCGCGAAATCTTTAATTGTGGCCTCTTCGTCTGCCCGAATTGCGAGTGTAGTCCGGCCGGCAAGTCGCGAGCGTATCGTCTCGAGCAATTCCAGTTGACTCGTTCTCGATTGTTCAACGAAGTACTGGCCTTCACTCGTAATATCCACCGATATATACTCGGTCGTGGTGGGTGTGGCGGCGTTCGTGTTCGGAAGATTGACCCGAATTCCAAATTGCGGGATGAAACTTGATGTCAGCAAAAAGAAGACGAGCAGCAGAAACACGATATCGGCCAGACCGGCGAGCGCGAATGTTGTGAGAGGCTTGTTTTCCGTTGAAAAATCGATTGCCATGGAATCAGTATCGTCGGATAGGGGACGGAATTCGTCGCGATTAGTATCGAGAGGGTTGTGTTGGAGAGGAGGAGTTCGACGGGGCCGGAGTCTGAAGGAGGTCGATAAATTCCGTAGCCGACTGCTCCATGTCATTAACCATTCGCCGAATTCTGGACAGTAGGTAATTGTAGAAGAAGAAAGCGAGAATCCCCACAGATAATCCAGCAGCGGTCGACACGAGTGCTTCCCAGATACCACCGGCGAGCACACTCGGATTTACGTTGCCCTGCAGATTCTGAATCTGTTGAAATGCCTTAATCATTCCGGTAACAGTCCCCAGAAACCCCAGCATTGGCGCAATCCCGGCAATCGAAGCGAGGAGATCTGTTCTGCGTTCCAGTTCGAATGCCTCGTGTTTTCCGGCTGCGTTCACGGCATCCTGAATTTCAGCAATAGGTCTTCCCAGCCGTTCCAGTCCGTGCGCGAGTATTCGAGTAATCGGTTTTTCCTGGGTTTCACAATATGCCTGTGCACCGCCAATATTTCCACTACCCACATACTCACGGATCCGCGTCATGATAGCTTCCCGATCGGCAGAAGACCTCTTGAGTGTTCGAATTCTCTCCACCAACAGATAAACGGTGACGATGGACAGCAGCAGCAACGGTAGCATGATCCAGCCACCCTGTACCAAAATGTCCAGTTGGCTGACTGTTTCGGGTTGCAGAACTACGAGAGAATCTCCCGAAGCGTCTGAAACCTGTTGAACCAAAGCGTAAATCATGAACTATTATAAACGGTGTTCTGTGAATGGATGAGGGTCTGAAACAATCTCAGACTGCATAAAACGAATGCTATTTGAGTCGCCAGACCCAGGTTCCAGGGGGGAGTTCGTTCTGAAGAACAGTTCTCATCGAATCTGCTTTTGAAATGGACGGGAACGATCCCAGTGCCATCCGAAATCCGCCATGGTCACCGGAATGAAAAGGCAGGATCCGTGTGGTGTAACCGAGGCGTTCATAGACTTGAAGTCCGAGTATTGCGTCATGTTCGGATTCAACGGATCCGACAATGAGCGTGTATCTTCCGGTTGCCTGCGTGGATGCTGCCGTATCGACGGTCGGTTTCTGAGGGGCGGCAGCGAACGGTTCTCTAGATACCGACCCGGCTCCCAATACGGAATCCGGGTTTTCCTGGGCGTCCACGGCAGCTTGGTCTTCGGTAGTAATGCGCGCTGTATCTATACTGTCCTCTAATGTCGCGACGCTTGAGTCACTGGATTCGCTGTGTTCAAGAGCTGATGATCTCTGCTGGAGATACACAACGCTGACGATGACGATTACCGCCAGGACGACCAGCATTATCGCCCCGAGAAGGGGAGAGCGCTCAGAATTATTCGGGGTTCGGCGTCTTCTACGTCGATCATATGCAGTACGATGCGGCGGCGGTTTTGCAGCGCTGCCCGCAGGAAATACAGCAGGAGGTGGTAGGATTGGAAGGTCATCCGAAGTCTCGGCTGGTGGGTCCTCCGTCCGGGAGGCTTCTTCTTCAGAAGCTATCCCGGCATCCTCAGCTTCTTCTGGCGCGATGCCTGAGAGTGGCGAATCGTCCTCTTCCTCTGGCGCGATGCCTGAGCGTGCCGAATCATCATCTTCCTCCGGCGCAATGCCTGAGAGTGCTGTTTCGTCATCCTCCTCTGGCGCGACACCTGAGAGTGCCGAATCGTCCTCTTCCTCCGGCGCAATGCCTGAGAGTGCTGTTTCGTCATCCTCCTCTGGCGCGA
>CAYLHF010000009.1:91820-99137 GCA_964383365.1 uncultured Rhodothermales bacterium | reverse complement strand
ACTCATCCGGATGTTCGGCCGCTGTCTCTGATTCGTCAACAGTCTCGGTTTCTGGGATCGGTACGTCCACCAACAGACCAGGTAATTGTTCGTATGCGGCATTTACCGCCGATGCGAAGGTCGCTTCTGATTCGAACGTCACTTTGCCATGGATCGAACGCAATATCCCGAGTGAGGGAAGTTCGACGGACACGCCCCGTTCAAGTTGATCGTGGACGTGCGTGACGTATCCCTGAAGGCTGATTGCCAAATCTTCCTCAGACTGGCGCAGCCTGAAAGACAGTGTCGAAAGAATGGAGTCAGACATGCTCTCTGAGGATCTTTGTCATTCTGTTTCCTCTGGTGAAAAACGGATTTCTGTTCGGGGGGGAGAAAGGGATGTTGCACGCTCACCGGCCGTCGAATCGATCAACTCTGCCGTCGCAGGGATATGTACGGATTCAAAAATACCAAGCCCCGGAATCTCCGCAGGCTTTCCGGAGAGCAGCTTTTCCTTGATCACTTCTATGAGAGCAGCCTGTACCGTTTCAGATGCCATCAGTTTTCCTCTTTAGATAAGCGGTATGAAGATACAGATTCGATCTACCAAAGTAATCGACTTTCACAGATACACTGGTTACCAGCGCCATCTCAGTGCGGCAAAAACGACGTCGGCTTCCGGTTCGTAATTCTCCCAAAAACGTTGAGATCCTCCCATATTTCGTCCACCAACTACAATCCCGGCGTTTTCCGTTAGAAAATACGTTATATCTCCATCGATACGGAAAACCGAACCCGATTGTGTCGTATTCAGACGATCGACATAGCGGGCATTTTCGCCACGAGCTAATGCCTTCAAGATGATTCGGCCACCCCAGAGTCCGATGTGAGTCGAGGCTCCATAGTCGTAGGGGGAAACGTACGGAGTCGTTACGTCCGATATATCCAGTCTTGATCGTGTGTATCCACCGAAAATACTGGCGCTCACATTGGGAGAAAGAGCCAGCGTCGCCGTTCCACCGATTCTCAGCTGGGATGCGTTTTCGTAGGCCACATTGAAGTAACCCGCACGGTATCCCTTATCAGGCACCAACGGATTCTCTATGTATCGTTTATTCCGGATATCAAGCCAGCCGATAGAAAGGGTTCCGTGGATTCGTTCACCATAAAAATCAACACCACCTGTAAGGTTGGTGGGCGTGATCTCGGGTTGCTCTTGTGGTCGGTCCTGGATATACGGTGTCCGTATAAAAAGACTCGACAACGACAGGTTTTCAACGTCTGCTGTATGTGCCAGATACCCGCTGATACCCCGGGCGATCCGGTAATCGATGCGGATATCCGGGGCAAGGTATGTCAGCGTCCGATCGGCACCGGCGACTCCCTGTCCGCTGGCATCAAAGCCGACAAAACGAATGCCCAGCCGAACTCTGGTTCGATCATCGAAGTCGAACCGATATGCAATGCCAACCTGTCCGGTCTGAATCGTTCGACCTATCCCGGGTCTATCGAGACCCTGAACCTGTCCCGAAGCATGAACATGGACACTACCAAACCCGACCGGGAAGACCAGAGACGCCTCAGACCGGAATCGGTCCTCTGATCGCCGGGTCGTGGGATCTTTTCGAACGGAAGGATCAAATACATCTGTATCCACATCTGAAGATCCGAGGGAGAGCGCAAATGCCCCCCGGGTATCCGAACTCTCGTCGGACGATACGGACAGACTCACGTTCTTGTCGGTGAGTAATCTCCGTGGATTGGCCAGAGACAGGGTTCCGGTAACACGGGAGACGCCAAACAGGGAATATTCGTGTCGATTATACGCGGCATTGACACCCACGTTTACACCGCCCATCTTGCGGTGAAAGCCCATGTGTGCCCGTGTTCGGTTGGATGCGGTTTCGATGCTCGGATCGGCTGGAAATGGCTGAATTCCATCGGATGCCCGATAGGCCAGATCATAATTCAGCGTCGTATTTCTTGCTACGTTTTCATTGCCACGGAGACCGGCAAGCCGTTCAAAATATCGTCCCGTTCCTATGATGGCTATCCTGCGAGAGGGTACACGGGAAGAGACTGTAGAGACTTTTGGCGGTTGCGGCGCGTGCAACGGACTCGGCGGAAGCGAAGCACTCGGCTGCTTGTATGGTTCGGTGAATGGCCTGCGCCCGCTTTCGATATCAGGAACGCGCGGTGGCGGATTGAAACCGATGAGTGGCTGGCGCCTCAACGATGGAAACGAAATGCTCAGGTCCCCGGTGATCTCGACAACCCGGGGTGCCAGGTCCGGGAGTTCCGCATTCTGTCTGGCTGTGGCCGACAGCGGAGTTCCGAATACCAGCAGGAGGAGGATAATGCGTAGAAATAAAATCATTGTCCCAGTTCCTCCAGTGCCGTTTGTGCAGCCACAGACATCGTAGTCCCCGGATAATCATCAATGACCTGCTGGTAGAGTTGGACGGCCTGACCGCGCTTGCCGAGGGAATGAAACGCCCGGGCCTGTTGAAGAAGGGAACGTGCCATCCAGTCCGGGTAACCGGCATACAATTCGCTCATCCGGCCCAATGTCGCGATGGCCTGTTGAGCGTCTCCGGTATCATATTGTGACTGCCCCAACAGGAACAGTGCCTCTGCTCCATATTCCGACCGGCTTCGGCCCACCACCAATTCGAACAGGCGGACCGCCTCCTGATAATCTCCCTCATCGAGTCGCAATCGGGCGAGACCGAGATAGGCGGGAACGGATGAATCGGATTCCGGCGCAGACCGGATCGCATCCAAAAGAACTGATTCTGCCTCATCGCGCTGCCCCATCTGTATGAGAGCAAGACTTCTTCCGTAACGCGCCTCGGCAACCGTATCGATTTCGTCAGGCCGACTCTGTTCCAGACGGAGAAACAGGGCATCGGCCTCTTCAGGATGTCCACTGCTCAGATAAAGATGTCCGAGCGTCCTGGCCGCATCTGTATATCGCGGGCTGTTTGAGAAGCGGTTGGTGATCTGACGGAGATAGGCAATAGCCTCGGTCGTGGCCTGTCTGTCGGAATAGATGGACCCCAGGTAGTAATAGGCTTCTGGCAGGAGGGTCTCATCTCGTGCCGTTCTGATAAACTGCTGAAAGAGTTGGAGGGCCTCCGCAGTATCACCGCTCTGGTAGCGTACTTCTGCCTGCCTGAATCTCAGTTGGTCGATGACCGGAGAATTCGGATTGGCGACCATGAATGAGTCGACGATCGCGTCTGCTCGATCTTCCTCATTGTTGGCAAGCAGCGCAAACTGAATTCCGGCGGCTGCATCTGCGGCAAAAGAACTCTCCGGATAGCGTGTCAGTACCTCCTGATACGCCGAGAGAGCAGCCTCAAGTCGTCCATCGTTAAAATATGCGTCGCCAATTCCGTACTGAGCCTTGGCAGCGAGAGGATCACCCGGATACCGCGAGATCACTCGTTCATAGGCTTGGATGGCCTGCTCAAAGTCTTGGTTCAAAAAGTATAAATAGCCCAGAGAGTATTGAGCTTCTTCTCTCCATTCACTGACGGGATATTCTTCCAGCAACTGGCGAAACGTCGTAATAGCCTCGAACGCATCTCCTGCATTAGAATACGCCTGTCCTATCTGGTAGAGCGCATAATCATCTCCGTTTCCAGCAGCCTGTCCGTAGACTCTGACGGCATCGCTGTATTGTTTCAATGCAAAGTAGCTATCCGCTAACCGGAGCCTCGCGTCTGTTACATACGGGACGGAACCCGTATCCACCGGCGTTGCTGCCAGAAAACTTTCGAATTCAGGAACGGCGCGCTCGTATTTCTGCTCCTTGAAATAGGTCCATCCCAGCGCATAATGGGCAGCATCGACGTGCTCTTCCGATTTGAACTCCCTCAAATAACGGGTGAACAGGTTCTCGGAACGGTCATACTGTTGGAGTTGGAAATAACTCTCGGCCGCCCAGAAAAGCGTTTCACCTGCTTTCTCACTTCGCGTGTCGTCTGTGAACAGTGACATGAACTCGGATGAAGAGCGCTCATAATCTCGGTTTCTGTACAGTAACCAGGCTTTCTGGAATATAATCTCGTTCTTCAATTCGCTGGCCGTCGCCTCCAGACCGATCGCCTGGTCGAACGAATGAAGGGCACCGTCAAAATCTCCGGTCGCTATAAATGTGTTGCCCAGATGTAGAAGGGCCTGCCCCCGAAGCGGTGATTCCGGGTACTGATCGACCAACCGGAGAAAGGCCGAATTCGCCGCCGTCCAACGTCGTTGTTCATATCGGAGGATTCCCAATTCAAAAAGACCATGATCGGCCAATTCCGAATTTGGATACCGATCTACAAATTCTTCGAATACATCATCTGCCTTACTTTCCTGACTGGCCAGCTTCAAATTGACGGCTTCGTAATACATGGCGCTGGCTGCCAGGTCGCTATCTCCCGACTCGTAAACAAGTCTGAAGTTGTCGGCTGCCCATTCGAATGCCCCTTCATGGTGGTAATTCCAGGCAAGGCCGAAGAGGGAGCGTCGGTAGTATGGATTCTGGGGCTCCCCTTCAGTGAAATGTCGGTAGTTTAGAATAGCGTTCTTGCTGTCGCGCAACTGGTTATAGGATTCCGCGAGCAGGAACAGGGCACGGAATCGGGCATCCGGTCCCAAATTTGGAAGGCGCCTGTTGATCTCACCGACGGTCCGGCCGTAATCGTCCAGTTCGTAATAGACCTCGGCGAGAGCCAGCCCAATGTTCTGGGCGAAGGGAGAATTGGGGAATGATCGTCTCAGATCTTCAAAAGAATCGGCAGCCTCATCGTATCGGCCCAGTTGGACCTGGTTATACGCGATTGCATAGCCTGCTCTGGGAGCAGATTCTGAATCAGGATACTCTGAAAGGATTCGACGGTACCGATCGATGGCGCGATTCGGGCGGCCCAATCTGGACTCGGATTCACCCATCCAATAGAGAGCGATGGCCGCTTTTTCGTCCCTGGGTCCATTGGTAACAACGGGTGCCAAAACGCTAATGGTGCGGTCGTATGATCCTGCTTCGAAAAAATGTTTTCCGAGCGTCAAATGCGCCTGGTACGAGAAAGGATGCCGTGGAAAGTGCGCGTCAAATATTTTCAACAGGCGTATGGCCTCGTCTTCGCGCCCGTCAGCAAGGGTGGATTCTGCCTGATAGAAAAAGGCGTCGCTTATGCGTGCATCATCGGGGAATTGTTCTCTAAAGGCCGAGAATGCTTCTGCCGATTGAGCGAATAGATTCATTTCAAACAGCGATAGAGCATGTCCAAATGACTCATCCGCGTCTACAGGATGGGGTTGGGCGAGAGTCTGCTTTCCGGGCGCAGCAAAGAACATGGCCACGGCCACGTACAGATAAGGATTGACGAGATGTGCGCATCCAGCGCGAACGACCATGAAGAGATTCATGCAGCTCAATGAAGTAAGCTTGGGTTCGATACAGAATTCTCAATCCGGGAAGGGTGTCTGATAACGAGGAAAGTCGCCGGGCGTTTCCGTCCGCGGTAGAAAAGACGCTCGGCGTGAATAATTACACATTGCAATGAATGAATTCCTCCAGAACGACAGAAGAAGCTGTTGATCTCACGAAATTCGCGTATCTTCGTCGGGTTTTGATTTCTCCTAACACCTTGTCAATATCCATGGGCATTCTCGCCATCGGAACTGTCGCACTCGATTCTATCAAGACACCGTTCGGCGAAGTCGAGCGCGAGCTGGGAGGTAGTGCGACCTATATCAGCATTGCCGCTCGTTATTTTGCCGACGACGTTCGTCTCGTTGCCGTTGTGGGTGACGATTTCCCGGAGGAGTATATCGAAGCGATTCGTTCAGTGGGTGTAGATATAGACGGACTGGAAGTCGATTCGGACGGGAAGACATTTGCCTGGTCAGGTCAATACCACTATGACCTGAATGATCGGGACACCCTGTCGACGGATCTAAATGTCCTGCAGTCGTTCTCTCCAATAATTCCAGAGAGATCCAGAGACACTCGTATCGTGTGCCTGGGTAACCTGGATCCGCAGATTCAGTGTGACGTCGTTGATCAGATGATTGCTCCTGATATGGTCATCTGTGATACCATGAACTTCTGGATAGAGAGTGCGCGGGAAGGAGTGAGTCATGTCCTGAATAGAGTTGACTGCCTGATCGTAAATGATTCGGAGGCGCGGCAACTGACCGATGAACCCAATCTAATCCGGGCCGCACGCATGATCAGGGATATGGGTCCTGATCATCTGGTCATCAAGAAAGGCGAACATGGGGCAGTGCTCTTTACAGGGGACACTATTTTCAGCGTTCCTGCCTATCCGCTGGAGGATATTCAGGACCCGACCGGGGCCGGTGATGCCTTTATGGGCGGGTTTGCCGGCTATATTGCTGGTCAGGACCACATCGACACCGACATCTTGAAGAGTGCGGTGGTCTACGGAAGTGCGATCGCCTCTTTCTCAGTGGAACGATTTGGGCCTTCACGTCTCCTGGAACTGGAGAAAGATGAAATCCGTACCCGAATTGAGGCCTTCCGTGACCTGACAACGATACCAGCCGGTGTCTGATTTTCGGTGTGACCCGCTCGTCGGGATCTTCGTCCCGGTATCATTATTGAGTGGTTATCTGTTTCTTTCGAACAGAATCAGTTGCGCGTTGGGAATCCAATCGGATTCAATTCTCTGAGCCGGGATCGAAAATATTTCTGCCAGACGACGTACTTCGGTCGAACTCAATTTTGCTATTTTTTCCATGCTTCCGTATCCGAGCTCGTTCAAAAGATCGTACTGATCGTCACTCAGCCGAACAAGGGACTTGAACTGTGACTCTACCGTGACGGTCGGTTTCTCAGACATCAGGAAGGACACCGGCGTGAAGGCCGGATAACCTGTCGTGGCCTCCACGGATGAATCAGCCGTCTGACTGATGGACTCAAATTCTGCGGCTTCACTCAGGTCGTCTGCGTCGGGATAGAGAAACCGGAAAACGTCTTCATCCCAGTCCTGGTCATTCGGTTCCGTCTCCAATTCGACCGGATCCGGGGTCGTATCACCAACCGAGTCAGAGGAGTCGAAAATCGGATCGAGGACGGTATCGGGCTCTGCGTACTCCTCGGTGATGGATTCCTCGGGAGATGTGTCGAAAAACACTCTGGATTCGTTCCCGTCCTCATCAAATACGTCCGGTTCGAAGTCATCGACAGGTATCGTGATCGGACTGTCTTCGACCGGGTCGCTCGCAACCGGATCCGCCGGTTCACTTCCAGGGGATGCGGGTTTACAGGGGGCGGGTTCGTCTGCCGTCTCAGGGGCGTAATCCGCCACGTATTCATCC
>CAYLHF010000009.1:34321-91720 GCA_964383365.1 uncultured Rhodothermales bacterium | reverse complement strand
TCCGCCACGTATTCATCCTGGTCCAGATCAACAAAATCTGTATACGTTGAAGCGGGAGGAGGCGCTGTTGTCTCGATGGGTGACTTAGGGTCAATATCCTGTACAGTAACCGGTTCGCCGCGAAGATGCCCTATCTTCGATCGCAGGGAATCATTCTCCTGCCGAAGCGTCTTCATTTCGAGTTCATAATCCTGCCGGACAATACTCAGTTCGAGACTCTTCTGCTCAACCTCCTCACGCAGAAGAGAAAGCGTGTCTTCTCCCGACGCAGTAGATTGATTAATTCTTGCCGTAGACGCCTGATACCTGGCGCGATTGAAGTCGACTTCCCGTGCGTGTTGCTTGCTCTCTCTGTATTCCAGGTCAGACAAACGAGTGCCGAACCGATACCTGAAAAACAGATAACCGGCCAGAGGGCCGAGTGTAATTAAAATCACACCGGCGATCGCTACAATGAGTGCAGATGACTCCATATGTTCTTAATTATACCCGTCGACGTGATACGCCAGGATGCGTGATTGATCCCGAGTTGCTTAAATACCACCCGGAAACGCCCACAGTTTGTATATCGGTCCTGATAAGTAGATCTCAAGGAAGCCTTTCATCATTACATTCGTTGACGCCAAGCCGATTTTCAACTCTTCACTCGAACACAAACTCAGTCAGTGACACGAACGAGCCAGGTGATCCTCATCGGATTATTGACCGTCTTCTTTGCAGCATGCAGCCCATCGTCTGGAACGCGAAGCGACCGAAACTCCATCCGCTTCGATCTTGACAAACAAAACGAACGAACGCTGCTGTCCTTTTATCTGGGAGGTGCACTTGGCAAGGCAGGACAGGATCCGTTCGAAGCAGGGGTACTCATTCAATCGGACGGCCCTATTTATCTGAGTGACAGTGGAAGGGTTGGGTTGTATCCGGAACTGGCTTCTAGACTCGAGCTCTCCGGTTCCGACGGGGTTGTATCCTGGTCTGAATTCGAGCCCATGATCAACACGTTGTACTACGAAATGAGATCGTTCCCCGCGACCATCGAAAAACTCCGGAGCCGGGAAGGTGACTGGCACGACGGAACGTGGTTTTCTGTAGACGTCCGAGGGGCGATGTCCCCTCATGAACGAAACATATTCATTCGCAGGACGGATCTTCTATCAGCGTTGGCAGACATGGATACGATTTCGCAATCCATTCAATATCCCACCGGTACCCTTTTTGTCTCGGAACATGACAGCGACGACGTAATCGTCGAATACAGTGTAATGAAGAAACGTACCGATGGATTCTGGGATTTCTTCGCATACGATTCGGATGGATTACTCACAGACCGCATACAACAAAAACCGTCGGATCTGGTCATCCCGACGAAATGTGTGGGGTGCCATTTCGGAACGAAATTGTTTGAGCCCGAACGCAGCTTCCCTTCAGCCGTCGCAGACGGGCCGAATGGTCCACGGGGCATTTACGTATCCTACCCCGTAGGAGCCGATCTCGTCGGTCTGTTTGACGAGCATAGAAGGCGAAGCGACAGGGTACTGGGCCTCTATGGAACACTCTTTATCAGTCGGCTCCTGGCCAATCCTGGATCGGTCGGGGTAGAGGAGATTAATATCTTGAATCGATTTCATACACCTGTGAACAGAATAACACCGTAACCATGCCTACAGGAACAATTCAGCTTTCTAACGCGGTTTTTTACGCGCACCACGGAGTGATGAAAGAAGAACATCGGGTGGGAGGACGCTACGAAGTTGACGTAGCTATGGATCTGAATTTCGAAAAAGCGGCCCAGACAGATGATCTTAACGCGACGGTTGATTATGAGGCGGTTTATGGCCTAATCAGAAAAACCGTTACAACCAATAAGTTTTTTCTGATCGAGCGCCTGGCATATCTGATCGCTCATCAAATTCTTGAACTCGACGAGATTGTAGACAGGGTGCGTGTGAAGGTGCGAAAGGCTAATCCCCCGGTGGGTGGGCCGTGTGACAATGCCGAGGCACGCTACGCCTGTTCCAGATGAGTCATCCGACGCTGGAGAGTTTGATCAGCGTGAATCGGTCCGGAACCGGTACGAAAAAAGCATCTCCTTTTCGCCGGAACAGGCGTTGATTCCCCAGGCGATGATCCGGTAGCGTCCGGTAGCGTCAAAATCAACGGTGATAATGCCTTATTGCCTGGATCTCACCCAGGAGAGGTATCAACCCGTGGCTTCTTGTTCCGACGATGCTATATTTGAACATGATCAGAGATAAATACAACGTCGGAAGCGTTCCCACTCGAACAGGGGTACGCCTCAGGACATCTTGTACGGTATTCATGGTGGGGCTGGTAGCCGGAATAGTTCTCTATATCGGGGTCTATACCCGAGATGTCGTGGCCGGGGGAATTGCATGAAGTCCCTGTACCTCATGCGACACGCCAAATCAGACCGGGATGCCACGTACGTTGGCGACAAAAATAGACCGCTTTCTGCGCGCGGGTTGAAAGATGCCCGTCGAATGGGTCGGATTCTTTCAAGGCAGCATGGAATACCGGAGATTGTCCTCTGCTCCACCGCACAGAGGACTCGCGAGACGCTGGATAATCTGAGGATGTCTGTCGGTTGGAATGAGACGGAGGTTCAATACGATGATTCGATCTATCTGGCATCCCTGGCGCAATTGCTTCAGTGTATCCGCAACCTGGCCGACACGCATGAATCCGCCATGGTGATAGGGCATGAACCGACCATGTCGCTTCTTTCTGGCCAGATTGTCGGTGGAGCTGCTATTCAGTTTCCAACTGCCGCAATCTCTTGCATAGATCTGAACATGGATCAATGGAGGAGCCTTCGTCCGGGACTTGGTTCATTGCGGTGGCACATAGTTCCGAGGATTCTCCAGAAACGGAAAAAGGATACATAACACATGCAGACAGGAACGGCCGGTACGTATGGTGAGCGGGTTCAGCGCATTGGACTGATCGTGGGTCCCTTGTTCCTTCTGGGTGGCATGTTGATTCACGCGCCGGCGGAATTGACGAAAGAAGCATGGCTGGTGGCGGCACTGGGTCTACACATGGCCGTCTGGTGGATTACAGAGGCAGTTCCGATTCCTGTTACGGCACTACTTCCGATTGCCCTCTTTCCGTTACTGGGAGTCGGGGACATTCGATCGGTCGCCGCGCCGTATGCCCACCCCCTCATTTTTTTGTTTCTGGGGGGTTTTTTACTTGCAGAGGCCGTTCAGGAATCCGGTATCCACAATCGCCTTGCCTTGAAAATATTGAACCGGATCGGAGAATCACCGGGGGCCGTTGCATTTGGATTTATGGTCGTATCCGGCTTCATGAGTATGTGGGTCGCCAACACGGCGACAACGCTGATGATGCTACCGATTGCGATCAGCGTTGTTGATCTCACATCTGCGTCCAGCTTATCCAGAGAATCAGTAAAACGATTCGGAACGCTACTCATGTTGGGGATTGCCTACTCGGCAAGTATCGGGGGTGTTGGAACCCTGATAGGTACTCCGCCAAACGCTCTGATGGCAGCCTTTCTGGAAGAGTCCTACGGGATACAGATCGGTTTCGCCGGGTGGATGAGTATAGGAGTTCCAATCGTGATTGTCGGGATACCGCTCGTGTACCTCGTGCTCGGACGATTCCTGTACAGACCATCCTTCGGTTCCATTCCCGGAGGACGGGAACTGTTCCGCTCCGAATTGGAACGTCTCGGCAGGATGAGACCGGCCGAAATACGAGTCGGTCTCGTCTTTCTGATGGTCGCCCTTGCCTGGATTACCAGGCCGTTATTGTCGAGTGTAATTCCAGGTCTGACGGACTCAGGAATCGCAATTATCGGGGCAACTATGGTGTTTATCGTACCGTCGGGAGAACGTCCAGATGAAAAACTGCTGGGCTGGAAGCAGGCACTCAGGATACCCTGGGGGGTTCTTCTGCTATTCGGCGGAGGACTCAGTCTTGCGGCGTTTATCGCGAGTACCGGGTTGGCACGCTACATCGGGGAAGGAATAGGATCGCTTGCTGATCTGCCACCTATTGTGCTGATATTCTTATTCACTTCCGTCGTCATCGTGCTAACGGAAATGACGAGTAATACGGCCACGACGGCGGCTTTTCTACCGGTCCTTGCTTCCGTGGCACTTACGATGGGGACGAGTCCGGTCATGTTCGTCATCCCGGCCACCATCGCCGCGAGTTGTGCGTTCATGCTTCCGGTCGCCACGCCTCCCAATGCAATCGTGTTTGGTACCGGATACTTTCGAATATCTACGATGGCGAGGACGGGCGTTTATCTTAATGTTATATTTGCATTCGTAGTAACAGGCCTGTCCCTTCTGTTGCCGTACTATCTCATCGGTTAGATAACCAATTACGTCCTGAACGTATGATGCAAAGCACTCTCGATACGGATATCCTGCTCGTGGGTATCTATGAAAAGCGATTGGAAAAGATGTCGGAGGTGGTAGGTACGTACTGCCGCCGTGTGGTCGCCGTGGACGCCACGTCGGTAGATGACGTTCAACTGGGCGACTCTTTCGAATCCAGGTTGGCAGTGCTCACGGATACGGCCGGTGACACGTTCAATGCACTGAATAATCCCAAACTCCGGTTTTCTGACAACGGGATGATTATTGGGTGTATGCCCAGAAAAGAGTTTGTCTTGGAGCGGGAAATGGTCTCTCGTCACGTCGATGATCTACTTTTCGATCCTCAGGATTTTGAATTCCGGATTCCATTCATCAAACAGCGAATCATGATCCGGGAGGCTAGAAAACAGGAATACCAGGCCGTCTTCGATAATATTGTTGACGGCATTATTACAATTGATGAACGCGGGACGATAATTGCGTTTAACTGTGCAGCTGAGGAGATATTCGGGTATAACGCCCTACACATTATCGGTCGAAATGTGTCTGTTCTCATGCCCGAATCGTATGCTGTGGAACACTCCGATTACATTCAGAACTATCTCGAATCGGGAGTGAACAGAATCATCGGAATCGGTCGCGAGGTCGTTGGGGTGAGAAAGAACGGAGAAACATTCCCGATGGATTTGGCCGTAAGCGAATTGAAGGCCGATGGTCGGAGACTTTTTACCGGAGTTGTCCGGGACATTACGGAACGGAGATTGCTCGAACAGGAAATTCTTCGTATCAGTGACCGAGAGAGGAGACGTATTGGCCAGGATCTACATGACGGTCTGGGACAGATGCTCACCGGAATCGGATTGATATCCCAGAACATGGCGAAGCGACTCGAGAAAGAAGGATCTCCTCACTCGGAAGATATGCTTGAAGTTACCGAGATGATAAAGGAGGCCGATCGTAGTGCCCGCAATCTGTCGAGGGGACTGGTGCCGGTTGAGCTCGACGAAATTGGACTGGTAGGAGCTCTTGAAACGCTCGTAAGAAATGCCGGAAGACTCCTCGGTATCAATTGTATTCTGAAAGCAGACGGTCCTGTTCTACTCCGCGATACCGCGTCGAAGAGTAACGTCTACAGGATTACCCAGGAGGCTATCAGCAATGCAGTGAAGCACGGGAAAGCCTCCAATGTTTCGGTCACCCTGTCGCAGGATGGGCGCAGGAACCGACTGGAAATCAAAGACGACGGGATCGGGTTTCCGGACGTTTTGCCAGAGGATAGAGGGATGGGTGTTCGAATAATGAAATATCGGGCTCGCGTGATCGGCGGAGAGTTGGATATTAAAAGAAGCGAAGGTGGCGGTACCGTTGTGTTGTGCGTATTTTTTTCGTGAGTTGATCGTTCCCACCCGAACCACCGATCGTATGCCCAAATTAATGATCGTCGATGACCATCCGTTGATGAGGAAAGGACTTATTCTTTCCCTTTCAGAAGATCCGAGTCTCGAGATATGTGGGCAGGCAACGAATGCAGAAGATGCGATTTCATTGATAGATGAGTTGTCTCCAGATCTGGTGATTATCGACATCTCCTTGCCGGGAATGAGCGGCCTCGAGTTAGTCAAACATCTGACGGCAGTCGAGCCGACGACGAAAACACTCATCGTTTCTCGTCATGACGAATCATTATATGCTGAACGAGCCATCAGAGCAGGTGCTCGCGGATACATAATGAAGTTGCAGGCTGGAGACGTGATTCTTAACGCGGTACGGCGCGTGTTGAATGGCGGTGTGTATGTCAGCGATGAGATGAATGAGCGACTGCTGATGGGACTCGTGACCGGTCAGGACCGAGTTGCGCAGTCTCCGTTCGATTTGTTGAGCGATAGAGAGCTTGAGGTTTTTGAACTTACCGGTAGAGGGTACGGTACGAGGGATATTTCCGAGCGCCTTCACCTGTCTGTCAAGACGGTCGAATCGTACCGGGCCAGAATCAAGAACAAATTAAATCTGGATTCTGCAGCCGAGTTGATGCAGCATGCAGTTCAGTGGGTAGAGGGAGAGCAGGCTGATTGATACTGGCAATCCCGATACGATTTCGCCGACGGGATACTGTTACGACTCAGGTGTTGGAGCGCAGGACGTATTTGGACAGGAAATCGTGCATGAGGTGATCTACCTCGGTCGTTTCGGCAAGATTTGTCATTACGGAGCGAAACTCATCTTCATCCGGGAGCGCATCAAGATAAAACTGTCGATAGCGAATGAGTCGTTCGCGTTCCCTATGGGCATCCAACTCGCTATGAAACTGGGTTCCATAGATCGGTTTTCCACTGATGCGGAATGACTGGAATGGTTGAGATTCATTGCGAGCCAGTTCGATTGCATCTACGGGAAGCTGTGAGACGCGATCGTGATGGCCCATGTTTGCAAGAAACGTCGTCGGGAAATCCCGAAACAATCGATCGCGCACTCCGGCCTGCGTGAGTTCGACCGAATGACAGCCCATTTCGCTTCGATCCGGATCATACACGACCGTTCCGCCGAGCGCACGTGCGATAATCTGGTGTCCCCAACATGAACCAAACAGGGGGAACGAGCGATCTGCTGCCTGCCGGACGAGTGTCATTGCATCGTCTATCCAGGGATAATCGTCGATGGCAGAATACTCGCCCGCACCGCCGATAAACATGGCGTCGATATCAGAAAAAATGGATTCGTTGACACTGGACGCCGTGATATCAATTCCGAGAAGTTGATCGTGCTCCAGCCGCAGGCGCTCCAGAAAACACTCCTGTTCCTGCAGGATCATATCGGCGGAACTTCTCGCCTGGATGAGCGCGATTCGTATAGATGTAAGAGATGTAGCCACGAACAAAGCGGATGGAGGATCGGCGTCAGGGTCGCCCAAGACTATTCCGGTAGCCGTATTGTTCCAGTAAGTGATTCAAGCGGAAAAGAGGAAGGCCCATCACGTTGTTGTAGTCACCAGAAATACGTTCAATGAACAGGCATCCTTTATCATCCTGAATTCCGTATGCACCTGCCTTGTCGAATGACGATCCCGTCTCGATGTATGCGTCTATCTCGTCCGACGTAAGGCGCCCGAATTGAACACGTGTTCGCTCCACGTGTGAGACAATTTTATCCGCTTCCTGCCAGATGAGCCCCATTCCCGTAACTACGTCGTGGCTTCGGCCACTCAGCCGGCTCAGCATCGCATACGCCTCATCTCTGGTATTTGGCTTCCCGAGAATATCTTCGTCAACTACAACCGCCGTGTCAGCACCGATGACGAGTGCATCAGTGTTTGATTCCGCGATTATTGCTGCCTTCGCAAGCGCCAGACGAATGACCATAACTCCGGGTAGTTCACCGTGCAGTCGTTCTTCATGGAGGTCCGTACTGAGGATCTCAAAGGGATGTCCCAGCAACGACAGGAGGTGATGTCTTCGTGGTGATGAGGATGCGAGAATGAGACGGGAAGGTGTAGACACAGTAACTGACACAGTTGCTTACAACGTGGCTGAAAATCGCGAGTGAAGGTTTTCAAAGGCCCAAGTTACGACCGTTAAGCGGAAAATTGGTGGACACTTCAATCACTGCCTTCTGTTGTATTTATCTACAACAACGGGCTACTTTCGCGTACCAACGCAAAAGAGGCGGCACCACCGCATGATTACTTTAAGTATCTGCAACCACAAAGGGGGCACAGGAAAGACAACGTCTACGATGAATCTCGCAGCCGCTTTGGGGTTGAGCGGTATGCGTGTGCTGGTCGTCGACCTGGATCCTCAGGGGTTTCTGACGCGCATGATGGGTGTCTCCGAACCGGTTCCAGAGAAAAGTGCTCTCGTGCTATTTAATTCTGAAACGGATCTTGATTCCGTACCGATAATCCCGCTGTCCTCGTTTGACCTGCTGCCTTCGTCGCCGGCACTTTCGACGGCATTGAGAAAATTGAATAAACCATCTGACGTACTCTGGTTGAGGGAGTATACGAGCAAGAGTCGCGACGACTACGACATCATCCTCATAGATACGGCGGCTGCGGTGACCGTGTACAGTCTCAACGCCCTGGTAGCCAGTCAGCACGTTCTCATTCCTGTTTTACCGGAGTATCAACCCGTTGTGGGTGCCGAACAATCGTTTCAGACGGCTCTGGTCGTGAGGAAGAAGCTCAATCCCGGTCTGAATAAGGCTCGTTTTCTGTTCACGATGGTCGATGCCCGTAAACGTAACCACTTCATGTATCGACGGTATATGCGCGACAAGTATAAAGACAGTGTACTGTCGAGTATCATCCGGACGTCTACTTCCTTATCGGTGACCAAGCAGGATGGACGGACCGTATTCGAAACCAGTCCACAGGCCCGGGGCTCGATAGACTATGCCAATGCGACGGATGAACTCCTCGGCTATTTCAACTCGCCAGCATATTCGCCCGAGTCTAGACTCCAACGGCCAGATCGTACTCCTGTAGAATCCCTCGATGCCGCGTTGTCATCATGAAGAAATCACTTCGGTCATTCGCCGGTGTACTACTGATAGTTGGACTCACAGGGGGGCTGTATTATCCGATCGGAGGAGCCTTCTCTCTCGGTGTACTGCTTGATCCCGTCAACGGGCTGTATAGAACCGCCGTCAGAGCCGAAGATTATGGCTCGGCCACTCCTGCCATTTCAGCGATGGAGGCTCCCGTTCGACTGATACGAGACGAGCGCGGCGTCCCTCATATTTTTGCTGAAAATGATCGTGATGCCACCCGGGCGCTCGGATATGCCGTTGCCCAGGATCGTCTCTTCGAACTTGATTTCATTCCCAGAGCCGCATCCGGTAGACTTGCGGAGGTGATGGGAATCGATGCCGTCGAAACCGATCGCTTTTTTCGTGATACGGGGATGGCCTGGGCGATTCGAAGACAACTCGAGTGGCTAAAAGAGAGTGACTCCATCCAACTAAAGATTATTGATTGGTACCGAGAAGGGGTAAATGCGTGGATTGATGGTCTCAGTAAGGAGGACTACCCCCTTGAATTTCGGCTATTGAATTATGCGCCGTCTCATATGTCGGCCGCTGATGCACTTCTCGTTCTTCAGTATATGACGTTCGATTTGACCTATAGAGGAAGAGATCGGGCCTTTTCCAAGATGATTGACGAAATGGGCCGAACGGAGTTTGACGGTCTTTTTCCGCGGTATGCTTCGTATTTCAGACCGGTTATTCCTACGGAAGAAAATTCGTGGTCAGTCTCACGTTTCGATTCCAACGAGGATCTTTCTACCCCGGTTGACCACTCCGCTGCTCTTTCACCTGCTCCGTTGGCGCAGCGTAGGCAAGTTGATATTACCTCCAGAAGAGGCTCCATTGCCGAAGGATTCGTTTTCGGGAAAGGGTCGAATAACTGGGCGGTGGATGGCAGCCACTCGACCACGGGATATCCGATTCTTTCGGGTGATATGCACCTCAATCTTTCTCTTCCTGCAATCTGGTATGAGGCCCACCTGGTCACGCCGGAAATGAATGTCTACGGCGTCACGATTCCGGGAGCACCGGTCATCGTCGAAGGAATTACGCCAACGACGGCCTGGGCATTTACAAATACCGGATCTGATCAGATCGATTTTTATGCTCTTCAGACGGATACCACCCGGACCTCCTATGCGGTAGATAACGAATACCTTCCATTTGATATACAATCGGATACGTTGCGTGTTGCCGGGCACGAACCACTTGTCGAACAGCGGTACTATTCGCGTTTTGGCCCCGTCACGTTCGATGATCAGGGAGCCGTCGCAACGCGGTGGGTGGCCCACGATTCTGTTCGCACGCTGCAGGCCATTTGGGAGATGGGTCATGCCAGAAACCATTCAGGATTCGAAACAGCGACTCGATTATGGGACGCTCCGATGCAAAATATCCTGTTCGCCGATCGCGATGGGACGATTGCCATACGATCCACGGGGTACCTGCCGCGTCGAAAAAACGACAGAACGGGAGAGGACATCCTGGACGGTACGAATTCTGATTCGGACTGGATTGGGCGCGTCGCGTTCGATGAATTACCGGCTGTTGCCAATCCCGAGAGAGGCTATCTCACCTCAACAAATCAGCAACCAACCGACCGGACCTATCCCTACTATCTTGGATGGGATTGGAGAGATGCCTATCGATCGATACGCATTGATTCTCTGCTGAAGAGCAAAGAGACGCATACGGTAGATGACCTGAAGTCGTATCAGGCCGACATACATGCCGTGCAGGCGGACCTTTTTATTCCGGTTATCCGCGAAGTTGATGGCCTGTCGGATGATGCCGATCGGCTAAGAGGGGTCATAGAGTCCTGGGATGGGGAAACATCGATCGATCGAGTAGCCCCGACGTTGCTTCATGCTTTTATTGAAGAACTCAACGAGCTCACGTGGGACGAGGACGTATTCCGACTCGCCCGGCCTACGGATACGCGAACGCTTTCCCTGATACTGAATGATCCGGATTCTGAATGGTTTGATCGTACCGACACGGATCCCATCGAGCGCGCACCTGACATCTTGAGACAGGCCCTCGAACGGGTAGCGGATTCGTTTATACAGGAATATGAGACGTCTCCAGAGACGTTGCTATGGGGCCGTCGGCATCAACTCGTGGTCAAGCATATTACCAGATCACCGGCGTTAAAGGCACTCTGGCGGGGTCCATTTCCGTTTCCGGGATTTAGACAGACGTTGTCTCCAGGTGACGCCCTGACAACTACCGGGAGTGCTTCGTGGAGGGTCGTCGTCGATTTTTCAACCATACCTGCAACAGCGTTCGGTGTGTACCCGGGAGGTCAAAGTGGGAATCCGTTCTCGACCAGGTATGATTATCAGATGCGGTCCTATCTGAATTTTGATTACTACCGACTCTTGAATGTGGATTCGTCCGATGATATTCCAGCTGATTCACGGCGAAGTGATCTCCGTTTTTCTGTTCGATAGAAGTATACCAGAACCAGACCAGAGCAAGCCGCTATGTCAGAGTCCAAACAACAATTCTCAAGCCGATGGGGACTGATCCTGAGTGTTTTGGGAATCGCCGTCGGGACAGGAAATATCTGGAGATTTCCGCGTATTGCGGCTCAGAATGCAGGCGATGAAGGTGCTGGTGCGTTCCTTTTTGCCTGGCTGGTCTTCCTCCTGGCCTGGTCGATACCGCTCATTATCGCCGAGTACGCACTGGGTCGTAAAGGAAAGATGGGTGTGATTGGAACCATCGCCAAGATCGCAGGCAAAAGATTCGCCTGGATGGGTGCATTCATTGGATTTGTCGCCACGGCCATCATGTTTTACTACTCCGTCGTTGCCGGGTGGTGCGTCTATTATTTTTCTCAGATGGTAATCAATCCGCTACCTGTCAGTACGGAATCGTCGATGGCCATTTGGAACGGCTTTCAGGCAGGGTACGGACCCGTTTTCTTCCATTTTCTGGCAATCGGAGTTGGTGGCCTGGTTGTCCTTCGAGGTGTTCGATCAATTGAACGGGTAAACAAGATTCTGATACCGACCCTATTCGTCATCGTCGTGATATCAGTAATCCGCGCCGTTACACTGGATGGATCGGGTGCTGGCATTCGATTTCTTTTCACCCCTGACTGGGCCACGCTCTCACATCCGAGAATCTGGTTGGAAGCACTCACGCAAAATGCCTGGGACACCGGCGCCGGATGGGGGCTGATTTTGACGTACGGTGCCTACATGCAGGCAAAACATGGCGTTGTCAAGAATTCCTTCATCACGGGGATTGGGAATAATACGGTGTCTCTGATGGCTGCAATGGTAATCTTCGGTACCGTATTTGCGACGTTGGGGCAGGAGATGGGACGCCCTGAAATTCTCGAGGTGATGAAATCGTCCGGACCGGCAGCCACAGGACTGACGTTTGTCTGGATGCCTCAACTCTTCGCTAAAATGCAGTTTGGAACGCTCCTGGCGTCGCTGTTCTTCCTCGGGCTGTCATTCGCGGCATTCAGTTCACTGATTTCGATGATCGAACTGACATCCCGGATTCTGGTCGATCTGGGATTGAGCCGAAAGACGGCCGTTGCGTGTGTTGCCGGTGCCGGTTTCACGCTCGGAGTTCCATCGGCTGTCAATCTGACGATCCTGGGGAACCAAGACTTTGTGTGGGGCATCGCCCTGATGATTTCCGGTGCACTGATCGCATTCTCTGTTCTTCGATACGGTGTCGCCCGGTTTAGATCGGAGGTTGTGGATGCGGTACCCGGCGACTGGCGGGCTGGACGGGCGTGGGAGATTTTGATCGGCTATCTCGTGCCTCTTGAAGCCGGTGTCTTGCTTGTCTGGTGGCTCTCTCTGTCTGCCACAGTTTATGCGCCCGATACCTGGTACGACCCGACGGAACCGTACAGTCTCATGACGTGTCTCGTGCAATGGGCGCTGTTCATGGGGCTCTTTGCCATCCTGAATAAGTGGTTTGTTCGGCGGATGACATTGAGGTCATCTCTCTTCTCGGACGATTAACCGCTCTCAGGACGACGAAATAAAATGACAAATGCGGTCGCGTTCTGTCAGATCGTTGATGAGTAAATCCGGGGCGTGATTGGACAGTTCGTCTATTGAATAGGTACCGGTAGCTACGGCTATGACCCTGGCGCCGTAATGCCGGGCACAATCGATGTCGCTCGGAGTGTCCCCGACGACCACCGTGTTTGTAGGACCAAACGAGGCAGAGAAGAACTGGGATGCGCGTTCAACGGCCGTCGACGGAAGGTCACGCCGTTGTGGGGAATCGCTACCGAATCCTCCCACCGTGAACTTGGAGCCCAATCCGGCTGCGTGTAATTTCAGGTACGCCGTTTCTCTCAAATTACCGGTCAACAGGCCGAGGGCGATATCCGCGCGACCGGACAGATGATGAATGAGCTCCGCAACACCCGGGCAGAGACGGATTCTGTCTGGTGTAAGTCGGCGCATCAACACCGACTTGTAGGCTTCCAGGCACGCCTCAAAGATAGTCTCACGGGTTTCTATTGATATACCGGCTGCCGCCAGCATATCGGCCATAATCTGGGGATCGGTTCGCCCGGCGAACTCTATCCCGTCCGGAGAGATGGATTTTCCACAGACCTCACTTAATGCCTCCGTGACGGCACTCCTCCCGGTGCCCATAGAGGTCAAAAGCGTACCATCGATATCGAACAACACGAGGTTCACAATACCCCACGAATGGTATACGTAAATCGCTTGTTCATTCGAGCAAAAATCTTCCGTCGTTTCTGTCCTCGTGTCGAATCTCGTCCACAGGCTCTTGTTTATCCCGGCCGGCATATAGTCGATTCGGAAGATTCAAGACCACGGCATCCACGGTACCACTGTTTCTGTAAGCGTGCACGATTCCTGGCGGAATCAGGATAACAATCGGATCATTCTCACCGACGCTCAGGTGCATCTTCGTTCCGTACGAATCCGACGTTTCGCGATCATCCCATAAATACAGGTCGAACGTACCTGAGTAGAATGCGAACAGATCCGTCTGTGCTGCGTGTTCGTGAGGCCCGCGAGTGACACCGGCGTGGGTTACGGAGATGTAGCCCATGGCAGGAAACTGAGCATCTTCCAGGTCATCTTTCCTGAAAATTTCCGCGAGCCAACCCCGAGAATCGGTAAAAACACGGAACGGTCGAATCGTACAATCGGGAATAACTCCGTCTGTCCAGGTCAAGTGTATGCCTCAGTTTGCGTTAACAGGCACCAATTCACGGTACACGAGGTTTCGAGCGAGGTCATTTGCTTCGTGCCATCCTTCGATCGTCCCCGCGTCACCCCACCATCCGTCCAGAATTCCATGAGAGAGGCGCCCCGACGAAGCATAAGAAGAGATTACGTCACTCACTTCCAATTCTCCTCTATTGGATGGATTCAGCTTCGAAATAATCTCGTACACGGTCTGACTGAAAAAATAAATGCCGATAACAGAATAATGACTCGGCGGATCGGCAGGCTTTTCTATTACGCGGACGATCCGATCATCCTCGAATAGAGGAACACCATATCGCTCCGGATCCGGTACTTTTTTAAGCAAGACATGGGCATCAGATGTGCCGGTTTCGCGCAGATGCTCAAAACGATCCTTCTCTGGACGGATTTCGGATTCGAGAATATTGTCTCCCAATATCACGCAGAACGGGTCGACACCGGTAAAATTCTCACACAGTCCGATCGCTTCGGCAATACCTCCGGGCTCATCCTGGACACGGTATGTAAGATCGACGCCGAGTCGCTTTCCGCTCCCCAGTAGATTGACGACATCGCCCATGTGTTCAGGGCTGGTGACGATCGCGATCCTGTTTATACCGGAACGCCTGAGCCGGATGATCGGATGATAAATCATCGGATACCGTCCAACGGGCAAGAGATGCTTGTTCGTTACACGGGTAAGCGGAAACAGCCGACTACCTGTTCCTCCAGCGAGTACAATACCCTTCATCCGGACTATTCAGATTGATGAAAATAGGTGGTGGCAGACATCAGGATTCGGAAACAGAATCGTTTTCCAACCTGGCACCATACATAGTGTCATAATACGACTGATAGGACTCATCCGTAACGTGTTGCATCCATTCCTGATTGTCCATATACCATTGGACGGTCTGGTCCAACCCCTCCGCGAGTGAATACCTGGGAGTCCAGTTCAGTTCTTCCCTGATTCGTGACGTATCCAGGGCGTACCTGAAATCGTGTCCCGGTCTATCCGATACATAGCGAATAAGTTGTTTCGAGGTCCCGGGCTGCCGGTTCATCGCCCGATCTACCCGTTCAATCAGTCGATGAATCAGATCGATATTGGAGACTTCATGGCCGCCACCGATCAGATATGTCCTGGCATTTCGCCCGTCGAGCAAGACCCTCTCGAGTGCGGTGCAATGATCCTCGACAAAAAGCCAGTCCCGAACATTTTCTCCCCTTCCGTAGACCGGAATCGGAGACTGATTCATGGTGTTCCTGATAACGAGCGGAATGAGTTTCTCAGGGAATTGGAATCGGCCATAATTATTGGATGCGTTCGAAATAACAACAGGAAAACCATAGGTTTCTGCGGCAGCTCGAACCAGGTGATCACTGGCTGCTTTGGATGCCGCATACGGAGATCTGGGAGCGTAAGCAGTCGACTCCGTAAAGCATCCGTCGGGGCCAAGAGCACCGAAGACTTCATCGGTTGATACGTGGTGAAAACGCCGATTCGATTCATCTTTCCACGATTTCTGAGCGACGTTCAGAAGTGTCGCCGTACCGGTAATGTTGGTGGATACGAATCGAAGGGGATCGGCAATGGATCTATCGACATGACTTTCAGCCGCAAAATGAACGACTGTGGTAAAGCGGTGAGATGCAAACAATTCGCTAAGCAGGTCGAGGTCAACGATATCTCCACGAACGAACGAATAGTTGGGTCTTTCCTCCAGGGACGTCAGATTCTGAAGGTTGCCGGCGTACGTGAGGAGATCCAGATTGACAAAATGCACGTCAGGGAAATGCCTCACCATGTGGTGAAGGAAGTTCGAGCCGATGAAACCAGCGCCGCCGGTAACGAGAACCCGTCTGGGATGATGTACGGTCTGGTTGGAGTCCGGCACAGCGTTCGGTGGAGTGTCTACGTAAAATGCAGCGGATAAAAGTATCAGAAAGATAACGGTTCCAAATCCGGTGTCGTATATGTTTTGTATGTGCTTCGTTTCATAGCTTTCCGGACGAATTTATGGACACCGTATGAGCGACTCCAAGAAAACACTCTATCTGCTCGACGCGATGGCTCTTGCCTATCGAGCACATTTCATTTTTATCAGCAGGCCATTAGTCAATTCTAAGGGACAGAACACGTCTGCTACCTATGGCTTCATTGCGGCACTACTTAAGTTGATAGAGGATAACGATATCCGCCACATGGTTGTCGTGTTTGACGCGCCGGGAGAGGGTGGAACATTTCGTGACGAACTATATCCTGATTACAAGGCGCATCGGGACCCGCCGCCCGATGATCTGATCTCAAATCTCCCGAGGATAAAAGCGGTCGTCCGAGCCATGGATGTGCCCGTCGTAGAGGTAGCAGGAGTGGAGGCGGACGATGTTATCGGGACGCTTGCCCGGAAGGCGGAAAATGACGGCGCGAACGTGGTCATCGTTTCGCCTGATAAGGATTTTCAGCAATTGCTCTCGGAGCGAATCAGCATTTTTCGCCCGGCCTATCGCGGAGAATCCTTCGATCCGATAACAGTTGAGTCGTTTCGTGAGAAATATGCGTTGGAGCCGGAGCAGTTTATCGATGTTCTCGCGCTGATGGGTGACTCGGCGGACAACGTTCCAGGCGTACGCGGCATCGGCGAGAAAACCGCTCTGAAATTACTCCAAGAGTATGGGAGTGTTGAAAACGTGTTGGACCACGCTGCGGATATCAAGGGAAAACGAGCCAGAGAAGGCCTTCTTGAGCATGCTGAAGACGCACGTATGAGTAAGGTACTTGTGACGATTTTAACCTCGTTGGAACTCGGATTGGATTGGTCCGATTTTTTCCGTAGCCAGCCTGATGTACCACAACTCGGAGAATTATTTCGGGAACTGGAATTTACAGGCCTCTATCGAAGAGTTCTGAAGGTCGCGGGAGAGCCCGTAAGTCTGCCACCGGGTAGCCAGTCAGATCTTTTCGGCGGCAGTGCTGAACGCGATGCGGCGACTTCGACGAGTGTCGAAGCACCCACGGCTACCGATCCTCCGACGTCGTCTATCGTGAGTTCCACGCCTCCTTCGGCATTATCTACCACCTCGCTGCAGCAAGCTTATGATCCGGAAAAGGTCACCTATCGGCTGATTACAAATCTGAGCGAAGCCGAGCAGGTCGTCGGGGCGTTGATGTCGTGCAAGGAATTGGCCTTCGACACTGAAACGACATCTGTCGATCCAATGATGGCCTCGCTCGTCGGAGTGTCACTGTCCGCCATCGAGGGAGAGGCCTATTATTTTCCGACCCCGATGCTCGATGGTGCGTCAACGACGACGGTTCTGGATATCCTTCGACCGTTACTGGAAGGTGAGATCCCCAAGATCGGGCAGAACATCAAGTACGATCTCCTTGTTCTGGCGCGACACGGAATCGTTGTGGGTGGTCGGCTCATGGATACGATGGTGGTGCATTATCTCATCGCCCCGGAAGAATCGCATGGAATGGACGCCATGGCGCTTCGATATCTGGATTACCGCCCCATCCCGATCTCCGATCTGATCGGAAAAGGAAAGCAACAGAAATCCATGCGCGATATTCCTCCGATTGAGGTTGCGCCGTACGCGAGTGAGGACGCCGATATAACACTTCGTCTGTGGCATCTTTTTGAGCCGATGCTGGACAAGCGAGGGGTGGCTGATCTCGCGTGGAACATCGAATTGCCACTGATTAGAGTGCTTGCCCGAATGGAAACGGCCGGCATTTCACTCGACGTGAATACGCTCAGTCAGCTTTCTGTGAGTATGGCCGCAGAACTGGAAGATCTGGAAAAGAGGATCTATGAACAGGCTGAAGAGACATTCAATATTGCTTCAACGCAACAGCTGGGCAAAATCCTGTTCGAAAAACTGGGTCTTCCCGTAATTTCCCGAACGTCGAAAGGCCAGGCGTCTACGCGTGAAAGTGTGCTTCGTGAGCTGGCAACGGAACATTCGCTTCCGGCCATCATCCTGGATTGGCGTGAGTTGGCCAAGCTCAAGTCTACGTATGTCGACACGCTGGGGGAACTTGTTCATCCAGAGTCGGAAAGGGTGCACACGTCCTACTCACAGACCACGGCAGCGACCGGGAGACTGTCCAGTTCGAATCCCAATATGCAGAATATTCCCGTCCGTAGTGCCCGAGGGAGAGAGATAAGGAAGGCGTTTGTGGCACCACGTGGCAGTGTTCTCATGTCGGCTGATTATGCCCAGATTGAGCTGCGGATCCTGGCATCTGTAAGCGAAGACGAGGCATTGAAGAATGCCTTCAATCGGGGTGATGACGTCCACGCAAGTACGGCCGCGAGGGTCTTCAATATCGAGCAATCAGAAGTCACACGCGAGCAGCGAAGCAAAGCCAAAGAAGTGAATTTCGGAATTCCGTACGGAATTTCGGCGTTTGGTCTTGCTCAAAGGTTGCGTTGCCCGGTTGCGGAGGCGAGAACGCTTATCGAAGGCTACCAGAAGTCGTATCCCGGGGTGACCCGGTATCTGGCTGACCAGGTCGAATTTGCGAGGGAGAAAGGGTACGTAGAGACTCTTCTGGGGAGGCGACGCTACGTGCCGGATATACACGCCCGGAATAGAAATGTCCGCTCATTCGCCGAGAGAGTCGCCGTCAATATGCCGATACAGGGTTCTCAGGCAGATATGATCAAGATTGCCATGGTGGCGGTAGACCGTAGGATTCGGAAAGAGGGACTGCGTTCGAAGATGCTTCTTCAGGTTCACGACGAGTTGGTTTTGGAGGTGCCTGAGAACGAAATAGATGGTATACGGACCCTCGTGGAAGAGGAAATGAGGGACGCTCTTCCTCTGAGCGTTCCCGTAGAAGTCGAAATCAATACCGGACACAACTGGCTCGACGCACATTAACGCCCGCATGTTTTGAAATGGAAATCATGGATTACAACGGCTTCGAATTTATAGAGGAGTCCGGGGGGATAAGGAATTATCGCCTGAAGAAAAACGGGTTGGAGGTTCTCCTGCTTCGGCAGAGCGAGGCTCCTGTCGTAGCATGCATGATTACGTATCGGGTCGGATCGAGGCACGAGGGGGCGGGAGAGACGGGCGCCACGCACTTCCTGGAGCATCTGATGTTCAAAGGAACGGAACGATTCAACAAGAGAAAGGGAACGTCCATATTTTCCCAATTACAGTCTCATGGTGCGAGAGTAAATGCCACGACGTGGTTCGACCGGACTAACTACTACGAACTGCTACCGGATGAGAGACTCGATCTGGCGCTGGAGATAGAAGCAGATCGAATGAGAGGGGCGAGTCTTCTGGATACGGATGTAGAAAGCGAGCGTACGGTCATCTTGAACGAGTTTGACAGGGGAGAGAATCAACCCGGTCGCAAACTGTATCACGCTGTCTGGAACGCAGCGTTTTCTGCACATTCGTACCGACACCCGACCATCGGATGGCGTAGCGACATCGAAAACTTTTCATCATCCGACCTCCGGAGCTTCTACGATCGGTACTATTGGCCCGATAATGCCACATTATCCATCGTGGGAAATGTCTCCGAACCCGATGCGTTGTCTCTTGTCCTGAAATATTTTGGTGATATTCCTTCGGGTTCGATCGAATTCGCCCAACCGACGACCGTTGAGCCGGTGCAGCGCGGTCCTCGCCATACGGTCGTATACCTCCCGGGAACGCTCGGTTCACTTCTGGTGGCCCACAAGTCGCCCGATGCGACCGATCCGGATGCCACCGTTCTGTCTTTGATCGCGACGCTTCTGGGAGCAGGGAAGACCGGTCGACTTTATCGGGCACTCGTAGAGACTGGTATCGCCACGGCCGTGTCGGCCTCGACGTCCATGCTTCGAGATCCAGGTCTTTTCTCTGTGTTCGTCATGCTGTCAGGTGCAGACAATCACGGAGATGCACTGACCGTGATTGATGACCAATTTGCGCGTCTCGCCGAGACCGAAGTGGAGGAATCGGAACTGGAGCGGGTTAAATCGAGATTGAGATCAGAATCTGTCTTTGCCCAGGACGGTGCATTTTCGGTGGTTGCGAATCTAAATGAAGCCATCGCAGCGGGAGACTGGAAATTGTATCCAACATTTATCGAGAGAATGCTCGAGGTGAGCGCGGCCGATATCCTCCGGGTCGCCAGGAAGTATCTGGTCGAAACCACACGAACGACCGGTGAATTCAGGCCCGTAGCAGTCAATTGACAGGGTCAGGACGGGCTTGGCAAGGCCTGGTCGGGTCCGGCCTTTGGTTACGGTCCAGTTTCTTCGGCCAACATCGTTTCCAGTTCTGAACGCATCTCGTCGACCGGGAAAACACCGATGAAACGGTGAAGAACCATCCCGTTTTTTCCCACGACGAATGTCGTAGGAAGAGCATAGACACCTCCAAAATCGTCCGCCAGGGGGCCCGCATCCAGTATGAGCGGATACTGAATGTGGAAATCCTCTGCGAACGGAGTGACAGCCTCAAACCCTTCTTCGTCCATCGATACACCAACAATCTGAAAGTCACGATCTTTCCACTCTTCCTTGAGCGCGACAAGTTCAGGGGTCTCAATAACGCATGGGCCACACCAGGTTGCCCAGAAATTAATAAGTGTTACTTTACCTTCAAGAGAGGAGGAACTCAGCGAATCTCCGCTGGACGTGAGAACTGAAAACTCCGGAATGGGACGCTCAAAGCTGGCCTTCATAGGAGGTGCTTCCATCGTCTCGAACTCATTCGATTGTGGTTCTTGCCGGGTTCGTCCGCACCCCGAGAAAAGTACCAGACCTAAAAGGACAAGAAGGGTAGCTCGGACGCTATTCATGAGTTGATATCCGTGATGCTTTCTGTGGATTCGGAAAGGATGGCCTGGCGAAGAGACTCCCATCTTATCTGACCATGAGAACTGTGATAGACAACGTTTCTGTTATGAATTACGATGGCCTGCGGGGTCTGGTGTGACACACCGGTAATGGACACTATCGCGGCCGACACGGATCTAGCTCGTTGTACTACCAGTTCGAATAGTGGAATTCCGGGGTCATCGGCCAGGCGTTCTACCTGTCGCCGTGCCCAGGAACTGAGTGAACACATCGAACTGTGTTTGAATACGAGCACGGGATGTAGTTCTGATGCCTCCAGAATGTGTTCCAGATCCTCAGAGTCTACAATTTCTTCGTATCTGGAGGGCCTTTTCTTAAAAAAGCGTCCCTTGAACATATGGTTCTACACTTGAATCTGACTGCTTTGCCAACGGGGTGGAACACTACGGCCCGAATTCGGTTGCGCCGGGCAACAGATAAATCACGATCCGGTCGGGGGTGGTACTCTCTGACATTTGTGCAACTTCCTTCGAGTTTGTTTCAGTTATACCAAGTCTATGTCTACCACTTCAGAATGTACCGGTGCAGAATCCGTTCACTGGAATCTCGACGATCTATATCGCGATGTCTCTTCTTTACGGAAAGATCTGGAAGAAACAGCTGCCAAAGCCCGACGCTTCGGTGTGACGTATAGAGGGAAAATTGCCCAACTGGTCCCCGGTGAGATAAATGCGGCCATGGAGTCCCTGGCTGATATTCAGGACACCGTAGGCCGAGCTTTTACTTTCGTCTATCTGAACTGGACGACCGATACCGGGAATTCCGAGAAAGGAGCACTGCTCCAGGAAGTGAGAGAGTCGTATACAGGCATCTCCACCGAACTACTTTTCTTTGAGATCGAATGGGCCGCGCTCGATGATGAAACCGCAGAGGCTACGTTATCGGCTCCGTCCTCATCTGCATTCAGACATTACCTGGAAATCGCAAGGATTTCCCGAAAGTACATCTTGACTGAACCGGAAGAAAAAATTCTTGTAGAGAAGTCTATCACCGGTGCGAGTGCGTGGAATCGGTATTTTGATGAGGTGATCGGGGCGCAACGATTTGAGTTGCACGGGGGCGAGATGAGTCAGCAGGAAATACTGGCAAAATTGCATGATGCCGACCGGGGTACTCGCCAACTTGCGGCTGCGTCTTTCACAAACGGGCTGACCGATGCAAATCATGCCTTGACGTACGTCTTCAATACGATCCTGGCCGACAAGGCTACCGATGACCGACTGAGGGGTTACTCGTCCTGGATTTCTTCCAGAAATCTTTCGAATGAGGTGGCAGACGAGTCTGTGGAAGCGCTCGTCGGTGCCGTTACCGGTGGATACGATATCGTAGCCAGGTTCTATGAGCTGAAGCGAAGACTCCTGGGTCTGGACGAGATGTTCGAGTACGACAGATACGCTCCGATCGACGAATCGTCATCGATGGTCTCGTGGCAGCAGGCAAGAGATATCGTTACGGATGCCTACAGCGACTTCCACAGCGACATGGGTGAAATAGTAGTGCAGTTTTTCAATAATAATTGGATAGATGCGGCCGTCACGCAGGGAAAACGGGGAGGTGCATTCAGCCACGGTGCGGTCCCTTCTGTGCATCCGTACATCATGGTCAATTACACGGGAAGACTTCGCGACGTACAGACGCTCGCGCACGAACTCGGGCATGGAATTCACCAGTATCTGTCCAGGTCACAGGGCATATTTCACGCTGATACACCCCTGACAACCGCTGAAACAGCGTCAGTTTTTGGTGAGATGCTGGTCTTCCAGAAAATGCTCTCGAACGAAACGGACGATCAGACTCGCCTGTCGATGCTGATGGGTAAGATTGATGATACCATAGCAACGGTTTTTCGGCAGGTCGCAATGAATCGATTCGAAGACAGGATTCACACCCGGCGACGAGAGACCGGCGAGCTATCCTCCGACCTATTTTCTGATGCGTGGATGGAGACGCAACGTGAGATGTTCGGGGACAGCGTAACACTGACCGAGGATTACAGGATCTGGTGGAGTTACATCCCTCACTTTCTCCACACTCCCGGATATGTCTATGCCTACGCGTTTGGTGAGCTACTCGTTCTGGCTCTGTATGATCGATACAAAACGATCGGGCCTGAATTTTCCGACAAATACTTCACGCTCCTCAGTTCCGGAGGATCGGATTGGCCACACCGACTGCTTGAGCCGCTGGGAATAGATCTCACCGATCCCGGATTCTGGTCACGGGGGGTATCGGCAATCTCGGAGCTTGTCGATGAGGCGGAGCGTCTCGCGAACCGGCTCCAGCCGAAAGCTTGAATTCGTTCTGGATTCTAGAGGGTCGATAGTGCGCCGAGCATCCAGGCGCACCCGAGGGCAGCGTAAATTCCGAGTATATACCCCGCAATGGCCATCAGCAGACCTACGGGGGCCATCGCCGGGTAGTAGACACCGGCGACCACTGGAGCACTGGCAGCCCCACCGACGTTTGCCATGCTTCCTGTGGCTACGAAAAACAGGGGGGCTTTGATCATCCTCGCAACAATCAGGAGAATGCCGATATGAATCAGTATCCAGAGAAACCCTGCCAGAAGGTATACGGGAGCATCGAGTACAGCGGCCAGATTTGCCTGTGCCCCGATGGCCGTCAGAAGTAGATAGAGAGCGAGGAAGCCGATTTTAGACGCGCCAACCTGTTCGAGCTTGCGAACCGGGGTGAACGACAGGAGCAGACCGACCGTAACGACGAGTAGGACCGCCCAGGTTGTCTTACTGATAATCGTCGGATCGCCCAGCGAGGGTAACATACCTGCGAAAGCGATGGATACGACGGTGATCAGCATGCCCAGACCGAGCATGAGTGCGAGATCGTTGGTCGAAACAGGACGTCTTGTCTGATCCAGATCTTTCAGTCGCGCGTTTGTGGCATCAATTTCCGATGAGTCGGCTCCGATCCAGCGGTTGAATCGGTCTTGCATGGGACTCAGGAAGAGGAGAACCCCCATCCAGCCATAGCCAACGACTGTATCGACAACGATTATCGGACCGAGCATCGCGTCTGAGGCGCCGACACTCTGCTTAATTGCCGTCATATTCGCCGTTCCGCCGATCCAACTGCCGGAGAGCGATGCGAGGCCTTTCCATGCGTCCGTCGGGAGAGCGCTTTTAAAGAGGAGGTACACGAGAGGCCCGCCGATAACGATGCCGGCCGTCCCGGCCAACATCATAATGAGCGCGGTTCGTCCGAGTCTCATGATCGCCGGAAGGTCGACAGATATCATGAGCATAAATAGAGAAAACGGCAGGAGATACGTGGTCATCCAACTGTAGGCAGGACTGCTCACGGGCGTGATGCCCAGTGTGGTCGTGAGCATCGGAATGAAATAGGCCCAGATGACGGGTGGAGCGATCCTGAAGAAGCCCTGGAGGCGGTCCAGTTCACTCAACCAGAACACCAGACCGAGGATGGCCGAGAGGAATCCGAAAAGGAACGTAGGTTCTGTGATCAGTGCTTCTGTCATGAGTCTGGTGTATTCGTTCTAAACGGTCTCGTTCGATCGCGGAAAGTCGATGGAAAACGTTGTGCCGCTATTCTTCTGACTGGTTACCGTGATGGTCGCATGCATCGATTCGACCAGTCGCTGAGTGATTGCGAGACCCAGACCTGTTCCACCGAAGGATCTGTTTCGGCCCATACTCTCCTGTGCAAACTCATCAAAAACGTGGGGCAGAAACGCTTCATCTATTCCAATCCCGGTATCCGATACGTCACACCGGACCCGATCCTCCGAACCGGTGATCATGACGCGAATCTCTCCGGATTCAGTAAACTTAATGGCGTTGCCAATCAGGTTGTTGAATATCCTGTTCAGTACCAATGGGTCCGCCTTGATCGAGTCATTCCCTTCAATGACGACCTCTACGGGCAGCATTTTCTGATCCATTAATGGTTTCAGGCCCGCAGTGACTTCGTCTACCATTTCTCCGACTGAAATCATTTTCTGTTTTTGTTGATACGCATTCGCATCGAGTTGTGTAAGATCCAGGACGGAATTAATGGTCTCCAGGAGTCTGTTGCCGCTTTCAATGATGGTTGTGGCAAATTCCTTGAAATCAGGGTGTTCGACTCCTTCCTCGATCAACTGAGCAAATCCGATAATACTCGCGAGCGGCATTCGGAGTTCGTGACTCATATTGGCCAGAAATGAACTCTTGAGCGATGCCAGTCGTTGTGCTTCATCTTTCGTTCTCTGCAACTGCTGACTCACTTCGTGTTCGGCAGAAATGTCGCGGATCGTGTAGAGTCGGACGTGTCTGCCTTCCCACCTGATGGGAACCCAGCGAAGCGAGGCGACGATGGAGACGGAGTCATTTTGTTCGATCTCTACGACGGAGTCACTCTCTTTGGGTATATCCAGGTCGAAAGGTGCTCCCAGGAGATCGAAGAGCGTGCGATTGAGTAGATGCTCGCAGGCCGGATTGGCAAACAGAATGGTCATCGCCTCGTCTACGATCAGGATTCCATCGGAGATGTTCTCGATAATTGCGCGAACTCGTCCTTCCGACTCCTGTGTGGCCCTGAGGATCTGGGACCGATCGATGGCATTGATAATAATCCGGTGAATTACCTCTGCCGAATCCGCGTTCTTGACGATGAAGTCCTGTGCACCCTTCCTGACAGCACCGCTGTATCCGTTTTCAAAACCGTTCTCCACGCACAGTATTACGGGCGTTGAGTTGTGCTGAATCATCAGCTCGTGCAGAACAGACTCAGCCGTGTCGGGGCTGATGGACGTGTCTACAATAATAACATCCGCCTGTTCGAAGTCGGCAGTCAGGCCGTCCAGTTCGGTCGAAGACGCCGAATCCCATTCAAATCCGTCGTCCTTGAGTTTTTCCAACCGACTGACCAGCCACGCCGCTTCCGAATCGGATGCAGTGAGGACCTTGATGCGCGTCCCGGGACTCATACCGGTAAGATTCTAAGAGATCGTTCAATAACGCTCAAACTTTTTCCACCACTTTCGGTGACCACCATATCGTCCTCAATTCTTGCTCCTCCACGCCCCGAGAGGTAGATCCCTGGCTCGATAGTGAACGTCATGCCAGGTTCCAGGAGGCGTTCGTTGTCATCCCGGATGTAAGGCTCCTCGTGTACTTCGAGTCCCAGCCCATGTCCTGTCCGATGAACAAAATACTCCCCGAATCCGGCCGATTTTATTACGTCTCTGGAGGCATCGTCAATAGCTGACGCAGCTATGCCGGGACAGACACGCTGTCGACCGGCCGCATTACTGGCCTGTACGATTTCGACGATTTTGCGCATTTCCGGTTCGGGCTCGCCGAGTGAAAACATCCGGGTCAGATCGGAAAAATAACCCTCATAATTTGCTCCCCAGTCGAACAGGACGAGGTCTCCCGGCTCTGCCCGGTAGTCGGTCGGAACGGCATGAGGATTTGCCGAATTGGGGCCAAAGGCGATAATTGGTTGGAATGGAAGCTCTCCTCCAGATCCGTCGGCGAGCAGATTCTGAATCAACCTGGCGGCTATGGTGCGTTCCGTAACACCCGGTACGACCGAAGGGAGCGTCGCCTCCAGCGCACTTTCCGCAATCCGGGTAGCTTTTTCCATCAAACGGAGTTCCTGAAGGTCTTTTTGCATCCGGAGCTTTGCGACCGCGGCTTCTCCGGTTACGATAGCTACAGATGGGCACGCAGCCTCCAACAGGCGAAGTTCCAACACGCGCAAGGCGCGGGGTTCTATGCCGACGGTCCCCGATTTTATCCCGGCCCGATCGGCTGCCTTGCCGAACGCCTCACTCCAGGTAGATAGTGACTCGGTATAGGTGAAGGGCGTCACGTCGAATGTCGCCTCTTCAACTTTTAGCGACTCCAATTCCGGTAGGACCAGAGCAGGCGTACCGTCGGCTGGAAACATAAAAACAACCGGTCGCTCACTGAGATGAAAGTGAAGCCCTGTCAGGTAGGTAAGACTGGGCCCTGGATTCAGGGCCAACGCCGTGAGATTCAATTCTTTCAGAACGTCCCTGAGATGTCCGTGTCGCTGGTCAAGTCTGGTGCTGCTCATGAGGTGCAAATACCATTATTGTTTTCTGAGAGGTTGTCAAAGATATAACACCGGGGGCATTGTTCTACCCCTGGAAATTGAAGGCGTCGATCTCATCACGCAGACGACGTGTAGCCTCAACTGGATTCGACGCGGTCGAAACGTACGTCATGACGGCGATTCCGTGTGCGCCAGATTCCAACACTGGCCTGACCCGCTCACGGGTAATTCCAGCAATGGCAATAACCGGAATGTGTACTGCGCGAACGATTGTAGAGAGAACATTCGTTCCTGTACCGGATAATGAGCTACCTTTTGATTTCGTGCCGTAAACCGGTCCAAAACCCACGTAATCTGCACCCATTTCTTCGGCGTTCAATGCTTGCTCTACACTTGTTACCGTCGCGCCAATGATTCGGGATCTGCCGAGAATCGATCGGGTTGTGTCTACAGGTAGATCGTGCTGACCGACATGTACTCCGGCAGCTCCAACGGCCATTGCCAGGGCGACATCATCATCGACGATCAATGGAATGTCCGCTTTCAGACATAGGTCGGCTACCGGCTCCAGTTCATGGAGAGCATGCCGGACCGGTGCCGATTTGTGGCGAAACTGGATGGTGTCTGCCCCTCCGTCGATGCTCAACCGGGCCAGTTCAACATGCGAGAAACGCTGCTGGAAGCGATAATCGGTGAGTACGTGAAGTCGACCTATCCGGAGAGTCTGTTTAGTCGTCACTTTCCTTCATTCCTGGTGTTACCCAAAAATAGGACCGACAGACGAAAGGAGTACGCGAAGATCAGGGGAACGAAAAGAGAGGGGGCGGAGCCCAACGCGGAATCGAGTTCAACGGGTTTTGAAGGTAATGCTGCCGTGCGACGTCCGTGCATCGATGGTTGCCCCTCCACCATTCAACTGTCCCCGAGCTCGCTCTTTCTTGATCGTTCCATCAAAGTCGAACGCCGAGGCCATTCGTATGCGGCCACCTTGCAGATCCAGATCTGCGGCAAAGTCTGCCGGGGCGGAAACGGTGATGTTTCCATGACTGGTTTCCAATTCGGCCTGGAGATTACTGTTGACTGAAATATCGATATTTCCGTGGGACGTCTGGATTTCCGTGTTTCCGACGAGTTCATCTATCTCAACATTACTATGAGATGTCTTTGCGGTGAAGTCCTCGCTCTCTACGCGGCCGATGACAATATTTGCGTGTGATGTCTGAACACTGACATCATCTCCTGCCATCTCCGTGGCGCGAATCCGACCGTGTGAGCTGGTCAGCGAGATGCTTCGACCGGAGATAGTCTGGGCAAGGACTCTTCCGTGCGATGTGGCGAGTCTGATGTCTCCGTTGAGATCGTCGAGCGTTACGTCTCCATGGGACGTCGATACATCCAAATCAAATTCATCCGGAATGAACACGTCTACCTGAATCGATAAATCACCGTTATTCCTGAAACTCCAATTTCTGTTCTTACTCTCTGCGATGAGGCGAACCTGGCCACTCTTATGGCTCGCCCGGAAATTCATTTCTTCGAATTTCTCCATCGCTCGCTTCATGTTACGACCGGAAACTGTTACGACAACTCTGGCTTCACCCTTGGCGGACGTATCCACATTCAAGTCTGCGTGCATGATGTCGATGAAGAGCTCGTCGCCGCGTTTCACGTCATAGGTTTCGTCAATAACGACTTCACCACCGGATCTTTCCGAGACACCAATGCTGACCCTTTCTGCTTTCGGGGCCACGGCTTCTGTCCGATACGACGTCGATTCTGCTTTCACCGGAGGAAGTAACCGATCCCGTATACTCTGGAACAGGTTCAGACCACCCAGGGCTGTCAGGATAGCGAGAAGTGCCGCAATGACTTTGGTACGCATGGTAATAGAGAGTAAATCGTTAAACAGACAGCAACAGGAGTATCGGTTCCGCTCCTCATTATGACAGGTACGGCTAAACTTCAAGAAGGGTTACATCAGGAACGATTGCCCCGTCATATACATCAGACATTTCCGTGTCCCGATTGGTTTGCAAGGCGCGTCATTTCTTCTGAAAGCCACGAAGAAGACCGTCTGTAGATGCGTGTAACCCGTATATTCGCTGGCCAGGCATTCCATAATCATCTCAGGAATAACACCAGTATCCGTGAAGTCAGCGCAGGAGATTCGAACCGAATTTTTACACTTCTTCGATGAGAAGGGGCACGAAATTATAGCCAGCGATTCGCTTGTTCCTGCAAACGATCCCACACTCCTGTTTACGAACGCAGGAATGAATCAATTCAAGGATGTATTCCTGGGCGATGGCACGCGGCCATACAAACGCGCGGTCGATACGCAGAAATGTTTGAGAGTCTCGGGCAAACACAATGACCTGGAGGAAGTCGGACGGGATACATACCACCACACATTTTTTGAAATGCTCGGAAACTGGAGTTTCGGAGACTATTTCAAAAGTGAGGCCATCGAGTGGGCCTGGGAATTACTCGTTGGTATATGGGGAATGGACCCGGACCGGTTGTACGTCACGGTCCACGAGGGGGATACGGGCCTCGGGTTAGATGCCGATGAAGAGGCAGCCGCATTCTGGCGCTCCAACACGTCGCTTGCACACGACCACATTCTGTACTGTTCGTCCAAGGATAATTTCTGGATGATGGGAGATACCGGCCCTTGCGGCCCCTGCTCGGAGGTTCACATAGACACCCGCTCGGCCGAGGAGCGTACTAAAATTCCCGGGCGCGATCTTGTCAATGCCGATCACCCGCAGGTCATCGAAATCTGGAATCTGGTCTTCATTCAGTACAATGCTCAAAAGACCGGAGGTCTCGAACCGCTTCCCGCCAAACATGTCGATACGGGAATGGGATTCGAACGTGTAGTAGCTGTTTTACAGGGCAAGTCCAGCAATTACGATACGGATCTCTTTTTGCCGCTACTGAACAGGGCTGCTACACTTTCTCCATTATCCGGAATGAATTCGTACGCGGACCCGGGAGGAGATACGGACGACGACGTGCGAAAGCGTCTCGTCGCGCTCCGAGTAATAGCCGATCATATTCGTACGGTTTCATTTTCAATCGCCGACGGTGCTGCACCCGGAAATGTAGGGCGAGGATACGTTATCAGGCGAATTCTCCGGCGCGCAGTCAGGTATGGCTATCAGACACTCGATCTGAAGAAGCCGTTCCTTTTCGATATGGTAGCTACCGTCGTTGATCTCATGGGTGATCAATTTCCGGAACTCTCTCACAATGTCGACTTTATCCGACGCATCGTTCGTGCAGAAGAGGAAAGCTTTCTGGAAACCCTCGGGACCGGGCTACAATATTTCGAACGACTGCTTCCGTACATCAAACAATTCGAAAAACCTGAGACATTTGAGTTCGCATTATCAGCGTTGCGTTCGGACCGAGTGGTACAGGATCTGCTGAAGAAGGCGTGGAGAAGTAAGAACGATGATCACGACGTCTCAGAGGCTTTTTCAACGGTGGCTAAAGACCGTATGCTGCCAGGAGAGATTGCGTTTCTACTCCACGATACCTACGGTTTTCCGATTGACCTGACGGAGTTGATCGTGGGGGAGGAAGATCTCATCGTCGATATGGAAAGGTATCGTGCGTTGATGGATGGCCAGAAGAACCTGGCCAGAGCTGCCGCTACATTCGATGTCGATATGAGCGAAACCGATGTTTGGCAGGTAGTTTCCGACGGGGAAGATTCTGCTTTCGTCGGATATGATACGGATGCCGTGACGGACTCGTGTGTTCGGATGATGAGGGAGACTACCGGCGAGCAATCGGCATTCGAAATTATTCTGGACCGCACACCGTTCTATGCCGAAAGTGGTGGACAGGTTGGAGATACGGGCTATCTCGTAATCGGAGACGATCGTCTTTCGGTCCTGAATACTCGGAAGGTCGGAGGGCAGATAATTCATTATGTCGACCGTCCACCGTCGAGTCCCGAGTCAAATGTGGGCGCATTCGTAGACGATGTGCGAAGACTCCGCATACGCAAACACCATTCGGTAACGCACCTGTTACACGCAGCGCTCCGGGAAGAATTAGGCGCACATGTCTCTCAGAAAGGATCTCTGGTGGCGCCCAATCATCTGCGTTTTGATTTCAGTCACTTCGAGCGGGTGGAGCCGGATGTGCTTCGCCGGGTCGAGGACAGAGTAAATCAGGTGATTCAAGCCAATATTCAACGTGTTGAAGAGCGGGATATTCCAGTGCAAGAAGCTCTGTCCAGGGGGGCAATGGCACTGTTCGGAGAGAAGTATGGTGAGTTCGTTCGCGTGATTACGTTCGATTCACAGTACTCCATAGAATTGTGTGGGGGTTTGCACGTGGAGCGGTCGGGGGATATCGGACTCTTCAAATTTGTATCGGAGGGTTCTGTCGCGGCCGGCATTAGGAGAGTCGAGGCTGTAGCCGGTGTCGATGCCCTTGAATACGTAACCGGGCAAATGGACGAGTTGTCCCGTGTCCGCTCACAGTTCAAATCCAATCAGCGTCCGAGTGATGAAGAGGTAGCTGATCTGGTTTCGGCCAATAAGAGACTCGAGAAAGCACTGGAGACCGAGCGTCTGGCCGGGCTGGAAGCAAAGCTGGGTACACTGTTTGATTCCGGCATCCAGGTCGGAGGTATTCGGTTGATCCGCGGTACGTTCGAGGGAGTCGACATGAACCAGCTGCGTACGCTTGGCCAGGGACTTAAAGAGAAAATGGACGGGGAATCGATCGGTATTCTGGGATCCCGGGACACCGAAAATGGCAAGGTCTATCTGGTCTGTGCGGTAGCCGATGACCTTGTGGCGGCCAGAGGCTTGAGTGCAGGATCAATCGTTGGGCAGTTGGCCAAACTGCTTGGAGGGGGCGGGGGCGGTAAACCGGGACTGGCAACGGCAGGTGGAAAGAAACCCGAACTACTGGACTCGGTCATGGAATCTTCGAGCGAAATCATTGCTCAGCTTCTTGTTTGAGCTACCAATGATCCCGGAACAGGTCCCCCCGGGTGCCGTAGCAGAGCGGCCTGTAGTACGGATGCGTTCTTCTGCGCAATTTTATGGTCGAGCCGTTGTCTGATTTGTCGATCAGGGCTAGTTTTTATTGAATCCTGGAGGGGTGCCGGAGTGGTCGAACGGGGCGGTCTCGAAAACCGTTGTGCCTTATGGGTACCGTGGGTTCGAATCCCACCCCCTCCGCAAGGCGTCCGGGCCTGGGCCCGGACGCCTTGATTATTATATGGGCACCTGCTGGCGATGCATCTGAACCACCTGTATAAAAACCGCGAACGAATCACCGAGAGCGTGAAGGTCATACCGATTTGGTCCACGAAACCACGGCCAATATGGGCGTTTTTATGTCTTTTGCCGTTCGTTATGCTGGGGACAATGGAAATTGTCCAGGCTCAGGTCATTCCACTTTACGACGTGATCTACCGTCCACCGGGTGTCGAATATGTAATTTTTCGCGGAGAACACTTCGAGATCATCTATGAAAAGGCACACCGGGAGCAGGCCAGAGAACTCTACGACGTTTTGGAAACCACACGTGCCGGGACCGATTCTCTGACCGGGTCCGTTTCTCGTCTCCAGATGCCGGTCGTTCTAAGCGGTTATTCCGATCACTCGAATGGATACGTTACCTCGTTTCCATTCAAACAGGAGATTGTCACTACCAGCGTCAAAGGCCGAGGTTTGTCGAGGCGTCATCCTACGTGGACATCCGTCGTCGCGACCCACGAACTGGTTCATGCTTCACAGGCTGAGTACTCCCGAGGCCATGGGCTTGTCGGTCTCATCCATCTCTTTTCTCCTGATTTCGCCCGGAGCCTCAATTTATTCGTGCCTCCAGGAGTAGCCGAAGGCCTGGCGGTCCTCAGAGAAAGTCGCATGGAGGAAGGGGCCGGCAGACTCAATCATCCGTTTTTTCAGATGCAGTTTTGGGCTTCCATGGAAAACGGTCGTGGCTGGTCACTGGCACAGATGCTCGAAAGTCCTACGTACACCCGGCCGTTCGACCGATTTTACGAAGGCGGATCCTTCCTCATGGAATATCTCCAAAAGACGCGAGGAGACGCCACCATTCGAAAACTTCAGAAGTGGCAGTACCGTTTCCCGTTCCTTGGCTTTGGTTGGAATATCCGATCTGCGACCGGTCAATCGGCCCGCTCTCTCGCTCGCGAGATGCGGTCGTGGTATATGAATCACGAGCAGATCCGGTTAAACGAACTCGGGCAGATCAGGAGAGGAAGGCGGGTGTCGAGCCGCGAGGGAACGCTCCATAGACGACCGCTTTGGCTCGATGATACGACCGTGGTCGCGTTCTCTCTCGGTTATAATCTGAGACGCGGTTTTTATACATTCGACCACGTAACCGGAGAGAGGAAGAAACTCGTTGAAACTCGAATAACCGAGGACGCCTCGTTCAGTTTATCGCAGGATTCCAGGACGATATACTACTCGAGGTACGACCGAGACCGTAGAGCAGGAGTCGTCGAGCGGGCGCGTCTCTATTCATTCGATATCGGCACGAATAAACTGAGCGAAATACCGTCGCCGCCAGGGCTGCTCAATCCTGTACGAACCGACGATGGACATATTCTCGCGCTGGAAAATGACGGCCAGTTCAATCACCTCGCGGAAGTCACGGGAAGGGAGTCTGTCCGTCGTGTTGATCGATTCAGAGCAGCGGATTTCGTTAGTTTAGCGCAACGGCCCGGTACCGATTCTCTAGCTGTCGTCTTGAAGACGGGGACACACCAGGCGCTTTTCATCAGTCAGGTTACGCCACCGACACCATCGTCGCTCCTGCCCTGGATCGGGTTTGAAAACGGAACCGTTTACGATGCTGCCTGGAGTGCAGACGGTCACTATCTCGTCTTTACCAGCGATCATACCGGTGTCCTGAATATCTATGTGGTGGACGTGGAAGAGGAGAGAATCTGGCAGGTGACCAACGTGCCGTACGCAGCCATGGAGGGCGCCCTTTCTCCTTCGAATTCGGAAATTGCCTTTGTGGAATATCGGGATCAACGATTCGACTTGAGAATCATTCCCTTTGATCGGTCACAGGCTCGGGAAATAGTCCGTGACGACGCGAACTTCACGTGGTTGCTACCATGGAAGGACTGGTTACTCGACGGATTGGTCGCCGACGAAGACGGCAAGCTCGATACCGGAATCACCTCATCGGAAAGAGCCGATTCTTCCAGCGATCGTGTGTCTGAGACAGGCCCATCCGAATATGATCCTCCATATCAGGGAATCGGACATCTCAGACCCCGAATGCTGTATCCTACGCTCTATCTGGACCGGCCACGCAGGACCCGGGACGACGCACGAATGGGCTTCGGCGTCGGAGTGGCAGTACAGGGCGCAGATCCCCTTCAGGAGTGGGCTTACTACGGTGAGGGAATTGTGAGAAAACATAGTCTTTGGGGAGAGGCAGGTGTCAAATGGGGAGGCGCATTCGTTCGACCGGCATTGAAATTGTTTCGAAGAGGGCAGACGCTGAACGGTAGGATTACAGATTCTACGGGAGTACGACTCGAACGCGTCATCAGGGAGCGCACTGGCGTCAGCCTGGGAATAGAGATGCCGATCACCATTCAGGAGAACGTGCGCCGCACCTCGCTCACTTCCTTCGTCGACCTGAGTTTCAGGCGGGACCGGTTTCGCGATGATGCCCTCCGGCCCCTTTCTCCCAGAGCGGATCGGATGACGATTTCTCCGGGAATGATCTATGGCTATCGGGTCCAGCGGAACGCGCGAGATCTGGTACCGAACACGGGTCTCGTGCTGCGGTGGTTCGGCGACTTTGATCTGGCTGACAGCCGGAAGATTTATCAGAAAGCGGTGATCGGCCTACTGGATGTATACGTCCCGGTGCTCACGCGATCGAATACGGGAGTGAAACTCAGTTTCGGCATCGTGAATCAAAATGTCCCCAATATATTCGACCTCGATTTCTTCAAGCCTCGGGGATTGGAAGATCTGTTTGTTCCTGACGGGACATTTCTCCGCTATGGTGTGACAATTACGCAACCACTTCTATTCGTAGATAACGGAACGACGTTTGTCCCGTTTTTTTTCAAAGCATTCTACGTGTACGGATTCGGCGAGTATATGCACGAAGCATCACGAATCACTAACGATTATTCGAGCATCGGTGGTGGTGTCGGCGCGCAGTTCAGGCTCTGGTATGTCTTCAATTTGAACCTGAAGTTCGGAGCGGCGTACCTGCCGCAGACAGGTACCTGGGAGGCTGTTTACAGATAAGTATTACGTATTGCCGAATCTGGAACCGGTCCGGCAAAAATTTTATATCTGTCTCGACGGGCAGAGAAATATGGAACGATTGAAATGTAGAGCCTGTGGCTGCTTCAGCATGGTCCCGATGGACGTGACGCTGGATAACGAAGAAGATATCGAGGCTGTCGAGGAAATGAATGCAGACTCGCGATTTTTTACGTGCCAGGTATGCGGTGACAACTGGTTGTCTGTTCGGGAATCTGCCGAGGAAGCGGGATCCAGTCGCGTCACGTTCGTGCATCAAATGGGCATGACGCCGACGCTCAAACGGGTGGCCTACACGGAGAATCACACGATCCTGAATGAAGAGACCGTCGACAAATGGGAGTATTTTGTCGACGAAGACGAGACCGACGAGCAATCCTGGCAGGATCGACTGGACAACAGGCGTCGCGTGTTGAAATCAGTTTGCACGAATTGAGACGCCGCGTGTGGATTAACAGCGTCATTTCACGTCGCGCACGGCTCCCTGTATCGTGTCATCGATTCAGAGTGTCTTTCTCAGAACAATCGTGGCCGCTGACATCAGTTCGTCACCCGGCCAGAAATCAGTAAACGATGTGATGGCGGTTTTCCGGGTCCTTGCGAGTTTTAGATCCAGCTGCCAACCGACGGACGGGATCAGCGAAACGAGCAATGACACTTTCTCTCCACGGCCACTAAAGCCGGGTACGCTCAACTTTCCGGGCACATCCCATTCATACGCATAGATGCGGCCATCCGAATCACGAATATCAAACAGGCTGGTTCGAAACCGGAATGTGATTCGTGGCGAGATGTCGGCGGTCGTCTCCATATACGAGAAGATGCCCGGCGATACTTTCTCACCGGCGAGCGCAGTCGATGAGCGCCGGACGGACCCACCAAGTAGCAATGCATCCGAGATTCGCGTTTTCAGTATTACGAAAATATTCCGCGTTGTGCGTGCAGATGAGGCGTAGACACCAGCTCCGGAAGAACGTTTTTGCGTAAATACCTCCGTGGCTACGGTATTTCTTGTGCCCACCTCCAGTGTAGTTTCCCGATTTATTTTGATGAGCCCGGAGACTCTTAAATCGGATCTATCGGCAGGAACGATCCCCGTGCCAGCGGGAAGATGACCGTACAGAATGTCTGTAGAAAGATACATGGAGACCCGGCCTGTCAGACCGATGCGAGCAACAGAGAACCACCCTGTCTGGTCTCCGAAGGAAGACCTCAATCCGGGCGAACTCGCGTACAGGCCGGATGTCGGAGACGGGTAACGTCGAACGTGGATTCCGATGCTGAACCATTTTCCCGAACGAACGAATGAAGATATCAACCACCGAGAACCCTCGTCTGTGGACCTGGACAGTTCACCTCCCACGCGAACCGCAGGGGTCTTGTAACTCCCGAAAATGGTCATACCCGACCAGGACATCCCGGGTATGACGTGTGATTTGAGCAATACAGGCCGGTTCATGGAAACAAGAACAAAACCGCCCCCGAGCGATAATCGACCCCTGGTAATCGTCGAAACTGCACCCACGGAATGGGTGCTGATTCGTCGTCTCGACCGGTTCTCGGCCTCATTTCGGTGCAGACCACCCGTTCGTAACCGGAAGAAGATATCGCCATCCGAGCCCTGCATTGTTGCGTCTGCCTGATTCGCAGAGACGAAGGCGAGTATGCGTACATCGTCCGAGATTCGTTGCTCAATTCCGATGCCATTCAGCGATACAAAAGAGACGGAAGACGTATTCGGCTTGATACGTGCACTCCGGTAGCCGACTCCCGACGGGGTTCTCGTTGGCAGCCGCGAGTCAAACGGAAGGGAAAAAAGCAGACCCTGTCCCGCTATCACAAGAAAACTCCCGGCGTACAGGTGGGTGTAATCCTGAGGACTTGTCCACCGAACAGAAAAAATGGTGTGGTCGTAGCCATACCAGCCTCTACGAGGACGAAATTGAACCGGTTCGTAAGGATCTTTACTCGTCGTCACGGAGGCATTAAGACCCTGCCAGCGATAGCGCATTTTCCAAACTGATTTTAACGGATTACCAGCCAGGCTCCGGGTATTCGATCTCCAGACCCGCTCCAGTCGCTGGGAGATGTAACCCGATGGTCGATGGCTGGCCTCGTCGGGAGTGTCAATGAACGTGGTCCACTCGATAATCTGGCGATCATGCGCTGGAAGTTTTCCGAGAAATCGATAATCTGAAATGACGCCGATATTTGTGCGAACAGCGAGGATCGTCCGGAGGGCATTCTCTGAGAGAAGCGGAATCTGTCTCAGCGCATCCGGTGTGACGGTATTGAGTGGGAGAGGCGAGAGATGGAGGCGATCGAAAGTATCTGTGATTGTTTCCCACTCGTCAGCGTCAAATTCCCCCGAAGTACTCCCCAGCCAGGCGGGATCCGGTCGAAAGCTCGCGGCACCTTTTTCATGGGCGCATCCGAGTGCTGCGACGCAGACGAAAGCCAACAACTCGATCTGTATTGTCACGCGTGTCAATCGTACGTGAAGGAGATTCGGACGGATCTGGACCATCCAAGGACCTCATGAAAGCTTCCGGCCAGATGTACGAGGAAATTCCCATGGTTGAATCGGATTTGAACCAGCGTCACCACCGGCTTCTGCGACCACTCCAGATCAGCAGCAAGTGAACGTGAATACTGAATCTCGACCCCGAGGAAATATTGTTCGCCAAATCGTTCACAGTAGTAGTAGTCAACGGAGGTTGCGATTTTTTGTGAGATGCGGTGGATCAATCCACCCGCGATTGTGATTCCGTCAGCAGGTTGCAGCCGGGACGACACCAGACGTTGGTTCAAAACGAGCCCCAGATCTGTTGACCGGGTAATGGGAGCGATCATTCCAAGGCGGATGGAACGCCGGACTACATCGGTCTGTCTGGATGTGAGACGGTCAAACAGGATGGAAATCCCGATTGCGAGAGACGTTGAATCGGGTGCGCCGAAACGGACGCCAAGTGCCGGGCTGAAAAATTGCCTGCGAATATCTGTCAGGCCCATCTCGGCGATTTTCATGCCGATCCCGATTCCAATCACGTGACTTTCGTACTCCAGGCCGGTCGAGTTAAGATCAGAGAGAGCGTAATAGGAACGGTACCAGAGACTCAGGCTCGGATTTTCAAGAAAAGCCAGAAACGCCGGATTGACCCGGGAAGAGTGACCCGAGTCAGCTATTCGAGCCGTTCGCAGGGGTGTAAGGTCCAGCGCCTGGGCCGCTACCGATCCCGCGAGTACCTGAAGGCTGGTAAGCAGTGCCAGAAGGAAAAGGATGCGGCCGAGAGTCGCAGTTCCGGATCGGGACGAATCGGGTGTTATACAGGACGCTGACATGAACGGATAGAGTCGACGCCTCGGAAACTGTAACCGGGAAGACCGGTACATCTACACAGGCCAGCGTTTTCATCGAATAGATTACCTATGTCCAGAAAACTCATTTCGTTCATTCTCCTCCTGGGTGCAGCATATTGTGTACCCGCGACTGCACAGGAGTTCAATTGCTCCGTCTCGGTCAATTACAATAATCTTCAGGGAAATGACTACACGTTCATGGACGAGTTGAGGGAAAACGTCCGTGAATACATCAATCAACGTCGCTGGACCGATGACACGTATGAGGATTTCGAGCGGATCGAATGCAACATGCAGATCATGCTCACAGAGGCGGTGACGCTGACAAGATTCAGGGCCAGAATGGTGTTGGCGAGTCGTCGTCCGATCTATTCTTCTGCGCAACAGACGACCGTTGTTCAATTCAACGACGAAAATTGGATATTCGACTATTCCCGGGGTACCCCTCTCGTCTACAACACAGATCGCTTCAATTCGATTACGTCCGTTCTCGATTTCTATGCAAATGTGATGCTCGGATACGATTATGATTCGTTTTCCGAAATGGGAGGATCAACGTATTTCGAAAGAGCTCGTCGAATTGCGGAGATCGCTCAGTCTGCCGGAGCGGTTGGTTGGGCGCAACTGAGTGGAGATCAGAGTCGTGGAGAATTAATCGCACAGGTGCTGGATCCTCGATTCAGGGACTTGCGCAAGGTGTATTACGATTACCATCTCGGGGCTCTGGACCTGTTCGTTGACGATGCAGACCGGGCCCGGCGGGAGGTGCTGAGTATTGTAGAGCGGCTTGAGGGTCTCTACACCGATGTGTCGCGTTCGTATTATCTGGATCAGTTTTTTGCGGCAAAATATCAGGAATTAACGGCGGTATTCGAAGGGTCGTCTGTCGCCAGTCAGGCCTATGACAAGCTGGCCAGAATAGATCCATCGCATCTTTCCACGTATTCTTCCATGCTGCAATGACGGCCTTGAATTAATGAGGGCCGAGAGCGTCGCTCCCGGCCCTCATCTGGTTTGGATCAGATTTACCGATCCGCTGTGCGAAAGGGGGGACTCGAACCCCCACGGGTGTTACCCCACCAGATCCTAAGTCTGGCGCGTCTGCCAATTCCGCCACTCTCGCTGGCAAGGCGGCTGATATTCCGGCGACTCGACTCTGTTCCGCCCGACCAGTTAATACCATAATTGATTAGGAACAGAGCAGCAAGTCGTCGTTTAACCGGCAGAGCCATACTATAGGATCAGTTCGAAGTAGCGTTAACAGACCCGCCGTGGTCATTCAATAATCGTATGCACGTCTTAGTCGACCGTAAATCAGTACTACTTTCCCTTTCCGTCATTCAATTGATTTTTCTGGGGGCCTGCGCCACTCCAAAACAGGTTGCTGAAGTTACCTCCCGACCCCGGATTGATAACCGGACCGTCGGTGAGGTGTCTGATGAGCAAACGGAAGCAGTCGTTGAGAAGACCGATCGGCGGGTCGACAAAGCGGTCTCACCCGGAAGATTCGACGGTGGAAAGATGTGGACATTCGATAATCCACCGCTGGATTATTTCAGTGCGGAATACGGCTTTGCGCCGGATTCGGCATGGTTCAGTCATGCCAGACTCGGTGCACTCCGATTTGCCACCTACTGTTCAGCGTCTTTTGTGTCTGGAACCGGCCTGATCATGAGTAACCATCACTGTGCCCGGGAAAGCGAAAAAAAGGTTTCGCGCCCGCGCGAGGATCTGCTGGAAAACGGTTTTCTTGCCGTAAATCTTGCCGATGAGCGTAAGGTCAAGGATCTCTATGTGGAGCAGTTGATTGGAATTGAAGACGTTACGGTCGAGGTGTACAAAGCAGCAGCCGAAGTTACAGGTGCCGGGCCACGCGCGGAGGCAAGACAGAAACGCGCCGATGTCATCGAAAATCGGCTGAAGGAGGCGGCACAGGCGGTCGATTCGACGATGCAGGTCCAGGTTATCGCCCTCTATAACGGAGGAAAGTACACGGCGTACACGTACAAAAGGTATACAGATATTCGATTGGTCTTTGCGCCTGAACTTCAGATCGGGTTTTTCGGTGGGGATGAAGACAATTTTACGTACCCCAGATACAATCTGGACCTGAGTTTCTTCCGCGCGTATGATGAAAATGGTCAACCGCTACATACCCCTGACTATTTTAGCTGGAGTTCGGACGGCGCACAGGCTGGTGAGGCCGTCTTCGTGGTCGGAAATCCGGGCTCTACCGACCGACTGAATACGGTCGAACAGCTGGAATACACCCGGGAATATGATCTTCCGCAGAGCATTCGAATTCTGTCTGACAGGGGATTCATACTGAAGCAGTACATCGAGTCGCATCCCGAGGAAGCGGAGACATTCGATTTAAGAAATGACTACTTCTCGATACAGAATACGCTGAAATCGCAGGTTGGACAGCTGAACGGGCTGGAAGAGGGGACATTGATTGAAAGAAGACGGGCCGCCCTCACTGCCCTGTCGACTGCGGTAACCTCCTCAGATTCTCTGCAGGCGCTGTATGGCTCGGTTCTCAAAGATATTGCCAGATTGCAGATATCGAAGAAGGCTTCGGCCAGGAAAGCAGGCGCGTTTCTTCATTTTTTGAACCCGGCCCTGAGTTCGCGAATTCTGACGCGGGCCATGTACGGATATGTGTATACGCTGCTCCGGCAACGGGGCGCTCCCGCTGATCAACTGGCAGACATTCGCAAGGAGGCAACTCAGATCGAATCCTGGCCGCGGGAGCTTGAAAGGGATATTATATATGCCAGAATTCGTGATCTCAGGGAGGCTCTCGGAGCTTCCGATCCCAGTATTCGACATATACTGGGCCCGAGAACCATCGAGTCGGTTTCCGATTCCATTTCTGCATACACCGCTCTGGCCGACTCGGCAAAATTTATGGCGATGCTCGATGAAAACTACCTCGTCAGCGGAGACGTCACGGTTGACTTCATCAATTCGGTGGCTCCTCTGTATTTTACGCTCGATCAACAACTGAGTAACTTCAAGAACCGCGAGGAGTCGTTCGAGGCGAGACTTGCCAGAGCACAGTTTGCGGTGAGTGAGGAGGCCTATCCTCCTGATGCGACTTTTTCTCCCCGACTGGCCGACGGTATCATAAAAGGATACACCTATAATGGAACGCTGGCCCCCGCCTTTACAACGATTTATGGGGTGATGGATCAGCACTACTCGCATCCGGGCAGACGGGAATGGGCGTTACCGGAACGTTGGATACATCCTCCAAAAAGCGTCTCCTTCGGTGTTCCACTCAATCTCGTATCGACCAACGATATCACAGGTGGAAATTCGGGTTCTCCGCTGTTAAATCGATCGTTGGAAGTGGTCGGTCTCGTTTTTGACGGAAATATCGAGTCGCTTCCGAATCAATTTCTATATACTGACGATGCGGCCCGGACCGTATCTGTTGATTCGAGGGGAATTCTCGAGATCATGGATTCGATATACGACAGTAATCGTCTGGTGGAGGAGATTAGGACCGGGATGTTCGTTGAAACGGAATCCGAAGCCGATCGACAGGCGGATGCCCGGAATGAACGTCACCGGGTTCCTCCCGTCTCAGGATCAGGCTCTGAAAAACCGTGATTGCGTCTGACATGTGGAATTCTATAGAACGTATTCGGGAACGAGTCGTCTCGCGGGGTTCAGCCCCGCATTATGGTCTGGTCCTCAGCGGAGGCGGGGCGCGAGCTGCATATCAAGCGGGGGTCTTGCAGTACATAGGCGAGCAAGTCGACGATCACCTTTTCTCGGTTATCACAGGAGTATCAGCCGGTTCGATCAACGCGGCATTCCTGGCCAATAATACCACCACCTTCTCGGATACGGTCGCCCAACTCGTGGCCTGTTGGGAGGAACTGACATCGGATGATGTATATGAGGCGGCGACAGGATTGCAATTACTCTGGAACGCCGTCCGCAAAAGCGGATCGGACGATTCGGGCGAACTCATTCCCCGCTATGGTCTGGTCAAGACGCATCCTTTGAGAAAATATCTTTCGGAAAAGCTCCGGCCGGAAGATGGCGTTTTGACAGGCATTCAGAAGAATATTTCCAACGGACGTCTGGATGCATGTGCGTTCGTATCTACCAATTACGCGACCGGGCAGACGGTTTCGTGGATAGACGGAAGTCAAATTGATGGATGGGAGCGCAACAATCGTGTCAGCGTGCAAGGACCGTTGACGGTAGATCATGTCATGGCCTCGTCTTCTCTTCCTTTTTTGTTTCCAGCGATTCAGATCGGAGATGTCTGGTATGGCGATGGTGGTATCAGACTGGCCGAACCATTGAGTCCCGCTGTTCACCTGGGTGCCACTCGAATAATGGCCATATCGACAAGATATGGGCGTACTGCTGCGGAAGCCGCCGAACCAGCAATACTCGGTTATCCGCCTGCGGCTCAAATATTCGGTCTCTTGTTGAATGCAATATTTCTCGACCGTCTTGATCAGGATGCGATGATCATGAGCCGGATAAACAAACTACTGGAATCGATTCCGAAACGGAAGAGGATGGGTATGCGGCCCATAGACTTACTGGTGCTCAGGCCGAGTGCTGACCTGGGTAAACTGTCGGGTGAATTTCAGACGGAACTGGTTGGTCTGTTGAAATTACTTGCTCACGGATTAGGTTCGAAGGATACCAAATCTCCAGACTGGCTCTCCATGATCTTATTCGAGCCAGCGTATTCCAGTCGTTTGATGGAGATAGGATACAGAGATGCGCGGCGCCAGCACGAGAAAATAGCCCGGTTTTTTGATCCGGATGTGCGGTGGACTGCCCCCTGTTAGATGTCAGGCTGACAAAGAAGAAGCGAGGCTGATTCTTGCGTCGATTTGTCCAGATACAGATGTGGCGCGTGATCGATGATCACGCGCCACATGATTGGTAGCGGGGGTGGGATTCGAACCCACGACCTTCGGGTTATGAGCCCGATGAGCTACCAGCTGCTCCACCCCGCGATGTAGGGCAGCGAATATAGGACGATTGCCCGGCGATACCAAGGATAATAATCCAAACAAGTGGTCTTCTTCGTAGCTTCAAGGCGAACCAAAAATCATCAGTTATTCAGTCCATTGGTCTCTCTCGGGTCGTTCAGAACATGGGTGTTCCTACTCTTGCCGGGCATGGCGTTCTTGCCGGGAATAACGCCCCGGGAAAGCTTACCGAAGCGCGCAATCCACGCTCACCAGACGGTCGTCCAGACGCAAACTCGGCAAGGCATCAAAAAGTCCACGAGAGACACCCTGCGTGTGGCAGTCACGCTCGACGATGCTCCGGTCATGCATATCGAGCAGTTTGCGTCGCAATGGCATCGAAAGCTGGTCATCGATAGTCTCACCAGTGCGCTGACCAGATATCGGGTGCCAGTCACTGTTTTCGTGATTGGAAAACAGGTTGAATCTGCTGAAGGGATCGAACTTCTGCGTATGTGGGAAACGTACGGAGCACAAATCGGGAATCACACGGAAGGACATCCTGATATAGAGACCATCACTCCTGAGGAATTCCGGAGGGAAATATTGGACGCGTCCCGGTCTATAAGACAGGCCATACATTCGGGCAAAGAACCCACCAGATATTTTCGATTCCCATCGCTTGCAGAGGGAAGCACGGTGCGATCCCGAGATACGCATCTGTTGTTATTGGACTCGCTTGGTCTTATCAACGCCCGGGCCACGATCACCACCGACGACTGGCGCTTCGAAGAGCGTTACGTTCAAGCAGAAGATTCGAGTGACTGGGCCGCACGGTATGACATAGGCCAGGAATATGTGGAGCACATACTGGCCGCATATGAGCACTGGGTCGCGCTCGGAAAGGAGTTATTTCAACGACCCGTCAATCACGTGCTGATGCTTCATGCCAATCGGATCAATCGCGACTATCTGGGAATCATCCTGAAGGAATTGAGCGGGAGGGGCGTGCAGTTCATCACTCTCGATGATGCGTATACAGATCCGCTTTATTCGCTTACACCCACCTGGGTCATGTCTTCCGGTACCTCGTTCCTGGAGTTTATCAAACAGTCCAGAGTGGGACGAGACTGACGTCTGTCAGTTGGCGTATGGACGATGCGTGCGTCAGGTACTCCACCGCTCACTCCTGTGTCTTTTCTGTTAACTCCGTATTTCAGGCCGGCAAGTGTAGCCAGTCTAATAAAGCCTGTGTGTATTTTCTCGGTCGAAATCTCAGACCCTTTCGAAAGAAGAATATGGCAGATTTACATCCGTTTTCTGCAGTAAGGCCACATCCTGAGCGGGTCGCAGACGTCGTGTGCGTTCCGTATGACGTGATCAACACGAAAGAGGCCAGGGAAATGGCCTCCGGGAAGCCCAACAGTTTTCTTCACGTGATCAGACCGGAGATCGACCTACCTGTCGAAACGAGTGAATACGCTGAAGAGGTGTACGAAACGGGAAGCAAGGCTCTTCAGACCTACATCCATTCGGCTGATGCGGTCGTGGAAGAAGAACCCGCCCTGTATGTGTATCGGCTCGTGATGAATGGGCGATCTCAAACCGGAATATTTGGTTGTGCCTCGGTCTCGGATTACGACGATAATACCATCCTTAAACACGAAAAAACGAGGATCTCAAAGGAAGACGATCGGACGAGGCACATCATCTCCCAGAAGGCCCACGCGGAACCGATCATGCTGACGTATCGGGGGTCACCGCGCATCCAGGAAATTACCCGGGAGACGATGGTATCTGAAATGCTCTATGACCTGGAGACAGACGATGGCGTGCGCCATTCGATCTGGCGAGTTGCCAACCCGTCGAGTCTTTCAGATGCGTTCGAAAAAGTTGAAAAACTCTACGTCGCCGATGGACACCACCGGTGTAAGTCTGCGAGCAGGGCTCGAGAAGAGCTATCCGGTTCCGCCGGAGTGTCCGACGAAGTCAATTATTTTCCGGCCGTGTTTTTCCCCATGGCGGAAATGAAAATTCTTCCGTATAACCGAATCATAAAGCGCCTTCCGATCAGTCCGGAACAGATGCTTGATGGGCTAAGCGAGCGATGTGCGGTATCTGCCAGCCCCGATGCAAATCCTCGGATGAAAGGCGAGATCGCCATTTCCTTTGGTGATGGATGGTATCGGGTGATCCTGCCAGAGAGCGAGAACGATGCGATTACGGCAACGCTCGACGTAGGTCGACTGACCGAGCATATTCTCGAACCGCTTCTCCATATCACTGACCCCCGGACCGATTCGAATATTGATTTCGTTGGAGGGATCAGAGGAACGATAGAACTCGAACGGCTACTCGCTTCCGGAGAGGCAGAAATGGCCATATCGATGTACCCGACGAGTATCGAGGAACTCGTCGATGTATCGGATGCCGGCTTGCTTATGCCTCCCAAATCCACGTGGTTTGAACCCAAATTACGCAGTGGTTTTCTGGTCCATACGTTCTGATGTCAATAAGCGTAAACTTCCGGGTATCGATATGAAAAAGCAGATGCGCATTCTCGTTGCAGATAAGCTGTCTGACTCGTGCGTGAAGTTATTTGAAGACGCCGGTCACAGTGTGTTGATGGACCCGTCGCTGAAGGGCGATTCGCTCGTCGAGCGAATCGCCGGGTATGCTCCTGTAGTTCTCATCGTTCGATCTACAAAAGTACCTGCAGAAGCGATTATGGCTTCAAAAGGACTAGAATTGATCGTGAGAGCCGGAGCGGGATATGACAATATCGACGTAGCGACGTCTTCGGCTGAAGGCGTATTCGTAGCCAATTGCCCGGGTAAAAATGCGGATGCGGTAGCAGAACTGGCTATGGGCCTGTTGCTCTCACTGGATCGTCGTATTCCGGACAACGTGATCGACGCACGACAGGGTGTATGGAACAAGACCGGGTATGCGAGAGCACGCGGAGTCAAAGGCCGAACGCTGGGGGTAATCGGGTTGGGAAACATCGGACGGGCTGTCGTCAGGCGTGCCCAGTCCTTCGATATGAACGTCATCGCATGGAGTCGTTCTCTCGATGATGCGACCGCTGCTGCGCTGGGTGTGGAGCGGTGTAATTCAGCCGTAGAGGTGGCATCGCGTTCGGATGCGGTATCCCTACATGTTGCGTCCGCACCGGAGACGGCCGGATTGGCAGGGACGGATTTTTTTGATGCGATGCGTCCAGGCGCCTATTTCATCAACACAACGCGTGCAGGCGTCGTCGATGAGCACGCACTCTGCGCGGCGATAGAAACAAAAGGTATTCGCGCCGCCCTGGATGTTTTCTCGGACGAACCCGCGTACAAAGAAGGCGCTTTCGAACACAGGTTAGCGTCCGAGGAATCGATTTATCTCACCCATCATATCGGTGCTTCGACCGCTCAGGCCCAGGAGGCCATAGCCGTCGAGGCAGCCCGCGTAGTGTTGGAGTATCATTCAACCGGTGACGTCTCCAATTGCGTCAACATGGCCGTTCATTCCGGTGCTACGTTGCAGATTACCGTTCGGCACAGGGACAAAGTGGGCGTCCTAGCGTCGGTACTGGATTCCATCCGGCGAGCAAACTGGAATGTTCAAGAGATGGAAAATCGCGTATTTGAGGGAGGACAGGCGGCATGCGCCTATATCCGTTATACCGGCGACAGGAAGGAAGCAGTCATAGAGGAAATTCGCTCTCATCCTGACGTTCTCGCCGCCACGGTCGTATCTATCTGAAATATCAACGTTCAAACCGTATGAACAGATTCTATAATTTTTCCGCAGGCCCGGGCGCACTTCCGGTGTCCGTGCTCGAGGAAGCACGCGATGAGATGCTTTCTTACAAGGATGCGGGAGCGTCTGTGATGGAGATCAGCCACCGGTCGAAGCAGTACACAGCCCTGACAGAACACGCCGTTTCTACGTTACGGCAGTTACTTGGCCTGGAGGATGATTGGCACGTCCTGTTTCTGCAGGGAGGCGCGTCGATGCAGTTCTATCAGGTACCCCTGAATTTTCTTGGTCCGGATCACACTGCCGATTACCTGGTGACAGGCGCGTGGTCGAAAAAAGCCGTTGCCGAAGCCAAACGATGTGGAAACACACGTGTGGCGGCGTCTGGCGAGGAGCACGGGTTTGTTTCAATTCCGTCAGCCGAGACCGTTCGTACATCAGGTGCTGCATACGTCCATTACACGTCCAACAATACGATTTTCGGAACTCAGTATTTGAATCCGCCTGAGACCGACGCTCCTCTCGTCTGCGATGCATCGAGTGATTTTCTGAGTCGGCCAACCGACTATTCGGGCCACGGCCTCGTCTACGCCGGTGCACAGAAGAACGTCGGCCCGTCCGGTGTAACGGTCGTGTTGATTCGGGACTCGTTCCTGGAAAGAAGGAACAGTAATGTTCCGACCATGCTCGATTACGGTACGCATGTGGCCAAGCTCTTCAATACGCCACCGGTCTTCGCCGTGTATATGGTTGACAAAGTGCTTACGTGGATTCAGGCTTCGGGGGGTCTAACAGCCATGGGGAAAAGAAATACAGAGAAGGCCAACGCATTGTATGAGCGTATAGACAGGAATGGTTTTTACACAGGAACCGCCCACGATGACTCTCGCTCACAGATGAACGTTACGTTTCGCCTGGCAACGGAAGAACTGGAGCAGCGATTTATCTCCGAGGCGGCCGTTGAAGGATTGGTTGCACTGAAAGGACACCGATCGGTCGGCGGGATCAGAGCGTCTATCTACAATGCGTGTACGGAAGAGGCTGTCGCGGCTCTCATCTCATTCATGGACCGATTCGAGAGGAATTCTGGCAGCACGTAATGGATTCACCGACAGGTTGTGCGGGGCGGCTCTCACAATCCACAGATTGCAAGCACGGCGCGCGCGTTGTATATAGGGCGCGACCTAATCCGATCCTAATAAAGTAACTATGGCATACACAGTAGGCGTACCCAGAGAAACGGCACCGGGAGAAAAACTGGTGGCAGTTGTCCCGGAAATCGTAAAAAAACTCGTTAAAGACGGAGCGACGGTCCTCGTTGAGGCATCTGCTGGAGATGCTGCGTACGTTCCGGACAGTGACTATGTGGATTCAGGAGCGGTAGTGGCTAGCCGCGAAGACATCTTCGCTGCCGATATCGTACTGAAGGTTCAACCCCCATCAGGTGATGAAATTGCGCTTATGCAAAAGGGGCATACATTAATCAGTTTTTTAAGCCCGCTCGACCAACCTGAAATCAGCAAAAACCTTGCTGAAAAAGGGATTACAGCCCTTGCCATGGAACTGGTGCCTCGGATCTCGCGTGCACAAAAAATGGATGCACTCTCGGCGCTGAGTTCGATTGGCGGCTACCGGGCCGTTCTGACAGCGGCCTCGGCGCTTCCGAAGTTCTTCCCGCTCCTTACCACAGCAGCGGGAACGATCAGACCGGCCAATGTACTTATCCTGGGTGCCGGCGTGGCGGGTCTGCAGGCCATCGCCACTGCACGCAGGCTCGGCGCGAGGGTTTCTGCCTACGATATTCGAGATGCGGTCAAGGAGGAGGTGCAGAGTCTGGGTGCGACGTTTGTAGAACTTCCGCTTGAAACGGAGAATATGCAGGATGCCGGAGGATATGCCAAAGCGCTTGTTGAGGAGAAAGCTGCCCGTCAGACGGAGTTGCTGGTACCCTTCATTGGCAAATCTGATGTAGTAATCTCCACTGCATTGATTCCAGGACGAAAGGCCCCCATTTTGGTCACAGAGGATGCCGTAAAAGCGATGGCAGCCGGGTCCGTGATTGTAGATATGGCGGCGGCAAACGGCGGAAACTGTGCTTTGACAGAGCCCAACGAAAACGTAGTCCGACACGGTGTTACCATTTTCGGTGGTACTAACTTACCGGCCGATATGCCGGTAAATGCATCCCAACTTTATTCGAAGACGGTCCACGCTGTCGTTCAGGACTTCACTGACGAAGATGGCTTCCATGTCAACTTCGAGGATGACGTATTTACCGGGGCCTGTGTTACTCATGACGGGGCCGTAAAGAATGAACGTGTAAAATCATTAATCGACTGAGACCCAATCCGGAGAATTATCATGCTGCTTGAAAACATTATCGTATTCGTTCTTGCCGGATTTATCGGTATGGAAGTAATCAGTAAGGTGCCGGCCACGCTGCACACCCCACTCATGTCTGGCTCAAATGCCATCAGTGGGATCACCATTGTCGGTGCGCTTGTCGTTGCGGGCATGGTAGGAGGGGACGCAGCCAAGTGGCTGGGATTCGCTGCGATGATATTTGCGACAATCAATGTGGTCGGTGGATTTATGGTTACCGACAGGATGTTGCAGATGTTCAAGAAGAAGTAGGGACCGACGCTGGTATTACCGACTCCAAAAAACGAAAGAACTGACCTGAAATGCTCCAATCTCTGATAGATATTGCATACCTGATCGCCGCAGTACTCTTTATTTACGGTTTGAAACGCCTTCAATCGCCGGCTACCGCCAGGCAGGGCAATCAACTCGCGGCAGTCGGAATGCTCATTGCCGTCGTTGCTACACTCTTCATGCACAAGCTCCTTACACCTGCAGAAATGATTGCAGGATTTGTAATCGGAGGTCTCATTGGTGCTTTTCTGGCAAAGAGAGTAGAGATGACCGGAATGCCTGAACTCGTGGCTGCCTTCAACGGATTCGGCGGAATCGCGTCTGTAGGTGTGGCCGGCGCTGAAATAGCCCGGATCATGATGCCGGGAGCGACCATGGGACCGGACGGAGAACTTTTCTCCACGACGGCGGCCGTGACCATCGCTTTGAGCCTGCTTATCGGTATGGTGACATTTACCGGCTCATTCGTGGCATTCGGTAAACTCTCCGGTCGAATCAGTGGAAATCCGATCTCATTTCCCGGCATGCGACTCCTGACCATTCTGATGGCTCTGGGTGCGGTAACAGGATTGGTATTCATGATCACGGGTGCGCCTGACTTTCCGGCAGTTTCCGGACCGGTTGTCGATGGAGCCTATATTGTTGCAGGCGTAGCCTTTGTACTCGGGATTCTGCTGGTGATACCCATCGGGGGCGCAGATATGCCGGTGGTTGTTGCACTCCTGAATTCCTATTCGGGACTGGCCGCGGCAGCTACGGGGTTTGTTTTGGATAATACCGCCCTGATTGTGAGTGGCGCGCTCGTTGGATCTTCTGGACTGATCCTGACCAATATCATGTGCGTGGCCATGAATCGGTCTCTGCTGAGCGTACTCCTCGGTGGCTTCGGAGGCGATTCTCAGGAATCATCTTCGGAAGCGTCCTCTTTTGAGGGGAAAACGGTGCAGTCGACGACGCCCGACGATACGGCTATTCTGCTCGCCTATGCCGAGAATGTGATTATTGTACCCGGTTATGGGATGGCTGTCGCGCAGGCACAACACGCCGTTCGTGAACTTGCCGACGAACTTCAAAAGAAGGGTGTCACGGTGAAATTTGGTATCCACCCGGTAGCAGGTCGTATGCCGGGACACATGAACGTGCTTCTGGCGGAGGCTAATGTGTCCTACGACCTTCTCGTGGAAATGGATGACATCAACGGGGAATTTGAAAACTGCGACGTGGCCATGGTTATCGGGGCGAATGATGTTGTAAATCCTGCAGCCCGCCACGATAAATCGAGTCCGATCTACGGGATGCCAATCCTGAACGTAGACAAGGCCAGAACATCGATTGTCCTGAAGAGAAGTATGCGTCCGGGGTATGCGGGGATCGGCAACGAATTGTTCTACAACGTCAACAACCGGATGCTATTCGGAGATGCAAAGGATTCCATTTCCGAAGTTGTAACGGAGCTGAAGTCACTCTGATCGGGGGCTCGCCTCCGACCGGTTTATATCACGGTCGGGTGGAGGCGAATTTACGCCGATTCTTTCCAGGACCGGGAGGAGCGTTTTCCATACCGTGACCGCCACGATCTGGTGGCCCGTTACGTTTGGATGAATCTGGTCGGGTTGGTTCAATTCGGGTTCTCCTCCTACCGATTCCAGAAGGAAAGGGATCAGATCGATCTGATATTTAGCTGCCAGGCGCGGGAAAAGAGACCTGAACTCGTTCGTATAGGTGTGCCCCAGATTGGGCGGGACCTGCATTCCGGCCAGTACGATCTGGCAGGCGGGATATCTCTCTCTGGTTTTCTCGACTATCTGAGAGAGATTCCGATAGGTTACGGACAGGTCTACACCGCGAAGACCGTCGTTTCCGCCCAATTCGAGTACCAGCACATCGATTCTATTCCGGAGCAACCAGGGTAGACGCTGAAGTCCTCCCGTACTGGTGTCTCCGCTTATCCCGGCGTTGACCACATCAAATGCCAGGGAGAGGCTGTCGATTCGATTCTGAACAAGCGACGGAAATGCCTCGTCCGGATCGACTCCAAATCCAGCCGTGATACTGTCGCCGAGAAACACTATGCGTCGATCCTCCGTAGAGGAGCGACTTCCGGTCTTATCCGAGTTTGTTCCGGGTGTCCGGGCCAGCGTATCTGCCGTCGAAATTGAACCGGGTCCCGCGGAGTCAGTCGTTACAGAGGATTGGGACGCGGGATCGTCGGTTTCGCTTGTGGTGCAGGAAGAGATGCTCAGAAGCGCAATAAACATCCAGATATGTTCTAATCGAAATCTCATAGTTGCTGAAATATATGCGAATCGTTTTATCTGTGGCAGATCTTTCGAAGACGTTTCGAAGCGGAGACCACGAACTCACCGTTCTGTCGGATATTACTTTTGATTTGGCGGCCGGTGATACATGTGCGATCGTCGGGCCCTCGGGAAGTGGGAAAACGACCCTCCTGGGTCTGTGTGCTGGACTGGATCGTCCTTCAAAAGGTACCGTGGAACTGTGTTCCTTCGGCCTCGACTCCCTCAGTGAAGACGAACGTGCGACTATACGAAATGAACATGTCGGCTTCGTGTTTCAGTCGTTTCGGCTTATTCCGACACTTACAGCGGTCGAAAATGTCATGGTTCCCGGAGAACTCAGGGGGCGATCTGGCATGCGTGAGATTGCCGATGACCTTTTGGCCCGGGTAGGATTGGGTGATCGACTGGACCATTATCCGGTTCAACTTTCCGGCGGGGAGCAGCAGCGAGTCGGTCTCGCCCGAGCCTTCGTAAACAAGCCGGAAATTTTATTCGCAGACGAACCTACGGGGAACCTGGATACGGATACAGGGCGAGATGTCATCGATTTGATGTTTGAACTGAACAGGATCGAACGCACGACGCTGGTACTGGTGACGCACGATGCCGAACTGGCCGCGAGATGCGATCGCGTCATCACACTCAGGAATGGATTGATTTACGACGATATTCTGAATGCTCCAACCGTGTCCGAAGCCTCCGCCGACCCGATAGAAAATGACCGATAGGGAGAACATGGATACATTCAGGTGGATTCTTCTAATGGCCTGGCGGGATAGCCGTGGCAGCAGAAGAAAGATGGCCATCTTTGTCTCTTCGATGGTTCTCGGAGTGGCCGCCCTCGTATCCATAAACTCGTTTGGTGACAGTCTCCGTTCTGCCGTCGACAGCCAGGCGGGAGAACTGCTCGGAGCTGACCTGAGTTTCGAGAGCACCCGGCCCTTCACGGATCGGATAGAGGCTGTCGTCGATTCGATTGGTGGTCAACAGAGTCGTAGAACGTCTTTTGCGTCCATGGCGTATTTCCCCCGGACCGACGATGCGCGGTTGGCAACCGTCAGAGCGAACGAAGGAGGATACCCGTATTACGGAGCGATCGAGACTGATCCGGCATCGGCATCGGAGCTTTATCTCGAGGGCCGGAATGCACTTGTAGATGGGACGCTCATGGAGCAGTTCAACGTCGCGATAGGAGATTCAGTCCAAATCGGCGATCGGATGTATCGGGTTGCCGGACGATTGTTGCAAACTCCAAGGGAGACCGCAGCGGTAATGCTCTTCAGTCCTCGAATCTATATCCCGTCACGGTATCTGGACAGGTCGCTACTTCAGAAAGGCAGCAGGGCCGAATATGAAGTGTATTTTCAATTCGATGACGGACGAGATGTAGAAACCCTGGTCGATGATCTCAAGCCCGTCCTGGTAGCGGAGCAGGTCACTACCGATACCATTCAGGAACAGAAGGACGGATGGGATCAGTCCCTGTCGAATCTCTATCGATTTCTCAGTCTTGTGGGATTCATGGCCCTCCTGCTCGGTAGCCTGGGTGTAGCAAGCGCAGTGAATGTATACGTCCGACAACGCGTGCAAACCGTCGCCGTACTCAGGTGCTTCGGAGCTCGGTCCTGGCCTACATTCGGGGTCTATCTGGTACAGTCCATCGGTATGGGCGCCGTGGGCGTTACCTTTGGCGTCCTCCTGGGGTTCGCTATCCAGGCCGTTCTACCCGGGTTGTTGGGTGATTTTCTACCCGTCGACGTCGATTTCGGAGTGTCTGCCGGGTCCGTAGTCATGGGGGCCGGTATCGGCCTTGCGGTTACGGTGCTTTTTACGCTCCTGCCGCTACTTACTGTCAAAGATGTATCTCCGCTGCTGGCTTTACGATCCGACGTGGATTCCGGTGAACCGAAGAGAAGGAGTATTCTCTGGTGGTCGATTGTGACCGCGACATCCGTGGTCGTATCCCTGTTTGCGGTAGTGCAGGCCCCGTCGGTTTGGATCGGAATCGGATATTCGCTGGTTCTGCTCGCGGTATTCGGACTTCTGGGCGGTGTGGCCTCCATGCTGATACGGATTCTCCGGAAACACTACCCTCGATCACTTCCCTACGTCTGGAGACAGGGGATCGCCAATCTATATCGACCGAGGAATCAGACATCGATGATGCTGGTCTCTCTCGGTTTGGGTTCCTTCCTTATCGGAACACTCCTGTTCACCCAGGGAACGCTTCTGTCGCAGGTATCGGTAGCCTCCGGAGAGGATCAACCCAATCTGGTCTTTTTTGACATTCAGCCGGATCAACTTGCCGACGTCGAACATCGCATCGTCGCCCGCGGATTGGACGTTATCGACAGAGTCCCCATCGTTACCATGCGCCTTCATTCCATTAAAGGAGAACGTATCAGTGATCTAAGAGCCGATTCAACTCGACGAACGACGTGGGCGCATAGACGAGAGTATCGTTCGACCTATCGGGAGCATCTCGGAAAGACGGAAGAACTGTTGGATGGCGAATTTGACGGGTCCGTTGTAGGAAAGGACCTGGATATTGTGCCCGTGACAATCGAAAAAGATATCGCGGAGACGCTCGGAGTTTCTGTTGGCGATTCGATTACATTCGACGTTCAGGGCATTCTTGTCCATACCCGAATTTCGGGTATCCGCGGTGTGGAGTGGAGGCGAATGAGAACCAACTTCTTTTTCGTATTCCCCGCGGGGGTCCTGGAGCAGGCCCCTCAGTTCAACGTGATCCTGGCGCGGGCTCAGTCGGACGAAGTCTCCGGATCTATTCAATCCGACATCGTGCGGTCATATCCGAATATATCGTCTATCGATCTTTCGCTTGTACTGGGAGTTTTCGAGGCTATATTCTCGCGCATTTCGCTGATTGTACGATTCATGTCCCTCTTCAGTATTATAACGGGTCTTCTGGTTCTTGCCGGAGCCGTAATTCTGAGCCGGTTTCAGCGTATCGAGGAGACCGTTCTATTGAAGACGATTGGTGCATCACGGCGGCAGATATTCCAAATCATGTCCATTGAGTATCTGGTTTTGGGTTTCATGGCGGCGACTACCGGACTGATTCTGGCGACGGGAGCGGGTTGGGGACTGGCCCGATGGGTCTTCTACTCTCCATTCATCTTTCCCTGGAAGCAGGCCGGTCTGATAATTGCCATTGAAATCGTTCTTACCGTCACGATTGGACTCTGGAATTCCCGAGGTATTTACCAGCGTCCACCGCTGGAGGTGTTAAGATCTGATAATTAATTGTTTATGATGATGGATCTGGAACTCCTCGAACGACGATACAGGACGGTTCTCTCGCGCGTACAGAGCGCATCAGAACGAGGGGGCCGGCGTTCGGACGAAGTGACTGTCGTGGCGGTCTCCAAAACGTTTCCCGTTTCGCATATCGAGGCACTCTATGATCTTGGTCAAAGGGATTTTGGCGAGAATAAAGTTCAGGAGTTACGATCCAAGCAAGCCCATTTCAAGAGTGAGGAAACATGCCCCGATATTCGGTGGCATCTGATCGGAACGCTACAGCGAAAGAAGGTCCGCCAGATCGTGGATTCAATTCACACCTTTCATGCGCTGGATCGGGTAGATCTTGCGTCGGAAATTGAAAAACGAATGACCGGACAAAGTCCCCTTGACTGTTTTCTACAGGTGAATATTTCCAGGGAGGGATCCAAGCACGGATTTTTCCCGGAAGATCTTCACGAAGCCTTGCACGCGATCGTTCCCCTCTCGTCGATAAGGGTCATCGGACTCATGGGCATGGCAGCACCCCATGGAGGCGAACGCCGGCTCAGAGAACAGTTTACCGAACTCAGAAACCTGCGCGATCATCCGTTGACTCCACCGGAGTGTCGGTACCTTTCGATGGGGATGTCTGAGGATTACGAGATCGCGATTGAGGAAGGGGCCTCGCACGTAAGAGTGGGTAGTGGTATTTTCGGTTCAAGAACGTACCCGGATCCGCCCCCGACAACGGCTCTGAGAACAGACAATTAAATCCACATAGCCATGATATTCCTGTTCATCCCGGCCCTTCTGGTCGCGGGTATCCTCATATTTTTCCTTCTCAGGATGCTTTCCAGATATGAAGGCAACAGCGTGGAAGGCGCTATGGCACGGATCTCTGCTGTAGAAATCCAACTCGAAGAACTGAGCGCGCGTCTGGAGACGATAGAAGCCATTGAGTCGGATGCCCCCCTGAATCTGGTTGAGTCTGTGAGTGACTCGGACGATACAGATTCTGTATCTTCCACAGATAGAACGCGCAGTTCAGAGAGTGCCTAACAGCGGAAAACCAATCATGAACATCACACCTCTAGATATTCGCAAACAGGACTTCACCCGATCGTTCAGAGGATACGACATCGACGAGGTAGAGGCCTTCCTGCAATTGATTGCAAATCAGTGGCAGGAAATGTCGGATGAGGTTCGGCGACTCACCGATGACCTACGCGCCAGTGAGCAGAAACTTGATCACTATCGAAAGGTCGAGGAGGCACTCGAGGAAGCATTGCAGACGGCGCGAACCGGGGCCCGGCAGACGATTGAAAATGCAGAGAGGAAGGCTCGTTCGATCATCGAATTGGCTGAAAACCGTGCATTGTCGATCACGCACGAAGCCGAAAATGAACGACTCGATACCCGGCGGGAAGCAGCCCGATATTCGGCCCGGCAGCATGAGATCGTAGCGAAGATGAGGGCATTTTTGATGTCCGAAATGGAGATCCTGGCAGGCTATGAAACCGATCAGTCGCTGGTCGACAGGACACCCCGGGAGGCTCTTGTCGAAGCAGAGATATCGGACGGAACGGAGGATTCAATGGACGCATCGAGTGACGTCGAGCAGGATACCATTGCCGATCCCGATTCTGAAAAGGACGACGGCAGCGCAGACAAAGCGGATACCGGATCATCCTCTACCTTTGTTTTTGAATCAGAGACCGGTGAAGATGCGACACCGATCGCCGAACAACCGGCATGGCGGGTCACACCCATCATATCCATGGAACCGGATGACGCATCTCAGGCGGCTGA
>CAYLHF010000009.1:28696-34221 GCA_964383365.1 uncultured Rhodothermales bacterium | reverse complement strand
GACGCATCTCAGGCGATTGACTCACTGCAGGAGGATGACGGTACGGAGTTGGACAGGACCTCACAACCAGGTAAGTCCCAACAACCGGATAAGTCCCCAACGCCTGGGAGTGAATCTGGCGTTTCTGATGGCGATGAAGTTGCCACAGAAGAGATCAAAAAAATCCGACAGATTCTGGAAGATCTCGAAAAATAACCCCTTCGTAGAGCCTATCGCGCATGAACACGTACAGAGAGTCGGTCGAACGAGCGGCAGATTATCTTAAAAACCGTATTTCGGCGATTCCGTCTACGGCTGTAATTCTTGGCACAGGTCTGAGCGGCCTGGGAGATACCATCGAACCCGAGGCGGTTATTCCGTACGCGGACATTCCGTCATTCCCACAGTCTACGGTCGCCTCGCATGCAGGCAATCTGATCGTTGGAAGACTAGCAGGAACCCCCATCCTCGCCCTTCAAGGTCGTTTCCACCTGTACGAGGGATATTCTGCCCGGGAAATAACGTTTCCCATTCGCGTTCTGGCCGTGGCCGGCGTCACCAAACTGGTCATCTCCAACGCAGCCGGCGGTATGAATTCTGACTATCGTCGTGGTAATATCATGTTGCTCACTGATCACATCAATCTGCAGGGAGTCAACCCCCTGGAGGGTCCCAATGTCGATGATTGGGGACCACGATTTCCGGATATGAGTCAGCCATATGACGCAGCCTATCTGGACATCGCTATTGGTCTGGCGTCGGAACTACAAGTCGACCTTCAGTCAGGGGTCTATGTCGCCGTAGCTGGACCTAATCTGGAGACCCGGGCAGAATACAGGATGCTCGCCCGGCTCGGAGCGGATGCGGTCGGGATGAGTACGGTCGCTGAAGTGCTGGTCGCACGGCACATGAACATGCGTGTGGTAGCCTTTTCTGTCATAACGGACGAATGTTTTCCCGACACACTCGCGCCGGTTTCCATAGAAGATGTCCTTGCTGCTGCTGCCGACGCCGAGCCTCGTCTACGCCTGCTCATAGAGCAGTTGGTTCCACGTCTCTAATAATTCGGGTCCCGGAACCTTCACCGGAATTTGAATGCTTCTTGGCTCCCATCCGACGCCGGGGGAGCGTTGAATCAGTATCTTCACCCTCTTATAGTCATCCGACGCGGAAGAGACCAGTCGGCTGATTCCTGATAATCGTTCCGGATATTTTCGTGTCGTTTGATGAAGAAGTTTGACGAGATAAAACAGGTAGATTTTCCGGCTCTGGAGGAAAACGTCCTGGCCTGGTGGGAGCAGAACGACGTGTTCGGACGGAGTGTCGAACAGCATCGCGATGCGCCTACATTCACCTTCTACGAGGGTCCTCCGACGGCCAACGGCAAGCCCGGCATTCACCACGTAATGGCGAGGACGATTAAGGACGCGTTTTGTCGGTACAAGACGATGAAGGGCTTTCGTGTTGAACGGAAAGCCGGCTGGGACACCCATGGTTTGCCGGTTGAAATTGAAGTCGAGAAGGCTCTCGGACTTGAGGGCCGTCACCAGGTCGAAGAGTACGGCATAGAAAAATACAACAGGGCGTGTCGCGATAGTGTTCTGCAGTACAAGGACTTATGGGACCGGCTCACTACGCGGATGGGCTACTGGGTCGATCAATCAGACCCATACATAACATTTAAATCTTCGTACATCGAATCTGTCTGGTGGCTTCTGAAGACGATGTTCGAGAAAGATTATCTGTACGAAGGACACAAGATTCAGTGGTATAGTCCGGGTTCCGGAACGGTACTTTCATCACACGAAGTCAGTCTCGGATACAAAGAGGTGCAGGATCCGTCGGTATACATTCGTTTTCGAATAACCGGGGAATCCGATGCGTTTTTTCTGGCATGGACAACGACCCCGTGGACGCTGATTTCGAATACGGTTCTCGCGGTCGGCCCCAACATTGAATATGTCCGGATCAGGACGAAAACAGATCGGCCCGAAGAGTTGATTCTTGCTCGGAAGAGGCTATCTGTCATTCAGGATGACTACGAGGTACTGGATTCCGTCACCGGTATGGATCTGGTGGGACTCAAATACGAACCCCTGTTCGACGCATTTGTGGACTCGGACGGAGCCGATCGAGCATGGACTGTTGTACCGGCGGAGTACGTGTCGACGGAAGACGGGACGGGAATCGTGCATACCGCGCCTGCTTTCGGAGCGGATGATTACGAGACCGCGCGCCGGGAGAATCTGCCCGTCTTCAACCCGATGCTTCCTGATGGTCATTTTGATGAAACGGTCGCGCTGGTTGCCGGCATGTGGTTCAAGGACGCGGACCGGGTGGTGAATCGAAATCTCAGAGATCGGGGACTCCTGTTCAGACAGGAATCATATGTGCATAATTATCCCCATGACTGGCGGAAGGGGACCCCACTCATGAGCTACCCGGTGAAAAGCTGGTTTATCAAGACTACTGCTATTAAAAGCCGACTGATAGGCCTCAATGAAAAAATTAACTGGCAGCCGGAGGGAATCGGGACCGGACGCTTCGGTGACTGGCTTAAAAACAATGTCGACTGGGCGTTGTCAAGAAAGAGATATTGGGGGACGCCACTGCCCATCTGGAGGTCTGATGCTCCTGGATCATCGTATCTGGAAATCATTGGATCAATCGCTGAATTAAGGGAGAAGTGCCCCGGCGCTCTTCCAGAAAAGGATGACGATGTCGATCTGCATCGCCCCTTTGTCGATTCGCTGACCTGGGACTCACCGGATGGCGGTACCATGCGGCGTGTGGAAGATCTCATCGACGTCTGGTTTGACTCGGGAGCCATGCCGTTCGCGCAGTGGCACTACCCGTTTGAGAATCAAGACGTATTTCAGCGAACATTTCCGGCTGATTTCATCGCTGAGGGCGTAGATCAGACCCGGGGATGGTTTTATACCCTCCACGCGATCGCAGCACTGGTGATGGACGATCTGGCGTATCGGAATGTCGTCGTGAACGGGCTTGTACTCGACGAGAAAGGCGAGAAAATGTCCAAAAGCAAGGGCAATTCCGTCGATCCATTCGTGCTCATCGAAAAGTACGGGATAGACGCAGTCCGGTGGTACATGATGAGCAATACGCCTCCCTGGGAAAATCTGAAATTCTCGGAAAGAGGGCTCGTCGAAACGCAGCGTAAATTCTTCAGCACCCTTTTCAACTGCTACTCCTTTTTCGCGACGTACGCCAACATAGACGGTTTTGCAGGCCCCGTCCGCGCTACTCCCGTTTCTGCAAGACCGGAAATGGACCGTTGGATTCTGAGTCGACTGGCATCCACAATTACCGTATGTGACGGTTCCCTTGATACGTACAATCCGACGAAGGCGGCCCGGTCGATCGAGCGATTCGTAGATGAGCTTTCCAATTGGTACATCCGACGGAACCGGCGACGATTCTGGTCTTCAAAAGACTCCGGCGACGGAACGGACACTGCATCGCTGAAAAATTCGGCGTACGAGACCGTAGCTGAGGCACTTCTTGTCGTTGCGAGACTGATGAGCCCCATCGCCCCGTTTGTCTCGGAAAGGCTCTATGGAATGCTCAATGACGTCATTGGATCGGAAGATGCCGCTTCTGTTCACCTGAGTACCTATCCCGATTCCGAGTCGACTCCGTACACCGTTGATGTGGCACTCGAACACCGGATGTTCCTCGCAAAAACCATATCCTCCTGTGTTCTCGGTCTCCGGAATACGGCCGGAATTAACGTCAGGCGTCCACTTGCTCGTATCGTGGTTGTCGTGGGTGCGGGTGTCGAGGACTCGATAATCGAGCAGGTACGGGCGATCGTTCTCGACGAAGTCAATGTCCGGGACATCGAGTATATATCTGGATCGAGTGACATTGTGATCAGGCAGGCAAGGGCCAACTTCAAGGCCCTCGGTCGTCGATTGGGGAAACTCATGAAGCCCGTCAGCAGGATGATTGCGGACTTACCGGCAGCATCTATTGATGCCTATCTTGAGAACGGAACACTCTCCCTGACAATCGACGACGAGACTGTTGACCTGAATGAAGGAGATATTGATATAGTAAGCGAAGGCATAGAAGGTTGGCTTGTCGGACAGGAGAGTGGCGTTACGGTCGCCCTCGATACTGTTATTGACGAAGATCTGAAGCGAGAAGGGTTGGCCCGGGAAACCGTGAATCGTATCCAGAACATGCGCAAAAGTGCCAATTACGACGTCTCAGACAGGATATCCATTTCCCTTCAGGGATCTGATGAAATTCTCGATGCTATACGGATTCATGAGCAATGGATACGGAACGAGACGCTTGGAATGGAGTTGGATGTGGCCCCCGATCCGGTAGGAGATCTGGTCTCACAATTTGATATCGACCAGGAAAAACTGACCATCGGAGTAAGACGGATTCAGAAATGATAGATACGTCTCATTCTGCTAAAAATAAGTAAGGAAAGCATGGCCAGAAAAAATACAGCCGCTGAAATGAAGGATTCGAGCGAGCCGATCGACGAAATTATCGATCGCAAGTCGCCCTTTTCCGACGACGAGCTGGCGTATTTCGAGACCATTATTCTGGACAAGCGGAAAGCCGCTCAGGATGATATCGAACGTATGCGTAGTCAACTCGCCGACTCGCGAGAACAGTCGGAAAATGATACGGCCTACAGTTCGCATATGGCCGACGCCGGTACCGATGCCATGGAACGGGAAAAGCTTTTCCTGATGATTGCTCGTCAGCAGAAATATATCGGGTATCTGGAACGAGCTCTCGACCGCATCGTCAAGAAAACGTACGGTGTCTGCAAGGTCACAGGAAATCCAATCACGAAAGACAGACTGGAAGCAGTTCCTCATACGGAGATTTCCATTGAGGCAAAACGTCTTCAGGGCAAGTAACCTTTCTTCGACAACATCGTCTTTGTATGATGACGGGTTCCTGTCGCTAGTTCCAAATTCTGTCGTGTAGTCGGGCCAGTTAATGCGCGCATTTCGTATTTCATTTGTCGTAGTCGTTCTCGACCAGGCAGCAAAATACGCCGTCATCCACCTGATGGAACGAGGGGAGTCTATCGCTCTGATCGGTGATTGGCTCAGACTCACCTTTACCGAGAATCCTGGAATGGCGTTCGGGATTGAATATGCTCCTCCGTTCGTGATTACCACCTTTTCTATTATTGCGACCGGACTGATCGTGATTTATATGAAGCGTGTCGGGAAGGTATACACGCCGTATACCACGAGTCTTGCTCTCGTTTTCGGCGGTGCCGTCGGAAACATTATCGACCGGGTCGTGAACGATAAGCTGTACTATGAAGGAAGTCTGTTTGTTGGCAAGGTCATAGACTTCATACACGTGAACGTCTGGCGCGGATACGTCCCCGAGTCTATTCCTTTCATCGGTGGAAAATACGTCGCCCTGTTTCCGATCTGGAATGGTGCCGACATGGCCATAGTGATCGGCGTGGTCGGAATTCTCTTTTTCCAGAAGAAATTCCACGAGAACCTGGCCGCGGCGGCCGGGGAGACCATCGAAAC
>CAYLHF010000009.1:0-28596 GCA_964383365.1 uncultured Rhodothermales bacterium | reverse complement strand
ACCGTCTCCACCATCGAAACGGATACGTCAAACCTATCATCCCCGGATGAACGGACAGCGTCAGAATGACAGCCGGGCGGCAAGTGTAAACACACGGGGCAAGAGCGGACGGTTGCCTCGATCCAACAGGCCCGATCGGGACTGTCCATTCTGTCCGAAATAGGAGCCTTCATCGAGATCGAATCTCCACTCTGCCGTGTTCCTCTCGTTGAGCACATTAATCACGTCTGCCCGGATCTGAAGGGACATTTCTGAGAGCGGAACGGAATAGGCCACACTTAAATCGAGTTGCTGAATGGCGCCCAGACGATGACTCTCAGGATCAGATAATTGGTAGAAATCTACCTGACGTTCTATCCGGCTAACCGCATCCGGCGAGACTCCGTTTGCGCTCAGATCCCGAAGTAAGGCATCCAGATCATTCAGATGGGCACTCAGGAAATCGTAGTACGCTTGCCGATAGCCCCACTGCCGCCCGAATATCGTCTTCCAGCGCGCGAGCAGCACAAATCGATCCAGCGGAGCCAGGTCCACACTTGCTTCTATCCGGTACGGTTCATTCCATGGAACGGTCAATAACCGGTCCCGGAACAGCGATTCGATCTTTCGCTTGCTCTGTGTGTAGTCGAACCTCAGCTTGATATTACCCGGTCCGATACTGCGTTGAATGAGGGACGCGAAGCCATAGGAATATCCGTCTGTGGACCGGAGAAACTGATCCTGCGAGATGGACGAATTATTCGCAGGGGTATTCGCCGAATAGTCTATCGAAAGGACCTGATATAATTTCTTGTAGTGACTCTCAAACCGGAGAATCCAGGGTGTCGAAGGCCGGATAAGCAGTTCTGCCGTCAGGTGGGCTGCTTTTGGTGGGCTGACCGTCCGGTCAATACCTATCCAGAAACGCGAAGAAGAGACAAATGTCCGTGGACTCCTGCTGCTTACATCGAATTGGTTAACGAACTGACGGTAAATGCCGGTTCCAATGAAGAGCGAGATTCCGCCGATCGATGTGTCGACCCAATCGAATCTTGCCGAAAGTCTCGGTTCTGCGTAAAGCGACCTGCGTGCGTTCAGGTACGTAAATCGGGTTCCTGCTTCCAGAACAGCATTGTCTCCGAATTGGATCTTGTCTTCTGCAAACCAGGCCAGTCGCCAATCGGATGAGTTGTGGCGAAGGGGGAGTAGTTGCGTTCCGGCGATAATAAACCTGCTATCGGAGAGAATCGACTCGAAACCGGCCTGTATGTGATGCCCGACGGTAGGGATATAATCGACGGTGCCCTCTAGCGCAACCTCAACGATGCGATTGCCGTCATCTTCAGGGGAAGTGGCCGACAGCGCGTCAGGAGCAGTAAAATCATGCGTGAGCCTGTAGAAACTGCCCCTGGCCCGTATGCTTCCCAGCGTCCGGCTTCCCAGTACGGACTGCAGCCGTACTTGAGCGGCTCCATTTTTCCACTGATACTCGTCTCTGGCGCGTGAGAGAGCCGTTCCGGCGACACCGGCATCGGACAGGTTATTGCCGAGCGTGCTCGATCCGTAGTAGGCTGAAGCATACAGGGTCTTGAGTGACCCGAATCGAATCCGCGTTGCTGAATGCCAATCAAAAAATCCTACGCTCGGTGTGCCTTCGGGAGGTAGATTGGCGAACGGCGTATTGCGATCGGCAAAGGCAGACAGCAGAAAGGTATCCACCGTATTCCATCTGTCGAGGAGGCCTCTCAACGAGGAAGGTGCACCGATCCTCCATGTACCAATCCGAGCCGCAGACATATAGGTCGCATGGAATCGTCCAGGTCTCGCTATGAAGCCGCTGATTCGGGCATTCGTTGAAATCGGGTCGACCTGTACCACGTAATCCTGTCCACTAACGCTTCCGGAACTCGAGGATCTTCCAGCAGGGATATGCAGATCATGCTCGGCCTCGATGACACCCGCGATCTGAGAGCCCAGAGTCACATCAAATCCTGCCTTGTTGACTTTGATTTTTCCGAGTGCGAACGGGCTGAATGGTCCGATAAACGTGGCTACATTAAGCGGAATAAAAACAGGGGCACCGTCCAGCCTGAACTGGTGTTCACCGGCCTCACCACCCTGAATATGTATATCGGCCGTAGCATCGTTTACGCGTACGCCCATCATGCCGTCGAGCGCCTGGAGTATTCCTGAAGAACCCGATAGAACACTCCCTGTTAGCTGATTCTTCGTAGAAATACTACTCCCGAGGAGGGTGGAGGACGGCTGCATTCCGATGCCGTCGATGACGACGGGACTGGTTATGCGAACGATCTCGGCCGGGAGTACGACCTCGGCGCTGGATATGGCTCCCGCACGAATAGCTACCGTGGTCGACGTTCGCCGGTATCCGAGATGGCTAACGGTAATTCGATACTGACCGGGCAGGAGGCCTGAGAACAGAAACATGCCCTCGGTGTTGGCGACGCGACCGCGCTCCCCTTGACTCGCCTCATTTCGAACCGCTTCCGCGAGAAGAATATGAGCATCAGAAACGGGCTGTTCGGTGTCCTGGTCCAGAATGATACCGCGGAGATTTCCGTAAAGCGCAGGTCCTTCAGAGGCGATAATCAGCGTATACAGACCCGACGAGCGCTGTACATAATCGAGACCGGTACCCTCCAGAATACACTTCAGTACCGATTTGAGGGGTGCATCCTTGATGACACAGAAAATCCGTTTTCCTTCCACCAACAGCGGATCCCAGGAAAAATCGATCTGAGCATCTGTGGTAAACTGCTGGAGCGCCTCAGACAAAAACGCTCCACGCCACGCGTAGGTAAAGGACGGTGCCGGTGATTCCTGGGCATATGCGCCGGAGACACCTGTCCAATCCGGCAACAGAAGGAGTAACAGTGCTGCACGAAACAAGAAAAGCCGCCGCGATGCGGTGAATTCCATCGTCATTCGGATAGAGTAAGTCCCGGGTTAGACCTTCGACGAACTTCGAGTCGTAGGAGAAATCACAAGACACCTACACCGAACAAAAATAAGGAATTAGAGCCAGATTTGGAAGAAAAAGGACGTGTAAAGACAAACGAGCCGGATTGCGAGCGGTGTTCCGGGTCAGGGGAGAAAGAGTTCGTACCCGCCGGACACCTGCCGAAAACGGACGCCAATGGTAGACGTTATTTCATCGAGAACTTCGGAGACACCCGATGCCGATCTCTTGAAATAATTGATCCGGCGAAGTCGGATGGCTGCCGGAGCATTTAACCTGATATCATACCGTCGTTCGATCTCCTGGAGGGCATCTCCGACGGGCAGATTATCGAATGAGAAGCCGCCACTGATCCATGCAAAATCCCGATCGATATCAACCCGTCTGGGTTCAGTCGGAACAGATATAACGCTGGCTGCAAATCCAGGATCGAGCATGACTGAGTTGGACAGACTGGCCTTTGGAGCGAGGGCAACCCGTCCGGTAGAGAGACGAACTTCCGTATCGGACTGTAAACTTCCTGGCCAGGATCGGACGGTAAACGTCGTACCCAAAACCGATGTCCGGGCATTGTATGTATCAACAAAAAACGGCGTTTTCTGCTTTTTTACATCGAAATAGGCTTCACCTCTTAGTGCAACACGTCGCTCCGACACGCCAAATTCAGATGACCATGAGAGTACAGAACCAGCAGATAGTCGGGCGACAGAGCCGTCCGGGAGTACGTAATCGGATGCCGTCTGAAGTCCGGACGGCACCCGAATCGTAGTCGCGGTGGGCGTCACGATGAAACTGGCCGTTATGAGCAGTGCAATAGTCGCTGCAACAGCAAAGGCCTTGATATGAAAAAGACGACTCGTCCGTAGCGGCTTGAGCCGATAGACGGGAGTCTGGTTCGAGACCGAAATCCGGGAGAGGAGAAATCCGCGCATTCGATTGCGCTCCATACGGTCGGGACTGGCAGGTCGTGCGTCTTCGGCGAAGATCCACGCATCCAGAAGATCTCCGGCATCGAAGTCAGTCTGTTCACTGAGCAAGCGACGGATTTCGTCGCCTGGCTCTGCATAATCGGTATGTCGACCGTCAGTCAAGCTCTCTTTTTATCTTCTCTCTCCGAATTATCCCTTTCATATGCCAACATGAGTCGGCGTATATGTTGCAAAGCAAGCACAATATGATTGTTAACCGTCTTTGGAGCCAGATTCATCAGCGTCGCAATCTGCTCGTGACTCAATCCTTCGTACCGGCTCAGCATGAACGCCTCTCTGCGCCTCTCGGGCATTTGGTCAATCCATTCTGATAATCGGTATTCCAGAGCATCTGCATCCAGACGTTCATCAGTCATCATGTCAAATCCGACTGCGGGGTGGTCGGCTACGAGTTCTTCTGCGGCGCGGCGTTTCTTCTGTCTCTCATGATTGAGCGCATAATTTCGAACCATCTGGTATAGAAGCGCTTTAAGAGAACGATCAGGATCGATATCTTCGCGAATCTGCCAGATTTTCAGGTACACATCCTGTAATATATCTGAAGCCGAAGAATTGTCTCGAACGATATAGACGGCGTAGCGCATGAGACTATCATACGTAGCGTCGAAAAGATCGGAATAGGACCGCGTATCAGAATTTCGAAGACCTTGACCCCAGGATCGAAACTGTTCGTCCGAAAGAGAACGCATAGATTTCACTCCTCAGTCACAGAGTATTACACATGGATCGGTGCATTTACCTAATGTAGAGCCTTAAAACACGAAATACTTAAAGTATATCTTTAACAATAAAAGGCAGTCTGTTGTGCCCCTATTCCGATTAGATCTCTTTACGCACGGTCCTTTCCAGCATTATTGAGTCCGTAGTACGCGCATGAAGCAAAAATATTCCGGCGATCACTTAAAGTATTGGATCAGGCGACACCCGCGACAATCTTCTAAATCCACATATAATCTAAGACGGAACCCGCGCATATACATCGTATTATAGCCGATAAGAGCAGATCCCAAAACATTTCGTCCGGCATACATGCCCTTAGAGCAGTCCCGCATACGCAATTTTTGCATAATTGCGCATATCGACCACGGTAAGAGCACGCTAGCCGATCGTTTTCTTGAACAGACGGGAACGCTGACCAGCCGTGAGCTTCAGGCGCAGGTGCTCGATGATATGGATCTCGAAAGAGAACGTGGGATTACGATCAAGAGTCATGCAATCAGGATGTCTCATACAGTGGCCGATGGGACCGAGTATATCCTGAATCTGATCGATACGCCCGGTCACGTCGATTTCTCGTATGAGGTGTCCAGGGCACTGAAAGCGTGTGAGGGGGCCATTCTTGTGGTCGATGCGGCGCAGGGTATCGAGGCGCAGACTATTTCGAATGTGTTTCTGGCGATGGAGGCGGAACTCGAAATCATTCCCGTCCTGAATAAAGTCGACCTGCCCGGAGCCAATCCAGACAGTGTGGCCCAATCAATTGAGAATCTTCTGGGAGAACCGGCCGAAAACATCCTCCAGATCAGTGCAAAGACAGGAACAGGGATACCTGAACTAATTCAGTCGGTCATCGACCGTGTTCCGGCACCGACCGGCGACATGGACGCGCCACTGAAAGCGCTCATATTCGACTCGATATTCAATACCTACCGTGGTTCCATTATCTATACGCGTATTTTCGACGGCATCCTCACGCGTGGGGACCGCATGCGCTTCATGGCCAACGGCAAGGTCTATGACGCGGAAGAGATCGGATTTCTTCGAATGAATTTGGAGCCGGTAGAGCAGCTACGGGCAGGTGAGGTGGGCTATGTAATCGGATCGGTTAAGGATGTGCAGGATACGCGTGTCGGCGACACGGTGACTCTGGACCGAAATCCGGCCGACCGTGCCATCGAGGGATTTCAGGATGCCAAGCCGATGGTGTTTTCAGGCGTTTACCCGACCAATGCAGAGGACTTCGAGGATCTTCGCAACTCTCTTGACCGCCTTCATCTCAACGATGCTTCGTTGACCTATGAACCAGAGACCTCTGTTGCTCTCGGGTTTGGTTTTCGCGTAGGATTTCTTGGAATGCTGCATATGGAAATTATCCAGGAGAGACTCGATCGGGAATTCGGACTCGACATCATAACGACCGTACCGAACGTCAAGTACCTGGTCGTGCATGACGACGGGTCGGAAATGGTCATCGACAATCCCAGTAAAATGCCCACTACCGGGAGTCTTCAGGCCATTCAGGAGCCGTATGTGAAAGCAGAAATCATTGTGCCGTCGGAATACATCGGAGGTCTGATGCAACTCTGTCAGGAGCGTCGAGGAAGCTATATCAACACGCAATATCTGGACACTGAACGGGTCAATCTGGAATATCATCTCCCACTTGCTGAGATAGTCTTCGACTTTTACGATCGGCTGAAGAGTATCAGCCGCGGATATGCTTCCTTCGATTACGAGTATCTGGATTACCGGGTCAGTTCCCTGGTAAAACTCGATGTCATGGTGAATGGGGATCCTGTGGATGCACTATCGACGATCGTACACAAGGACAAGGCGTACGATATGGGCCGAAAACTGACCCGAAAGCTCAAGGATCTGATTCCCAGGCAGCTTTTCGACGTGGCTCTGCAGGCGGCCATCGGCTCACGCGTTATCGCACGTCAGACAGTAAAAGCGATGCGCAAGGATGTAACCGCGAAATGTTATGGCGGTGATATCTCCAGAAAAAGAAAGCTTCTCGAGAAACAGAAGAAAGGAAAGAAGAGAATGAAACAGGTTGGTAGCGTAGAACTGCCCCAGGAGGCATTCCTCGCAGTTCTCTCCATAGAAGACTAGGACCCGAATACCATTCTCAACGTGTCCTTACTCAAGGAATGTCCTCCGATCCACTAAAAAAGGAATTAGGCCTGGCCCGTGTCTACGCAGTAGCAACCGGCGCTACGCTCAGTTCCGGTTTCTTTCTCCTGCCTGGCCTGGCGGCAATCGGTGCCGGACCGGCGCTGTCACTGGCCTACCTGATCGCCGGTCTGATGATCGTACCGGGCATTCTTTCGATGGCAGAACTGGCAACAGCCATGCCGAGGTCTGGAGGCATCTATTATTTTGTAGACCGAAGTCTGGGGCCGGTAGCAGGTACGGTAGCAGGTTTCGGAACCTGGATCGCTCTGATTCTGAAAACAGCTTTTGCGCTGGTCGGGGTGGGCGCCTACCTGACCGGGTACATACCCGGCGTAGATGTCGGAGTGCTCGCTGCCCTTTTTGCCATATTCTTCGGTCTCGTCAATTCGTTCGGAGCCAAGAAATCAGGAACGGCCCAGGTGATACTCGTTATAGGGCTGTTACTCCTGTTGACCTGGTTCACCGGAACCGGCATCACCCGGATCGAGTGGACTAACTTCGACCACTTTTTCGGGGCGGGTCTCGACGGCATCATGGCTACAGCCGGTCTGGTTGTGGTCAGCTACATGGGGTTGACAAAGATTGCGAGTGTTGCTGAGGAGGTGAGGGACCCGGAACGAACGCTGCCGCTGGGGATGTTTCTTGCCCTTGGCACGGCGTTGTTGATCTATGTGATCGGGTCTGCAGTGATGATTGGTGTCGTGTCGGTCGACGATCTGATCAGGAGTGAAAATCTGCTGACACCAGTGGTAGTAGTCGCCGTTCGCCTCGTGGGTAACTGGGGTGGGCTACTCATGACAATTGCCGCCATCCTGGCCTTCTCGTCCGTTGCGAACGCCGGGATTCTGAGCGCATCCCGTTATCCCATGGCGATGAGCAGGGATTCACTCGTATCGCCGGTTTTTTCCAGGATCAGTGGTCGAGGTGTCCCTGTCGGATCTGTGTTTTTGACGACGGTGATCATCATCGTGATGGTTACGGCTCTGAATCCAACAAAGATTGCCAAGCTTGCCGGTGCGTTCCAGCTACTGATGTTTGCCCTCAGCTCGATTTCGGTCATCGTAATGCGCGAGAGCAGACTCGAGTCCTATGATCCGGGGTATCGTACGCCACTCTATCCACTCATTCAGATCATCGGCGTGGTAGCTCCGTTGTGGCTGATTTTCGAGATGGGACTGCTACCCGTTCTTTTCACGTTCGGCCTGACCATCGTCTGTGTGCTCTGGTACCTGTTTTACGCCCAAAAGCAGGTTACCCGATCAGGAGCCATCCGCCATGCATTCGCCCGAATTGCCGAGACGCATTTTCGCGGGACACCGGTCTCCGGTACACTGCATAAACACGTACAATTCAGTACCGATGAGGTCATCATGAGGAGTCTGGTCCTGGATGTTTGTCGGGACGAAGGTTTTGATGACGTAACGAGAAGTGCATCACATCTTCTTGCCTCCCGGATATCGTTTGGAGCGGACAGGATACTGGCTGATTTCACGGCTCTGGGTGCGGATGGCATACTGGTCGTCGTTCCCGGTGTCGTGCTTGCGCATATCCACGTGCCCAACATTATCGAATCAGAACTGGTACTGGTTCGTTCGAAGACCGGAGTGAGAACACGGGATCAGATTGTCTTCGGAAATTTGATGACAGATGAACCGCTACGGGCGATCATTTATCTGGCCTCTCCCCGCAGCCATCCGGCTCACCACCTCAGTGTGTTGTCGCAACTCGCGAGTCGCCTCTCCGAGGATACATTCATGGACGAGTGGATCGCCGCAGATACAGAAGAGAATCTACGCACGCTGCTGATGAGGGATGAGCGTTTTATCACGCTTCACCTCGGCGATACACGCGCTACTACAGCTTTTATCGGAACACAGGTGTCTGAAATGAATCTTCCATCGGATATTATCGTGATCTCCATTTTCAGAGATGGAACCCGGATGATTCCCAGGGGTGGTACGGTGTTTTTCAAGGGAGATCACGTAACCCTGTTGGGAGATCCCAGGTCGATACGATCTTTCCGGAAACTACTCGGAAGCTCATCCGATTTCTCCTGAATCATGTCGATCGTCTTTCGTCTCTTGCCGGCTCTTCTGCTGATGACCGGGTACGTCTCGGTCGTATCCGCACAATCGTTGCTTGAGCACCTGATGTACCTGCGAACAGCGCGAATCGCCCAGATTCGTCTCGGAAACGGGAGGCACCCCGTGCCGGTCCTGCCGCCGGATCCGTTTCAGACCAGATCAGACTCTCTTTATCGATGGTTTATGTCCCTCAGAGAGAAAGAAGACGATCTCCCGGTTCCACTGATCCGTGATCCATTTTTAATTACGTCGTGGCATAAAATCTCATTCCCGGAGACGCCGCATTACGCCTCGCGTTTTGATTCAACCCGGTGGGCATTTATTGGCAGTACATCGCTGAGCAAAATTGACACGCTGGAAACGAGAGATATTCGTGCAAGATTGGAAGCACAGTTTGGACGACCGACACTTACGCTGGTAGAGAGAGCACTCCCGGAGGCTGCGCGGAGAGAGGATTATATCGAGTTCGAATACTGGTTCATTCTCAACAACGAGATCCCTCTCATACTGATCGATGTGAACGGTCCGTGGGACCGGGGGATTGTCGTTGCCGCCCCCGCAGAGTTGAGGGACGATCTTCGTTCAATAAAAAGTACCTTTCTAGGGCAACTGACTGCGGAGTCGACGCGTAAACCGTTCGCAGATTATTATTACAATTTCGATCGAGATTCGTGGTATGTGACGGGTTTTGACGGAGCATCTTTTTTCGACGTGCGTACAGCACGCCCGCCGGAGGGTACTCCGAGACCTGATCCGACGGAATATTACGAGAGGGACTCTATAGATCAGGAGTTCGATCAGCATCAATAACAACGTATTTGGCAGACCGGCGTGGCAAAATCAACCAGGGATGAACGAAAGGAAGCGCGTAAGAAGAGGCAGGAAAGTCGGGATGGAAAACACCTGACACCGTCGACGGAGGGTAGATCGCGACCTCAGAAGGGTCGTGTTCGCGAATGGGTCGATGCGCTCGTGTTTGCCGTTGTGTTCATGGTGATCGTGCGAACCCTGTTCTTCGATTTGTTTCGTATTCCGACCCCGTCGATGGAAAACAGTCTTCTGGTCGGTGATTATCTGTTCGTATCGAAGGTCCACTACGGTACCCGGACCCCGATGACGCTGGGTATACCGTTCACGTCGATATATCTACCCGGATTTGAGCTCCCGTTTACCCGGTTTCCCGGTTTTTCCAAAGTAAAACGATTTGATTCTGTTGTCTTCAATTGGCCGGCAGACAACGTCGCCGCGATCGACCGTAGACAGCACTACATCAAGCGCATCATGGGTCTGCCGGGAGAAAAATTCGAGGTCCGGGACAAAGCCGTGTACATAAATGATGAGCGAATTGAATTCCTTCCGCCCATGCAACTCACGTGGAACGTCTACAAAACAGAACCACGCATGCAATTCAGTGCTTCGGCATTCGGAGAGTTGGGAGTGACGCAGATTGCACAGGAGTCCAATCCGATGATTGTCCGAATCGTCGCCACCAATCCGGCCGTAGAGGAAATCCGAAAATGGCCGTGGGTGGATCGGGTAGAACTGGCTGTGGCTCATGCGGATAATCTGTACAACAATCTGATGTACCCTCACGGACATCACTTCTCACCGGACAATTACGGGCCGGTTACCATTCCCAGAAAAGGCCATATGATTGCGCTGACGGACGAAAGCTGGCCGTACTACGCTCTCGTCATTACCCGATATGAAGGCCATTCGGCAAAGAGGATTGCCTCGGGGCAATTTGAAATAGACGGCATTCCGTCAACGACGTACACGTTTGAGCAGGACTATTTCTACGGAATGGGCGACAATCGTGACAACTCCGAGGATAGCCGTTTCTGGGGGTTCATCCCGATGGACCATGTAGTCGGGAAGGCGATCATGGTCTATTTCTCATGGGACAAAGACGCCCACCTGCCCCGGTTCTCGCGACTCTTCTCGTGGGTTAAGTAAGAGCGTCATCCCGGACGGCGACGGTCGAAGTATTTCTGCTGCGAGGATCCCGGAGGAATATCGAACGGATGCCGCGGCAGGACGATCTTCCTGAGAGTCGGTCGTCGTCCCGAGACAATAAACGGATGCGGGTTTCCGGGAGGGTCTTTACCGATAACGAGTACCGTAGTGCCGGGTTTTCGAATTTTTCCACGACCCGATCGGTAGCCGGATCCTTTTGTCTTTTTCCATGAGTCGGCCCACGTATAGATCCATTGGGCATCCTCTTCGACCACCCGGACACATCCGTGGCTGGTTGGACCTCCGGTCGGCATCGGGTACTGATGGATGTGAATGCCTCGTCCTTCATGGAAATTGAAGACCCAGTACATCTCCCATCGTTCACCCGGAGGACTCAGCGTCGAAATACGGTACTCGGTCTTCCAGTTGAAATTGAACCTCCCGTTCGGAGTGGGTGAACTCTTGGCTCCCGTATTGACGATACCCCAGCGAACAAGCTTTCCTTTCTCGTACGCGGCCCAGGCCTGTACGGACTTGTCGATAAAGAATAATTTGTCGAATTCCACGCCACCGGGATACCATTTGGGAAATGGAGAATAAGCACAAAAATCATCCAGGAAAACAGAGGGAACGATGAGTGTATCACCGATTTTTGCCCTGGGCATAAGTGTTCTGTTCAGGAGACCAACGAGCTTGGAACGGTGCTTTCCAAGCTCAACATCTCCTTTGCCAATGATCTTGTAAAATGTATTCCGCGCCAGAACAGAATTATTGCGGCTGTTGAACAGCACAACATTCCGGTAGGTCACCTGGGGCAAACGATCCAACTCCGGCGAACAGGGCGTCAAAATGTCTGCCAGTTCTTTCTGATTGATATAGTACTGGGCACAAACGGCAGGGGCCCAGGACAGGAAAATCAACATTACAATCAGGCGCTTCATTCGGAGGGGGCGTGGTTGGATGGATTATTTCTCGCTATGTATTCGCCGAACCGGAAAAGTTTCCCGGTATTCGATGTTGTTCAGCCAGTACACCCGTCGTTCTTGAGGCGCTCAATCATATCCTGACTGCCCAGTATGATCAGCGTATCTCCGGCATTCAGTTTTACGTCAGCAACCGGGTTAAACGTCATCTCTTTCGTCACCCCGTTCATGATGGCGACGACAATCGCATCGAACTTCGCTCGTAGGCCGCTCGATGCCAGGGTCTTTCCGGCAATCATCGCATGTTCGGCAATGAGGACCTCCTCCATGGTCAGGTTCAGGGCTTCAGTTCTGAGAACGCGGTCCATAAATCGATCCACGTTTGGACGAAGAACGACCTGTGCCATCCTGTCTGCTCCGATCTCGTACGGGGAGACCACCTGATCGGCACCGGCACGAAGTAATTTCTTGCGATTCTCGTGTTTGTTGGTACGTGCCAGAATAAAAAGTTTGGGATTGAGCTCGCGTGCCACGAGTGTAACAAAGACATTGACACTGTCCTCGGGTAGCGTCAGGATGAGCCCGCGGGCTCGCTCCAGTCCGGCAGAAATCAGGACCGATTCTTCTTCCGCATCTCCGGCTACATACAGAAGTGGAGACTGTTCGATCTGCTCCAGTTTCTTCTGGTCAGTCTCTATGACGACGAATGGGACGCCTCCTCTCTTCAGGTCATCGGCGATTCGCTTTCCAATTCGACCATAGCCACAGAGGATATAGTGATCTGATAGCTTATTGATTGTCTTCATAGTCTGACGTTGATGAAAACGAGCGCTGTTGATTACGACCTGGACCGATCGGGTTGCGATGAATGCCACCGTTCCGATTCCCGTAAGACCTATCACTATGGTAAATACTCTGCCGAGTGACGACAATTCGTGGACTTCGCCAAAGCCTATCGTGGTCAACGTGAGGAATGTCATGTACAGTCCGTCGGTCCAGTACCAGTCCTCGAGCAGTACATACCCGATGGTTCCTGTCGCCAGGAGAGCCAGCAACACGACGTTGGCAAGAATCAGTTCGTTCCGTACGGAAGAATTGTCCACGGGCCTGGGGGATCTGATCAGGAGGCGACGACAGATTCCGTGCCAATGGTCTCTGTCTTGAAATAGATTTTATGCCATGAATCGGCAGCCGGACGCTCCAGACCGGCCCCGAGGAGTTGGCCGATGGATTTGGAGGAGATATCGAATACGTTGGTGGTAGGTCCGACGGTACCGGCTGTCACCTCGTTTCTGAAAGCGGCACGGGACATGGAATCCACCCGTCCACCTGATCTTCGGACGGCGATATCCAGGGCACCAAGCCACTCGAAACCGGTGCGTTCCGCCAGACTTTCGACGAAATGAACCCATTTATCGATGCCACACCCTGAAATTTGGGCATCTGGAATATCGGCTGCGAGAACCAGGACGCGATCTGCCAGAATGGTCAGAGAGGCCGTTACCGGGCGCTGATGCGACGTCCAGGAATCAAAGAAAGATTCGCATTCCGTCGACAGATGCTCTTGTTCTGCGTGTGAGAGCTCTCTCGAAGACATATACATCCATACGGGCGTCATCTCCGGAAGGCAACCGGCAAAATCCTTCAGTGTGGGCTTCATCGTCTAAATTGGGAAAATGTTCTACAGATCATGTCGCAGCAAAAGCTGGGAACGCGTATCCTTTTCGAAAGATCGGTATACTTCGTCAACGTGTGTTTATAAAGTTACGTAGTCCATGGATTTACAATTAAAGGATAGGGTGGCCATAGTAGCAGGAGCGAGCAGGGGAATCGGTCGCGCGATAGCGACGACCCTGGCTGCGGAAGGATGTAATCTGCTCCTGACGGCGCGGGGCGATGAGGCGTTGAACGAAACGGCCGAAGAGTTGCGACTATCGGGGGTAACGATCGATACACTGGCCGGGGATATCTCGAATCCCGATTTCGCCACAAAGGCCGTCGAGCGAGTGGAGTCTCGTTTTTCCCGGTTGGACATCTACGTCGGTAACGCGGGAGGTAATCGTCGTAAGTCGTTCGAAGACACGACCGATGCGGATTGGAACGAGATCATGGAACTGAACTTCATGGCTCATGCTCGTTTCAGTCGCGCATGTATTTCGTTGATGAAAGCCGGCGCGGGTGGCTCTATCGTTTTCATATCGAGCATTTTCGGAAGAGAGACCGGAGGACCGGGACTGTCGATTTACAACACGACAAAAACGGCCCTCATCAGTCTTGCAGGGGTGATGGCGCTGGAACTGGCTCCCGATGGCATCAGAGTGAACACCGTTGCCCCCGGCTCGATACGCTTTCCCGGCGGAAGTTGGGACAGGCGATGTGTGGCAGACCCTGATGGGATGGCCACGTTTGTCGAGAAGAATCTTCCGATGGGCCGATTCGGAAAGGCCAGTGAGGTCGCCGATGTCGTCGCGTTTCTCTCGTCCGCGCGGGCAAGCTGGATTTCGGGAGCGTGTATTACCGTCGACGGCGTCCAGTCAAGGTCGCTGATTTGATTTCGGGCGTTCCCTCCAGGCGGACGGCCGGTTCAGTCGAATCGCGTGAACGAGACATCTACGTTGCGAACATCCCGTTCGGCCTTCGCCCACTGAACCAGGATGGGACTCTGATAGGTACCCGTTAATATCCGGCCGTTCTCTCCGCTATCCCCATCGGAGACCACGAGGCTGATCGAGCGCTTCATTCGGAGGAAACGCTCGGCAGGAAGGGCGAAAAACTTGTCGATGATGCGCTCGAACAAGGACTCGCTCAGTCCCATTTTTTCGATGAATTCGTTCACGACATGGACAAGATCGTATTTGGCATAATCCTTGGCTTTCTCCTTGATCGCACGAGGATCGCGGAGCATATTTCTACCCTTCTGAGCCATGAACCAGACCGGACTCTTGAGCACCTCTACAAGGTCGTGTGTCATCAGGAGGGTCTCGTACTCGTTGACCGTGAGACCACTCTTGCGCTCGGCTCCGGATAATTCGAGGTCGATCCGGCCTTTGGAAATACCGAGTGCGTCGACGCGCTGCTGCAGGTCTTCCAGGAATCCTACACGCGGATCCCAGAGGTTTACGGCATCGATGGGGTGACCCGACATGGTTACTTTCATTCGGGTCTGATCGACCATGCTCTCCGAACTGTATCCCAGAACGGTGGTCCTTCGATGTCGTCGTTCCTTGCCGTTTGTACCGTCGAGGTCAACGAAATAGACCGGCGATTTCCTGCGATGAGAGTACGTGACACAGTTCTCGAGGCCACTCCCGATGTAGGTCAAATGGGAGTCGGCGTTTTTGGGCTCCGTCAGCTTTTGCTCATCCGTGAGCTCATCTCTCAGTTCCATCCGATCATGTCGGTAATCGGCCTCCGGTGGGAACAGCTTCTGGAAGGATCCTACGTAGTCTTCGAGCGCCTGCGGATCATTTTTCAATCGATCACAAAACGGCTGTTCGAAGTATCCGGCAGTCGTGTGATACGACAAATACGTGGATTTGCGGTAGCCATCAAAGAAATCGGGATCGGCTTCGACGATCCGTTTAGACACATCGATGACATCGACTCGGTGCTCGGGTTCCAGCTCCAGAGTTATTTCGGATGGCTCTCTTTTCATTAGTGGGCAAACCTACACGTAATCCGGACAGATTGTCAATCGAAAGTGCCCGGGCAGAGTAACAACGTACGGCGGGCACTCGAACCGCAGAGAAGGTGTCTCGTTTCCTGCTGTGAGATCCTGCAACATGATTTCACAATACGCGATCGAGTTGTCCGGCAAGCGTCTATAACCTACTTTTTGCGATCCTATTCAGAAACATTAACGGGAATATTGCCATGGGAAAAGGGGACAAGCGTACGAAAAAGGGAAAAATAACAAACGGTTCATACGGGAAATCGAGACCTAAGAAGAGTACAAAAAACAAGAAGAAGAGTTGAGACGGGCAATCCTTATCCGCATTCTGGCATTTCTGCTTCCCTCTGCAGGACCCGGTATCATGCCTTCGCTGGCTCAACCGGCGGATCTCCAATTTCTCCAGACCCGACCGGAACGCACGGCTTATAACGAAACCACTCGATACGACGAACTGGTTGGCTTCCTGGAGGTGGCGACTGCCCAGCGATCCGATTTGTTTCTCTCCACGTTTGGCTATACGGTAGAGGGTCGCTCACTGCCGCTGGTTGTTTATGGGGATGTCACCGATGCGTCGCCCGAGGCCGTTCAGGCGTCGGCCAGGACGGTCGTGTATTTGCAGGGTGATATTCATGCGGGAGAAGTCTGCGGGAAAGAGGCGCTTTTGATGCTCGTTCGCGATCTCGCGGCAGGTAAGAACACGGCATGGGCCGATTCTCTCGTGTTGCTCATAGCGCCCATATACAATGCCGACGGGAACGAGCGAATCAATCTCTACAACCGTCCCAGACAGAATGGACCGCTCGGTGGAATGGGCATTCGGCCGAATGCCGGTGGACTCGACCTCAACCGGGATCACATGAAGGCCCGAAGTCCAGAGGCGCGTGCGCTTATCGGTATGTTCAACGCATACGATCCGGATGTGGTCGTGGATTTTCATACCACGAACGGCTCCCAACACGGGTACCTTATCACGTATGCCCCTCCGCTGAATCCAAATACGGCCGCAGGCATCGTCGATTATCTGAGACAGGATTTTCTACCCGATGTCACCGAGCGCATAAAGGCTGAATCCGGCTGGGACTTTTACTACTACGGGAATCTGCCGTTCAGAAAGAGCTCACAGCAAGGGTGGTATACGTTTGACCACCGTCCCCGTTTTAACAATAACTATGTAGGACTCCGAAATAGAATCGCCATCTTGAGCGAAGCCTATGCCTATGCATCGTTCAGGGACCGAATCATGGCGTCGAAGCTCTTTGCCGAACAGATCATCGATTATGTGAGTAACGATGCTTCTCGCGTCCGTCGATTGATTACGGAAACCGATGGGACGTCGGTTGTCGGAGATTCGCTCTCGCTACGGGCGCAACACCAGCGAAGTGCGTCGCAGACAGAGATCTTGCTGGGAAGGGCGAGGCGGGTCGTGAACCCGTTCTCCGGAACGACGGTGTTGGAGCGGGTAGACACGACGTATACCCGATCGATGTTCGAATACGGTACGTTTTCGTCTACCGAAAATGAGCGCGTACCGAAAGCATACTACGTCCCGGCCCGCACTGAATCGACCGGCGAAAATACGCTCCGACGAAACGCTACCGGCGCTGACGCAGTTGCGGCGATGTTGGATCTGCATGGCATTCGGTATTCGAAAAGCACGATAGCACGGGAAATGGATATTGACGTATTCCTAATTGATTCGACGAGGGTCTCGCCGAGGAAATTCCAGGACGTCAATGAGCGAACGGTTTTTGGCGGATATCACAGGGAATCTCGCGTTCTTCCAACCGGCACCCTGGTTGTACCGATGGACCAACCGTTGGCCCGGCTGGCCTTTTATTTGCTGGAGGCAAGATCTGATGACGGATTGGTGAACTGGGGGCTGCTGGACGCGTACATCGAGGATGGCACGACCTATCCAATCTGGCGGTCGGCCGATTGAGAGGCAACCACTTTATCCGGGAAGGATTGTGCCGGTTTCTATCGAATATATCGCAGACCACTTCTACGAGCTGCAACCCGGTGATACCAGATTCTCGCCGTGGCTCGATGCGGTCACAGCGTATCAGAAGGAGCGTATTCCGATATACGGCCGATTTTCAGGCGAGTACTTGCCGATAGAGGCCTTCAAGGCGGAGACGCTTTGTACGGTACCGGCGGAAGATGTGGAACAGGTCTTCCGGAGCAGTGGAACGGCGCGTGAGCATGCGAGGTCGAGTCACCACGTGGCGTCTCTTTCCCTCTATCGCCAGTCCGTCATAAACGGATTTTCTCTGGCACTGGGTGACGGTCCCTTCCTGCTGATCGATTATCTTCCCGATTACGAGCGTCAGGGGAGCGAATCGTCGCTCCTGTACATGGCGCGATCGCTCAGGGCCACATTCGGGATGCCGTCGAGTGGATCGTGTCTGGATTCAGAGGAGGTACTGAGTAACGGCATCCGAGAGAGTCTTGAATCGGGTGTTCCGATTGTGTTGATCGGAGCCGCATTTGGCCTGTTGGAATTGATCGAAAGGCACCCCGTTCCACTTCCCTCGAACGCAATCGTGATCGAGACCGGCGGAATGAAGACGCATCGGCGTGAGGTCTCCCGATCTGTATTACACCGTACCCTGGCGGCCGGTTTTCATCTACCGGAGGATCGGATTCAGAGTGAATACGGAATGTGTGAACTGTTATCGCAGTGCTACACACGAATCAATGCGGGAAACGGGATCGTTTTTTATCCGCCTCCGTGGATGCGATTCGAAGTCCTGAACGTAGCAGATCCTGGTAGAAGAGCGAAGGAAGGGCAGGAGGGGATCCTCGCTGTCTCAGACATGGCAAATATTCATTCGGTATCGCGTATTCTGACAGAAGATCTCGTCGTTCAAGTGGGGGGCGGATTCGAGGTTCTTGGACGGGTCACCCAGGCCGAACTGCGTGGATGCAATTTTTTAATGGAGGCATAAGTGATTTCGATAGGACACGACCGCAAAACGTCGATTGCGACCATTACGCTCAACCGACCGGAGATCAGAAATGCCCTGAATCGTCGGCTGGTTGGCGAGTTGACATCCGTATTCAATCGGATGTCTACCGATGATTCGGTTCGGGTGGTGATTCTTACGGCGGAAGGAGGGTCGTTTTCAGCAGGTGCCGATCTGAAGGCACTCGCCAAACTGAGAACGGCTTCAACAGAGGAAAACGCCGCCGACTCCACCGAGTTGGCGATGCTGTTTCAGGCGATGAGAAACTGCCCCAAACCAATTATTGCCCGCGTAAACGGCCACGCAATCGCGGGCGGTTTCGGACTCGTCGTCGCATGTGATTTTGCGATTGCCGATTCCCGGGCCCGTTTCGGATTTACCGAAGTCCGGATCGGATTCGTTCCTGCTATCGTCATGACCTTTGTACGTAGGCGGATCGGTGATCTGGCGCTACGGGATCTGATGCTGCGCGGACATCTCATCACGGCCGCCGAAGCGGTAGACTTGCGTTTGATCAACAAATCGGTCGATGGCGCGAGGCTCGAACAGTCAGTTACGGATCTGGCTATTGAAATTGTCCGGGAAACAAGCGCAGAAGCGGTAGCTGCCACGAAGAAGTTGATGGTCGAAATGGACCATCTATCGGAGGACGACCGATTGAATCGGGCCGTCCTGGTTAATACGACCATGCGCTCTTCGCCGGAATGTCTGGCCGGTGTCGATGCTTTTCTGAAGAAAGAAGACCCACCCTGGAAGACGCTTTTCCAATCACGTGAAACCAATGACGACGTATAAAGAATCCGGGGTCGATATTGACGCCGGAAACGAAACCATAGATAGAATCAAACCACTTGTCCGGAAAACATTCACTTCGGGGGTGTTGACCGACATCGGTGCGTTTGGCGCTTTTTACAAACCGGATTTTTCGAACCTCCGGGAGCCGGTGCTCGTGTCTTCCGTCGACGGTGTGGGCACGAAACTGAAGGTGGCCTTCGCTGCCGGCCAACACGATACGGTCGGTCAGGATCTCGTCAATCACTGCGTGAATGACATTGCAGTGTGTGGCGCCCGTCCGCTCTACTTCATGGACTATTTTTCAACCGGATGCCTCGATCCCGACGTAGCCGTAGCTATCGTGAGTGGGTTCGCGCAGGCCTGTCAGGAGAACGAGTGTGCGCTCATCGGCGGTGAGACGGCCGAAATGCCCGGTCTCTACGACAGCGGCGAATATGATCTGGCCGGCATGATTGTCGGCGTTGTCGATAGAGCGAAGATCATCGATGGATCCAGTGTTCAGGCGGGTGATGTGCTTGTCGGATTGCCGTCTACCGGTCTTCATACAAACGGGTACTCACTCGCCCGAAATGTACTGCTCGACCGGTTCGATCTATCAGATACACCCGATCTCCTTGGAGGAAAAACCGTTGGCGAGACTCTGCTCTGTGTACATCGATCGTATCTCGCTACGATCACGGATGTGCTGAGTGCCGGATTTGACGTGCGATCCATGGTGCACGTGACAGGCGGAGGCATTCCTGGAAACACGCGGCGCGTCGTACCCGAAGCCCTTTCGTTCGAAATCGACTACGACGCGTGGGAGCGTCCGGGAGTCTTCGATCTTATCCAGCGCACAGGAGGCGTACCGGAGGAGGATATGCGGAGGACATTCAACCTGGGCATCGGGCTCGTGTTCATCGTAGAGAAGGGAGAATACGAGCGCGTCTTGGCGCACCTGCGGGGCATCGGAGAGACGCCTTATGTTATCGGCAACGTCGCCTGAGGTCTACTCCGTACCGGTAAGTAGAACGTGTATTAATGAGTACCCGTAGCCCCGGCATCGCCCGTTTAAGCCGGTATCTTTTTGAAAAATGGTCGACACGGAAACTTTTTTCCTGATTCGTCCTACCTTAGTCACGCTTCTGAAATCCTCCCCTGTAAGAGAAGCTTGCGTACATGTTATCTGTCGTAACAATAGTTGTTCTGAGTTACCTCGTCGGATCCATACCGGGAAGTGTGTGGATCGGGAAATGGCTATACGGAACCGATCTTCGCTCGTATGGCAGCGGAAACGCCGGTGCAACCAATACATTCCGGGTCCTCGGCTGGAAAGCCGGGGTACTGGCGACGGTAGTCGATCTCGGCAAGGGTCTCTTCGCCGCGGGGATCATTGCAACGATTCGGATCGATGCGTTGCCTCCGGGTCTCGGATTCTGGGAAGCCGAATCGGTGGTCCGGTTGGTTGCAGGTGTCGCGGCGGTCATCGGGCATATGTATCCGATCTGGGCAGAATTCAGGGGGGGTAAAGGCGTCAATACAACGGCCGGGGTACTTCTTGCCATTACGCCGATTACAATGGCGATTACGCTCGGCGTGTTCGCGATCGTTCTGCTCTCGTCACGCTACGTCTCACTCGCCTCCCTTTCCGCAGCTCTGGCCTTTCCGTCCGCGTTTGCGGTGCGGAAGTACCTCTTCCATGTCGATTCACTGGATGCCAGTATTCTGTTCTTCGGAATCTTTCTTGCTACGGGTATCTTTCTGGCGCATCGCGCAAACATTCATCGGTTGTTGGATGGAAACGAGAATCGGATCAATAACTTTCGTCCTGCACGGGGAATGAGGGGTAGAGGCGAACTCTAAACTCGTTACGGCTGAACCTGAAGGCGGCGGGCACACACAAGAGCAACCGATCAGCGATATGCTACCGTTCGAGGAATCTATTGCCATCATAGGTGCCGGGAGTTTCGGGACGGCGCTGGCCATCAATCTCGCTAATTCCGGTCATGATGTTCGTCTCTGGGCGAGGCGGGAAGAGGCGGCCGAACAGATGCGTCGGGACCGGCATAATCCTACCTATCTACCGGATGCCATTCTGCCGGATAGTATTCGAGTGACGTCCGATCTTGCGGAGGCGGTGTCCGGCACGGGTTTCTGGGTAATCGCCACCCCATCGCAGGCGGTACGACAGGCCGCGGAACCCCTCATCGAGTTTGTGACGCCGGATCATATCATCGTCTCTGTCGCAAAGGGGATCGAAAACGAGACCTTGCTCACGACAACGGGTGTGCTCGGCGATGTGTTCACGAGCGTACCAGCGGATAACCTCGGGGTGCTATACGGCCCCAGTCATGCCGAGGAAGTGGCAGCCGGTGTGCCAACGGCCGTGGTCGTTGCGGCACATGACATATCTACCGCCAAGCGAATCCAGGAGGTGTTTATGTCACCTCGTTTCCGGGTGTATCTGAGTCCGGATGTCATCGGAGTGGAGATTGCCGGGTCGGTCAAGAATATTCTCGCCATCGCTACCGGAATCAGTGAGGGGGTCGGTTATGGGGACAACACGAAAGCGGCACTGATCACCCGTGGTGTAGCCGAGATACGACGTCTCGGCCTGGCGATGGGTGCGGAGAAACAGACGTTCTCGGGCCTGGCTGGAATTGGCGACGTCGTGGTCACGTGTATGAGCCAATTGAGTCGAAATCGGTATTTCGGGGAGCAGATAGGACGAGGCAGGACGCTCGCAGAGATCGAGGAGGAAATGACGATGGTCGCTGAAGGCGTCCGAACGACACTATCGGTTCATGAGCTTGCCGCGAAGTACAACGTAGAGATGCCTTTAAGCGACGCGGTCTTTGCCATTCTGTTCGAAGGAAAACCGCCGGCACAGGCGGTCGACGAGCTGATGTCTCGCACGGCAAAGAGAGAAGACTGGTTGCCGACTCATCTCCACAGTCGGAACTGAGAGAGTGGGGACCGGTACCGTGGAAACCGAGAGTGTAGCGACCGATACCGTAAGACCCGAGATAGCGAGAGCTTACACCGCGTGTACATGAACCTGGTCGAGTTAACAACGCTGGTCTCCACAGGCGAAGGTCAGACGATAGAATTCAAGCACAGGACACCCGAGGGGGACAAGTTGGCGCGAGAGGCCGTCGCCTTCGCCAATGCTATTGGTGGCTGGATTCTGATCGGAGTCGATGACGACGGGACCATCCGTGGAGTGAAGGACTCGATCGAAGAAGAATATGCCGTCCGTGCGGCGCTCGATGCCCACTGTAAACCGGCGCTCGACTGGAAGTGCGAGCGAATACGCATTTCGAGAAAAAGAGATGTCCTGGCCGTTCGCGTAAAGCGCAGCAGGAGCAAGCCCCACGCCGTGGTGTCTGATCTTTCGACGGAAACCGGACAGGTGTACGTGAGGGTGGAAGACCGGGCCCTCGAAGCCTCGAAAGAGTCCATCGCTCTCATGAAAACGGAGCATGATCTCACGGACGTCACGTTTGAAATGGGTGACCGGGAAGAACGTCTGTTTCGGTATCTCGAAGAATATGGCTCCATCACCGTCAGCGGCCTATCTCAGTTATTGGGTGAATCGGAAGAAATCGCCAGAACGATTCTGGTTACGCTGACCCGCGCCGGGCTTCTGAAATTCAGTAATTCAATCGGTGACGATCGTTTTTACAGAATTCAATCCAGTTCGTGACCAAAAGGCCGAACAATTTCAGACACCTTTTGTAACTTCCGGTATCTGAGTCTAAATCCGTTATTGTGCAGGCCGATGCCCGTAGTAGATGTTATCTCTCTTGACGAAACAACGCGTTCTCGTTATCTCAACTACGCATTGTCCGTTATTACCTCCCGTGCGCTGCCCGACATCCGGGATGGTCTGAAACCGGTTCAACGGCGGATTCTCTATGCCATGCACTCGAGTCTCCGGCTCTATCCCGATTCCCGGTACCGCAAGAGTGCGACGGTCGTCGGAGACGTGATGGGTAAATACCATCCACACGGCGACTCGGCCATCTACGATGCCATGGTCCGGATGGCGCAGGACTTTTCCCTTAGAGCGCCCCTCGTCGACGGACACGGAAACTTCGGCTCGCTCGATGGCGACAGCCCGGCGGCCATGCGTTATACCGAGGCACGCCTGCGTCCCCTGGCCATGGAACTGATCGGGGAGATCAAGAAGGATACCGTTCCGTTTCGGCCGAATTTTGACGGCACACTCTTCGAACCCGTCGTTCTTCCTTCCCGATTGCCGAATCTCCTGCTCAACGGAGCGAGCGGTATCGCCGTGGGGATGGCTACCAATATTCCGCCGCATAATCCGGGCGAGTTGATCGATGCCCTGATTTACATGATTGCCTCGCCCAATGCACGTGTCGAGACCATTGTCGAGAAGTATATCCACGCGCCCGATTTCCCGACGGGAGGGAGGATACTCAATACGCCCGAGTCGCTGTTGGCTATCTATTCCGCCGGCGAGGGGCCCGTCGAACTGCGCGGAGAATATGAACTAGAAGGCAAGTCCAAAGTCGTCATCACCTCGATTCCGTACGGACTCTCGAAGAGCGCTCTCATTGAACAGATTGCCGATCGGATTATTCAGGGAAAGGTACCGCAACTCGTTGACGTGCGGGATGAATCGACCGAGGACGTACGCATTGTGCTCGAGCTCAAGCGCGGCGCCAATGCCGATGCTGCCATGGCGTACTTACTCAAGCACACCTCGCTCCAGACGCGTTTCCATGTGAATATGACGTGTCTCCTGCCGACGGATAACCCCGAAGTGGGTCGTCCGGAGCGGGTGGACCTCCTGACCGTCCTGCGGCAGTTTCTTGCCTTCCGCCTCGATGTTATCACGCGGCGCATTCGATTCGATCTCGCCCTGCTTGAAAAGCGCATCCATATTCTTCTCGGTTTCGAAAAGATTTTCGATGCCCTCGATGAGGCCATTCGGATTATTCGGGCATCCAAAGAGAAATCTGACGCTGCGCAGCGGCTGATGCACCGTTTCGGGATAGATCATCTGCAGGCCGATGCGATCCTTGAGATCAAGTTGTACCGGTTGGCTCAGATGGAAATCGATTTGATCCGGTCCGAACTCGAAGAGAAACTCCATCAGGCGCGGGTACTCGAACAGCTGCTGGAAGACGAGCCGGCTCGGTGGCGATTGATCCGGGAAGAACTGCGCGACCTCAAGAAGAAATTCGGTGATGAGCGGCGCACACAGGTCTCCGGACCCGATGAGGCTGTCGAGTTCAACGCCGAAGATTACATCGTCGATGAAGACGTCTACGTCATCGTGACGGCCGACGGGTGGGTCAAGCGGCAACGTTCGTACACCGAACTGAGCAGTATTCGCGTTCGTGAAGGTGATTCCGTCCAGTGGGCGCTTCCGGGTTCCACGCGGCAGACGGTTGTTTTCTTCACCAATCGGGGGAAGGCGTATTCGGCGCGTATCGAGTCGCTTCCGGCCACTACAGGCCACGGGGCTCCGGTTCAGAAGCTCTTCGACTTCTCGGATGGCGAGGTCATCGTCGGTGTGGTATCGACGGATGAACGCGCACTTCCGCGCGGGATCAAGGAAGTTCAGGATCAACAGATGCTCTTCGATGAGGACGGGCAATTACTCGAAGCAGGCCCATTCGTTGTGGCTGTTTCGTCCGGCGGATTCTGCCTCCGAGTGTCGCTGTCTAACTTCAAGGACGCTTCTACGCGTTCCGGCCGCCAGTTCATGAAGCTCCCCGGCGAGAGTTCGGTTATTGCGGTATTTCCTGCGTCGGGAGAAGAAAACGTATGTCTCGCAACCGGGAACGGGTTCGCGCTCATCTACCCGGTCAGACAGATCCCGGTGGTTAAGAGCGCTGCCCGCGGGGTTATCGCCATACGGCTCTCGTCCGGAGATACGGTCCTCGGATTTGCCCTGTCGGCTGCGGCGCGTCAGGGTCTCGAAGTAGAAACCAGCCGCGGTAGAACGGAGGTCGTTAGAACCACCAAATTCGCTGTCAGTAACCGGGGTAACAAGGGTAAGTCGATCATCAAACGGGGCACTATCGGCCGCGTCGTTCAGCCCGTCGTCGAGATTCATGCTCCGGGCAACGGGAACGGGAACGGTAGCAAAAACGGAAGTAACAACGCTAATGGCCAGTCGGCCGAACAACAGAACGGAGACGGAGCAGGGGATGAGTGAGGCCGGAACAAAGACGTATACAGGAGCCGATATTCAGGTCCTGGAAGGGCTCGACCCGGTCCGAAAGCGGCCGGGTATGTACATCGGTGGCACCGGAAAGCCCGGACTCCACCATCTTCTGTGGGAGATCCTCGACAACGCCGTAGACGAGGCAACGAATGGATTCGCCTCCCAGATCGATGTGACTCTCCACCGGGATGGATGCAGCATCACCGTCGCCGATAACGGCCGGGGTATTCCGGTAGACAAGCACCCGACCAAGAAAGTCTCGGCCGTAGAAGTCATTTTCACGACCCTACACGCAGGGGGGAAGTTCGACAGTTCGAACTATATCACGTCTGGGGGGCTTCACGGCGTCGGTGCATCGGTCGTAAACGCCCTCTCAGAAGAGCTCCGGGCAGTGGTAAAGCGGAATAACGCTACGTATGAGCAACGATACGAACGGGGAATTCCGCTCGGTCGGTTGAAAAAGGTCTCCTCAGGCACTCGGGGCACAGGATCGAGCATCTTCTTCCGTCCAGATACGGAGATATTTGCCTCGACCGAATTCGATGCGTCGTGGATTCAGGAGCAGCTGGAAGTCAAGACGTACCTGAACGGCTCGCTCCGGATCGTTTTCAAGAATGAAGCGACCGGGGAGAAGTTCGAATATCACCACGAGGGAGGGATTGCGGAATACCTCGACCATCTGATTTCGGCGGGCAGCGTTCGAACGGTACATCCTTCAGCATTTGTCATCCGGCAAGACGAGATGAGCGGAGGGACGCGGGTAGAACTCGCCCTCCAGTGGACGGAATCTCCCAGAGAATCTGTCAAGTCGTACGTGAACGGCGTGCCCACGCCCGATGGCGGAACCCACGAACAGGGGCTTCGTGACGCCGTCCGGAGTGCCCTGCGGGCATACATGGACACGCACGATCTGCTACCCAAGAAACTGGATATTTCGGCCGATGATATCCGGGAAGGCGTCATGGCCGTCCTGAACCTGTACATGGTGGACCCGCAGTTTCAGGGCCAGACCAAAGAGAAACTGAATAATCCGGAGGCGAAGTCGCTCGTCGTTTCGGCGATCCGGCTTGGACTCGAACAATTCCTGAATGAGAATCCTTCGACGGGTGACGCCATCGCCTCGAGAATCATTCAGTCGGCTCGCGCCCGGCACGCCTCTCGGGCTGCCGCTTCTTCGGTCCGTCGTAAGTCGAGCGTAAGTCACCGGCTCAATCTGCCGGGCAAGCTCGCCGACTGTTCTTCAACGGATCCGGCCGAGTGCGAACTGTTCATTGTCGAGGGCGATTCGGCCGGTGGATCCGCCAAACAGGGGCGAGACCGCATCTTCCAGGCCATCCTTCCTCTGCGTGGCAAAGTCCTCAATGCCGAGCAGGCGACACTCAAGAAGGTCATGGACAACAAGGAGTTAACGAATGTCGTTCAGGCTCTAGGTTGTGGGCTTGGAGAACAGATAGACCTCTCGCGACTTCGGTATCACAAGATCATCCTGCTCATGGATGCCGACTCTGACGGACACCATATCGCAACGCTTTTGCTGACGTTCTTCTACCGGTATATGCGCCCGCTCATCGATTCCGGATATGTCTATATCGCTCAGCCGCCGCTCTACCGCGTCGATGCGGCCAAGAAGACGTTCTGGGCGCTCGACGATGCCGACCGTGACCGCATTGTCCATGATCTGAAATCCCGGAGCCCCAACGTAAAGATTGAATTGCAGCGGTTCAAGGGACTGGGCGAGATGATGCCCGCGACGCTTCGTGATACTACGCTCGATCCTGAACGCAGGCGCCTCCTCAAAGTCGATATTCCGGATTCTCACCGGGTGGCCACCGAACGCACGATCTCCGATTTGATGGGCAAAGATGCTTCGGCCCGGTTTGAGTTTATTATGAGCCATGCCGCTGAAGCAGACAATTTGGACGTATAGGTACTTGATATCGAACGTTTTTCCTCCTGAGTACCATGAACACGGACTCAATACTGACAACACTGAGTGACATCTGGAACTTTCAACTCTTCCAGATAGGAGACCACGCCGTGAGTGCGTCATCGATCCTCACGTTCGTTTTCATCATCCTGGTGTTCTACATCGGACTCCGGCTCTTCAACCGGCTGATTCTGGACCGTCTGCTGCGTCGGTTTAATGTAGCCGAGGGAACGTCTTTTCTGCTGAAGCGACTCTTTTTCTACATCGGGATGCTCATCGGTATCATCCTCGCTTTTCAGTCTATCGGCGTCGATATGATGGGGCTGACGGTCGTCGCCGGATTCCTCTCACTGGGTATCGGATTTGGACTACAGAACGTCACGTCAAACTTTGTCGCCGGACTGATTCTGATGTTCGAGCGGCCGATCCAGGTGGGAGACTACGTGACGGTAGAGGACACCGAGGGAGAGGTCATGCAGATCCGGCTTCGGTCCACGATGATCCGAACGCGCAAGAATATTTCCATCATCGTCCCGAATTCCGATTTTGTGGAAGGCCGCGTTACCAACTGGTCGCACGGAGATTCGGTCATCCGGGTTGACGTAGAAGTCGGCGTCGCCTATGATTCCGATCTGAACAGGGTTCTCACTGTGATGAAGGACATTGCTGTCCGCCACCCACGGGTACTCGATGATCCCGAACCAGAGGTCCATCTTGAACATTTTGGCGATTCTGCGTGGGACATGAGCCTTCGCGTATGGATTACAGACCCCCGCGATTATCCTCACATCAGCTCGGACCTCAGATGCGGGATCGTCACGGCGTTCCGCGCTAACGGTATTGCCATTCCGTTCCCACAGCGCGAAGTACGTGTCCTCAAGGAAGAACCTGCCTCACAGGCAGTGGAGTGGAAGCCCCTCGGATGAAGCTGAATCCTTCGCGATATTTCCAAAAACCTCTACCCCGGTAACGTCGTATATTGGCGGCTTCTGTCCAGGCCCATAGCTCAACTGGCAGAGCATCTGACTCTTAATCAGAGGGTTCGGGGTTCGAGTCCCCGTGGGCCTACCAATTCGTTCGACGTGAGATACGTCGTAAGTGCCGGAAGTGACCGGTGTCGATTGTTTCGGCTTTCACTTTCATCACAGCCTCCCATGATTACCTCCTCCTCGCCGCCGAACCCAGGCACCTGCTAGAGGCCCTCGCACTCTGCGCCCGCCCTCTCTTCTCTGCTCACCGCGA
>CAYLHF010000008.1:40243-107313 GCA_964383365.1 uncultured Rhodothermales bacterium | reverse complement strand
GGGACGCAGAGTGTTACAAACAGTTTCTATTCGTCGAGATGGTCTGTGTCGTTATCCGGAAGGGTACCAAGGCTGTCTGTGTCAGACGAGACGCCGGAATCACCCGACGATTCTCCGTCTTCATCCGGCGATACGTAGCCGATCCGTGCCCGTTCTGCCTGCGACCAGTCGCAGAGCGACGTGACATCACTGGCATTGAGTGCCGCATCCCCATGGAGCCAAACATACGTGGGAAGCGGCATCTCACCCTCTTCGACCTGCTCACACAATTCTTCCAGCTTGTGGTTGGCCCGTCGTGGGGAATACGTACCAAAGGTATCCATGTTGAATTCATCGCGTCCCTCATTCACGTGATCGACGATGTACCAGGAGATGGGCGCGATCTCGGTGTACCATGGCCAGGTGGTCCTTCCCGAATGGCAGTCCACACACGAGCGTTCCAGAATCCCTTCGACGATCGGCGTCATTACCGTGGAAGAGGCGATGGCAACCGGCTCATCTGCTACAGGATTCGTTTTCTCGGGTCGAATGAACTGAATGAGGACGAGTGCGACGAACAGGCCGAGAAGAACGCGCTTGGTGGTTATCATGTAAATGGTTGTGACTCTGATGGAAAAATCGAGCTCTGCATCGAGCGTTCAGGGTCCAGTGCTACCCCTGGTGTTGCCCGTAACGAAAAAGGACTCCCAATTTACTTCGATCGGGCAGTGAGGAACGTCTAATATTCGTTAGAAGTGTGTTGGCGAACATGCCGGATCAGAAAAACTACGTAGTTCTACGCAATTCGTACGTTCGGTCTTGATCAGCAACGGAATACGTCGATTAGACGAGCAGACCCTGATCGTAATTCCTTTGCAACATCGGAAAACCATGGGTCAACATCAGCTCCTCCTGCTCGCTCTGGGTGTCGTGCTCACCGTCCTGGCAGTCATTTCTGGCACATACCTGTTCAAGGCTCACAGCGAGACTATTCTGTATGACAATCTCACGTCAGAAGCTATCCGCATCTCAGCCGATGCCATCGAATGGAAATCTTCTCCGGCCGTATTCGGCGGCGGAAAGAACACGACCTATCTGACGGGGATGACGTTCGATGTCCTGGGTTACAAAAACAGCACCAACAACGGGCAGTCGTCGGCGAGTACAATATATCAACGGACTCTGTCCGGTCTCGATACGTCGACCCCGAAAATCGTGATCGTACCGGTAAGCAACTCATCGATTCGAGTAAGTCTCGAGATATACGGTCCGTTTCCCAATTGCTTCCGTCTGATCAGAGGGCGACTGGTTGGCGGCAACTGGGTTGATGCCGATACCGGAGATAGCGGTGCCCCACCAGGATGCAAGACGTGGGCTGGATCGTCGAATTCAAACAACGGAGGAGAGGGTATGGGAGGTGGCAACGATGGTGGAGATGATGGTGGAGACGACGAAGAAGATTGAGCACATCGAACCGTCTACTCCGATGCCAGTCTGACCCGAACGCCACGAAAGGCAGGGGTGCGACTCATCGGATCCACGCGGTGATCCAGGAGGACATTTGCTTCGGGGAAATACATAGCCACGTTTCCTGGACGAATACGGTCGAAAGAACAGATTCTGATCCCGGTCATGGAGCCCCCCGGCCCCGAGATCGTGCACCGATCTCCGGACGTGAGTGACAGGCGACTCAGATCTTTGGAGTGGGCCAGGACGACGTCTCTACTCTTGATGCCGCGGTAGACATCTTCTTCCTCGTAGACGACGGTATTAAATTGGCCTTCGCTTCGGATCGTCATGAGTCTGAAGGTCGGTTGCCGGGAAGTTGCGTCGGGTTTCTCCGTCACGGCCAGATCGTGCGTCTGTAGTCTGGCCCGACCATCCGGAGTGTTGAATTGAGGGTGATGAAATGTTCGGCCATCAATCTGAAACTCCTCTCCGGTCTCACCTATTGCTGCAATCTTACGGTATCCCGGAACGACCTGGGCGATCATCTGCCTGATTCCTCGTGTCGTCCCCAGCACTTCCCACGTGGGCAGTATCCCGTCCGCGTGATCGGCCGATTCTTCCTTTGGTTCGAGGGCGATCGTACCAAGGACGCGTCTCGCCAGATCCGCGATGATGTCGATTTCGCTTCTGGTGCCGTCTATTCGAGAGGGCCCGCCGTCACTGAGCCTGACATAGTTGAACATCGATTCCTGCGTTGTCGACTGGTTCTCCTCGTCGCGAGCTTTCACCGGAAGAATGATCGTACCGTCGGGCAATCCCGTCGTATGCCCGGTATTCAGCGTCGTACTCAGGAAGACGAGCTGATCCAATGTCGAGAGTGCCCGGGCCGCGAATGTGGAATCGGGATTGGAGCCATACAAATTTCCGCCGAGGCAGAAACCGAATTTTAGTCGTCCCTCTGACGCCGCTTCCATGCAGGCCATCGTGTCCAGTCCGTTTCCGGTCGGTAGGGTCAGGCCGAACCGGGTCGACAGGCCGTGGAAGATCGCATCTTTCAGTCTCGGCGTGACACCAACCGACCCCATGCCCTGAACATTGGAGTGCCCTCTGATGGGCATGAGACCTGCTCCGGGTTTGCCGACCATTCCCCTTAGAAGCGCCAGGTTTGCAATGGACTGAACGTTCTCGGTTCCGTGCATATGGTGTGTGATCCCCATCGCCCAGCTGAACACCACGTGCTCGCTCTCCACGTAGGTCCGTGCCACCCGGTCTATTTGCTCTCGAGAAACTCCGGCTCGATCGGCGATCGTTTTCCAATCCTGCCCCTGCAGGTGGCTCAGGTAGTCCGTCGATCCGTTGCAGTGATCCGACAGGAAATCCACGTCGTGTCCGCCCAGTTCGACCACTCTTTTTGCCAAACCTGTAAGAAGAGCCAGATCACCACCGATGTGAGGTTGGATGTAGTCTGTGGCTATGTCGCTACGGAGCAAGAGGCTTCGCGCGTCGGAGGGAATGCGGAATGATTCAAGACCTACTTCCCGGATGGGATTGATCACGATGACCTTTCCGCCCCGACGACGGATGGTCATGAGCGATCGCATCAGACGCGGATGATTGCTTGCAGGATTGGCTCCGATGACGAATATCAGGTCGGTTTTGTTCAGGTCTTCGAGGGTAATCGTGGCCGTTCCTGATCCTATCGAACTCGAGAGTCCGACACCGCTGGCCTGATGGCAGTAGTAGCTGCAGTTATTGACGTTGTTGGTCCCGTAGAGTCGGGCGAAGAGTTGTAGAAGGAATCCGGCTTCGTTACTGCTTCGGCCGGAGAAATACCAGAACGACTCGTCGGGATCGAGCCTCCTGAGTTTGACAGCGATTGCATTAAGAGCCGCTTCCCACGAGATGGGCTCGTACCGACCGGTACGTTCGGAATAACGAACCGGCTCCGACAGCCTACCGCACATCTCCAATTCTCTCGGCGAGAGACGTTTCAGCCGAGCGACAGGCCATTCACTCCAGAACTCAGAGGGTATGGCCGGCTGCATGTCGGCAACCATCGCCTGGATACTCTTCTTACAGACCTCGGGGAAATGACCGATCTCATTGACCATTCCGCCTCGTTGTCCGCCCATTCCGAGAGCGCATGTCTTGCACGTGTTCCGGCTACGAAGGGCGTTCCACAGCCGACGCGTTCCATGTGCCTCGCGTACCTTGTGAATCGTGTAACCGATCGAATGCCATCCACCGCCATTCTTTGGTATTTGCATGCCGAGAGAGAAAAAAAGGTTACTACCCGTCTCAAGCATACAGGATGTCGGGTGTATCTACAAGAGGATAGTCGTCTCGAGCGTTCGAATTATCTGCGTCCCAACTACGTAGTTCTACGCATTTCCAGGAGCGTCGATTATCAACCGCAATCCAAGACCGATGCAAGAACAAGACCCTGTTCCTTTGACATTGCAATTAACGTGAAGAAACAATGGGTCAGCAGCAACTTCTCATACTCGGTGTCGGAATTCTCCTGGTCACCGTGGCTGTCGCAGCCGGAACGCTTATGTTCGGCGAGAATCAGGAAAAGGCACTCTACGAAAACATAACGGCGGAAGGCTTGAGAATGGCCTCGGACGCCATCAGCTGGAAGGGAAAAGCCGCAGCTTTCGGCGGCGGGAACGACGCGAAATATCTGAAGGGACTGAAGTTGGGTCAACTGGGGTACAATGAAACCAATGGAAACGGTACGAAAGCCGATTCCGACCTGTATACGAGACAACTCAAGAGCAAAAACAGCAAGCGGCCCTACTTTGAGGTAAAGCCGAAATCAAATACGAACCTGCGAGTGCGCGTGTTCATGTACGGACGCTATTCCGATTGCATAAAGGTCCAACGGGCCCGAAAAATAAGCGGGACCTGGAAGAACGCAGGGATGGACGTTGGAAAAAACTCCCCACCGGTCGGCTGTAAGGTGTGGTAAAACTCATGTGTTGCGTCGCCCTTCGTCATTGCGCGGTTTTGCGGAGGGGACGCTTCACCTGAGATGCGTGGACGGACCTCGGGCCTGGGATTGATCAATCAATCCCAGGCCCAATGCATAATTGATCCCTCTGGTCGATGTGCCAGGGAACGATGCGGATCGTTGATTATTCGGTAACGACCGATGGGCGTAGGACGCCCGTGAGCTTAAACCCGGCCCAGAAAAGAGGATGAATTGACTCTCCCCGCTCGAGGGCCCGGTCCCGGTAGCGTCTCATCGCTCGGCTAAGCGATCCGGTCTCGTAGAAGGCCTCCATGAGTCTCGCCGTGGCAGCATCCTCGACCGGCCAGAGCGACGAGATGACTCCCTCTGCCCCGGCTTCCAGAAATACTCTCGGAAAGCTGATCAGTCCCTCACTCGTCGATTCGTCCCCACTCCAGTTCAATCCCACACCTGATTCACAGGCGCTCAGCACGATCAGGTTTGCGTCGACCGACGCGCCCACAAGATCCCGGAGATAAACCGATCCATCAGCGAGTTCAAATCGGGAAAATAACGGAAAGCTCGTGTTTATATGGCCATGTGCGGCCAGATGAACGATCGACGCATTCCGGAAGCCATCCATGACTCGATGGCCGGTGGCCTCACCGTCCACATAGGCCCGTACTCTGTCTCCCCCTAGCGCAGCGATGGAGGCCGTCTCCTTGGCCGTGAAGGGAAGCTGTTTCGACTGCGGGGCAAACACCTCAATTCTGTCTGACCCGTTGCGATGGTCAGACCGCACGGCCATGAGCCTCGTCAATGAGGTCGCATACGACACGTCAACAGAATCGATCACGAGCGCCGAACCCGTGGCCGTCCCCGATGAAAGTGCATGAATCGGGATTCCATAAAGTTGGTAATCGGGCGCGACGATCACATGATCCCCGGTGTGAATCAGATTCGCCTCTCGGAGCGGTTCCCACAATTCCTGAAACAGGGTGTTGGCTGGAGTTCTCCAGCTTGGGTCGAACGGCTTCTTTTTTGCACGAAGGAATGCTGCGTGGAGGAGTCCGGTGAGCCAGATCAGTTTGCTTCTGGACACAGACTTCGAGAGGACAACCGTCGTATCGCGGCGTATGACACCGATATAGAGCCTGTTTCGGACCAGTCGATAAGAAACATATGCCTCCGCTGGTTCCAATAGGCGGGCGAGCGAATCCGTAGGCAATGCCCGGGGATAGCCGAGCCGCTGCATGGCTGATGTAATAGAATGCTCGCGTTCTGAGAGCGTCTGCTGCATTTCACCGATAGTGACGAGAAGCCGGTCCATACGCCGATTCGAATAATCGGCAGTTTCAACCAGTTTTCGGATGCGAATAGCGAGCGGATTGTCGTCGTCCCATCCGGCCGACGTCGCCCACAGAGGAAGCAGGCGTTCCCGGTCCATCAGCAGCAGGATCTCCCGATCTCGATCCGATGGGTTAATGGCTTCGTCGGACTCAACTGCCGAGATGGTGGACCCGTAGATCATCCGGCGGAGCCGGTACGCTTCGACCATCTCGTCCGCGAGTGCGATGCCACCTGAAGAACCGTTCATGAAGCTCAAATAGATTCGGTCAGAGGCGATTGTCAGCGAGTCCAACAGCCGGCGGGACGTCCTGTCACCGGTTCTCCGAAACCTCAGTTCTGCGATGCGCGCTCTAACGGCGACCGAGACGTTTGGCACGGCGTAGGCGGATAGCAGACCGGACATCTGATCGAGCACGAGTTCGGCGTCCGTCACACGCCCGGATCGGGCGTAGTATTCAGAAAGCAGCAATCGGGAGTGAACGCGAAAGTTCAGGAAGTCCCCCTCGTCCGCCATACGGATGACCCGGTCAAGGACTTTTCGAGCGCCGGTCCAATTCTTTGCAGCCAGATCGGCCGATGCGCGTATCATCAAATTGATGATCTCAAATTCCTTGTTGCCGTCTCGAACAATTGTGAGAGTCGTATCATCAGAGACTCCCCAATTTGTGAAATGGCGTGTCAGGAGAGTTCTGAGCGCCTGTCGAGCCAGATTCTCACCCCATGCGTAGCCTGCACGAGCACTCAGATCGAGACTTCGTTTCAGGTATTCCAGTTCAAACGGAAGATTCGCAGCACCCAGCGTTCTCGGGATGGAAGACAGAAAATTGTACGAGTCGGCCAGACCAACCCAATCGTCGATTTCCTTTCGGATAGCCAGGGCGCGCATCTGATAATCTGTATGCGTCGTCCAATCCTTCTTCTGCCACGCAAGGAGGCCGATGTCACTCAGGGTTGTGGCTTCTCCAGCCCGATCACCGAGGCGTCGATACAGTTCCAGAGCCGGATTGTAAAAGTTTTTTTCGGCCGAATCGACTCGTCCGCGATACCATTCGAGGACTCCCAGTTGGCGGAGAGCGTCGGCCTGCAGCCGCTCGTCACCTGCCTTCCGCGCCAGTCCGAGACTCTGTTGTTGTAGTTGATCAGCGAGCCGGAGGTTGCCCGTATTGAATCGGGCGAGCCCCTTGATGTGCAGCGCTCTTCCCAGATGAACGAGCGTGAGGGAGGTCGAATCGCCGTCGGAAATGGCACGTTCCAGACGCGCAGCGATTCGGTCCGCTGCGCGGTACGCAGAATCAGCAGGAGCGGTAAAAAAGAGCGTATGCGCTCTCAACAGGGCTACGGGAACGGACAGATCCAGCGCGTCGAGAACGGTGAGTGCCTCTGCCATTCGACCGGTGTCAAACAGCCGTTCGGCATCTGACAACAATGGTCTGTGCGGAGCCTCTGAACGACAGGATCCGAGTATGAGCAGGAGGAAGACCGGAATGTACCTGGTCATCGATTGGCAACAAATGTGCCCATGTCGGATTTCAGCACGCGACCGTCCTTTAGCACTACGTCGACCGTCCATGCATACCGACCCGGTGTACGGGGGATTGAGTCCGGGACGGTCACGGCCGGAGCGGCACGTTCGTCGCGGTACGTGAGATCACCCGACAGGGTCGAAATTGTGAATCGGTAGGCCAGGGCATCTTCGATTTCTTCGACTTCGAATCGCCAGTCTTTATCTCCCAGTATGGAGCCGTCGCGTGGCAGGGTGAGATGAATCGAACGAGGGGTGTCGGAGGATCTGAAGCGGGAGACAGGATCGGAGCCCGTAAGTCGAAAAATCCAGAAGAATGCTACAGCAGCTACCGGAATACCGATTCTCAACGCCCGGATCATTCGTCGCCGTCTGGTCGTCCGGTCGAAAGCGTGTTCGGGTTTCAAAACCAGGGACTCGACTTTCTTTCGTATCTCCGAATCCGGGGAAACCATCTCCGTTCGACCTTCGGAGGGTGCCCTGTTCTCTGTAATCATCCTGAGATCGCGGGTCGACCGGATCACATCACCGATAGTTCGGGCACACACTGAACAGCCTGCCAGGTGCGCGTGAATCACGGTTCGATCCAGTGAGTCGACCGTATTGTCAACATAGCGGGCGATGTCTGTCTCAGAGAGGTGACGCCCGGCCGGGCGGGATTCGCCTGGGCAAGATCTGATTGAGTCAGACTCGGACGTCTGAGGATCAACAGGATGGTGATATGAAGAGAGGGACTGCATCTTATGGATAGGACATGGTCATCACGAGGCCGTTTTACGCGCTTCTATCCGGTGCCGGTTTTTCAGTTGATTAATTGCCGACGTCAGAACCGAGTAGACACGACGCTGCGGAAGAGCGGTCACGGTCGATATGTCCCGCGCCGTGAGCTCTCCCCAGTACCGTAATCGCACGACGGTTCGTTCTTCGTCGGACAGACTGGAGATCAGGTGTTCAATTTCATCCAGATTCTCGAATGCTACCAGCGTTTCATCCCGATCTGTCGAATAAAACTCGTCCTTTAGATGTACATGCTGCAGACGATGCCTCTCCCACGTCTTGGACGGTCGGAGGTCCATGGTTTCGAGGCGGTCGAGAGCGGCCTGTACCGACGCGAGCGATGCCACTCCGTCTGCTGTCAGCATTTCAACGATTTCATGGTTGGAATAACCTTTCCAGAAGCGGAGGGCGTACACCTTACGTTCCATTTCTGAAGCCCCTTTAAGTAACGCCGGGTACCGAAATCTTCCAACCGTATTTCGATGCTCCTCAATGCACAGATTTCGGACCACTACGACGAGCCAGGTGGTAAAGCGAGCCGGTCCGGGCTTGAATTTGCGCAGTAGCGAAAAATCATCATCGACCAAACGCGAGCAGACGAACACATACTTCTCCATGATCGCGTCATGGTCCTTCTCGAACTGCCTGATGATTTTAATCAACAGTCGTGAGTACTGCTGAAGGAACGTAACCCATGATCCATGTCGATCAACCGGTGTATCGAGCAACCGCGTCAGTACAGATATTTCTTCCGGTCGATTCAGCCTGATTCTCCCCATTCTGTCGGCACGTTCCGCGGATCAGTATACCGTCCAGAGTGGGTCTTGTAAAGCGAAAACCATCGCCAGTGACTGCCATTTTGGCACATTATGCGGATATCTCGTTCCGGTGTGGGGCTCCCGGTTGCGGTCAGGACGAGCGATCGGAAGGGCGGGTGTAGAGGGGTACCGCCCTTCTGTGCCTGTCAGCGTACTTTTATCGGGTGTATTTCTTCAAAGAAGATGTCGTTGTTCGGGACGTCAAATCGGAGGCCATCGACGCGTCCCAGATTGTCGATTGTAAACTGGACCGTCCCGAATGAGAACCAGGCATGGACTTCATCCCAGAGTAGTTCATAGGTATCATATTGCCACTGTCTCAGCGTGGCACTCAGATGAGGTGCCTTCGGGAATTCGATGCGAAGATCACCACCGGACGAGGAAATCTGGATATCTCCGTAGAATTCGTCGCTATACGTCCCTACATAATCTTCTGCAGTGAACCGTGGGGATGTACCCGCGCGGCGTAATGCCTTTTCCTCATCGATCCGTTTCTGAAAATTGGCCCGACCCTGGACATCGCGTCGCTGTCCTTCGGCGCTCCAGTCACGGGTGGGGGTACCGAGATACGCATCGATGATGTCGTACATCAACCACGTGCCAATACTCTGCATACCGTTGGTGAGCACGACGATACCCAGACCCTTCTCCGGGACGAGGCCCACCCGGCTGTACATTCCATCGTATCCTCCCGAATGCGTTGCGAGAAAAAGCCCCCTGTATTCAGCCGTTCCCCAGCCAAGTCCATACCCCGAAAAATTACGACCGGGGTAGAAATCGCGAGTCGACTCGGAGACGCGAAATGAATTATGGGGTTGCCACATCACCGACTGTGATCGGGGCGTGAAAAGGGTGTCGGATCCGCTGATTCCACGGTTCAGTTGTAGCTTGAGCCACCGGGCCATGTCATGGACGCTGGAAATGATCCCACCGGCAGCGCCCATGTTGTCCCAGTTGACCCAGCGAATGGGTGTGTTTTCTCCATCTATCCGCTTGTGTGGCGATGCGACGTTTGGGAGCGAGGGAAGCGTCTCTGTGGTGGTCTGTGTTCTATTCATGTGGAGGGGTGCGAAAAATCGCTCCTTCACGTAATCGCTCCACGGCATACCAGTTACTTTTCGGATCACTTCTCCGGCTGCGACAAACATAACGTTGGAATATCCATACCCGGCTCTGAATTCGTATGCGGGTTCGAGAAAGCGTGCTCGACGGACCACTTCTTCCGCCGTGTAGGTACTCTTGTACCAGACGACATCTCCACTGAACGTGCCCAGTCCCAGTCGATGACTCAACAGGTCTCGAATTCGGGCGTGGTCGCTCACATAGGAGTCATAGAGCGTAAAGTAGGGGAGGTATTTCCGGACAGGGTCATCCCAGGATATTTTCCCTTCATCCACGAGCGATGCAAGGGAGGCGGAAATGAAGGCCTTGGTGTTGGATGCGATGGCAAACAGCGAGTTCTCGTCTACTTTCTCCGGCTTCCCGGCCTTGAGAACTCCGAATCCTTCTTCGTATACGACCGCTCCGTCTTTTACGATGGCGACGGCAAAACCGGGAATATCCCAGCTCTGACGCGCGTCCTCAAAATGTGTGCGGAGCGCCGCCAGATCGGCCTGGCCACGGACAGGAAGCGGCAGGGCCGCGACAAGGGCGACCAGCAATAGAAGCGTTACGCGCTGTGTAGTTTTAATCATGAGGCAAACAGGTCAGGAGTTTCAGGGGGTGGGCCGAGTTTAAAATGCTTATATGCGAGCGCGGTAGCGATACGCCCACGGGGAGTTCGCTCGATGTAGCCCTCTTGAATCAGATAAGGTTCGTAGACTTCTTCGATCGTTCCCGCTTCTTCGCCTACGGATACAGCGAGGTTCGATAAGCCCGTGGGGCCACCACCAAATTTTTCGATCAGGGTGACCAGTATTCGGGCGTCCATCTCGTCGAGTCCTTCCTGATCCACGTTCAGGGCATTCAGGGCATGGTCTGCGATGGCCTGGGAAATCGAGCCATCGCCCTGGACCTCGGCAAAATCACGGGTCCGTCTGAGCAAACGGTTGGCTATACGGGGAGTCCCGCGGCTTCTCCGCGCCATTTCGATGGCTCCGTCCGACGTGCAATCGACTCCCAGAATGCGTGCAGATCGTTCGACGATCCGGGTCAGTTTCGCCGCCGAGTAGTAATCATACCTGAAGTCGATTCCGAATCGCGCTCGGAGGGGAGCAGTCAACAGGCCCTTACGCGTCGTTGCTCCTACCAGTGTGAATGGTGGAAGCGTAATTTTGACACTCCGGGCATTTGGTCCGGAGTCGATGAGGATATCTATATGATAATCCTCCATCGCAGCGTAGAGATACTCTTCTACGACCGACGAAAGGCGATGTATTTCGTCGATGAAAAGCACATCACCCTCGTTCAGATTGGTCAGGAGTCCGGCAATGCTTGCGGGTTTGTCCAGGACGGGGCCTGATGTGGTCTTGATGCTGGCACCCATCTCGGAGGCGATGATGTAGGCCAGCGTTGTTTTTCCGAGGCCCGGAGGTCCCGACAACAAAACGTGGTCCAGGCATTCCCCACGGTGCCGGGCTGCCGTCATGAAGATGGACAGGTTTTCCTTGATTTTTTCCTGCCCTATGAACTCGTCCAGGCTGTGGGGCCGGAGAGCCCGTTCAATGTCTTCTTCACCGGGCGGTGTCGTGGGATCCAGTGAGGCATCACGCTCTATCATCGGCGTTCCCGCTCGCGGCGGCATTCAAACGGATTTATAAAGATGCAAGTTGACAAACATGCGGGCGTACTCTAGAATAAGGCATCATGTTTGCTGTAGATAAAATACTCATTTCTGACGAACTGATTGGGGCTTCTTTCTCCTGCAATCTGGGTGCCTGTCTAGGGGCCTGCTGTGTACAGGGAGATTCGGGTGCACCGCTCGAGGCCGACGAGTGCGCGGAACTAGAAAAAGTGCTGCCCGTCGTCGAACATCGTCTCAGGCCCGAGGCTCGAAAGGTAATCGAGGAACGTGGTGTCTGGGAATTTGCCTCTGGTGGGTCGTATGCCACAACCTGCGTCGGATCGGCGGAGTGCGTTTTTGTCGTTTACGAAGGACCGGTGGCAAAATGTGCCATTCAACAGGCTCACGAGCGAGGCGAGGTGACCTTTCCCAAACCGATCTCGTGTCACCTCTATCCCCTGCGTGTGGAAGACCTTGGTGAGTTTCAGGCAATAAATTACGAGCAGATTGGCATCTGTGCGTCCGGACGAAAATCCGGAACACGTCAAGGAATGACTCTAATCGAGTATCTGGAACGGCCGCTGAGTCGTAAGTTCGGAACGGAATGGTACGGACGCTTCAGGGAAGCCTGCAGTGAACGGGAAGAGCTCTTTCAGGAAACATCGCGCTGACCCATGCTGAATCTTTCGCAACGTCAGTCCCTTCAGCAAAAGCTGTCTCCGCAGCAGATCCAGTATATAAAGCTGCTGCAACTGCCGACGCTTGCCCTCGAACAACGGATCAAAGCGGAGATGGAGGTCAATCCGCTGCTGGAGGAGGGTGAAGAAGAGCCCGATGAGATTACCGATGCGTCCACGGATACGGCTGAGTCCACCGTGGAGACGGCTGAGGAACCCGACAAAATAGACGATGAGTTTCAGTGGGAGGACCTGCTCGACAACAGTGATGACCTGTACGGATATAAGGCACAGGTCGATTCCGGAGACGATGAGGACCGGCGGGAGATTCCGATGCGTGCCCAGTCGTCGATCCTGGAAAGCGTTCGGGAGCAGCTTGCTTTTCTTCAACTCTCGGAAGCGGATGGTCTGATCGCTGAGCAGATTTTGGGATCTATAGATGAAGACGGTTACCTGCGCCGTCCACTCGAGTCTATCATAGATGATATTGCATTCAATCAGGGGATCTTGCTCTCTGAAGACGATGTCGAGAGCGTACTCGATCGAATTCAGCGATTGGATCCAATAGGGATTGGATCGAGAGATCTGAAAGAATGTCTGCTCGTCCAACTCGAGTCGTTGCCGGAAGAGACAGTAGGTCGTGAGGTCGCGATAGCCATGCTTCAGCGAGCCTACAAGGAATTCACGATGAAGCACTACGACGCAATCATGCGCCGACTACGGGTCGACGGGGAAGAACTTCAGGAGGCCTATTCTCTTGTCCAGCGTCTCGATCCCAAGCCGGGTGAGGGCGTTTTTTCGGAGGCACAGAACTATATCACTCCGGATTTTACCGTTCGGAATGACGACGGGGAATTCATCATCAGTCTCAATGGGGCAAATGCTCCTCAGCTCAGAGTCTCGCGTTCGTACCGACAGATGCTCGAGACGATGGTTTCGAACAAACAGCGAGGCAAACCGGATGGGTATGATTCCGACACGCAGCATTTTCTGAAAACCAAGTTCGAATCCGCCCGATGGTTCATTAATTCAATCAACCAACGCCGACAGACGATGATGAAGGTCATGGAGGCGATTGTAAACAGGCAGGAAGACTTTTTCCGAAGGGGAGAGGGGCATCTCAAACCAATGATCCTCAAGGATATAGCGGAGATGATTCGAATGGATATCTCTACCATCAGTCGCGTGGTTAACGGGAAATATGTCCAGACGGATTTTGGCGTGTATGAGTTGAAGTATTACTTCTCGGAAGGACTCTCGACGTCCGACGGAGAGGATGTCTCCAACAAGGAAGTAAAAGCCATTATCGACGGTATCATCTCCGGGGAAGACAAACAGAAGCCCCTCTCGGATCAGCGACTGGCCACCCTTTTATCGGAGAAAGGATTCAAGATTGCGCGTCGTACTGTCACCAAGTATCGGGAGCAGCTCGGTATTCCGGTCGCCCGGCTTCGAAAAGAAATAACCATAGGCTGATGAGCACCGTCCCGAGTTCCCTGGAAGCGTATTTCGAGCCGTATCGCAAGCACACGGTCGGTCGGAACCACACGTTCCGATCTCCGAGTGGTGAGAAGCAGATCATCTATGCGGACTGGATCGCCAGCGGGAGATTGTATGGGCCCATAGAAGAACGAATGTATCGGGAGATCGGACCGCTCGTCGGCAATACGCACTCTGAGTCGAGCGTAACCGGAACGTCGATGACGAGAGCGTACCACGAAGCCAGACGAATCATCAAGGCCCACGTCAACACCGGTCCAAACGATGCAATCATCGCAGCGGGTAGCGGCATGACCGGCGTGGTCAACAAACTGCAACGCATCCTGGGTCTGCGAATTCCAGAGCGTGCCCAGAAATATATCCAGATTGATGATGCCAGGCGTCCAGTGGTGTTTATTACCCACATGGAACATCATTCCAATCAGACATCGTGGCTGGAGACGATTGCCGATGTCGTCTGGTTGAAGCCTGATCAGTCGGGACGGTGCGTCCTGGAAAGTCTGGAGACAGAAATCTCAAAATACGACTCCCGGCCACTCATCGGATCGTTCACGTCGTGCTCCAATGTTACAGGGGTTCGGACACCGTATCACGAATATGCGAAGATCATGCACCGGTATGGCGGGGTATGTTTCGTGGATTTTGCGGCGTCGGCGCCCTATGAGACCATCGACATGCATCCTCCGGAAAAGGAAGCCCATTTGGACGCCATCTTTTTTTCACCACACAAGTTTCTCGGTGGCCCGGGTTCTGCCGGCATTCTGGTATTCGATGCGAGTCTGGACACCAATCGTGTTCCAGACAATCCTGGAGGCGGGACGGTAGACTGGACGAATCCGTGGGGAGAACACCGGTTCGTATCCAACCTCGAAGACCGCGAAGACGGTGGGACTCCTGGCTTCCTTCAGACCATCAGAGCAGCAATGGCCATCCGACTGAAGGAAGAGATGGGCGTCGACAACATGATGCAGCGAGAGGAAGAATTACTCCGGCGCGTATTTCCGCGCATGCGCGAGATACCCGGTCTGCATATTCTCGCCGACCACATCGAGGATCGACTCGGGGTGTTGTCTTTTTATGTGGAGAATGTCCACTATAACCTGATCGTAAAAGTGCTTAATGACGTGTACGGTATTCAGGTCAGGGGAGGGTGTTCCTGCGCCGGAACCTATGGTCATTATCTACTTCATGTTGATCCGAGGTCCTCGCAGTCGATAACCGATCAGATCGATCATGGCGATCTCTCGGCAAAGCCGGGATGGGTTCGCCTGTCTTTACATCCGACGATGACCGACGACGAGGTTGACTATCTCTTGGACTCCCTCGAAGAGATGGTTTTGAATATCGATGCGTTCAGTGATGGGTATCGGTACAACCACCATACGAATGAGTTTTCGTGTCTCTCGAAAGGGAGCGGAGACGGCGCGGCCGATTCTCTTAACAGCGGCGAGACTGCAGCCGCTTGCAGCGTAAACGTAGATACGGGTCCTGACATCGACGTTTCCTCCTGGTTCAACCTTGCTCCCGATCGGTCTGCGTAGCATTTTTCGGACAGTTGTCCACTAAATCCGCCAGGAATCAGCCCTGTTCAGAGGAAGATCTCGGAACGGATTGGGAAAAATATGCCTTTTCTCTGGCGTCACCATCACCTAACCACTCGTCCGTGTTTGCAGGAAAATACGTGGATATCATTCATGGTAATCGTAAGTGATTTATTATCAATGAGTTATGGTTGTATTTGCGACGATTAAATCGCGCGTAAGAGCCCGTTTTAGACCCTGTGACGAATCAGAATACAATACTCCCCGTCGTCAAATATTTTTCCCACGAGAGGTTATGGCAAGCTGTTTGTATGTGTCTGTAGGAAAAGGGCCCGGTATTTGATCCGGGAGTAATCAGACACGTTGCAACAGTGCGGTGATACAGTCACCGTCTGGAGGGTCAAAAAATTATGCAGGCTACTTTCCCGGCTCCGGCCGCCAGTTCATTTTCGACGCTTTTTGCTCGATACGTGAACGGACAGATCACCGACAGGGCGTTCAATAAAATCATGAAAACATTCGATGCCATCGGAATCAGTCAGAACGAGCGGATTGCGTTCGCCCGGTTTATGAATGACATGATCGTCGATGGGAGAGACAAGCTGAACGTTCCGCAGCCTGAAGAGGCCAGAGATATTCTCACCGATATGCGCGGGTCAACACATTGATTGTCTGAAGAAAAGCTACCTCCTCCAGCTTTGCGACGCTTAAATCTTGGTGGGTGAATCAGCGTCGCATCTTCGACAGAGCGCGCCGGGTGCTACACAGCTCCCGGCGCGCTCGTTCGTTTCTGCTGAATGTCTCGGTGCCGATTCAGGCTGTTTCGTCGTCGCTCCCGCTGGACGTATCGTTGGTGCTCCCCGGAGGCGTCGCCGGAGTGCTCCCCGGAGACGTCTCCACAGTGCTCGCCGGAGATGCCGCATACGTATTTTCCGCGATTGCAGGGGGCGCTATGGCTGCTTCATACAGGGCATGTTCACTGGCGAACCACCCCACGGAGACTCCGGCGCGGACAAACAACACGACCTGTTGGATCAGAAAAACGACCCACAGACCTCCCATCCACTGAGCTATCAGTGTGGGCAGGATCAGAATACTCGCGCCTACGACAAACCAGATGATATAGATGGTACTTGACAGCCCAAATTGGAAAGGGAATTTCAGTCCGGACAGAAATGATTCCACCACGGGACGATGTCCGATGACGAGTGCCATCCGGGCGTAGTCATGCATCTGGTCCAGCAACGCGATGCCCAGAATCAGGAAGATGGGGAGGACGGTGAGACGAATCCAGAAGGAGGCGACTTCTCCCGGAAAAGCCCACGACAAGACTCCGGCAACGATCGCAAAACCGACCAGAAACACGACGAGAGGAACGAGAAAAAGCAGACCGACGAGGAGGCCCCGTGGCGTATACTCTCCGACGCCTTGCCAGAATGATCGGCTACCATCCGTTCCCAGCGTGTGCAGGATGCCTACGGACGATGCGATCTTCCAAACCAGAAACACGGGAGTGATCCAGATCAATTGTGCAACCAGGGCCTGAAACACGGGCCCGGCATCCTGCATGATATTCGTCCACAACATGATGTCGAACTGATTGCTCAGATCGGGGGCAAAGCCGCTTTCGGCGGTGACACTGCTGAGAACGATATAGATGGGGATCGTCAGGACAAGACCGACAATCAGATTCAGCCCGTACAGCAGTCCCGCGAGCCCCGGACGGGACCGCGCAGTATTCACGCCGTACTGTATAAAACGCTGTGACATATCAATAACGGTAAAAGTGGGTGTAAAAAAGAATCAGAGCAGACCAGATATCAGGACGAAGGCCTGTTGCAAGAATGTGATCAACCGAAGCTGGACGTGACGAGCCAGTCCGGTATCCGCCCGGGAAGCGAGCACTTTTCGATTGTTGAGTCGGTTGACATCGAGAAGAATTTTATTGTCAGGGTCGACCTCCGCCTGTACGACTCTCGAGGAGTTCTTGAACGTGAACTCGATCCATTTTTCGGCTCCGTCCCAGGATCGATCCTGTGTCGATCCGTCATCGAAAGTCACCCTGAGTTCCTGGGGGAAAACACCCTCTTCTTTGCGTTCTATCCAGACACTGGAATGGTACATCCGGTCTTCGGCGGTGTGGTCTTCTTCGAGGTCATTCGATGCTGATAACGAATCTCCCGACGTATCCGAGTCCGATACTGCTGCCAGGCTATCTTTCTCCGAGAGTAGCCGTCGGTTGGACAGACTCGAGACCGCGTAGTCGACCGCTCGCTTCCCGAAGATGAACTGATCGAAAAACCAATCCAGGTCTTGCCCGGAGACGTCCTCCGCGACCTGTTGGAGATCGTACGAAGTCGGATGCCTGAATCGCCATTTATTGTAGTATGCATGAAGGAATTCCTGCATCGTTTCCCAGCCCAGATACCGTTCCAGCGTGTGCATCACAGTGGCCGGTTTCATGTAGGAGTTGGTCGAATAATCCGCCGCCGGTACGTATTCCCATGCATTGGTAAACATGGCACTTCGGGTCGGATTGCCCATGGCGTAGGCTACCCGCTGGCCGCCGATATCGCTGATCTGGAGTCCTGCGAAATCGATCACACTCCCCGGGCCGTACTTGTCGTCGACAATACGGGTTTCGATATAGGAATTCATCCCTTCATCGAGCCAGGCCTCTTCGAACTCGTTGCTCCCGATCAGCCCGTAGAAATATTGATGTCCGAATTCGTGGATGGTTACGAGTTCGAGCATTCGTAACCAGGTCGGTAACTTGTAGGTGGTTCCCGCGGTGATGAGGGTGGGATATTCCATTCCGTTCGATCCACCGAGTCCGTCTACCACGGTCAGGGTGGTATACGGATACTCTCCCACCCAGTCTGCGTAGTATTGCAGACTGGTTTTCGCCGCATCGATGTGCCGCTGAGCCTGGGCTTCATGTGCCGGCTGAAGCAGCACACGGATTGTTACGTGCTCCCATTTATCTTCGAAAACGAGTAGATCCGGGCTGGTCGTCCAAGCAAAATCGTGTACATCTTCGGCCCGGTACTGAACGGTTTTTGTCCCACCTGCCTCGGACTCGCCTGTTCGAACCCCCGATGCGCCAACCGTATAGTCAGCCGGTACTTCAAGCGTGACATCATAGGTCCCGTAGTCGGCATAGAACTCGGTATTGGAATGGAACTGATGGGTGTTCCACCGGCCGTGCTCTGCGTCGCCAGGGACAAATCGCTGGCCCGGAATCTCATAAACGCCGATCTTCGGAAACCACTGGGCGACCATGAAGAACGGTTCTCCCGAGTCTCCGATACTCCAGCCGGTCCGGGCAACGATTTCGGGGAGTCGCGATTCAAAATCGATGTCGAGTGTTATCGACTCTCCCGGATCCAGGGGGCGGGGAAGCGTGACGGCGATTACCGATTGATCGTCTTCGTTACCGTCATCCGGCTGAATAAATCGGATCTGATCGGTCAGATCCGTCCCTCCCCCGGAGGGTATGGAGGGGGAGATGTCATCTCCGGCGATCTGCATACGCAGGACATCAATTCCTCCCCACGGATTATCGTCATCCGCCTTGAATCCGCGGTGAACGCCACCGCTCTCTTTCATAAACGTCGACCGGTTGTTCTTGAACGCATTCAGATACAGGTGAAACTGGAGTTCGGTCACCGGTTTACTGTCTGGATTTCGCCAGGTCAGCTGCTCCGTTCCCGACACCGTCCTGGTATCCGTATCGAGCGATACATTCATCCGATAAGACACCTGTCGGTTACTCAGAGGCGTATCCGAAATGGTCGCTCGCTGGGCCTGTGCCGTGCCGATCATGCAGACCGTGGTGGCAGCAACAATGGCTATTTTTTTCATTTTCATTTAGAATCTATCGGGAAACACACGAGAAGGGATCGCGATTGTCGGCCCTACGACCCGGGGGAACACATCCTGATAATAAGGCCTGGCAATTCTTAAGTTACGTTCGAGAAATGGAACGAGTCATCAAAATTGACACTATGCAGTACCCCCGACACGTCGAGTTGTGCGAAGTCGGTCCGAGGGACGGTTTCCAGTTCGAGGAGAAACCGATTCCCACGAGTCTCAAGATCGAAATTGTCCGGGATCTGGTTAGCGCTGGCATTTCCAGAATCCAGTTGACGTCATTTGTTCACCCGGAACGAGTCCCTCAAATGGCTGATGCCGAGCAACTCGTGGATGTATTCCGCACGGTACCGGGGGTGCGTTTTTCCGGTCTGGCGCTCAACGCCAGGGGCGTTGAGCGCGCCGCGGCATCGGGCCTGACGCATGTGGATCTGTCGATTGCCACGAACGAGAGACATGGTATGGATAATACCAATATGTCCGTCAGAGAGGGAATCGATGCCGCTCACAGGATGATAGACCTCGGGCATCGTGAAGGACTGAACATTCAGTTGGGATTTCAGACCGTTTTCGGCTACTCAAAGCCGGGCGACACGCCCCTCGAAGACATTTTGATGATGGCCGGGGTATTCGCCGAAGCAGGGCTCGAGTCTCTTTCCCTGGCGGATTCTACCGGACTGGCAAACCCGGAATCCATACGACGCACTATAGAGGCCGTGCGTACAATTACCGGGGATCTAGATCTGGTTCTTCATCTTCATGACACCCGTGGCCTCGGACTGGCCAATGTGACCGCTGCCCTCGAAATGGGCGTCACGCGTTTCGACACGTCGATGGGTGGCCTGGGAGGATGCCCGTTCATTCCCGGAGCGACGGGTAACATTGCCACAGAAGACACCGTCTGGCTACTCGATCAGTTGGGTATCGATTCCGGAATTTCCATTCCCGGGGTATCGGCCTGTTCCCGAAGTGTATCCAAATTTCTGGGGCGACCGTTGAGCGGGAAACTGTATAACCTGTCCTGAGCCCGGTTGGGTTGAGGTTGAGAATCGCTGGTTTCGGCCTGGCGCCGGTTTCTGAGTTGTTCGGGTTTCGGCCTGGCGCGGGTTTCTGAGATTCAATCTCTTCCGCGTATGCCTCAACTCGGTTCTGCGTACGCCTCGACGCTCTGACACGAGCAGATCAGGTTCCGGTCTCCGGCCGCATCGTTGATACGCCTGACGCTCGGCCAGAACTTGAATCGGCGGGAAGCTGTGGACGGGTATGCTGCCTCTTCCCGGGAGTAGACCTGGGTCCACGCATTGGCGCTTGTCATTTCGGCCGTATGCGGGGCATTGGCGAGAATGCTGTCTTCGGAACTAACCTGACCGCACAGGACCCGCTTCAATTCCGCATGAATGGAAATCATGGCATCACAGAAGCGGTCCAGTTCGGGCTGCGATTCACTCTCGGTGGGTTCGACCATCATGGTTCCGACCACCGGCCAGGACATCGTGGGAGCATGAATTCCATAATCCATAAGTCGTTTGGCCACATCAACTTCCGTGAGCTTTGTGTCGTGTCGAACGTGCCTCAGATCCAGAATGAATTCGTGTGCGACGCGGCCGTTCGATCCGGTATAGAGGATGTCGAAATACGGAGCGAGTCGGTGGGCCATATAGTTGGCGTTGAGAATCGCCATTTGCGTCGATCTCTTGAGTCCTTCCGTTGCGAGCAGGGCGATGTAGGCCCATGAAATTGGCAAAATACTCGCGCTTCCGAACGGAGCCGCAGCGACCGGACCGATAGCCGTCGTCTCCTGATCAGCCGGCATGACGGGATGTGACGGAAGATACGGAGCCAGATGGCTGGCGACGCAGATCGGCCCGACTCCCGGCCCGCCCCCACCGTGAGGAATGGCGAATGTCTTGTGCAGATTCAGGTGGCAGACATCGGCACCGATATCTCCGGGACGGCAATATCCGACCTGGGCATTCATGTTCGCACCGTCCATGTAGACCTGTCCCCCGTGTTCGTGCACAATCGAACAGATCTCTTTGATCGATTCCTCGAAGACGCCATGAGTCGATGGATACGTGACCATGAACGCGGCCAGATTATCGGCGTGTTCGCCGGCCAGTCGGCGCAGGTCTTCGACATCGATGTTTCCGGCATCATCGCATGCGACAACGATCACTTTCAATCCGGCCATGATGGCCGATGCCGGGTTCGTTCCGTGGGCTGATGAAGGAATCAGACAGATATCTCGTTTGCCCTGGCCGCTGTTCGCCTGGAAGGCCCGGATGGTCAACAGCCCGGTGTATTCGCCCGAAGCGCCGCTGTTCGGCTGGAGTGATGTACGCGAAAATCCGGTAATCTCGGCGAGCCAGGATTCAAGCTGGGTAGTCAATTCACGATAGCCTTTTACCTGATTCTCGGGTACAAAAGGGTGTATGCTGTTGAATCCAGCCCAGCTTATCGGCGCGAGTTCCGCTACAGCGTTGAGCTTCATGGTACAAGAACCGAGTGGAATCATGCTGGCCGTAAGCGAGAGGTCTCTCGATGACAGGCGATACATATACCGCGTCAGTTCAGTCTCCGAGTGGTACAGACGGAATACCTCATGCTCCATGAATGCGGTGGTTCTCGGCAGGGCCAGTTCGGCTTCCTTTTCCGGGGAGTCGATGAGTTCGGAGATATCGACACGAGGATCGTCGGAACGGGCGCTATCGATGTTGAAAATGGAGAGCAGATCCCGAAGATCATCGACCGTGACCGTTTCATCCAGAGAGATGCCGATACTGCCATTCTCGAAATATCTGAGGTTGATCTCACTCGTGAGCGCCCGCTCCCGGAGGATCGACTGCGTCTGGCTCGACACATCGACGACGAGCGTGTCGAAAAAACGGTCGGAACGCAAGCTATACCCATACCGCCTCAGGCCTGCGGCAAGAACCCGTGTGGCATCATGAATACGACGCGCAATCGCCCGGAGCCCTCCCGGACCATGGTAGACGGCATACATACTCGCCATCACGGCGAGAAGCACCTGGGACGTACAGATGTTGGAGGTCGCTCGGTCTCTACGAATATGCTGCTCTCGTGTCTGCAGGGCCATCCGAAGCGCCGGTTTTCCGTCAGCGTCCGTCGAGATACCTATAATTCTTCCCGGAGTCTGCCGCTTGAACCGCTCTTTTACGGCGAAGAAGGCGGCGTGGGGACCTCCGAATCCCATGGGCACACCGAATCGTTGGGTACTTCCGACGACGACATCAGCCCCAAACGTGGCCGGCTCAGTCAGAAGGGTCAGGCTCAGGAGATCGGCTGCGACGACGATGAACGATCCTTGCTCATGGGCCGATGCACACAGCGGTGCATAATCACAGATTTCACCGTGCGTGTCCGGATACTGAACGAGGGCACCAATGACGGTCGTATCGAACGAAAACCCATCCACCGGACCTACTTCGACGTCGATTCCGATGGGCCGGGCCCGGGCTGCGACGACCGCAATGGTCTGGGGGTGGCACGCGTCAGAAATCAGAAATCTTGTTCGACCTCCCTTTCGGTCCATGCGACGAATCATCATCATGGCTTCTGCGGCGGCCGTTCCCTCATCCAGCAGAGAGGCATTGGCGATATCCATTCCGGTCAGATCCAGAATGACGGTCTGAAAGTTCAGGAGAGCTTCCAGTCTCCCCTGGGAAATCTCTGCCTGATACGGTGTGTACTGGGTATACCAGGACGGATTTTCGAGTATGCCCCGTTGAATGGCCGGAGGCGTAATCGTCCCGGAGTACCCCATTCCGATATAGGATCGGAAGCGCATGTTCTTCGACGCAAGTGTGGCGAGTTGCTCGAGAAGCTCACTCTCGGTCAGAGGTTCGGGTAGACGCAGATCGCCCTCCATCCGAATGGACGCCGGAATGGTCTGCTCGATCAACCGATCGAGAGACTCTATGCCGAGTGTCTCGAGCATGTCGGCAACCTGTGCCGGAGAAGACCCCGTGTGTCTGTCCTTGAAACGGTCGGTCGGCGAAAGTGAAATGGCCATGTCAGTACTGATTCGGCGCGCGATAGGCGCATACAATTAGATCGAACTGAAGTCGGAACGGTAGCGGCGTGAGTCCCGTCGGCCGCGAACTTACGTCGACGGTGTTGAATGTGCTTTCAGGATCGAAAAGAATACTCGGCAGATTCACGAGGTCGCGTCCATTTCTGCGATGTCTTCACACGGGATCTGATCCATTCTCAGACCGCAAGACGTCCAGGGCGTGTCTTGCGGCACGCTGCTCGGCCGTTTTCTTGCTTTTAGCCGAACCGGATCCAAGACACTTTCCATCGAGCATCACCTCGACCTCGAATACCTTTCGGTGGCTCGGGCCTTCTTCACTGGTGACCCGGTACGTGGGTTGTGGCCATTTATTGGCCTGGGCATATTCCAGAAACAGACTCTTGTAGTTGTCTTTGGTCTCTGCCAGGTGTTCGAGATCAACTCCATCGATCACGGTTCGATGGACAAATTCCCTCGCTGCTTCTCCACCCAGATCTATATAAATGGCGCCTATTACTGCCTCAAACGCATCTGCCAGAATACTACCTGTAAGGTGTCCGTTCGCGTCGAGTGTCCCCGGTCCGGTTAGGATGAACGCTCCGAGTCCGATGTTCGTCGCGCGCTTTGCCAGCGCCTTCCCGCTGACCAGCTTGGCTCGTAGCCGTGTCAGATATCCTTCGTCGCGATCGGGAAACGTGTGGAAAAGATGCTCGGCCACGAACATACCCAGGATGGCATCGCCGAGAAACTCCAGTCGCTCGTTTGATCGAAGGAGTGCGTCTTTTTCAGACCGAAGAAGCGACCGATGGGTGAGTGCACGCTCGTAGATCGCAAGGTTCCTGATGGAATGACCCGTAAGTCGCTCCAGGACGACTCGATCTACGCGACCTTCAGATGTCGTCGATTTGCGATTGGACAACCTGGATAGAAGACGACGAAGCACGACTATGCGTTCTCAATTATTGACTAGGACACCGGTCAAGATACCTATTTCGGTTCAATCATTTTGATTCGGCGGAAATCGGGGTGCCCCGGAGTACGCCGAGTACACGCTCAGAGAGGAGCGATCCGAGTACCGATGATACGGAGTCTTCTTCGATTCCCTCGGTCATCACGACCAGAACATACGCCGGTGAGTCGGGGGGATAGATGATCGCTGCATCGTGATGTATCCTGGTGATGGAACCGGTCTTGTGGGCAACGCGAACGTCAGGAGGGAGTCCGGCCGGAATCATGTCGTTGAAGTGCTGATCAAGAAGCATATCGATCATCGCCGAATCTGCCGTTTCGGTCACGGCTTTACCGTCTCGAAGAGCGGTCAGGAGCGTACCCAGATCCCGTGCCGTGGCGCGGTTATTCCGACCCAGGTCATACGCCTTGAGGTCCTCGACGCCGCGCAATGTTTGCATGTTCTCTGTTCCCAGCCGCTCGCTTGTGGCCTGTACCGAATCGGCATTCAGCCTTTCAATGAGAATATTGGTAGCCAGGTTTGACGATACCGTAATCATCTGATACGCCAGGTCCCTGAAGGACATTTGCTGACCAAGACGATGATAAATTTCGTCATCCGAGTCGTCTGCGATAGAGAATGGTGACCCGTCGACGATAGATCGAAACCGGTTTTCGACCCGTACGGAATCCTCCAGGGAGACATCACCACTCTTTACCCGTCTGTACAGCTCGATCAGAACGGGAATCTTCATCGTGCTGGCAGCATGAAAGAGACGATCCCCATTGACAGATACCTGCGTGTTCGTCGCCGGATCATCGATAAAAACGGCTACCGTTGCGTCGGGGTAGTCCGCCAGAAGTGGGTCTATCGCATCGTTGATCGACTTCGAACGGTCCATGGATTTTTCCGCGGGTTGGCAGCCCTGATTCAACAAAAGGACGAAGCAGGCGAGTACGAGTGGACGAATCATATCATCTGAAAGTCATGGACGGGAAGGGTCCCGGTGTTCGAACGAGTGATTGTATTCGATCCAGGAGGGCGCGCTGGGAATCCTCCACGTCACTATACGTACAGAATCCGAGTGCTGTATCAGGAAAATCAAGGAGCATTTCCTCGCATCCCAGCGCGCCAACAATCACCGGACAGGCTTGTGTCAGTGACCGGATGAATGCTTTCTGTTCGGGTAACAGACCGAATCGATGCCATGCGGCCGGCTTCACGGCAGCGGCTACCAGAACACCTTCGAACGATCGGGCAATCTCCAACAAACCATCCAGAACACCCTGCGGTGTATCCGGCCCGATCTCCTCGAACCGAACGGATGAAAACGTTCGTTGAACCGCCAATTCAAACGAACTGGCCGTTGGGTCATTATAGGTCGTGTGTGGCCGTACGTACAACACGAGGAATCCGTTTGAAGCGATCCCCTGTGTGGTCAGACGAACTCCGTCGAGGGAACCCGATACAACGCGTATAGATCGCGAGGCCACTTCGCGCGCCGTAGCCCGATGCTCGTCGCATCCGACGACGCTCAGCGGCATGGCGTCAGACGGATCCAAAAAGAAACTCGACCCGAAACGGGTGCTGAGGGTTCTTTTCAAAGCGCAGACCCGGTTAAAAGCCTCGTCAATACGATTTTCTGATATCCCACCGCCCCGAATCGATGTGACGAGGTAATCGGCCACCAACTCCGGATCGGAAATATCGAGCAGGATGTCAATGCCTGCATTAATCAGATTTGCCGCTCGTTCTCCCTCACTATATCGCGATGAGTCTGCACCGGTCATGAGCAGACTGTCCGAGATGACCGCCCCTTTGAACCCGAATTCATCCCTGAGCAGGTCGATCAGGATGGCCGACGATTCGGTAGCAATGCGCCCGCTTTCATCGAGTGCGGGATACGATACGTGAGCCGTCATGATCAGATCGACCCCCTCTTCTATGGCTCGTCGAAACGGCGGAAGTTCGATCTTGTCCAATCCTTCGCGTTTTCGTTCGACAACGGGAATCGTCTCATGTGAATCGCAATCGGTATCGCCGTGACCCGGAAAATGTTTGGCGGTCGTGAGGAGCCCTTCGGCATGGCATCCTTCTATGTAGGCCGCAATTCGCTCGGACACGTCGGTCGAAGTGCGCCCGAATGCCCGCGTCGAGATGATTGGATTGGCCGGATTCGAGTGGACATCGGCGACCGGAGAAAACGTGATGTGAACCCCTGCAGCGATGGCTTCTCTAGCTGCTGCCCGGGCACAGACGGCGATCATTTCGTCGGCTTCGTCTCCGAGCGTATCGAAGGCGAGCGCGTGTGGGAAAACCGTTGCACCGGTCAATTGCTGGCCGAGACCACGCTCCATGTCGGTAGCGATGAGCAGTGGATACGGACTTGCCGCCTGAAGGCGGGCCAGTGTTTGTGGCGTACGATAGCGGCTTCCATTGAACAGAACAAGGCCACCGATCGGACATCGTTCGAGGAGTGATTCGATCCTGTCCGCATCCTCTTCAGCAGTAATGACCGGATTCATGTTCGAACCCAGTCTCGGGAAAAGGAGTTGACAAACTTTGTCGTATAAGACCGTCCGGGGCATATCAGATTTGGGATGGTACCCTACCGAGGAAGATACAATCCGTGCGATTCGATATACGAGTAAACCTCCGGTTCAACCAGATGTGCAATCGACTCGTGATGCCGTACCCGTCTCCTGATATCCGAGCTGGAAATGGGCAGTAACTCACCCCTGAGCGCCGACCACGATCGTTCGCCCGGTATACCAGCGTCCATCTGAATGTCACCGAGTATCGTGGCCTCTGATGGGTCCGCAAAACGAGGATATACGATCAGTCTGGCTAGTTGTAGTATCTGGGCCGGTTGTCGCCACGCAGAAAAATCGGCCAGGCTATCCTGCCCGATGAGCAGGAAGAGCTGGGTATCTGGCAACTGTTCAGCCAGCGCACGCAACGTATCGACTGTGAACGAGGGGCCGTCTCTTTCGACCTCTATTGAACTGGAGGAGAACAGGTCACTTTTCCCGGTCGCGAGGCGTGTCATGGCCATTCGGTCCGAGGTCGATATTCCGGTAATCGTCTTGTGTGGTGGTTTCCCGGCCGGAATCCAACACACTTCGTCTAGCTGAAACTGGACGGCAGCGGACTCAGCAATCCTGGCGTGGGCCAGATGCGGCGGATTGAACGAGCCGCCGAATATGCTCACCCGCTTCATATCACGGCAGCGTCTGAATGTTTTTCAGCATTCTCTGGACTTCCTCATAAATAAGCTCGCCATTTTTCACTTCTGGACTGTCCGGGAAAATCTGGATCAATCGATCATAGTTGGTCACGGCGGCCTTGAGCCGTTCTTCCTGTTTGGAAAAAATACTCTGCCTGGCGAAGGCCAGGTACATTTTCATGGCTCCAACGAGGGCATCATCTGCCCATGGAGAATCATAGTAGGTGTCAAAAACCGCCTCATATGAAACGGCCGCAGCCTGAAAAAGCTCGCGACGCTCATAGAGTCTGGCGACAGAGAATGCTTTGTGGGCGAGTTTTTCCCTCAATTCCCGGATGCGGCTCTGCGCCTCGAGGACCAACTCGCTGTCCGGATATCGATTGATGAATAGTCTGAACTGGTTAATGGCGTGCTCCGTATCCGACTGGTCCAGGTCAAATGCCGGACTCCGATCGAAATACGTCAGTGCGAGTTCGTATTCGGCATCGGGGACCCGCGGGTCACTCCGGTAAATCTGGGAAAACCGCGTAAACTCATTGGCCGCCAACAAATACTCTTTATTTGCACGGTAGCTTCTGGCGAGGAACAGTTGCGCGTTGGCCGCCCACTGATGGGTTCTGCCGAAATCGAATACACCCTGGAGATATTCGATAGCCCGGGAGTATTTTTTCTGTTCATAATATTCTTTCCCTTTTGTCCACGCTTCCTCCGGCGTGTCGTATGCGAGACGGGAAGAGGACCCACAGGCTGACAGAAGCAGCGTGGAAACGAGCAGGGACAGAATGGTGGCGAATTGAATTCGGGAGCGCGTTGCGGACATGATAAACGTCGTGCGACTTTCAGCACGGGACAGATGGTGTTCGATCTCGTTAGAACGAATGAGCGGGCGGTATTCGTGCATAAAAAAACCGGGCCTGTTAGTTACCCGGTTCAGGCGCCGTAAACGATACCAGGGTGGTGCTGTTCCGTCACTGCTACCGGATGAGTGTTACGGCACCGTCACGGTACCGATGATAGAAAAGAGCCCGGTTGACGTTTCCTCCAGAAAAATCGAATCTGGAGGCCAGGCCATCATACGGAGCTGTTCGATGGAGAACCTCTGAAAATCCCCGTACAGGGTCATCGAGGCGCGCATCGATCAGAAACCGGGTCAGATCGTACCCGGAATAGGCGAGTCGCCCCGGATTCTCTCCAGAAAGCGACGCATAATCCTGTCGAAATCTGATGACGCCCGCTCTGGTCGAGTCCTGGACGAAATCATTGGTATAGGTGGTGAGGAACCGGGAGGCCAGGCCTCGCATCGGTAGGTTATGCCATGCAGAATTACCCAGAACCCGTACATTTCTGTTTCCAAGTCTGTCAAACGCATTCAGTACGGTTCCGGCAATTGCATCAGGGTCGTTTGCGCTTATCGGCGTGTACATGGCTTCTATGTACTGCAAGGTATCGGCCGAGAGAGAGTCTCTGATTCGATACCACGACCCTTCGTCAGGTAGCAGTGAGATATAATTAATTTCTGCCCCGAGTCGGGAAACCTCCTCCACGAACGCGTCGGCCATACGAACGCCGATCTGCTGGTCGTCTTCCCGCGCGATGACTCCAAATGTTTTCAGCAGGAGGCCATTCACCGCGAAACGGGCCATGAGTTTCCCCCGCATGCTGATTGTCGGATTGGCCTGAAAAACGAATGCATTTCCTTCACTCACGCGCTTATCTGTCGCCAGCGGTGCGACATAGACGATATGCTGACGCTCGGCTTCAGTGGCAACGAGTCTGGCCTGATCACTGAACAAGCCGCCGACGACAAATGCCACGTCTTCATCGGCCAGGCTCTGCAAGGCGGCTCGAATCTGGAGCGGATCTCTTTCGATCTGCCGAAAGACCATCCTGATGCGGGGTAGCTGCCCGACTGCAGGAATAGATGCGTTGTAGTCATTTACAGCAAGATGAATACCGTTGAATAACTGCTGCGTCTGGACCACTTCATCAGGATCCAGAGACAAAACGATTCCTATCGAGACGGGAGTATCCCGGATGGACCTACGGGCAGACTCGGAAAAGGAAATTGTCCGGCGAGCAGCGGCGACATACCCACTGGATGGATAACGCTCGAGAAGCGCCGTCAGTTCACTGATGGCTCGATCGAATTGACCGAGACGGAACGACGATTTTCCCTGCATGAGAAGCGCCGAAGTCGAGCTTCGATTGAGCGGGAAAACACGCGAAATTTGTTCAAATTGACCACGGGCCGCCTCGTACGATCCTCTATCAAAAAGTACGAGTCCCCGGGAGAACGCCGAGTCTGCCTGCGCGATACGGGGGACGCGCGGATCTATCTGCCTGGAGAGGGCAGGGCAGGCGATCAACAGTAATACCAGAAACAGCCCCCATGATTTCAACCGGAACAGACCGGAAACCATGCGACTCGTACGCATGGACCAGGAGCGAATATCGTTGGGGACAGTTGTCATGATTCCTGGAGATCGGTGCTCACTCCCACTCTATGGTAGCCGGCGGTTTTGAACTGATATCGTATACGACGCGGTTGATACCTCTGACTTCGTTTACGATCCTGCTCGATACCGTGGCGAGGAACGCGTGTGGTAGCTGCGCCCAGTCGGCCGTCATTCCGTCAACGCTGGTTACGGCTCGGAGCGCACAGACATTCTCGTACGTTCGCTCATCGCCCATGACACCCACCGTCTGAATGGGGAGCAGAACGGCGAAGGCCTGCCAGGTCTGATCATAGAGTCCGTGGGAGACCAGTTCCTCGATAAAAATTGCATCGGCATCGCGTAGGAGTCTGAGGCTCTCCCTTGTTACGTCACCGATTACCCGTATTCCGAGTCCGGGACCGGGAAACGGGTGACGATCGACAATCAACGGTGGTACCTCCAACAGACGTCCGATGGTTCGGACCTCATCCTTGAACAATTCTCTGAACGGTTCCAGGACCTCGAAATCCATTTCGTCAGGGAGGCCGCCGACATTGTGGTGCGTCTTGATCGTCGCCGACGGTCCTTTAAACGAAACGCTCTCGATTACGTCGGGATACAGCGTGCCCTGGGCAAGATATTTCGGCTTTCTGCCGAGTTCGTTCACGATGCCGTCCGTCGCACCGTCAAACACCTCAACAAATGTGTTGCCAATGATTCGCCGCTTCTGCTCCGGGTCTGTTACACCACCCAGGCGGTCGAGAAAGAGGTCTGACGCATCAATCGCCTGGAGTCGGATATGATAATGATCCCGAAACGTGGACTGAACGTCCTCCCATTCATTCTTTCTCAGCAGCCCATTATTGACGAAAATACACGTGAGTTGATCTCCAATCGCCCGATGCAGAAGCACCGCGGCAACTGAAGAATCTACGCCCCCGGAAAGGCCGAGAATTACGTGATCATCACCGACCTGAGATCGGATCTCCTCGGTTTTTTCGTCGATAAATGAAGCAGGAGACCAGTCGCCGGCACACCCGCAGATGACGTGAGAGAAATTCTCAAGGATCTGGCGGCCCGGTTCGGAATGGACAACCTCCGGATGAAACTGTACGCCGAAGAGAGGAAGCACTTTTGACCGGATGGCGGCGATGGGGGCATTGTCCGTATGTCCGATGATGTCAAAATCGTCGGGGAGGGCGGTTAGTCTGTCTCCGTGACTCATCCAGACCGTCGATCCCTCCGTTACGTTCCGAAACAGAGTTGAATCGTCGTCTACGTTCAGGTGGGCCCGTCCGAATTCTCGGTGATCCGTCTGTTCGACGCGGCCTCCACAGAGGTGAACAATTCCCTGCAACCCGTAACATATACCCAGAACAGGTAACGGTGAACCATCTTCCCGGACCATCCGCAGCAGTCCGGGGTCGACCTGTGGCGCATCGTTGTCATAAATAGAACTGGGTCCACCGGACAGGATCAGGCCGGCAGGACGAAGCGCCGTGAGCGCTTGAAGATCGACGGAGTACGGATGAATTTCAGAGTATACACCGGTTTCCCGGACGCGACGGGCTATCAGTTGGGTGTACTGAGAACCATAATCAAGAATAACGATTCGTTGATGCATGAACCCGCCGCCCGTCTATCCTGCTATCTGCTCGGCATACTGCTCGGAAGTCAGAAGGCCCTCGACCTGGGACGGATCACCGATCGTGGTCTTGATCAACCAGCCGCTTCCATACGGGTCATCGTTGACCTGCTCAGGAGCATCCTCCAGGCCTTCATTAAATTCCGTGATTGTTCCGGTTACCGGCATAAACAATTCGGATACCGTTTTGACTGCTTCAACCGTACCAAATACCTCACCGGCGGCAACTTCGGCGTCCAGCGTGTCAATCTCTACGTAGACGATGTCGCCGAGTTCAGACTGTGCAAAGTCCGTAATACCTATCGTTGCCGTCCCGTCGTCCTCGACGCGCAGCCACTCGTGGTCATCCGTGTAATGTAAGTCGTCAGGAAAATTCATTGTTGAATCAGAATTAAGGTTCAGGCGCTCGGCTCTGTCATCTGAAAGGAATCCAGAAACGACGTGTCGAACTCGCCAGATCGGAATATATCGTTTTGAAGCAGTTGTTGATGGAACGGGATGGTGGTTCGAATCCCTTCGATCACAAATTCATCAAGCGCTCGGAGCATTTTGCGAATAGCCAGACCGCGCGTTCTCCCCTTCACAATGAGCTTCGCGATCATCGAATCGTAATGGGGCGGTACGTTGTACCCGGAATACACGTGCGTGTCTACACGGACGCCATGTCCTCCACTTGGATGGAATGCAGTAATTGTGCCCGGTGACGGTGCAAAATTACGGAACGGATCTTCGGCGTTGATCCGGCACTCGATGGCATGGCCGTCAATGGGGATATCCCGTTCCCGAACCGATTCGCCCATAGCGACTCGAATCTGATACTCGATCAGGTCTGAATCGGTGACTTCTTCCGTCACCGGATGCTCAACCTGAATACGGGTATTCATTTCCATGAAATAGAAATTCCCCCGGTCATCGAGTAGAAACTCCACGGTGCCCGCTCCTTCATAGTTGACGGCTCGCGCGCCGGTCATGGCTGCCTCTGCGAGCCTGTTTCGAAGTTCCTGATCCACCACGGGAGAGGGAGACTCTTCCAGCAGTTTTTGGTGCCGGCGCTGGATTGAACATTCGCGCTCACCGAATGAAAGGACGTTTCCCTTGCCATCCCCAAGAAGCTGAATTTCTATGTGCCTGGGTCCGGTAACAAATCGCTCGATATACACGCTCCCATCTCCAAATCCAGCTTCTGCCTCGGTACTGGCAGCCTCCATCGCGTGATCAAATTCGTCTTCTGACCAGGCGATTCTCATCCCACGACCACCGCCTCCGGCGCTCGCCTTTATCATCACCGGATAGCCAATTTCTGCTGCGACCCGCTTTCCTTCGGAAGACGTGGTCACAATGCCATCAGAGCCCGGCACGACCGGAACCCCGGCTGTGCGCATGGTGTCCTTCGCGAGGCTCTTATCACCCATCAATCGGATCGTCTCCGGTGGGGGACCAATGAATTTCAGATCATGATCCTGACATATAGCACTGAAATCAGCATTTTCTGCCAGAAAACCATACCCGGGATGTATTGCATCGGCTCCCGTGACTTCTGCAGCAGCGATAATCCGGTCCGGTTTCAGGTAACTGTCGCGGCTGGCTGGTGGCCCGATACAGACGGCCTCGTCAGAAAAACGTACATGTAGAGAATCGCGATCTGCTGTGGAATACACAGCAACCGTCTCCAGCCCCATCTCGTGGCAGGATCGCATGATGCGGAGGGCAATTTCCCCCCTGTTGGCGATGAGAATCTTTTTAATCACGCGGGTGGGATGAGACGGACTCCGCCGTTTTCGAGTAGGTAGTGAACAACGGAGAACAGACTATCCGATTATGAAGAGGGGTTGATCGTACTCTATGGGACTGGCGTTCTCAATCAGAATTTCTTTCACCATACCGTCGACTTCACACTCAATTTCATTCATCAGTTTCATGGCCTCGATGATGCATAGAACGTCACCAGGTTTGACGTGGTCTCCCACGTTCACGAACGCATCGGCATCCGGAGATGGAGCCCGAAAAAACGTTCCTACAATGGGGGCACGGACCTCGGTCCCGGCTACCACTTCAATTTCCGGCTGGTCGGACGGGGGTGGAGGAGGAGCAGCCTGGATGTGTTGAACCTCGACCGGCCCGGGACCTGTCATCTGCTGATGCTTTCGAACGACGATCCGGAGTCCTTCTTCCTCTACTTCTATCTCTGATACGCCGCTTTCCGCAATCAAGTCGATGATTTCTCGAATTCGATCAAGATCCATGATGCTCTCTGTTTGTGGGTGCTTACTGCACGATTAAGAATCGAGTACAACCCGTTCTTCAGGCGCTCACCCTGGTGATGTACTCACCTTTCTCGGTGTTGACCCGAATCGTATCGCCCTCATTGACGAATAACGGGACATTGACTACGGCTCCGCTTTCCAGCTTGGCAGGCTTGGTTGCTCCGGTAGCAGAGTCCCCCTTTACTCCCGGCTCTGCCTCCGTGACAAGCAGTTCGACACTCAGAGGAATTTCTGTCGTGAGGGCTTCCTCGGTTTCGGCGTGGAAAATGATATCTATCATTCCCCCCTCCTTGATATACTGTCGACCCGGAATCGACGCGATCGGCATGGATATCTGATCGTAGGTCTCTGTATTCATAAAATGAAGGCCCAGATCATCTTCGTACAGATACTGGTACTTACGCCGCTCAACACGCGCTTCTTCTACTTTCTCACCCGCCCGGAAGGTATTATCGACGATTCGTCCGGATCGAATATTCTTCAGTTTCGTGCGAACAAACGCGCCTCCTTTGCCAGGTTTGACGTGCATAAACTCAACGATGGACCAGACATCGCCGTTCCATATCATCGAAAAACCATTGCGAAAGCTGCTTGTATCAGCCATGAACTGGAGGAGGATTTGAAATTCCGGGAATATGCTCTGGTGGGATTCAACTCCCGTCTACGGGACACTGAACCGGTAAGACCGGAAAATATACCGTCTCAGGGGGTTCGGAGTCAATTTCAAGTCCGCGAAGATACCATGTTATCTGGTACTGCGTGGCCCGGCTGCGACAATTATTTGCTCCCACATCTGTACGCGATCAGTATAACGGTCGCCTCGGGCCTACTTTCTGAACCGTTCGACGATATCGGCTATCTGTGTGTCTGAGAGACCGGACATGGATTTTTCCGTGACCGACGCCACCCGAGGGGTCATTTCAGGTGCAGTTCGTGACGAATCGGCTGGCGTACCGGGCACCGTATCCTCCGAAGAAGCGTCTGCAGGGGTAGGGAGATTTCCCGTGGTCGGGCCACTCTCGCCATCTCCGCCCTTCCCGGTCCCGCGCCTGACAGGAGGATTGCCTGCACGCTTCCTGAGTCGTTCGTCTATTTCTGCCATCCAGGGGCGAGTTCCCTTTTTCTCCGGTAGATGAGAGCCGTTTGCAGGCTTTATACGGGGTGCAGTCTTCGATGGATTTACGGGGTTTGTCTCGAAAGCCAGGCGTTTGATGTTCACCAGATGGAGAGGGGAGATATTGTCGCTGGTTATTGAACCTCCTATCGTTCCGGGACCGAGCGTCATTGCCGGAAAGAGTCTCGTCGAGAAGCCTACGGACCCGAGAGCACAGACGGTATTGACCACGATCCGCATCGCTGGCTTTTCGAGTGCGAAGGCCTCAATTACCCGGTCGTTTCCACAGTGCAGTCCGAGGGTATGGCCGATTCCTCCGAAATCAAGAATTTCCTTGCATCGTGAACAACCGGACTCCCATCCATCTGTCGTATACAGAGAAAGAATGGGGGAAAGTGTCTCTGCGGACAGGGGCTCGTCGGGACCCACCGTATCTACCTCGGCGATCAGGGCCCGGGTCTTCGGAGGAACTGAAAACCCTGCCTTTTCGGCAATAAATGCAGGACTCTTACCTACCTGTTCGACGTTGAGGCGTCCGTCTTTCCAGATGAAGGCCCGGAGCTGATTTTTTTGCTTCTCGTCAAGCAGATATCCACCGGCCTGGCGCAGATGCTCCAACAGCTTTGCCTTGACGGGCAGATCCGAGACGATACTCCGCTCGGTCGAGCAGAGGGTTCCAAAGTCAAAGGAAGCCCCATGAACGATGTCCTTGGCCGCTTTCTCGAGGTCTGCCGAACGGTCTACGTAGACAGGAACGTTTCCCGAGCCGACGCCATACGCAGGCTTCCCTTTCGAGTAGGCCGCTCGAACCATCGCCGAACCACCCGTCGCAAGAATGACATCGGTCTTCGGGTCCTCCAGCAGGGCATTGGTTCCCTGTACCGAAATTTCGGTCATACAGGCGAAGAGGCCTGTAGGCGCTCCTGCCCTGTAAGCGGCTTCGGCCACCACGCGAAGCGCTTCTGCAGTCGATTTTGCTGCTCGTGGGTGGGGACTCATGACCACGCCGCATCGGGCCTTCGCCGCTATGATGGCCTTGTACATGGCTGTCGATGTGGGATTGGTCGACGGGACGAGGGCAGCGACCACACCCATGGGAGTCGCGATCTCCCAGACCGTATCATGTTCCTTCTTCCGGATAATGCCGCATGTTTTCATTCCCTCCATGCGATCCAGGAGTGTTCGTGTGGCGAACAGATTCTTCTCAATTTTACTCTCAACCCGGCCGAATCCCGTCTCCTCGTGGGCCATGACGGCCAGACGCTCTGCCTCCGAAATACCCGCAGCGACCATGTCGTTTACGATCCCGTCGACGCTGCTCTGGGAAAATTCCTTGAACGTTTTCTGGGCATCGGCACTCGCGGCGAGGAACGAGCGGGCCTGCTGGATGGAGAGGAGATCAGAATCCATGATATCAGATAAAAATATAGATGCACCCAATATGCAGTCTATTCCGATACCATTCAACCGGGTCATACTATTCGGAGTTGGATGTCTGCATTAGAACGAAAAATTAACTTTTTTGCGTTCTATCTAACTGGAATCAACATCATCAAGGAACCGCTCGGAATTTCCCTTGCATCTTGTGGGGAGCAGGAACTGAATGTCCCGTAAAACCGATAAATTCGACGAATATCTACTCGCCGCGTACATGTCCGGTGACGTGCCGGACAGTCTCAGAAAGGAGATCTCCATCTATCTGAACCGACACAGGGGTGCGCGCGAACTCCTGGGGATGGCTACCGAAGCGCTCGAAGTTGCCGAATCGGGTGACGGAGCCAGTTTTGCAAACTATTCGAGATCTGTCGAGCCTTCCGGCCGGATAGGCTACACGGCATCTGATTTTATTCCGTCGACGACGATCTGGAAGTCCATCACGGCCGTTGCCCTGGCGGTCACCGTGCTGGCGATCAGTCTCTTCGTGCACGTCTACCAGGAACGGAAAGAGCCAGCTACCGGTATTCCGGCCCAAACCAATACTTTCTGGACTCCACGTGTTCTCGTTTCTCAGTTCGGGCTCAACTGGAGATCAATCCCCGGTGCCGAAAGGTATCGAGTCCATATTCAGGCTCGTACATCCGGTCGCGAGCTCTTCATGTTCGAGACGTCGTCCACGTCCATGTCGGGCGGCGATTTTGCTGCCCTGCAGGGTGGACACGTCGAGGCGTGGATCGAGGCCCTCGATAAAGATGAATCAACGATCCGGATATCTGGACGATCTGATATTCTGATTGTCCGGGAATAGCGTTTCCGTCAATTCTATCCGTCGTCGGCGTCGATTCCAAGGCGTCCGGTGTGCCTCGCATTTCGCTGGAACATGGGCCATTTTCCTGGAGCGAGTCCTACCGAGCCCGTCTCGAGCGATGTCATCAATCCATTCTGCCCGGCGACCAACAGTCCCCCTTCGCGATTGATAGTCGGAGGGCCGTCCGACTGCGTTCCGAGATCGAATTCCCAGAATGGAGTATTATTCGGATTGATGGCAAATACGGTTCGTCCGCTCACAAAATAGACCACCTCGCTCGCGTCGACGACGGGCGTGCCTACGTCCGGTGCCGGAAATACAAAACGGAGTCGCGGCGTGAAGGCGTCAGCATCCTCATTCAGGGCAATGAGTCCAGTCGATGTGCCTACGTAGATGGCCCCGTCCGTCCCGACGACCGGTCCTGATCGCAGTGGACCCGTCAATGGATAACTCCACAAGATGGATCCGTCTTCTGCTGCAATGGCGTAAATGATACCGTCATTTGAAACGGCGTATACAATGACGGCAGTAGACGTCCTGGATTCACCCGTTGGCAGCGTTACCGTCAGCTGACGTTCGATGAGCGCCATTCCGACCATAATACTTCCGACGTTCTGAGTCGTCGTCCAGAGAAGCGTTCCGTCCGGTGCCAGGGCGTGAAGGAAGCCGTCCGTTGTGGCCACGACAATCGTACGATCCCGGGCTATAACCGGTGGAACTACGATCGGCGAACTCGACACGCTTACCGGCCAACGTCCCCCGGTCGACAGACCGTTGAAGGAATTTACCGCATGCACCCTACCATTCGAGTCACCGAAATAGAGCCGCCCTTCGACACCGAGCGTGGGGGAAGATCGAAGAAGAGCACCCGTGTTATAGGCTGGCCACAGTTCTGCGCCCGTCGAGTTAAGTCCATAGAGTCTACCATCTTCACTGGTCACGAAGACATCTTCATTATTTCCGACAAGAGGGGATGACCGGATGGGACCCCGGGTCGCAAATTTCCATTTCAGAGCACCGAGATTCGAAAACGCATAGAGCGTGTCTGAAGCCGTACCGACGTAAATATCGTTATTGAAGCCCACCGCTACCGAACCTTTCACATCGCCCTTGAACCCGGCGGCTCGCCACCGAACGGTACCAGGCTTTCCGATACCGCCGCTCGTTCCGTCACCACGGACGATTACTGTTTTTGATTCAGACAGTCGAAACGTCGTCGGACCCGAATAGGCCTTCACTTCGATGATGTGTTCCCCGGGCGTTTCATTGAGGGCATTCCAGTCGAACACAAATGAATTGCCACCGACTACATTGTTCGTAGATGCAACGGCAATACCATCGACAAGAAGATCGACCCGGGTCACGAACGGTTGAGCGGGGGCGGTTCGAGATACCACACGGACCAATCCTCCGACCTGCTCATTATTGTCCGGGGTGATAATCTGCATTTCGGGTCCGGGACCATCACTCTTGTTGGCGACGGTAATCAGCACAGGAGCGGAGATTCCTCTGGATTGAAAATGGTCGAACGCGACCGCTTCTACTCTATACAGACCGTCTTCGAGGTCGAGTGTGTTGAGTCGGAAATTAAACCGGGCGCTGTCGAGAACGGCTTCTCCAGCCCTTACACCGTTCACATTCACGTTGATGAAGGAGATGAAATTGTCGGTGCCGATAGCCTGTGCCGTGATCGAAATAAGAACATTTTTCCCGGCAACCGTCGCCTGATCAAATGGCTTTATGATGTTGATGGTCGGTGCGCGATCATCGATGGCCGTACCGAATATGTCGCAACCGGAGGCCAGGACCAGATAGAGTCCGAATAGAACAGCGGGAAGGACCGATCGGGTCGTTCGGTGCATATGGATCCCTAATCGAGAATATCTGTGCATGATGGTCGTTGTGGCTTTCGACACTGGAACAGGTTGTGTGGCGTGTTGGAGCACGTTGGCTCATTATGTAAAGACAAGTATCGGACCAAAATCAAATATCCATAGTCCCAGGTAGCAACAACTGTGCATTGTGATGGTTTTCAACCGGAACTTCCCCGTTCTGGGAAGGATAATCTCAAATAGAGATTGGTCTTTGGTCTCGAAATAGTGATCCCGGGGGTTGAAAAAGTGAGATTTCAGGCGATAATAGAGGGCGGGACGTAGGAAATTGTCCATATCAGACCGTTTGCGCTTGTTTTCCGAAACTCGGCACACCGTTTGTTAGGTACTCGATCGGTATCCCTATTTTTGTAATTCGAAACAGTTCGCAATGAACGCGACTACAGTCTCCTCAGTAGCATTTGCTCCAAAGCACCTGTCGGGCATCGATGTGATCGACAACGCTTGGGGTGGATTGTATCGCGGTGGGTCCTACCTCGTTTATGGTAAAGCGGCCAGTGGTCGTGGGCTGTTAACGCTTATGTTCGCACGAACCGGGGCGACGCTTCGGGAACCAACCCTCTTTATCTCAGCCGATCGCCAGAAGGACCTCATCATTCAGGCCGCTTCGATCGGATTCAATCTCAGACATGCTTACGAGAGTGGTATCGTTCGACTCATGCGCGTCCCACCCCTCATGAACGTACAGCAGATGGGAGATGACGGGGTATCCAAGGCACTCTGGGATCTCATCGGTCTTATCCGGAAGCACCGTCCGACCCGTCTGGTGATGAACGACTTTCTTCCGTTTGTAGCCTTCCGGTCCTTCGATCGATTCAGAGTCGAGTTTATCCAGTTTCTGGAACAGATCGACTCGCTCGAGACGACACTGATGGTCGTCATGCCCGAACCCGCAAATCAGCAGTCGCGCCGCGTGATTGATTTCATGTCGATGCAGATGACCGGATCAATTCATATCGAACTGGCGGACGAGAATCCGACAACGACGAAGCGTCGTGTGACGCTTGTTCCGCACATCGGACACATCAAACGACAGGTCGTGGACTACTGGGACCTCGAGGATGTGGTCGAAGACGCGTCGACTTCGGGGACACCCGATCGCGGCGGAGCGCCAACGGAGGCACATACGGTCTATGCAGAACCCGGGCCTGCAACACAGGCTTCCCAGGGCCCCGCAACACAGACTTCCCCGGGCCCCACGCAACCGGCTTACCAGGCGGCAGCGCAGCCCGCACCTCCAACGTATTCCGCGCCGCCAGAGCGGCCTGCTGCATATGCTCCGACCGAGCCATACGCCCCTCCTTCGGCTGACGTACCCTCACCCACTACGCCTCCTCCGGCCGATGAATTCGTTCATAGTTCAGCTACGGAAGCCGAAATTGAGCAGCCGACAGCGACCGATCGACTACCAGATGTGACCGATCGTGAGACGTTCCGGTTACGTCTGCAGCAGAAGTTTCTGATGCGTGAATCAGGTCTACAGCCGTTTCTTCTGCTGGCCATGAGGATGGATCGGAAAGACGCCTCGGCTCGTCCGTTCGACTTTGATTTTTTGATGGACCTGGTCCGGGCCGCGCTTCGTCCACAGGATGATATGCTCTCTGATCTATCACAGGAGCGCTTGATTGTATTTCTTGGCGAAAGTCGCCCCGAGGAAGCCCAGAGTTTCTTCGCGCGACTGAAAGAACGACTCCGGCAGGATTCTCCGCAACAGGCCGATCATCTCCTTCATTCTGTTTCTGCCATTGTTGTTCCAGATGGGCGGCCTTTTCAGTCGGCAGAGGAGTTTCTCAGCTACGCCCTGGATCAGTCTTAACGGAATTATTTCGTTGGATTAATCAAAGGATTGGCATTTCCGGCCGATAACGGTTCCTGTGAGTATTCATTATCCATCACTCCGTGATCGCTATGATCCGCCGATTGACAGTGCTGGTAGTCCTGGTCTCCATCTGGGTTCTCGTCCCGGTGGGAGAAGCCTTTTCACAGGATATCGCCGCACAGGACCGTGCAGAACGTCTGGTAACGCAAGGACGTTTTCAGGAGGCAATTGCCCTGCTGAACACCTTGATTACACCCGAATCGAAGGACCCTCGTCCGCTATTGATACGGGCCGCCGCGCATGAGGGTCGGCGCGATTTCGCTTCTGCAGCAAAGGACTATGAGCGAATTCTGGAATTGAATCCCGCCCACGTGGAGGCTCGGAATGGACTCCGCCGATCTCAGCAGCAGACCGTCGCACGAAACCGGGGCAACCTGGAGAGTATGAGGCGGCTCGTCGCCGCTAACCCGACCAATTTATCGTATCGAATTCGGTATGCAGATGCCCTGTTTGAGGCACGACTGTTCAGACAGGCTGCCGATCAGTATGGAGAGTATCTCCGAAAGACACAGGGAACCCCGGACGTTGTACAGTCCTATCTGATAGCGATCGCCAATTACGAGGGAGACAACGCGCTGGGCGAGAGAACCGCTCAGAAATATGTAAAGATCTACACGAACAACGATGATCTGTACATGCGACTCGGCTATTTCCGTCTCTGGCAGGGGAAATATCGTCTGGCCAAGGAAGCCTGCGAACAGGCACTCCGACTGAATCCGAATAACACAGAGGCGGAAAAGTGTTCTGATTATGGAGACCAACCCGGACTCGCAGGAACACAATCTCAGTATCCGATCGACGTACTTACCCGGGAACTCCGGGCAGACCCCAATCAGGATGGGAAACGATTCCAGTTGATCGATTTACTGATCGATGACGGAAGATATTTTGAAGCCCAGCAGAATCTGACGTACCTGAAACCACGGTATCAGGGATCTCCTGAATGGACGAAACGATCGCTCCTGGTCGAAAACAGGCTGCAGACAGAGCCCTCTCCAAACAGGCCGTCGACATTCATCGTTGACCGACTCTACCGGGCTCTTGAACGGGATCCCGGAAACGCCGAAACCCGCTTCAAACTCGTTGAGCAACTGAACAAGTACAAGCGCTACGGAGAAGCCTACGATCAACTGCTGAAACTGGAAAAAGACTACGGCACGACGGATCGGTGGCTCTCACTCTTTATCCAGACCGACAATGGATTCGTCTCGACCGGCGGGAAGTCGCCGCTCTTTCCGATAGACCGTCTGACGTATCGACTCCGATTCCAGCCCGACGACATCATGACGCGCTATCAGCTCGTCGATGAACTCGTCAACGCCAAGCGATTCTCTGAAGCTCTCGATGTACTCGTTGATCCTGCGCATACCAATCCAGCCGAGGAAGGATATCGGGGAAGACTGGTAGCCATCAAGGCAGCGCGACTCGATTATGCGCGTCGCAGAATTCGAGAACTCGAACCCATAATTGCTTCGGATTCGAGCGCGACAGACGAACTCCTCGAGATTATCGATCAATACCAGATCGTTGATCGAATAGACGATGCCATTCGTGCGTATGTACAGCTTATCGGCCTCCAGCCCGAAAATTTTCCGCTCCGGGCCCGCTATGTGGATACGCTCAGGCTGAATGGATACCGGAAACAGGCCGTCGAACAGGCGAGGTACCTGGTAGATCAGAATCCAGACAACACGGAGTTTCAACGGCTCTTCGTTCTCTCCGAATTGTCGAACAGAGAACTCGATGACCGGGGCGAAAATTACCTCGCATCGCTTCTCGCCGGACCGTACGCAGAGGATAGTGAACTCATTCTCGACGCGGCCGATTACCGATTGCTTCAAACAGCCGTCGAGGATGCGAGCCGCCTTGTGGATATGGCCGAGAGAGTAGGAGATCCACGGTTTATAGAAAAAATACAGACACTCCGGCATTTGATCGCCAGAGAAAAGATCCGTCTCAATGAGGAGGCGCAGGTAGCGGTGCTCAACGAGGCCCGGCGCTATACGGCAGCGAAACGGTATGACAATGCCATTGCTTCATACGACCGATATTTCGAATTGAGAGGACGCCGCACGCGTGCCGAACTCAAAGAACTGGCCCAGGTCTATACGGCAGCGGCGAAATATGACGATGCGTTGGCTATTCTTGAGGCGCTTCAGCAGCAGCAGTTCGCCTACGATGTAGGTAAAGAAATGGCACGAACCCGCATTCTGAGGAAAGATTACTCAGGAGCACTGTCTGCGCTCGAACAGCTTCAGGTGAGAAACCCGCGAGATTACGAAGTTCGATTCATGCAGGCGGACGCACTTCGTGCCCTGGGCCTCTATGCCGAGGCGGAGGACATCTACAACGAAGCCCAGATGCTGGCCGAAGACTCGAAGATGATCGAAGACACCAAAGTGGCGATCGGTGCCGATGTCAGGACCACTCTTCTCGAGAGTGGCGAATGGCTCGGCTATGATTTTGCCGGTATCGTTGTGCCGACAACCGACGCCGTTCGGAGTCGTGGCGGGGGCACCCGGTATGATCGCTGGGCCCAGGGAATGCAGACACAGGTGACGATACCGATCGATGTCGTATTGACGGCCGGTGTCAACTCGCATTTCATCAGTGGTTCGCGCCGTCTGGTTCCTGGATCAGAAATCGTTCGCGGCCGCGTCAATCAGATATTTGCCGGTGGATACATCGACCTGACGCCACCTGTGCCGTCGGATCGGGCGAGTTTTTCCAACCGGATATCCGGGGAGATCGGATTGTATGACTATGAGGGTGCCAGGACCGTCGGTTACGGTGGTCTTCGATACTGGAAACAGGAGCTTGGAAAATATCAGGCCTCGATAGGGGTGCATACCGGCGAAGGTTCGATTGAACTCTGGTCACCGGGAGGCGGGCAATTCAATTTGCGGCTGACACAGTTTGATTTGAAAGGAAGCAGTGCGACCATCATGGCCGACTCGGTACTCCGGGTACAAGGTGCGCTGGCCTTCAATATCGTGAGCGATAACTTTGGCAATACAGCGTCAAACAGCGATACGAACTTCGGAACGTCGCTTCGGCTCGAAGGTGGGTACCGCATCGTGGATTACACGTATCTCGGAGTGACATATTACGCGATCAACTATCGAACGACCGTCGATACGTATTTCTCGCCCCGAGCGTACACGACGTACGACATGTTTCTCGAGTATGAACGCGAGCTTCGAACCAAGTGGTACATCCGGGTCAGGGGATCGATCGGTGTCATCGCGCAGAGTGCAGGATTTGTAAATAGACGCATAGAGGCCGATCTAATCAAGCGGCTAGGAGGCAATTTTTCGCTCACTGCGCGGACGGCGATGAGCCAGTCAACCCGGACGCTCGGTAGTGGGGCCGGGTCATTCATCGATCGGTATAACACGTTTACATTTTCGGCGGCATTGTACTGGACCTTATGATTTCACTTTTATTGCCGACAACGAATAGACACCCGGCCAGAGGTCCGGTGTGATGGACTCTCCGTCGCCACATGATGGAAACTGAAAACAACATATCACCTGACAGCGAGTCGAATGCCCGTGAGCGATTGGTTCCTGTGGAACATTCCACTGGAACCGCTCTCGTTACGTCGACCGGACAGTCTGTCGAAAAGACGGTTTTCCAGCCCATCAAGAGGCCAGAGGACGATCGCCCGACGGCACGAGAATCGGAATCACAGCTACTCCGGCGAATCGTCGTATACGGATTGATTTCGCTCATCCTGTTTGCCATCATTTATATTTTCGTGCGCGATCCGGGTGGCTATCTGTTAAAGCTGACCGGATGGGAGAGTAAGCTCCGCTGGAGCGGATTGATTGTGTATTCCTCGATCGTTGCACTCGTACTATTTCTCGTAATTCTGCTGTTCCGGTATCTGTCGTTGATGAACATGGCGTATTTGAATACGACCAAACACACGATCGAAACCGGACACGACCATACCTTCCTGCCACCGGTATCCATCATCGTACCGGCCTACAACGAGGGTAAGCTTCTCCGAAGTACCGTTGCATCTCTGCTCGAGATGGATTATCCGCGGTACGAGATCCTGCTGGTCGATGATGGCTCAACCGACGATACGAGAGGGGTCGGCCAGGGTGTGATCGGCACGTATCGGGACGGTGCGGTCGATGTGCGACTCGTTCAGAAGCCGAATGGAGGGAAAGCTACTGCCTTGAATGCCGGAATCCAGGTTTCTCGATATGATTTTGTACTGAATGTCGATGGAGACTCTCTACTCTCTCCAGACACGCTCAGGAAAACTATCCGGCATTTTGTGGACCCTCGTCTGGGGGCCATCGCCGGTAACGTTAAGGTTCTGAACAGGAATAATATCTGGACGACGCTTCAGGCGCTTGAGTACGTCGAAGGTTTGAATATGGCCCGTTCGGCGCAGAGCATCGTGAAACTCGTCAACATCATTCCTGGACCGCTCGGGATGTTTCGCAAGCAGGCGATCGTCGATGCCGGCTGGTACAGCTCGGATACGTTTGCAGAGGATGCCGACATCACGTTGAAAATTATCCGTGCCGGCTGGCGGGTAGAATATGAGCCGGACGCCCGCTCGTACACCGAAGCCCCGGATACGATCGTTGACCTTCTGAAGCAGCGGTATCGCTGGACGCGAGGAATCATTCAGGCTGTCCGCAAACATCGGGACCTGTTTTTTAATCCTACGATCAATTTTGGTGGAACGATCGTGATGTGGTCGATGGCTTTTGAAGCATTGATCTGGCCCATCATGAACATTTTTGCGAACGCCTATTTTATTTTTATCGCACTGGTATTCAAGATGAGTTACTACATCGTCTACTGGTGGTTGTCGCTGACCATTCTGGATCTGATCGCAGCACTGTATTGCGTAGCGGTTGAGAAAGAAGAAGTCCGACTCGTTTTTTATTCCCTGTTCTATCGGCTCTTCTTCATTTTGATCGTGGACGTGTGCAAGACGCTCGCCACCGTTGAAGAATTTCTCGGATTCGGAATGAACTGGGGCAAGTTGGAGCGCATCGGCTCCGGTTCTCCAAAATGATGACTGCATGAAATCAGCCCTGGAACATATTGACAGCGGTCAGCGCCTTTCTCCCGATTCGATTTGTCTCATAACGGATCAAATGCCGGAAATGAGACGAACTATGGGTCGCAAACACCCTGAAAAGGTCATTTATCACTCATTACGCGTTTTGGGCACAATGATTGCGGTTGAAGGATCGACAAGCATTTAGCCCGTTTTCGAATAGACTCTCCGTTACCATGGAACTCGTTCCAATTTTATCAACGATCATCCTTGTCGGTACGATCGCGACATTTATCCTGGCCGTTGCCGCGTACATCCTGTACAAGATCCGCGAGCGTCGCTCGTATCAGGAAGGCGGTGCCACGTCCATTGCTCAGCGCGAGCCGCACGTGTTGTTGACTCCTCAGCAGCAGGTCGCGGCCATCGAGGCCCAGCCGGCGCAGACCAATGTCTACGTCGCACCGGCGACGCAGACAACAGCGCCCCCGGTTGTAGTCCAGCCTCAGGTTCAGGCGCCTGAACCGCAAAATTCTCTTTTCTGGGAATACACGGACGAGGGCTTCGTGCCCGTTCGTCCTGAAGAACCTGGCCGCCAGGAAGATAATCGGGAGTCTGAGCGGAAGCCAGATGACGGATATGCCTGGCTATAAGAACGAAACAACTGATGCGGGTAGCACGACTCGATAGAATAAATGTATTCTGGTTCCTGACGCTGGGTGTGACGGCACTGGCGGCAGGAATCCTTGTATACATTTTGCTTCTCGAGAGTGCCCTCGGCGCATTCAGTATAACGGAGGCCTCTCCGACGCAGATCGGTGTAGACAACCGCCCGCGGGTAGCTCTTCTTAACAGCGACTATACCCGACGCGCCCACAGAGCGCTGAATCTACGGGATACGACAACGACCTGGGTCGACCAGACCCTCCTGTCCTGGCGTGAATTTTTAATCGACAAGGATCGTCGAATTCCGTTCATGGATATCAACGACGAGGATCTGGAGTATGGCGATCTGGACAAATTCGATGTGCTGATTCTTCCGTCTGTTCGGGCCATGAGCGATCGTGAGATTGCACGCATTCAGGAGTTCATGAATAACGGCGGCAGCGTCCTCGCTTCCTGGACTGCCGGAGTCTACTACGAAGACGGGACCTGGCGTGGCTGGGACTTTATCGAGGATACGTTCGGAGTCAATTTCGAAGGGTTTGTCGAGCGCGGAGTCGGAAACTATCGAATCTATGCAGACACGTTCCCGGGTCATACCCCCGAAGGAATCTATGTGCCGGATTATATTTTCAATAAGAGTAATGAAGGCGTTTTCGCTCCGGTTGATGAAGAACAGGCACAACTCAGAGAGGTAAACCAGCGTCTGGCAGAAGACGCCGATTTCGCACCATTGCAGGATTACGCGTGGTTTGACACGTTGAATTCGGCTCGTCCGACGGTTGATTTTGCCCGGGCCTGGAATATTACGGCACCTCTCAGGGGGCTGGATGGGCGCGTAGAAGTACAGGATGCCGTACTGGTAACCTATTTTACCTGGACGGGCGGTGATCGCAAACAGGAAATTCCCTATCCCCGGACGAGTGCCGGGATAAGACGTTTTACATGGCGCGGAAATACACCACTTACGGCGGTAATTCCGAGTGGTTATCGGGTAAAAATCCAGGTGTACAATCCGGGAGTCCGGGTGAGTGTCCGGGAACCCGACCGAGTCGCAGCTGCCGGTTTCTGGTATGATTTTGCTACGGATGACTTCGGCGGAAGCGATATAATAGACGGTTCGACCGGTCTCGTTTACGGGACATACGGAAAGGGTCGATTTGTGTACATGGGGTTCCAGAGAAATGCCATGGGAACGGGCCCCCGGGACGTTGAGGACTGGCAAAGGCTTGGAATTTTCTCTGCGAACGTGATCAATTATCTCCGCCGTCAGCCCATCATATGGATGCACGACTGGCCGTACCCGCATGAAGCCGCAGCCATGATTACGGGAACCACAGAGAATGCGATTGACGGGTTCAGGGCGGTTGCAGACGTACTCGATGAGGAGGGCGTTCCCGGTACCTACCTGGTTCCGCCCGAACAGGCTTCCAGACATGGTCAACTCCTGCGACGACTCTATAAACAGGGAGACGTCGGGGTCTATGACTCACTTCGCGTCGAGGCGGACGGAACCGTGGAGAAACAGCAGCGGCGCCTGAATCGACTTCGAACCATGCTCGAGGGAGTCGTGGGTGGACCGGTACGCGGCTATCGTTCGACCGAACGGGGAATACTGGGCCGGAACACGATGGGCGGCCTGACCGAATCCGACTACACCTACTTCATTCCTGATTCCATCGGCCGTCGAAACGTTCCGAAAATTATGGGATTTCCATTTGAAACTCTTACAAGGATCGGCGTGACGGTCAAGAGTGACCGGGATATCATGAACGGTCTGGAGGGTCAATCCCCCGACCTGGTATCCGGTCTCATGCTCGAAAGTTTGAATCGTATTCAATACGAAGGCAGTCTCTACAACCTTATTTACTCTCCCGAACTGCTCGGAAATACGTCCAATCTGGGGACGCTCAGAACGATCGTTCGCCGACTGAAGCAGGACAATTTCTGGATCGCATCAGGCGATTCGATTGCTGCCTGGTGGCGCATTCACAAGGGATTGAATGCGGATGTTGAACAGAGAAGCCCATCTCGTATTTTTGTCCGGGTGTCGAATGACAACGGACACACAGCCGAACACGCGACGGTGAGTATTTCGCTTGGCCTACCCGCGACGTCGGTTCACATCCGACCGGAGTTGATCAATATTTTCAAACCGATACCCGACGATATCGATATTCCACCATACCAGCTCAAAGAAAACGGGACCGTGCTGGAACTGTCTATCAAAGAGCTGAAACCGCAACAGTATCGGATTTTCCACATCGACCTGCTGGGACCGGAGTACTCCGCCCGCTTCGCCAAGAACTAACGGAAGCGAATGCGTAAGACTCGATTCATAGTACCACTGCTGGTTGTTCTCCTGGGTGCGCCCGGCGTCAGGACCGCCAGGGCGCAGGCGGTCGCTCAATTCGTTCAGATGGAAGCCCCATCGAGGACCGTAGCCCACAATATTGACGCGTTGCGGGAGGATACGGACGTTCACATCGCCGTCTTCCGGTCCAATCAGACGGCGACGTATGTGCCCAACGGAGAGGCCATCGTGCGTGATGCCGTGTATTATTGGGAACTGCTGCTGCTCGGACTACGGCTCAAGTACCGGGTCCTGGACGATCGAGATCTCTCGCGAGGTATTTCCTCCGATTACAAGGTGATTATTCTGCCGGGCGTGGCGTCGATGTCCGAAAGGCAGAAAGATCGCATCGTGGATTATCTGCACGATGGTGGCGGTGTTATCGCATCGGGTCGTACCGGGGTCTATGATGAAGAGGGTGTCCGACGTGGAGGTGCCGTCTTCGAAGAACTGTTCGGCGCCGAGTATGTGGAAAACCTGCCGTCGCAGCCGTTTGGAATTCTCCAGTCGATTGATGGAAATACGCCTTTGGGGGACGGAATTCCCATGGGGTACCGTCTCAATATTGCCGCCCAGATCCCGATGTCCGCAGCGCGTCCGGGTACCAGTCGAGCAGTCGGGAGACCGACCGCCTATCAGCCGGATGATCAGGCAGCGTTTGACGATGTAACGTTACTTCTTACCGGCGAAAGCGAAAAGGGACGTTATTTCTGGTCTCGCTTTCATCCGCACGAAGTCAGCAAGGAACCCGAGCAACAGCAGCACTATCAGACACTCGTCGTGAACGCGATAGCCGACCTGGTCGGTTCGACGACTGTTTCAGTCGGGCCGTGGCCGAACGGGAATCCTACCGCATTTTCCGTTGCATCACTTCCCTCCGTCGGGTTCAATGCGCTTCAGTATATCGATGGTCTGGAGCATATGCTCGATGTGCTCGAAGAACAGCACGTCCATACCACATTTTTCTTCACGTCAGACGAGATCACGTCGTTTCAGGATCTGTACGGACGGGCCATCAATGACGGCGAAATCGGCCTGGCCGGAGAGGACGATCACGTCCTGAAAGGTCAGCCTTTTGAAGTTCAACGCAGTCGACTGATGCAGGCGATGGGGGAATTGGGTCTTCCTAAACCCCACGGATTATATCCTCCTGGAGGATTCTATGACGGCAATACGGTTCGTACAATGGATAACATGGGCCTCGAATACATGGTCCTCTCCGGCACACCCAGCCTGACTCCGGGTATCGTGGACTGGTGGTCCCAGGTGGACTACCGGGAGCGGCTGAAAGAACCGGAAGAACCGGATGAAACCGTATCACTCTTCGTCCCCGGCCAGACAGCAGAGGCGGCGCCGGCGGGCCCTCCTCCACTCCCCAAGATTATCTCGACGATTCCACTGGCCGAGGACCTGGCATCGTCGTTCGAAGCGACCTATGAAATCATCCGCGAAGCGCGGGGGATGTACGTGGTTCCGTTTTATCCTGAACTCTATGACGCCCGATCGGTACGGGCGGCTGATTTCGAGGCGACGTTGAGTCGGGCGCGTCTCGACGGGTCTTGGATCACGAGCGTTTCAGAAATTTTGATCTGGTGGCGAAAGCGTTCGCACGTTCGTCCATTGATCACATCTCTGGGTAGGGACGAGATGTACGTAGATATCGATTATGACTGGCCGGATCCCATTTCAGGAGTAACGCTGGAGATCCGATTTCCGAGACAGAAGGACCTGGGTGACTTCAGAATCAGTGGGGGGGACGGCAAAGTCTACGAGAATGACGACAATAAATCCGTCCGGGTGGTACTTCCCGAGCTATCTCAGGGAATCACACGATTCGTGCTGAGTTGGGACAATTGAACTCCCTATCTGAAGGGTTTTTTCTTCCTTAACATGGCAACCGGATCATCGGTCCCCATGGGACCATGGCGGTACAGGAAAGGTTCTCCGTACGTGGCTCCGATTCGGTATCCATACGTTCGCGCCCGCGCCTCGATCCACTTCAGAAAATCGGGATTCGAGATAAACGTTTCTGGCTCGTCTGACCCGGGATCGTAAAACTGAGAAGCATACGACATGACTGCTTTCATTCGACGCTCCCACGATTCACTGACATCAACGATGAGCGTAGGCACGAATGGCACGTTCTGCATGTAGTGCAGGACGTGGTGCGGCCGCCAGGGGGGCAGTTCGTCGCCTTCTTCAGTCCCGCACGCTATTCGAGTCAGTCCGCTGTAAAACACGGCGTCGCCGACGAGCCTGGCGGCCGCGCCGTGATCAGGATGGCGACATTCAGGTGCATTGATGAGCAGCAGATCGGGCCGATGTCGCCGCAATTCCCTTATCACGAGTAGACGATTCTCCGGCGTATTCTGAATGTCTCCATCCGAAAGCCCCAGATTCCATCGTCCACCTATGCCCATGGCAGACGTCGCTGCGCGCGCCTCATCGGCACGTATCTCAGGGGTTCCTCGCGACCCCAGCTCCCCCCGCGTCAGGTCAACGACACCGACCCGGTATCCGAGTTCGACGAGCCGGCAAACGGTGCCTCCTGCAAAGAGTTCGACATCGTCGGGATGCGCCGCGAATGCGAGGACATCATAGGTGAGATCACGATCCATGCTCATCCGACCACCAGGTTGACGATTCTTCCCGGAACCACGATTTCCCGTCGGATCTGTTTTCCCTCCAGATGTCTCGCCACATTCTCGTCCGCTTTAGCGCGTTCCAGTACAGCGTCTTTTGTCTCTTCCGGACCTACGGATATAGTCGTTCGGACTTTACCGTTTACCTGTACGGCCATCCGGACAGAATCTGAAGCGAGCAACTGTTGGTTCACGACGGGCCAGTCTTCATGGGCGAGGGATTCGGCATGCCCCATTCGATGCCACAATTCCTCTGCCATGTGAGGGGCCAACGGCGCCAACATCAGGACGAACGGTTCGGCAACGGTCACCGGGAGCAAATCCAGAGGAACAAGATGCGACGTAAACTCGATGAGGGCGGCGATCGCCGTGTTGAAGCTCATACGCTCCATATCGGTCGATACACGCGCGATTGTTCGATGGAGTTCTTTCTGGAGTTCCGTCGTCGCCTCTACGTCTCCGACCAGGGTCGTATCGGTATCCTCATCGACGAAGTTTCTCCAAACGCGCCTCAGAAAGCGATTGACTCCGATGATATCCCGGGTATTCCACGGTTTGGATGCATCCAGCGGCCCCATGTACATCTCGTACAGTCGAAGGGTATCGCAGCCATAGCGTTCGTTGATTTCATCCGGACCGACCGCATTCTTCAGGCTTTTGCCCATCTTGCCATATTCCTGCGTGACCGGTTCTCCATCGATCGAGAATTCGCGATTCGGCTGATCCTGAACTTCATTCGCCGGGTGTCCGTCCTGGTCCACGACGCGCGTTGCGTCTACGGCGATTCCACGGGCATCCCGGTACGCATAGGCCTGAATGTATCCCTGATTGAACAGACGGCCAAATGGTTCGGACGACGATACGTACCCCAGATCAAACAGTACTTTGTGCCAGAATCGTGCGTAAAGCAGATGTAGAACTGCGTGTTCAACCCCACCGATATACAGATCGACCCCGTTGTCCCCCATCCAGTAGGCTTCCTTGCCAGGGTCAATAAACCGATCCTGATTGTTGTTGTCGATAAATCTCAGATAGTACCAGCAAGAGCCCGCCCACTGGGGCATCGTATTTAATTCCCGTTCGTATCGGACGCCATCGATCACCGGGTATCGCCACGATTGAGGAGCGCGGCTGAGGGGCGGGCGCGGCGGGGCGTCAGGGTCGTCTGATGCGGTCGGACGGAAGTCGTCCATGGGCGGAAGCGTGACCGGTAAATCGGTCTCCTCGACCGCCCGGATGGATCCGTCCGGCGCGTGAAGTATGGGAAACGGCTCTCCCCAATAACGCTGACGACTGAACAACCAGTCCCGCAGCTTATACGTGATGGTTCCTTCTCCCAGCCCTTTTTCCACCAGCCAGTCTATCATTTTGGACTTGGCTTCCTCGATCTGGAGTCCATCCAGAAATGCCGAATTGATGGCAGGCCCCGGTCCTGTATAGGCATCGCCGTCGAAATCAGCCGGTGGCTGGACCGTTCGAATGATCGGAAGACTAAATGTCTTCGCAAATTCCCAGTCCCTTTCGTCCTGCCCCGGGACGGCCATGATGGCCCCCGTACCGTACCCCATGAGGACATAGTCGGCAATCCAGATCGGGATTTTCGATTGATTGACCGGGTTGATTGCAAAGCATCCCGTGAATACCCCGGTCTTATTCCTGGAGTCGGCCATCCGGTCCCGGTCGGTCCGGGCGGATGCCTCCTTCCGGTACGCATGGACTGCGTCAGCATAGTCGGGAGAAACGAGACGGTCGACCAGTTCGTGTTCGGGCGCGAGCACCATGTACGTTGCGCCAAAGAGGGTATCGGGTCTCGTTGTGAACACGCGGATGGTGGCGTCCAACCCCGCAACGTCGAAATCGACATGAGCGCCTTCACTCCGTCCGACCCAGTTGCGTTGCATTATTTTGGTAGGCTCCGGCCAGTCTACCCCATCGAGATCATCCTGAAGCCGATCCGCATATTTCGTTATGCGAAGCATCCACTGCTTCAATGGACGCTTGAAGACCGGATGATTCCCCCGGTCGCTACGTCCTTCATTCGTGACCTCTTCGTTCGAGAGGACCGTTCCCAGAGCGGGACACCAGTTCACCGGAACCTCGGCGAGATAGGCCAGACGATATCCTGACAGGATCTGCTCGCGCTCCGAATGCGTTGATGATCTGAATGTCTCGTCCTGTTTTTCCAGATGTTCCACCAGGGACTCGATGGGCCTGGCTACTCCTTTTTCGTCATCGTAATAGCTGTTGTACAGCTTGAGGAAAATCCATTGCGTCCACCGATAGTAATCGACGTCCGTCGTGGCAATCTTTCGGTCCCAGTCATAGCTCAAGCCGATGGCCTTGAGCTGTCGGAGCATATTATCGATGTTCTTCTCGGTGGTGACCTTGGGATGCACACCATGTTCGACGGCAAACTGCTCTGCGGGAAGTCCGAATGCATCGAATCCCATGGGGTGCAACACGTTGAACCCCTTCATCCTCTTATACCGGGCCACGATATCGGTCGCGATATATCCAAGTGGATGCCCTACATGCAGTCCGACACCGCTGGGATAAGGAAACATGTCCAGCACGTAAAATTTTGGTCTGGACGTATCGGGGACATCGGCGACTCTGAATGTCCGATTCTCTTCCCAAAAGGATTGCCAGCGGGATTCTATCGATGAAAATGGGTAGTCAGCCATACTTGGGTTCAGAAGATCAATACAGGAATGTAGCGAAAGACAGCACGTTCAGACCTCGAATGACCGGGCATATTCTTCGAATCGGTCGACTTCGTCAGCCAGGCGGACCCCCAGCCGTGTCAGCCGGTCATCGGTTCGGGAGTGGACAATTCTGAGCACCTCTCTGAAATACCAGATCTGCTCTTCCGGTCCCGCATTGAGCGCAGAGCGATGAGGACCTCGTACGAAGATGTTCATGCCGCGTGCCATGGCCCGGTTCATGGTCCAGCAATTATGCAATTTGTCGGCGACACTGATCGCGACTCCTTCGTCCGATGCCGTCTCGAGTCGGGACAAATAGTCCACTTTTCGGATTTTCCACGGACGCGGTTTCCCCTGGGTATCGTATTTGTCCTCGGTAACTTCCAGCACCCGCTCTGTTACTTCCGTGCCGATGGTGGATGCCAGATCCTGCGCTCTCAACTCGGACCCGAATCGGTTAGCGTCCTCGATGACGTCGTGCAAGAACGCGGCAGCGATGGTTACGTCATCCCATCCGGCTCGTTGAACGATCATGGCCACGCTTGTCACATGAGCCATTACCGGGACTCTTACATGCTCATTTCCCGGAGTCTCGAACGGACGATCCCGCCAACGATTCTTCCTGTACGTTCCGTCGTGCCACTGGGAGGAGAGTTCGGTTGCCAATTCGATCAGCGGGCTGAAGAATGAAGGCGTATCAACGACTGATGACATGTCTTTCAGAGATGAATTTCCTGATGTCGTGATGTATCCAGGTCGATGTTATCCAGCAACGTCGAGATCAGCCCCGGACCATACTTGTTCAGGAAGTACAACGGTGATATAACCCGTTCCTGTAGCGTTCCGTTCGGAAAAACGTTTATTGCGACCTTTTCAAGCTGGCCTTTCATCTGCTCACTTCGCCTCTTTTCAGCCTTGATGACTCGATCTTTCAGGCGGCCCCATTCTTTGAGCAACAACGCCCTGGTAGATTCCGCAGACTTCTTTAGCGACCGATCGATTTCCTCAACAGTCGGTAGCACCTCATCGATAGCCAGCCCGATATGTCTGGACGCTCCGTCGAAGAGAGCGTCCGGGTCGAATTTCATCCCCTCGACAACCAGTTCATGGAACAGCGCATCTACCGGTTTCGAGAACGAAGGTAGTGGAGCTTCAATTTGAGTCAATACCTTCGCAATTTTCTTCTCGACCAGGGTCACACTTGCCCGCGGATAGATTATCGGCATGGGAATACCGGCCCACTCGTAGATCTGTCTGAATTGGGCGAAATACGAAATTTCCCCGGGACCTCCGACATACGCTGCTGTCGGGAGGAGCGTATCCTGATACAGTGGTCGGAGAACCACGTTCGGACTGAATCGCTCCGGTTCGGCGTCAAGAAGAGCGATCAGCTCGTCGCTGGAATAGGACTGCCCGGTTCCCTTTAATTCGAATCCGGATCTGGTCGCAACGACCGCAAATCGTCCTTCGTCCGTCAGGAGAAACAGATTGGGAGGAGTAGAAGCAACCTGGGCATGGAAGCCCTCTTTCAGTTTCCGGGACGTCTCGTTCAGGAGGGCTTCCGGTTTTTTGAATTCTAGAATTTCCTTCCTGAAAAGACCGCTCGCTTTTTGCTTGAATCTCGGGTCGTCGCCTGAGATGAAAACCAGCCCCTGGTCCGAAAACAAGGTGCACATCAGACGGGCAAAACTGTCGAGAAAAGACGTACCCGGGCGGTAGCACGACTCCAGTAAACGCAACAGCTCCGGCCGGAAATCAGTCGGCGGGAGAAGGTCCGTAAGTTGGTTAATCGTGGCCTGAATGCGGTCATCGAAGAGGATACGGCCAACTGGATTTTTCGAGTCTCTATGGTCGCCGTCGGTATAAGCGACGGAACCAACCCGCTGGCCTGAGAAGACCCATGCGGTCGAAACTTCCTCAAAATCATGATCCTCTCCCTCTAACCAGAATACCGGTACCACCGACCGTCCCGTGTCCTTTTCCAGTCTCCGGGCGAGCTGAATCGTCGTGATGGTCTTGAGAATCGTATACAACGGCCCGCCGAAGAGACCGAGTTGTTGACCCGTTACAATGGCGACAGCATCGTCGCTCCCCAGCCGATCGATATTGGTACGGGTGGCATCTCCGGTTCCGAATCGGGTATTCTGTTCGTGCAGAATAGCGACCAACTCTTTACGCCCGGAAAAATGCTCCGCTACTTGCCTGGCGATCTGCCCGCGTTGTCGCGGATCTCTGAAATCTCCCGCGAAATACGTGGCAAGCGATTCGAAGTCCTGCGTATACGACGAGAATAAGCGGGAAAAGGAAGAAAAATCTGAAAAAGCGTGCCGGGACGCGCTCTTGTTCTCCATTTGAGTTCCGAGAGAAGGATTATACCGTGGGAGCAGACTACTGCGAACGGGTTGAATTCGTCAGTTCTGCTGCCCTTTCATTTTATTAATTTCATCCCGAAGTCTGGCAGCGGCCTCATAATCTTCATCGTTTATTGCCTGGTCCAGTTGCTCTTGGAGTCGATCCATATCGGACTTGGGCTCGGCCTCTTCCTCGACAGCAGGAGGTGTATCGCCGGAGACTACTTCGGAGAGATCTGCGTCATCGTCGGTTGGTATACCGGCTTCCTCCAGGACCGGGGCAGACACAAAAACAGGCGATCCTGTACGGACGGCAAGAGCAACAGCATCGCTCGGTCGTGCATCAAGCCGGTCTTCCGAGCCGTTGAGCGTGTACCTGATTTTAGCGAAGAAGGTACCTTCTTTCAACTCATCGATCACGACGTCCATGACTTCACCTCCGACTGCGTCGAAGAGATCACGAATAAGATCGTGCGTCATTGGTCGCGGAGGCTGTATTTTTTCTAACTCAAGAGCGATGGCTTGAGCCTCGAACGCGCCGATGATAATGGGTAATCTCCTGTTTCCGTCGACTTCGCCCAGAACGAGTGCATAAGCACCGCCACTTGACGGACTGGTAGAAAGTCCAATAATGTCGACTTGAATGTATTCCATACCGAAGCGTTTACTCCACAGCCGTGGAAATTTCGTGCGCTGGGACCGTTTCCGATTACTTACCGCCGAGAACATATTTTAACGCCCTGACGAATGCGTTGTTCTCAGATTCCGTTCCCGCTGTGACCCTCAAGTATCCGTGCAGATCTGGATATCCAGACATATTTCGCACCAGAATCTGTTCATCGATCAGTTTCCTGGAGAGAACGTCTGGTTCGATCTTCGTTCGGAAAAGAAGAAAATTGGTATCGGATTCCAGAACGTCCACCCCGACGATATCCCGGAGACAATGGTAAAGATCCGTGACACTGTCGCGAATGGTCGAGACGCGTTCTGCAATCAGATCCGGATTTCTTAGCATGGTCAGAGCGGTCATTTCCGAGAATCGGTCGACCATGAATGGAAGTCTGGACTTGAAAATTTCCTGGATCAGGGTCGTATTTCCAAGCATATACCCGATGCGTATTCCAGCCAGACCGAATGCCTTCGAGAGCGTTCGCATCACGATAAGATGCGGATATTCACCGAATAGAGTGGTTGCACTCGGTCTTGAATTGAATTCATGGTAGGCTTCGTCGACGACCACGATACCGTCGCTGGCCTGGCAAATCCGACTGATATCTTCGAATTTCATCGACTTTCCGGTGGGATTATTCGGAGAGGTCAGAATCGTAAGTACGGGACGGTTGTCGCGAACAGCGCGGACAATGGCGGGTGCATCGAAGTGGAGATCGTCGAGCGGGGGTACTTCCACGGTACGTCCCCCGTACATCCTCGAGACTGATGCGTAGAGGGCGAACATGGGTCGAGGGAGTACGACACTCGATCCTTTCGAAATGAAAGAAAGTCCCAGTGAATGGGTTAGTTCATTCGATCCGTTTCCGACGAGAATTCCGTCGGCGGGATGATTCAGGATATGTGCCAGCTCGGATACGAGGGAAAAAGGCTGTTCTCTCGGATATCGATTGAATGGAATCTGAAAGAAAGATTCCAATAATTCCCGTTTGATTTTTCCCGGCAGATCAAACGGAGATTCATTCTGGTTCAATTTTACGGCGACATCCGTGGCCCCCTTGACGAGATAAGGGGCCTCCGAACGGATCTCAGGTCTCACGAATTGTTCGACCGATTCCAAGGTTTTTTTGGACATGTAGCTGGAGCTATTCCCCGGAAATCACCCGGAGCTGTTCACGGATCAACCACTAACGATGACTCGGGAACGTCTGTGCTCTCGGAGAGATTCGGCAGATCCCTGAATTCGTAATCGGGTAAGCAATCGTCACGAACAAAACGGATAGCCTCATGAAAGGCGGATACAAACTTTCCAAAATCCTCCTTATAAAGAAAGATTTTGTGTTTTTCATACCGGGACTCGTCGACTCGTTTGCTCTCCGTAATCGTCAGGAAAAAGTCCTCACCTGACCTGGTCGTCTTGATATCGAAGAAGTACGTCCTTTTTCCTGCTGGAACGCGCCGTGAAAAAACTTCGTCCCGATAGCGGCCGCGTCCGCTCGGACGGTTCTCCATGTCCTTGTTGTCATTTCCGTTGGGAACGGCTTGTTCGCTATCCTGATCCTGACTCATTGCTATCCCTCGCGTCTTCCGGATTCCTCATGGAACGAGGTGCTGTAGACACCATCATGGGCAATATGCGAACAATAGCGGGAAATACAAAGGTGGTGGCGGACCTGGCGCCCGGGTTGTACATACCGACGGACATACCGGATGCGGTGCCGGCGGCTTTACGGTGCTGTCGCGATCACCGCACGGACCACGGTTTCGAGACTGAAGCGGACGTTGCGTCCGATCTCAAGAACTTCCGTATGATCCAGCAATTCGTCACTCAGGCCAGCCGCATAGTTCGTGATTGTAGACAACCCGACCACCGCCATCCCCAGTTGAGAGGCGTGAATTACTTCGGGAACCGTGCTCATTCCCACAGCATCTGCCCCGAGTCGTGAGAACGACCTGATTTCCGCCTGTGTCTCGTAGCTCGGACCGCGTGTCCAGAGATACGTCCCGTTCCGGGTGTCAACGCCTTTTTCGATACAGATGGCCGATGCGCGATTCGTCCACGCATCGTCGTAGGGGCTTCCTTTTCGTCTGGTTCTCGAGAACAGATCAGGGTCCGACGAACGCATCTGACGAGTGGCCACCTGGTCTCGATTCTTGGTGCGATCAGGTGTCACAGACCAACAGGACGTTCCTGTCCAGTTTATGTGATCCCGGATCCACATCAGTGTACCTGGTTTAAACGAGCGGTTGATCCCACCGGCCGCATTGGTTACGAACACCGACTGCGCTCCGAGGGATCGGGCCAGCGTCATCGGGAATAGAACGGACGAGAGCGGGTGCCCTTCGTACATATGGAGTCTCCCCTGAACGACCAGAACGGTTCGGTCCCCGAGTGAGCCGAGTACCAATCGTCCACGATGACCGACCACGGTGCCCGAAGGAAATCCGGGTACGTCCGATGTGTCGAAAGAGGCCGCATCTTCGACGGAATCTGCCACCGCCCCGAGACCGGACCCCAGAATGAGCGCGATATCCGGTACCGCCTGGCATCTGGCCCGAACGAATTGAGTAGCAGCCTGAATGGATGGATTATCGACGGTCATGCATCCGCCGCCATTTTCAAGACGACCATGGTCATGTCATCGCTTCGACCGGCACCTTCGATAAAATGATGTACCGCTTCGGTCATAGATCTGAGGATGCCACCGGCAGATCGGTCTCCAACGTGTGACAGCTTGTCAACGAGCCGTTCGTCGCTGTACAATTCCCGGGCTGAATTCATGGCTTCGGAAAAGCCGTCGGTATAAAAAACCAGTACGTCACCCGCTTTAAGAGAGACCGATAGTTGTTCAATATTGTGATCGAATACGTTGGCATCAGCAAATCCGATGGCCATTCCACGCGGCTGAAGGGCCGAAGCTGAAGATTCCCCTTTCCGCTTCAGAATAGCCGGATTATGTCCGGCTCTCGCGAAGGTGAATACTCCAGACGGGACGTCAACGACGCCATAAATGAGTGAGATGAACGTTCCTGCGGGAGCATTTTTCCGGAAAAGACCGTTCAGTCGGCACATCACTTCATCTGGCGAATAATCGAGACCGGAAAGTGTCTGAATCATGCCTTTCACGAGGGTCATGTAGAATGCAGCCTGGGTCCCTTTCCCGCTGACATCTCCGACAACGAACGCGAGGCGCCGGTCTGATAATTCAATAAAATCAAAATAATCTCCTCCTACTTCATTCGCAGGGAGACACATTCCGGCCAGATCCAGACCGACTATATCTGGCATGGTCCGGGGAAGAAACGAAGCCTGGACCTGATGGGCGATCTCAAGCTCGCGCTTTATTCGTTCCTGACCCGTCATCTCGACAATATATTCGGGTACGAATTCTCTCAGGTCGCGACCGCTTCTCTTACTGAAAGTCCCTACGAGGCCGATGCCGATGACCCCCATCACGCCCGCGCCCCCGAGATAGGAATCGATCCAGGCAGGAGACCCGGAGACCAGGAAGCCCTCGGATAACGCCCACACGAACTGGGCGACAGCCAATCCCGTATACGCAGTCAAAAAGTCATATCTGACGAAGAATAGACTGATTACCAGTGCGCTTGCAGCGGACAGTCCGAACGAATACCATCCGAGCTCGACACCTATTGGAGCCAACTGGAGGAGACCACCAAACAGCGTGATGACGAGGACGACGAGTAATGAATGTCCACCCAGACGTCGAATGAAGGTGCCCAGACCGAGGAGAATGATTAACAGGATCAGATAGACCCTGCTGGCGCTTCCGGCGGCTGCGTACACCAGCGGCCTTCTCGAACTGCCTGTCAAGAGGTTGGCTTCCGTTCGGAGTGAGACATCCTGGAATAGAATCAGGAACAGCATCGACAGACCAAGAAGAATGGCCGCCAGTGCCACCCCTCTGAGAAGACTGCTGCCCACGACGGTGTTTCTCAATTCACCCCGTCTGAGCAGCGAAAGAGTGAGCGACTTTTTGGGCCACACGTCCCGAGAAAGTGATTCCGAGACGGCTGAGAACATAAACGTAAGGAGAGTCATGGCACCCGCAACCCCTGAAAAAACAAGGAGACGCAGTCCGACGGAGACCCACACCGGGGCATGCCCAAAGTCGAAATTCTGCCTGGACAAAACGATAAACATGGCAAAGAGCGATCCGATGATGATCCCGTCGAGAAGCGCACTCTTGATATCCACCAGTCTTGCCATGACCCGGCGAAAGAAAACAATGACCAGAACCAGCCCCAAAATGATGTAGATCGTCACAAGAATTATTCCGATGAGCTGTTCTACATCGGTCGACCGCACTCGATCAGGATTGTAGGAGACGGCCAGGCTCTGAACGCTGCCCACGGCGGATACCGTTACGTCTGCTCTCACCTCTTGCAGATGAATGGTTGAGGTAGAGGTTAATCTGACTCTGGCAAGCTGGTCGTTTCGTGCGGGAAGGACCTGAACCGAATCGACCCTCCACCGGGCACTATCCGGGAGCAGGTCAGGAGCATGATATTGGGCGAGGGACTCGAGTACATCTTCTTTCAGGCGAACGTAGCGTCCCAAAATCATCTGAAGAAAAACCGAGTTGTCTCCTTCTCGCACTGAATCGTCACCAGTCTGGTTCGCCTCAGTACTCGGGGTGGCAGACGAACTACGATCGAATCGCAGGTTCGCCAGCAAGAGCGAGTCAGGCACCGTTCTGAGGGCATCGAGGGTCTGTCGCAGCGTAGAGTCTGCAGGGCGTATGGCGTTCGCGAGGGCAATCCGATTGACCGAATTCCGGGCTGAACCCAGGAGACCTGCCGACGGTCCGATGCGTGATGTGGTATTCAGGAATGACCAGACGACCCCGTCCTGGTTCATGTGCACCGTGAAAACCGTGGAGGATGACGGCAAAAGATCATCGTCTGAAGAATCCGGATCGAGTATGTCATAACGAATCCTCCAGTAGTAGACCGGAAGGAAGTCGCCGTCGTCGGACCGGATTATTTCAAAGGCGTTCCTTCGTCCGAGATCGTTTTGAAGGTCAGCAAGAAGCGTCGCCTGTCTGGTCAATTCTGCATCGACGATCAGGTCTTCTGTCGAATATCCCTGAGTGGCCAGAAAAATGTTGGCTTTCTCGATGACCTCGGATTCCGTCAAAGCAAATCTGGCACCGGAGACCGGGTGATTCGTCGGGAGGAACAGGACATACAGACCGATAGAAACGACGGCAAGCGCTGTTACTACGTAGTCCAGTACGGTCGGCTTAAATCGAACGCGATATTCTCCCAGAGTCATACAGGCAATCTAACTATTCTCGTGTTCTCGCTCCACTTTATCCCATACTCTACTGGCATCGGCACTGGAGAATCCTCTCCGGAGCATCGCCGCTGACCATTTCTGACGCCGGCGCAGCGTGTCCGATTCTTTCGAGTATCTTTTCCAGAGTTTCTCCCCGGCCCGTTCAGCCAGTGCGTCGAGTTCCCCGGGAGTAACGATCTCGGCGATCGTTTCGTCACATAACGTCCGGTGGATACCCATTCGCATAAGGTCTCTTCGGATTCTGAAGGGTCCGTACCCCTTGGACCTGATACGCGAGCGTGTAAATTCTATCGCCAGACTCCGATCATCGATCAAACCGAGTTCCGTCAGACGGACGAGCACGCGTTCAATAACTGACTCTTCGACTCGATCTCGCTCGAGGCGCCGTCGAATCTCCAGTTCGGCCCGGGGGCGATAGGAGATATAATGAGTGATCCTTTTCCACGCCCGCCAATACGCATCTTCCATCAAGAGCCGCTCAATGGTCTCTGTATCCAGACTCATACCACGATGGAGTCCTTCCTTCAGCAGCAGTTCGGAGTGGATACCAAAAGCGAACGTATCGTCTATGTGAATCGAACACCGGTCATGGTCCTTCTTCTGCTGGACAATGCCTGTGATCGTTCCGGGAGAGGGGGTTTCCTCCGATTGATGTCGACTCATTCCACGATCCGGATTGGACACGATTGTACTCGGATATTTCATTGAACCAAAAGCCGGAGCGAGTCTATGGAGACTCCACCTACAAATCCGATTCCCCCTGATACATTGGAGACCGGCTCCCGGTTTTGAGGATCACGCCGACTGGTGGCAAAACGGGCAAACACGTCATTCCCACGGAGGACCGATACTTTCAAGTCGTGTTCCGGGAATGGTGAGTTGATAGCATCTACCGGCACGGCGTAGACTCCGGTCCATCTCCTGACACCCAGTACATCGGAGCGGATAGAGTTTTCGGGGAGAATCTGGTCCGGAAGGAGGAAAAAATCGATAATGGAAGACGAAAATCGGTTGACCGGAAGTAACCGGGTCTCTACCCAGAAGGATTCGTCGCCCGGGACATCTCCATCAGGGCTATCCCAATCCAGTGATACTTTGACCGGATAAATGAACCCGAGTTGAGCATCGAGCCCCAGATTCAGGGAATCGAGTCCAAGATCAAGGGTGTCTACAAGAACGGCCTCAACAGCTAAATCAGGGATTTCAAAGGACACGTTTCTCAGATGGATGACCGGTGGGACACGCCCGGTCACGATCGCCTGGTCCACCGGAGTCTGAACTCGAAGGACGAATTCCGAGCGTGCCGGAATCTTCGGAAGGAGTTCCGGTCGGAGCGCTCGATAGTACCCGCTGCTATCCGGAATTGGCACATAATCGAGGCGAACCGAGGCGACGTTCAGTGTCACCACAGCGTTATCCACGCCGTTCATGGACCCCCGGAGCGGTGTATCCACCGACACGGTGCGCTGTATCCGGATTCGCGGAGGCGCTTCATCTGAATTGATGAATGATTCGACCACCAGCGTTCCCTCTCCTGATGGTTGAACCGTATCGCAACCGACGGCTACAAACAGGAGAACCAGCAACAATGATTCGGCTCGTCTCATCAGAGTCTCATCTCGATTTCGAACAGTGGTAAGAGCGGAAGGCCCAGTCGATTTTTGGGTTTGAACCCCTCTGTAGACGGATCGAACGACTGATCGACCACGTTTCTCCTTCCGGATATATTGTATACATGAATCTGCGCCGACCAGTCCGCATCAAGGAATCTGAAGACGTAGCCGAGACTGGTATCCACGCGAAAATACGGGGGGAGTCTACCGTTGTTGATAGTAGGTCGGAAAAAATAGTACGTCGGTTCATTCGTGATCGGGTCGTTCAGCGAATATCTGGCTTCGGGGACAGTAACCGGATAACCGGACCTCCATGTAGCAGACGTCGAAAACTTCCACTGCGCAACGGAATGTTGGATGACAGCAGAGATTGATCTTGGCGTATCGAACCGGGTGGGGCGATACCCGGGAATTCCATCGGAAGATATCCGACTGTCGGAACGGCTACCCGTATAGGAGAACAACAGGTTCCAGGATCGAAGCGTGACATCTACCCCCAGCTCGATTCCCAGTGAGCGTTCTTCTCCTCTCGCATACTGTCCGAGCAGCGTACTTATTTCTATGCCCGGTCCGAGTAACCCGTTCTTGGTCTGAAACTGGTCTCTGGGCAGGAGTACATGGTCGCTCTTTCGGGCATACGCATCCACATTCAGCCGAACCCAGGGTCGAGGTCTCGATTCTGCGCCCACGGTAAATTGAACGCCTCGGGACGGTACGACACTGCTGTCGGAAGGAATCCATCGACTGGAGACCAGGTCGTACAGAAATGAGAATCGATCTCGAATTCGCTGTAGATATTGAACCTGCGACGTGATGGCACTCCGCAGAACGAGCAACCTGGGATCTGCGGCGTACTGAATACTGAGTCGCGGGCTGAGGCGGGTATAGGACCCCGATTCAAAAAAACTACCCCTGAGTCCTCCCAGAGCCGTTATCCGGTCCGTCGGTTTCCATAGATCCTGAACGTAAATGGCATACTCTTTGGCACGAATCCTGCCCGATCCAGAGAGGGCGTCATCCAGACCGGGTGCGTATGTGACGACGGCCTGAATATCCGATTCGAACCGATGATTGACCAGGGAGAAGCCGGCCCTGACCTGATGTTCGAGTGATGCGAAATAATCGACATCCAAACGGAGTCCCGTGTCCGTAAGAAGCACGCTGTAATCAGAGTTTACGGAGGCGGACTTACTGGGATGGATGAGTGTCGCCTCTCTGGCTGAATAGTCGGTCGAGTACGCCGTACCGCTCAGAAACAGACGGTCAGATGCGAGATACCGATAGCGAAGACTGTAGAGCGTATTCCCCCAGGATTGATCGACGTCAAAGAACAGGTCGGCCGGACGGAGCCACGACGAAAAATCCAGAGAAAGGTCAAACGGGAGTTTCAGATCGAGAACATCTCTCCCGGAATAGTAACTGATTGAAATCTGGCTCTTTTCGCTGGGTGTAAACGAGATTTTTCCGTTCCAATCATAAAAAAAATATCCAGTTCTCAGCGTGTCCCGCCTGCCACTCTCGTCTGAGACCGGATGCCTGCGACCAATTATTTTGTCGATATAGGAGCGGCGTCCCGACAACATGAAAGAACTCTTCGGACCAATCGGACTCTCCATCAGAAAACGGCCATTGAGGGCGTTCAGGCTTGCCACCATCCGAGGTTCTGTTCGGGATCCATCGCGGAGTTCCGCGTCGATGACAGCAGAAAGTCTACCCCCATATTCCGCGGGAAAACCTCCCCTATACAGTTTAATGTCTTTGAACGCCTCCGTCTGAAATGTGGAAATGAGACTGAATGCGTGCCAGGGATGATAAATCGGTGCTCCATCGAGTAGATACAGATTCTGATCCGGCCCGCTTCCCCGGATCAGGAGTCCTCCGGTGGCCTCACCGGCTCGTTGAATTCCCGGAAGTAATCGGTACGCCTCGAACACATCTTTTCCACCAAATGAGCCGGGTAATTCTTCCATTCGCTTAATCGGGACGGAGACCAATCCCGGGATGACGGTGAGGTCAGAGCGTTGTAGCGCTGGCTGCTCAATCACGATTCCGTCTACACTGAGTGCAGATGGGGAGAGGGCGATCGAATATTGTCCCGGCTTAGCCACAAGAAGCGTGTCCAGTGTCTGAAAGCCGATAAAGGAAATCCGGGCTCTATTCGCCCCCGACTCGATACCGGGTAAGGCAAAATAACCTGCGGAATTGGTGACCGCACCCAGGTCCAGATCGGGGAGATACACGTTGGCTCCCAGGAGATACTCTCCGGTAGATCGATCGTGAACGAATCCGGACAGCGTGCCAGCGTGATTCTGGATGATCTGCACGTTCGCTTCCTCGGGTGGCAGCAAGACGTACTGCTTCTCATTGACGCGCCGGAGTCGAAGAGATGTCCCCGTCAGAATACATTCCAGGGCTAAAAACGGATTCTTACCGTCATAGTGACACGACGTGTGTCGGTTTTCGATGACACTTCGACCATAGACGACGTCGACGCCGGAAATGGCCTGATACTGATCCAGGGCCGTCTGTAGTGGTGTATAATCGAACCGAAAACGCAGCCACTGCCCGTGGGCCGTTTGAATGGACAACCAGCTTATCAGAAGGAGGGATACAGTAAGAACACGATTACGCAAAATCTCAGGCGCTCCAACACGCCGATGAGTCATTTTCGGGGCTTATGATGACGTGCGTCGAGTCGACCGACTCTACCTTTTGCAAGGACTAGCCTTATAGACCCATTCTGGCGATGCGTTCCTGAAGTCCGGACCGGGGAGCGGTAGCACTCGTGGGTACGTCTGGAAGGAGTCGAAAACAGGACGATTCGAGAGAGACGGCCGTCAGGTCAGGTGTCCCTCGGTTCAGGTGTCCCTCGGTTCAGG
>CAYLHF010000008.1:33234-40143 GCA_964383365.1 uncultured Rhodothermales bacterium | reverse complement strand
AGAGAGACGGCCGTCAGGTCAGGTGTCCCTCGGTTCAGGTGTCCCTCGGTTCAGGTGTCCCTCGGTTCAGGGAAGAAGGGTATAGGTGACGGCAGCCTCATCGTAGGTCACTCTCGCTCCGAGAGCCGCCGCGATGACATCCAGAATTTCGTCGGCTCCCTGGTCTCTCGAAAACGTTCCGGTTACCGTTTCATCCTCGAGTTCTGACGAGAGCACGATCGATACGGCGAGTTCTTTCGCAAGGGTATTCGCAATTCGGCGAAGTGGCGTATTCCTGAAGATGAAGAGATCTGTCCATGAGAGCGCGTCGGCTACATCGATGGTCATCGGATCGGTGGGGGAACCCGGGCCCAGAATTCGACTGAATTCTCCGGGCTGAAGCTCAACAGACAGGGAAGGATCGACAGCAGACGATAACGATACCGATCCAGTCACCAGGGTGACCTGTGTGTCGTGATCGTTGGAATTGATTCCAAAGGACGTCCCGTGAACCGTTATGACCGCATTCTCCGTCCTGACGTTGAACTCTGTAGACGAGTGGGCGACGTCGAAGAAGGCCCTCCCTGAAAGTCTCACTTCTCGGCCGAAATGTTCGGCATATGCTATACTCGAATTTGCCATTAGCCGGACGACGGAACCATCCTCCAGTTGGATCAACCGGGTCTCGGAGGGACCCGACGAAATGCTCACGTCAGACGATACGGGACGCAGCAAGATGGCGGCAGTGGCCACTATTGCCAGTCCTGCAGCGATTCCGTACGACCACCGGGTGAGTCTACGGGCGGAGGAGCGGCGAGCCGTCGGTTCGCGGTCAGGACGAGACCCCGTCGACCGGTTACGTTCTTTCCATGTCAGATCGAAGGCAGCTGCGTCTTCCCGAATCTTTTCGAGCAGGAGCGAAACAGCGGGATGACGGGCGATGGCGGTCTCCACTTTAGCTTCCTGTGAGACGGCCTCGCGGACTTCACTGTCAGAAAATACGTTGGCTGACTTCGACGTAGCGATGGCATAGTTGATGAAGATTTCGACTTCGGACGTCGCCTCCAGGATGGATCGTCTGACCTCACTGCGGATGGCTGACCAGTTCTGAAGCAGATGGCTCAGTGACGGGTCATCGGTGCACGCCGCAAGCAAGGTGGCACGATCCTCTTCGGACCATGTCTCCTTGAGAATGATATGTTCTATTGTGTCAGACATTCGTGTCAGATACACCCAGGTTCAGTATGCGATTAGCCGCAACATGCGTGCAAAAAGTAACAGGAAAATTCATATCGTCGTATCCAAATCATCAGCTACAGGCCTCGCCAGAACGAGTGATAATTTCCGAACGCTATCAGTAAAAGGGCGAGATAGTCCCGGAGCTTGTTGAACGCTCTTTTTACCTGCATTTTGATGGCGGCTTCCGTCGTACCGATCATGGATGCAATCTCCTCGTACCGGTATCCGTATTCTCTCAGCTCGATAATCTTTCTGGCCTTTGGCGAGAGTGTAGCGAGGGCGCGCTGAACATCTACCGTCGCAGACATATTGGCCGACTGGCCGGCATGATCTGGCGGAAGCTGGGCGTCGAACAGGACCTCTTTGCCGGAGTAGCGTCCCCGGTAATAGTCCTGTAATTCGAACAGAGCCGCTTTCATGGCGAAGCCTTTCAGCCGGTCCGGATGCTTGAGATCCACCAGGCTCTTATGAACCCGGACCAGGGTATTCTGCACCAGGTCGTCTACTTCCGGCCTCACCCCGATCCGTTTGATAAAAAAGCCACGGAACATAGGTCCCAGCCTCAGCAGCAGTGCAGCCTCCGATTCTTCATCACCCGCCTGGGCGTTCACGACCAGTTTCGTGAGTTCCACTTTCTTACCTGTCAATCGTTATTCCGATCGGATACGTACCCAGAACGGTCACCCGGGCGGCAATTTCTGCCAGATTTCGGAGTGCCAGCCTGACAGATTCATCTGATGCCGATCCCGCCAGATCGAGATAAAAAAGATATTTCCCCGGGCTTCCAACGAGGGGTCTAGATTCAATCTTGAAAAGATCGATATCCCGCAGGGCGAAGACGGCCAGGCTCTTGAAAAGACCACCGGGAACGTTCTCTTTCTGGGCGTACAAAATGGAGGTTTTCATCGTCGGACTCGCGCCCGGCTGATTAGGAGGTGACGGTCCTGGCTCCTCGAAGGCATCGTCAGCCTCGCCGTCCGGCGGTTGGCTAAGCGAGAGAAAACGCGTGTAGTTCTGATGATTGCTCTCGATGCCGTCCGCCAGTACCGTGAGTCCATACTCTTCACCGGCTCGAGCGCTGGCGATGGCAGCCATCTCCACACTACCGGCGGCTGCAACCATCTTGGCGGCACCGGCCGTATCGTAGGCAGGCACGATCTCGGCGTCAGGGAGATGTGTCTTAAGAAATAACCTGCACTGTCCGAGTGCCTGCGGATGGGAGTACACTTTCCGGATACGGGCGATAGAAGCATGTTCTACGGCCAGCAGATTGTGACGGATGCGAAGCTGCAATTCCCGGACAATGACGAGATTATGTTCGGTCAGGAGGTCGTAATTCTGGTGAACACTCCCGTGTAGAGAATTCTCTATAGGTATGACAGCGCGCTCTACGTCTCCACTTTCGACCGCTTCGAATACCGCTTCGAACGTCGGCAGGGATACACGGTCAGCTTCAGGATACAATGCATCCAGGGCGACTTCGCTGAACGCTCCGGTTTCTCCTTGATAGGCTGCTTTCATCTGATGGTAACCGGCCCGTTTACATTCTTTCGGGTGCACTGATTCCCAATATATCGAGACCGTTTCGGAGGACGGTTCGGGTGGCGACTGCGAGCTGCATTCGGGCGGAAGCCACGTCGTCGGCCTCTCCGATAATACGACACTGGTTGTAAAACTGAGAGAAGGCAACGGCAACCTCGCGCAGGTAATTTGCGATGCGGTGGGGTTCACGCGCATCGGCGGCACGGGATACGACATCCGGAAGGAGGAGTAATTGCCTGATCAATGCAGATTCTGCGGCGTGGGTGAGGATGGAAAGATTCGTATCCGTGACAACGGAGAACCCGACCTCTTCGGCCTTGCGAAGTATCGAGCAGATGCGGGCGTGCGCATACTGGAGATAAAACACGGGGTTCTTCTCGCTCGCTTCGCGGGCAAGATCCAGATCGAACTCGAGATGGGTGTTCGCCGATCGCATCAGGAAGAAGAATCGGGTAACGTCGTCGCCAACTTCATCCATGAGTTCGTCCAGCGTAACAAACTGAGCTTTCCGAGTGCTCATTTTTACCGGTTCGCCGCCCCTGACCAGCGTCACAAACTGATAGATAACCACGTCGATCTTTTTGGCGTCGTGGCCCAGTGATCGGACTCCACTCAAGACGTCGGGGAATGTGGCGATGTGGTCGGCTCCAAACACGTCAATCACAACGTCAAAACCACGTTCGAGTTTATTTACGTGGTAGCCGATATCCGGCAACCGGTAGGTCGGTTCACCGGTACTCTTGACCAACACCGTGTCTTTGTCTTTACCGAACCGGGTGGTTCTAAACCACACGGCCCCGTCCTTATCGTAGGCGAGGTCGGCCTTGCGGAATCGTTCTACGATATCCCAGACCAGCCCACTGTCATACAGACTCTTTTCGTTGAAATACGAGTCCATGTGAATTCCCAGTCGACTGAGGGTGCCCTCGATCTCCTCGAAGATCGTTTCCTTGGCAGAAGCCTTGAAAACATCCTGCGATTCTGGCTCCAGGAGAGTCGATCCGCGTTCTTCGAAGAGTTGGCGGGCGATGTCCGTTATATACGATCCCAGGTACCCATCGTCAGGAAAGGGCTTCGGGACGAGAACGGCTTCTTCGCCTTCGCCAATCGTGCGAAGTTCAATATCGGGATTCACCAGGGCTGCATATCGGGCACGGACGGATTCACCGAGGACGCGCATCTGCCGGCCTGCGTCGTTGAAGTAGTATTCCCTCGCAACGTCGTAGCCCGACTGTTCCAGGAGCCTGGCAATAGTGTCTCCCAGGACTGCATTTCTGCCATGCCCCACGGTAAGGGGGCCCGTCGGATTGGCGCTCACAAATTCCACTATTGCTCGTTTTCCCGCTCCACTTGTGGATTGTCCGAACGTCTTCCCAAGCGTTACAATCTGCTGGAGTCCCGTGAACAAATGCTGGTCTGAGTAACGAAAATTCAGAAACCCCGGGCCCGCCAGTTCGACCGATGAAATCCGATCAGGATCAAGCGGCAGGTCGTTCAGTCGGGCGACCAGTTCTTCGGCAATTTGACGGGGGGCTCGCCGAAAATGTCTGGCCAGTTGCATCGCTACGTTTGTGGCCAGATCTCCGTGTTCTGCCTTGGCGGGCTGCTGAAATTCGGGGACGAACCCATCGGGAAGATCGCCGAGTGCGCGGAGCGCCGTCAAAATCTGAGTGGTGAGATACGACTGCATAGTCACATGATAGTTGGTATTCCGCGCGGGAAAAACAGCCGGTCAATCTACAAAATCCGTTTTTCCCGCGCGGTAGACGTTTGATGAAACCTGCGGAGCGTGCGGAATCAGAGTCGCCTCCTGACGATCATATCGAGAAACCGTGTGCGGGACCGTCGTAAACAACCCGGGCACGAGTCCGTATAGGGAGGCCGATCCCGCGTGGTATGCATCCCAAAATCGACATCTTTCCGATAGAATCAGGATAATGAAAGCGTATTCAACGTATCGAATCGTAGTGGTTTCTCATGGAATCCTGCTATTGCTGCTTTTTATTGCTCCGGTTCAACGCGCGCGCGCACAGGATGAGTATGCGTTTCAGATCGCCCGAGTCAGATATTCTGGAGGTGGCGACTGGTATTCTGATCCGCAGTCACTTCCGAAATTGCTGGCTTTCGTTCGTACGTGGACGTCTATCGATGTTTCTCCACGCGAAGCCACCGTGTCTTTATCGAGTTCCGACCTGTTCCGATATCCCTACCTGTATCTGACCGGACATGGAAACGTGTCATTTTCTACGGATGAGGCCACGCGATTGCGTCGGTATCTGGAGGGCGGTGGTTTCCTGCATATTGATGACAACTACGGAATAGACCGATCCATACGACGTGAACTAAGGAAGGTATTCCCTGATCGTGAATTTGAAGAGCTGCCTTTCGATCACGAGATCTATCACACCCGGTTCGAATTTCCCGACGGGCTTCCGAAAATTCATAAACATGATGGTAAACCTGCCCAGGGATTCGGAATTAGATCCGATGACGGAAGACTCATGGTGTTCTATTCCTATGAGTCGGATTTGGGGGATGGATGGGAACCGGAATCCGTTCATCACGACCCTCCTGAGAAACGAATTGCCGCTCTCAGGATGGGAACGAACATTATTTCCTTTGCCCTCATGCATTAGGTGCCGGCAAGACGCTGTACGTACCCGTTCCCATATGCGATTTTCGCAATCCGTGAGGTTCGTCAGCAACACGTTTATCGTTACATTGGGCGGCGTTGTCAGACAGTCAGGTAATCGAAAAAGGAGTCGTACATCCCTATGTCACACCTGGAAATACAGGACCCGGAAGTATTCGAGGCGTTGCGGCTCGAAGTAACTCGTCAGAACGATGGCATCGAGTTGATCGCGTCGGAGAATTTCGTCTCCCGGTCGGTCATGCAGGCCATGGGCTCACCTCTTACGAACAAGTATGCCGAAGGACTTCCCGGGAAACGCTACTATGGCGGGTGTCAGTTTGTGGATGTTGCGGAAGATCTGGCGCGAACCCGGGCACGGCAGCTGTTCGGATGTGACTGGGTAAACGTACAACCGCACTCGGGAGCGTCTGCCAACGCGGCTGTTTATCTGGCTGTGATGAATCCGGGAGACACGTTTCTCGGCCTGGATCTTTCTCACGGCGGACACCTGACCCACGGCAGCCCGGTCAACTTTTCCGGGATCCTCTATCACGCTGAATACTACGGCGTGGAGAAGGATGGACCGATGGCCGGTCGGATAGATATGGATAAAGTCCGGAACAAAGCATTGGCCGTTCGTCCCAGGATGATTTCGATCGGCGCGTCGGCCTACAGTCGAGATTTCGATTATGCGGCATTCCGTTCGATCGCTGACGAGGTGGGAGCCATTCTCTGGATGGACATGGCTCACACGGCAGGACTGATCGCTGCGAAGAAACTCAACGATCCGATGCCCCACTGTCACATCGTTACGACCACCACCCATAAGACGTTACGGGGTCCGAGGGCCGGGATGATACTCGTTGGAAGAGATTTTGAAAATCCATTCGGGAAAACTGCACCCAAGTCCGGCCGCATAAAAATGATGAGCGAGTTGCTGGATTCAGCTGTTTTCCCGGGTATGCAGGGAGGCCCGTTAATGCACGTTATTGCGGCCAAGGCGGTCGCCTTCGGAGAGGCATTACGTCCTCAGTTTATCACGTATGCCGACCAGGTGATCAGAAATTCGTCAACCATGGCGGCCGAGTTTGCAGCGAAGGGATATGACGTGGTTTCCGGAGGAACCGATAATCACCTGGCACTCATTGATTTACGGTCAAAAGGAATTACCGGAAAGGAAGCTGAAGCTGCTTTGCAGTCCGCAGAAATCACGGTGAACAAGAACATGGTACCGTTCGACGACAAGAGCCCGTTCGTTACGAGCGGTATCCGGATAGGATCGCCCGCCATGACGACCCGAGGGTTCACGGAGACCGAGTTCCGAACGGTTGTCGACCTGATGGACCGTGTTCTCTCGAACCCGGAGAGCGAGGAAACCCGGGAATCGGTCAGAAGGAAGGTCGCAGAACTGTGTGCGGCATTTCCGCTTTACGATTTTGTAACTGCCTGAAATGTTCTTTGCGCCGGCCAGGAAACGCAACCAAATCGCTCTTTTATACCGTATTCAAGAGGTATAT
>CAYLHF010000008.1:0-33134 GCA_964383365.1 uncultured Rhodothermales bacterium | reverse complement strand
ATCGCTCTTTTATACCGTATTCAAGAGGTATATTGTCTACCTGAAACCAATTGATCCCTGATGCCGGACGAATCATTATCTCCAGAAGCGTATTCAGAACTCGTAGAGCTTGGTCGTCAACTTTACGAGAAAGCCCTTGTTCGGCGCGAACAGGAGGCGATCACTGATCCCAGAGGTCAGGCGATCGGATGGTTGCTCGATACCCGAATTCCGATGCTCGAAGGAGCTGTTTTTCGAGAGGTTGGAAATGTCCTCGCGGAGCGCCTTCGGAGCAGAAATATCACACAGGTAGCCGGCTATGGATTCGGATCCTATGCGCTGGTCTGCTCGGTGCTGTCGTCATCGACACAGCCTGCGTTCAACGGAGGATTTATTCGCGAACAGAGGAAGCCCCATGGAAGGCGCCGATTGGTCGAGGGTCCCGTGGTCTCCTCAAAACCGATTGTTCTCCTCGATGACATTCTGAACAGTGGCCGGAGCGCGATGACTGCACTGGGTCTTCTGAGGAAGGAAGGATTTGATGTAGTCGGGATGATGACGCTTTTTAATTTTACCTGGAGCGGTGGCCGCGCCAAATTGGAGAAGGAAGGTCTCTGGATCGATTCTGTACTGGACCTGAATCTCAGAAATAACGGACAATAGACAGAGAGATGGCACTCCTCGACCGATTGAAAAATAGAACCCGGAAGCAACTGTCAGTCGCGCCGGATGCGACCGATATTTCAGCACCGCCTCCCATGGCAGAAGGCAGCGAGATGGGATTCCTCGATCACCTGGAAGAACTTCGATGGGCTATTATCAAGGGCCTTATTTCCGTTATTGCCACCTCTATTGTCGCCGTATTTTTCCGCAAATGGATCATCAACGTCCTGCTCCTCGGTCCGAAGAACGCCGATTTTTTTATGTATCGAATTCTGGGCGTAACGGCCACGCCGTTCCAGTTGCAGAATCGAACCATCACAGGGCAATTTTTCGCCGATATCGGGACGATCGTTGCCGTGGGGATCATTCTCGGATCCCCCATTCTCGTCTACCAGATATGGAAATTCATCGAACCGGGTCTGTATAAAAATGAGAAGAAGGGACTCCGATTCTCGGCAATTTTCGCCACGTTCTTCTTTGCTCTCGGGATCAGCTTCGGGTATTTGATCATCACGCCTCTTGCCCTTCAGTTCTTTGCCCAGTACCAGATCTCCCCGGAAATAGCCAACCAGTTTGATATCACGAAATATTTCGGGATGGTCACGTTCTGGTCGTTCGGTGTCGGTATCCTGTTCGAACTTCCGGTCGTCATTTATTTCTTGGCAAAAATGGGGATCGCCACTCCAACGGGACTGCGTCGGGTCCGGAAATATGCGCTCATTCTCGCGCTTACGCTGGGAGCGCTCTTTACCCCTCCGGATCCTGTGTCTCAGGTGCTGGTTGCCACACCGTTGTTATTGCTCTACGAGCTCTCTATCTGGATCTCCCACTTTGTGACCAAGCGACAGAAAAAAGAACTCGACGCCGCTCTGTCCTGATGGCAACCCGTTCGAACGGTGATTGAGATCTGAAAAGAACTTCGCTTCGAGCGCGTCGTCCTACATCTCGAATCAGACTTCACCAGACGACCATGACGAATCGTTTCAGAACGCCGGCCATCCTGCTGATCCCCTTGCTCCTGTCCGGTGTCCAGCGTGCGCCGGGAGGCGACGACTTATTTGAGCTGAAGAAAAACTTCGAGATCTTCGGTAGTCTCTATGAACAGATCGCTGTCAATTACGTCGAGGCTGTTCGACCGCAACCCTTGATGCGGACGGGCATCAATGCGATGATGGATGACCTTGATCCGTATACGCGTTTTTACGATCAGGCTGATAACGTGGAAATGCGGCGCATTCAATCCAGAGGAATTGCTACCGTAGGTCTTCAGATTGGCATTCGTGCGGGTTCGCCCACGATTCTGTTCCCGGATGAACGAGCGGATGCATACAGACAGGGAGTCCAGGTTGGCGATCGCCTCATTTCAATTGACCGGACAGAAGTGAGCGGCCTGAGCATCTCGGAGATAGTTGATCTGCTCGGTGGCGACGAGGGATCTACGGTTCGGGTCGAGTTACTCCGAACCGGTGTTGACGGTCCAATGGTATTCATGTTGAAAAGGACGCTACCGAGTGTTCGAAACGTAGCATGGGCAGGGTATCTTTACGAGGATTCTGTCGCTGCCATCGGATACGTCCGGTTGAATCAATTTGGACCCGGCGCCGCCCGGGAAGTTCGGCGCCTGCTCAGGGGAATGAATCGGTCATCCTCCGGCCTCAAGGGGGTAATACTCGATCTGCGCGATAACCCCGGAGGTATTCTCGGGGAAGCTGTGGAACTGGTTGGTCTTTTCGTTCCGTCCGGTACAACGGTGGTTTCGACGCGAGGTCGAACGGCGGGGAGTACGCAGACGTATCCCTCCAAACGGGAACCTTCGTTCCCCACCGTTCCTGTCTCGGTTCTGGTCAATCGCTTCAGTGCTTCGGCCAGCGAAATTGTCGCGGGAGCCCTACAGGATCTCGATCGGGCGGTCATCGTCGGCGAGACCACGTTTGGGAAGGGCCTGGTACAGATTGTGCAACCGCTGCCCTATAACACGTCGCTGAAAATTACGATCGCTCATTATTACACGCCGCAAGGGCGAGACCTGCAGTCCTGGAAAGTCGCATCCTCGCGGTCCGCTCCGGTTGTATCCGGGTTCAAAACAAGATCAGGCCGACCGGTTCGATCGGGAAGCGGTATAGAACCCGATCTCGAAGTGACCCGGTCAACGGAGAGCGAAATGGAGGCATCTCTTCTTCGCACGGGAGTTTTTTTTCGATTTGCGGACATGTTTGCTGCCGAACTGCGTGACGACCCAACCCATGCTGCTCCGACATCTCTGTCCGATCTGCCAAATGACGAGGATCTGATGGTTCGATTCAGGAACTGGGTAGCGCAAGAACGAATAGACTACAAAATCGATAGCGAGACACTCATCGATTCTCTTTCGGTCGTTCTCGCCCGCTCGAACTATGCCGGTGCTGTACCGATTCTGGATCGCCTCAGAGCATCTGTCCGATCCGAGAAGAGTAAAGATTATGAGAGGTATAAAGACAACCTGTTGAGACGTATTCGTGAGGAGGTGATGACCCATTTCATGTCCGGTACCGAATTGTTGAAAGACCACCTTACGCGTGACGAAGGGGTCACCGAAGCCCGGCAGATTATCGCTTCAACAGAGAGATACACGAGGCTACTCGGTCTGAATTGATTCTCTGAAGGTTCTTCTCACACTAGAGAAACCGGTGCGTTTTCGTCCCGTAGTAGATTCGAGAGCGATCGTATTGTGGCCATTAGAACTGTTTGCCATGCGCATTTTGTCCCTACTCCTATTCACACTGTCTCTGGTTGCGTGTAACAACAACGTCCAGTCTCAGGCGCAGTTTACACCGACCCAACCCGTTTCGGTTGCTGTGCAGGATTCCATTACTGTCGGACGGATGAACGCCATCACTCGAGCGGTCCAGATGGCATCGCCTGCCGTCGTGAGCGTGAACGTAATTCAACGAATCCAGACCAGAGATCCGGTTCAGGACTACTTTTCGCAGTTCTTCGGAGGGCGTCAACGGGCGCGTATGCTCGAACGCCAGGTGCAGAGTACGGGCTCGGGATTCGTAATCTCTGAAGATGGATATATTGCCACCAATGACCATGTTGCCGGAGGAGCATCGCAGATTACCGTCGCTTTCCCGAATGGCAAGACGTACGATGCTCAGCTAGTCGGCAATGACCCGGGTTCTGATCTTGCCCTGATCAAAATTGAGACGGAAGATAACCTTCCGTTCATCAAATTTACGTCGGCTTCCGACCCTGTTGTAGGCGAGTGGTCGATCGCTCTGGGAAATCCGTTCGGTCTCTTTGAGGCGTCTGATCCTACGGTAACGGTGGGTGTAGTCAGCGCGCGTGGTCGCAACCTGGCTCCACAAAACGGACGCTTTTATCGGGATATGATTCAGACCGACGCGGCGATCAACAGCGGTAATTCGGGTGGTCCACTGTTGGATGCGTTGGGAGAGGTCATAGGTGTCAATACAGCAATCTATACGCAATCCGGAGGGTCTGTGGGGATCGGATTCGCCGTGCCGGCCTACAAGGCCATCCAGGTCTTGAATGAATTGAAAGAGAAAGGATTCGTCGATCGATCGTACTACACCGGTCTAAATGGGCGGGATGTAAATCAGCGGATTGCTCAGGCGCTGCAACTCGAACAGGCTCGCGGTGTGCTGATCGAAGTGATCGATGCTGATTCCCCCGCAGAGGATGCAGGGTTCAAGCCATATGATATTATTCGTTCAGTTGCCGGGGTGTCGGTAAATACACGGGGCGATTTCCTCGCTCGAATCTATGATTTCCGGGTTGGCGATACGATCCAGATCGGAATCGTCCGGGACGGTGTGTCGGAGATGAAGGAACTGACTCTTGAGGGCGGCGAACAGGGCTAACGCTCATAATAAGTGCCTTCCTTGAGCTCTATGGACAGGTGATCTTTGACGTTGAACCGAATCGGAATGGTTGATCTCGTCAACTCCGGCGTCAGCGAATAGACCTCGAAATGGAGGTGAGGACCGGAGGAATACCCGGTATTTCCTGACCAGGCGATGAGTTCTCCGCGGTCGACCCGATCAGCGACCGAAACTCGGACACCGTTCTTGCGAAGATGGACATACGTTCCTATCGTTCCGTCCTCGTGCATGATCCGAACGAAGTTGGCTTGCGTTCTCAGCGCAGGGTCCACTCCTCCCGTTGTATATGACTCTTCCAGGTCTATGACCAATCCTCCTCTGGCGGCCCGAATCCCTGTATTCTCAGGCATATCCCAGTCGATCGCATTTTTTCCTGCATGCGTCGTGGTTCCATTGAAACCCTGGCCAACCAGATACGAGTGCCCCGCCGCGTAGGGAAGTGCGTAGGTATAGGAATCGTCATGCCTGGCATCCATCGAACCCGGTAGCCACTTCAGATCAAAATGATAGGTCCACCCGAACCCGGGGTCATCAACCAGCAGTAGGAGCGCCGTAGTTTCCGCGTGAGCACCAACCGTTTTTACAACCGGAAGCGGTCGGTCCGCGATCATATTCTCCAACGTCATATCGAGCGAGACGGTGACCTCCCAGGGAATAAGACTCTGGACGGAGACGAGAACAGAATCTCCACTTACAACGCTCACAATGCAAAACGTATCGTCGAAACATTCCCTGTCCGTAGCGTTCGGCGATGCTGAAGCGAGGACAGTGCCTACGCTGAGTACGTAAAGGAAAAGAAGCGTTGTTTTGCTTGTCATATCCCGGTTCGGATTCCGAGCGTCGACGCTCACGTCGATTGGTCGCAGGCACGCCTGAGTTTCTCCAGATTACTTCCGATCGAGTCGTCTCCACCGAAGACGGCGCTTCCCGCCACGATAATGTCGGCACCGGCCGTCACGACCTCTCTGATAGTTGCGGGACTGACGCCACCATCGACTTCCAACTGCGCAGTTGGGTTCGCGTGGTTGAGCATACCCCGGAGCCGACGAATTCGATCCGTACTTGCCGGGATATACGACTGCCCGCCGAAGCCGGGATTCACGGACATGATCAGGGCAAGATCGATTTCCGGGAGGATGTCTTCAATCGCGTGCAGCGACGTTGCAGGATTCAGCGTTACACCCGGCCGGGCCCCGGAATTCCGGATGAGTTGAATGGTCCTGTGAAGGTGAGGGCAGGCCTCCACATGAACGGTAACGACGTCCGCTCCTGCTCGAACGAAATCTTCGATGTAGCGATCCGGGTTCTCGATCATCAGGTGTACATCCAGAACCGTGGACGTACGATCCGCGAGGGGTCGAAGCGCCCTGACTACCAGCGGGCCGATGGTGATATTCGGTACAAAATGGCCATCCATCACGTCGATATGGAGCCATTCAGCCCCTCCGTCTATGGCTTCCTGACAGTGCTCGGAGAGTCTTCCAAAATCAGCAGACAGAATGGATGGAGCGAATATCGGCATACGGTACCGTCGGTTCTAACCCTTTGATATCTCGGCTAGAACATACGCAAAATCGTGGCGATCAGTGCGATAAGAAGCACATTTGCCAGGGCAATAGGGAGCAGAACTTTCCATCCAAGTCGCATCAACTGGCTGTATTTGAATCGGGGAAGCGTCCATCTGACCCAGATGAACAGGTACGCAAAAAAACCGGCCTTCAGGAGAACCGTTAATATCTGAAGCACGCCCAGCGTAATGCTGTTCTCAAGAGAAGGAATGGCTGCGACGAGTTGCGGCTGGAACGGAACCAGATAACCACCGAAGAAGAGCGTTACGATGAAGAAGGAGGCGACGAAAAAATTGACATATTCGGCCAGAAAAAACATGCCGAACTTCATTCCGCTGTATTCGGTATGATACCCGCCGACGAGTTCCTGCTCGGCTTCCGGAAGATCGAACGGTGTGCGGTTTGTTTCTGCGAATGCGGTCACTATGAACACGATCGCTCCGATCGGATTCCGGAACAGGTTCCAACCCAGAATCGACATGCCCGACGACTGATGTTCTACAATTTCCGTCAGATTCAGGGTTCCACTCATCAGGACCACCGAAATCACGGCCAGTCCCATAGACAGTTCGTACGAAATCATCTGTGCAGAGGACCTGAGTCCACCCAACAGCGAATATTTGTTGTTGGAACTCCATCCGGCGAGTGTAATACCGTACACACTGATTGACGTCAGGGCCAGGAGGACGAGAACACCCAGGTCCAGATTGGCGACGACGACCCCGTGTGCGAACGGAATCAGGGAGCTGGCAGACATCGCTACCATCACCATCAGAAAGGGTGCGAGAGAATGCACGAACGGATTCGCAAGCGCGGGTACGATGTTTTCCTTCAACACGAGTTTGGCTACATCGGCAAACGGTTGAAGAAATCCGGCCGGGCCGACACGATTCGGTCCGGGACGATTCTGCATCACGGCAGAGATTTTACGCTCCGCATAAACCAGAACAGACGCCGAAACCATGAAGAAGTTGACCACGACGAAGGCAAGCAGTGCGGTCCAGTACCAGGCAAGATCCATGATGGTGTGTGGCTGAATCGAATAAAAAAGGGGTTAGTTGTACGTTAGACGGCCTCTGCTTCGGCAACGGAATCACATCCGAATGCTCCCATCGCCTCGTAGGTAACGCCAGAAAATGCAGCGAAGGCCCCGGATACTTCCAGCATGATGGCTTTCGGACCGCTGAACGAAAGTGATGTCCCGAGTTTTTCGGCGATGGCCGGGAGCGAGACCCAACCCGGCTGGCAGTCGACCAGGTTGTCTTCATTGTACCACCGATCGAAAGGAGTTCCGTGGCGATCTGCCCGACTCTGGCCGACTTCCATCATGAGTGTCCTGTTCACGCCTCGAATGGCCTTGGCCGGCCGACTGCGCTGTGCTCGTCCATCGATATTCACGTACGTACCTATCGTCTCTACGATGGTCGCCGATGGTAAAACAACGTCGGCAGCCGCCAGTGTTTGGTTCTTGGACGAAGAGGCGTGAAGAATTACCGCTACACCGGCAAGGTCGTCGGCGGTACATAATCCGGAGGCGACAGGATCATCATCGAGTACGTACAGCAGTTTTAACGATCCACTCTGAAGGAGGGAAGCGAAATCATCCCGATCGACGGCCCTGAAACCAAGACGCTCGCACCCCTCTCTATTCGGCGTCTTATCATCCGTTACCAGCCACTCATCTCTGGCGCCTGGCTCGATGTGTTCGATGTAGGATGGCGTTTTCGCCCCGACCGATTGCGCCAGTCTCGCGAGAAGATAATTGTCTTCCACGCAGGCATCGGCCGATCCGAGAAAAAAGATCTTTTCCGGAGAGGTTGCCTGAATCAGTTCAGCGGCCTGGTCATATGCAATCGACCACGCTGCATCGGCACCCGAAATACGCGCACCGCTCAGGCGATCATCATTGAATCGGTGATAATCCAGCCGGTCTTCGTCCGCCAACCAGAACCGGTTAACGTCCATATTCGTCCGTGCCGTGATTTTCATGATTCTGTTATCCTTGACCCAGTAATAACAATTCGATCCTTTGGCATTGGTCGACGTGATGGACGGTGTGCTGCTCATTTCCCATACCCGGGCCTGGAATCGAAAATCGGTTGAGGTCAGCGCACCGACAGGACAGATATCGATTACGTTCATCGAATACGGATCATCGAACGTAATCCCGGGAGGAGTACTCGGATGATTCCTGACACCGCGATTGACGATGGTCAGTTGATGACTCTCAGAAACCTCGGACGTAAACCGTGTACAGCGGGTGCAGTTGATACACCGTTCGGCGTCCAGCGTTACCCGCGGTCCGAGCTCGACGCGCTTCGGTTTATGTTCTTTCTCAAACTCAAAACGGGATCCCTCCGGACCATATTTATACGCCTGATTCTGAAGCGGACAATTTCCGGCCTGGTCGCAAATGGGACAATCGAGTGGATGATTGAGCAACAGGAACTCCAGCGTATCTTTCTGTGCCCGCCTTACCTGGGCGCTCGTACGATGGGTTCGCACAACCATTCCATCAGAAACGTCCTGGGCACAACTGGTCATCAGTTTCGGGAAGAATCGGATCACAGGATTCCCGTCCGCATCCTTCTTGACTTCACCGGTTGCCCGGTCTACATCCGGATTCCCCACTTCCACGAGACATTCCCTACAGTTGGCGGGGATGGACATCTCCGGATGATAGCAGAAGTGTGGAAGTTCGATACCATGGTCCAGACACAGCTGAAGGAGCTTTGGTCGACCCTCGAATTCAATTTCCTGATTATCAACAGTGACTGTTGCCATCTGACTTTACATCTCCGCAAGCTGCGGATGGTTCGTTCTGGGGGCTATTGAGTGAAAGACGATTCAAGAACTCCGCCGTCGGGGACAAGGGTCGGTCGGCATCGGCTCTCGAATTCGTCCCGGAAACGGTCTATGGTGTGGCGAATGGGCCACGCTGCAGCATCGGCAAGCGCACAGACGGTCCGACCCTCCATCTGGGAACAGATGTCCTTGAGGAGTTCGAGGTCACGCAGATTACCTTTTCCGTCATCGATTCGTGCGACGATGTCATGCAACCATCCGGTTCCTTCCCGGCAGGGGGTACACTGACCGCAGCTTTCGTGATGGTAAAAATGGGATATCCGGCGTAGCCACGCGACCATGTCCGTATCCTCGTCCATCACCAGCATACCGCTCGTTCCCATCATGGAGCCCGCTTCCTTCAATGAATCGGCATCCATCGTCACGCCATCTATCATGTCAGCCCGAAGCACCGGAGTAGAACTCCCTCCCGGAATCACCGCCTTCAGCTTCTTGCCATTTCGGATACCGCCGGCGACATCATAAATCAGATCCGTGATGAGCATTCCGGTCGGGTACTCGTAGACGCCCGGACGATTCACGTGGCCGGAAATACCATACAGTACCGGGCCGGGATGGCGTTCTGCTCCGAGGCCCGCATACCATTCGTGACCCCGATTGATAATCAACGGGACACATGCGAGCGACTCGACGTTGTTGATCGTCGTCGGGTAATTCCAGATTCCTTTCTGAGCAGGGAAAGGAGGTTTTGCCCGCGGATACGCCCTCTTTCCCTCCAACGAATTCATGAGACTCGACTCCTCACCACAGATGTAGGCTCCGGCACCTTTGTGGATGACGAGATCGGTCGAGAAACCCGACCCCATAATGTTCTGACCTACGTAACCGTTCTCGTAGGCCTTCTCCAATTCGCGTTCCATATGCGAAATCCAGACCGCAAATTCTCCACGGACATACAGGTAGGCGGTCTTGATGGACATGGCGTAGCAGGCGATCAGAATACCCTCGAAGATGAGATGGGGGTTGTATTCCATCAACTGCCGATCCTTGAATGTGCCTGGCTCACTCTCGTCTCCGTTGCAACACAGAAATCGCGGTACATCGGGATCAACGGGAGGCATGAACGTCCATTTGAGTCCGGTTGGAAAACCGGCGCCACCACGACCCTTGAGTCCGCTGTTTTTTACCTCCGCTGTGACCGATGTCGGGTCCCAATCATCCGACGTCAGAATCTTCCTGAGCGCCCCGTAGCCCCCGTTGGCTTCGTAGACGTCTATGTGATGCAAGTCCTTCACCGGGGGAAGTAGCACGCGTTCGTACGATTTCCAATCACCTGCTTTCGTTCCCGATCCTCTTGTTGTCTCCATGAATTGACTCATTTATTCGGCACGATATCCGAAATCTGTCGGGTTTCTAGTGAAGTACTTCGGCGACCGGTGGGGTTACATATGAAAGAACAGCGTCCGCATCGGTCCGCCTGTTCCCACCGAGGTCGGATTCATCCTGTGGGAGTGTCGCCGACTCGAACGGCGGCGGTTTCCCTTCCCGGAGCGCGTCGATGAGTGCGTCGACTTTCTCTTTCGTCAGGTTCATTGCGTATGGTCCGTTGGTGACCTGCAGGACGGGCGCGGAACCACATGCACCGAGACACTCGGCCTCCTGGATGGTGAACAGCCCGTCAGCGGAGACCGCACCGGTCTTGACGGATAGCTTTTCCTCGAGATAGTGCAGGATATCGTATCCGCCACACAACTGGCACGAGAAGCAGGTGCAGACATCCAGGACGTAGCGGCCTTTCTTTTGTTTGAAATACTGGGTGTAAAACGTAGCCACTCCGTAGGCTTTCGCATACGGGATTCCAATAGATTCAGCAGACAGACGGATTACCTCGGGAGGGAGGTAGCCAAATTTTTCCTGTGCGAGCCAGAGGACCCGCATGATGGCGCCGTCCGGAGTCGGATATCGCGAGATCCAGGTATCGATCTGGGCCTTTTCCTCCGGTGAAAAGACCAATTGCTCTGACGGGATCACCATGTCGGCGGAGCCGGGCTGATTCGTCGATTCGCTCATGTTCTGATACAGCTTAACTGGTATTGGAAGATTGTTCTGCTATTTGTCCGCTTCGCCCATGACAGGATCGATGGATCCGATGAGAACGACCATGTCGCCCATCACAGCACCCTCCAGCATGGATTCCAGTCCCTGGAGGTTCGTAAAACTTGGAGCGTTGATTTTTACGCGCCATGGCGTACCCGTCCCATCTGACTGGATGTAGAAACCGAGTTCGCCCTTGGATCCTTCCACGGCCTGGTAGCAGGATGCTCCCTCCGGCGGACAGACTCCCGTATTCGTATACACGAAGTCGTGGATGAGCCCCTCCATGGAATAATAGACATCGTTCTTGGACGGGTAAGAACACTTGGCATCATCTGTTCGGATGGGTCCCGGTTGAAGCCGGTCAAGGCACTGACGAATGATTTTGAGACTCTCCTTCATTTCGTCCATTCGGACAAAATACCGTGCCAGCACATCTCCCTCCTCCCGTATGGGTATCTGGAAGTCTATTTCATCATACTTCAGATAGGGTTCGAAGCGGCGCATATCGTGTGCCACTCCCGAGGCCCTGAGATTCGGGCCGGTCATTCCCAGGTCGACGACCTCGTCGGCCGAAAGTGTGCCGACGCCAAGGCACCGATCGATGAAAATCCGGTTCCGATTGAGCAGTTTTTCCCACCCGGCAATCGCGTCCGGGAAATTCTCGACGAAGGAGTCGATCAGTGCGAGACTCTCGTCGCTGAGGTCTGTGGCAACGCCCCCGATCCGGCTGTGAGACACCGTCAGGCGAGCGCCGGCTACGTGGTCGAAAATATTGTAGAGATCTTCCCTGAACTGAAACGTCCAGAGAAAAACGGACACGGCTCCCGAGTCCATCAGGGCGACCCCCAGCCACAACAGGTGAGACGAAATGCGAGACAGCTCGCTCATGATCATCCGGATGAGTTGCGCGCGATCCGGGGTCTCGATGGAGGCCAGCTTCTCTACGGCCAGGCACCAGGCGACGTTATTCAGATACGGCGCCAGATAATCCATCCGATCCGTATATGGCATGAATTCCTGGTACGATTTCGACTCGGCAAGCTTTTCAACGCCTCGGTGCAGATAGCCGATATCGAGGGCACATCGATCGATCATTTCGCCGTCCAGCTTTACGGCACAACGAAGGACGCCGTGGGTGGCCGGGTGCTGCGGGCCGATGTTGAGTACCATCTCGTTATCCAGTGCGTCATTGGCACTGGTTATCTCCGAGTGATGTTTTTCTTCGAGCCAGGCGTGTTTGCTTTCCAGCCGCCGGTAGAGAGCTTCATTGTGACGCGGCCAGAACGACAACGTGTCTGAGAAGTCAATTTTTTCGATTACACTCATAACTGCTGACAGATATTCGTCGGAAGGACTCTCCTCATGAACGTGCGTCTTCTTCTTCGAAGCTTTTAACGGGTCGTGATCCGTGGGCTGCAGCGTAGGGATCCAGGGTCAGATCGGCTTCAGGGGTCTGTGGAGGCAGAGGCAGAGATCCCGGAACGCCGAGAAGCGGGAATTCCTTCCTTAGCGGATGATAATCGAAATCTTCGGGCATGAACATTCGGCGCATGTCAGGATGCCCCTCGAATCGGATTCCGAACATGTCAAAACATTCTCGTTCGTTCCAATTGGCAGCAGGATAGACGCTGATGAGCGAGTCGATCGACATCTTGTCTTCTTCAATTCGCGTACGAACTCGAATGCGTCGTCCGTCATTGATAGAGACGAGATTATAAAAGATTTCGTACCGCTCTGTATCTGTGAATCGGTCCAGACCTCCCAGGTCCGCCAGATAATTGAATTTTTTTTTCGTTTTCAGAAAGTCACAGATGACGACGATATGATCTGAATCCACGAGGACGGACGTCTCTCCCGCGTATTCTTCTATCGACAGAACCGATTCCGGAAATTTGTCTTTCAGTTCAGTGGCGATTTCTACTTGCTGCGTCGTCTTCTGGGAAAGAGGATTGCCTGCCTGATCGTCCGCATCCGTGGGGACAACAGGTGTAAACAGGAAAGGCAGCGTGGCCGGGGCGGAATGGGACAGTTTATCGGACATGCAACGGTACGTTTGGATTCGACAGCTAGCGTTCCAGCGTGGATGGGGATACGATCCGTTTACCGGAATCTGACAGGACGTTCGGTACCAGAGGAGTCACCCGGTCCTTTTCAGGACCAAACGAGTCGTCTTGCGCAATGGAATAGGTATTCCGGATCTTCTCTTGAATGTCCATGAGGGCATGAATTACGGCCTCTGGTCGGGGGGGGCAACCGGGTATATAGACGTCGACGGGAAGAAAATTATCGAGTCCCTGAACAACTCCGTAGCACCTGTGCATTCCTCCCGTCGAAGCACACGCGCCCATCGCGATGCACCATTTCGGATCAGCCATTTGATCCCAGACCCGACGAATGGCGTGTGACATCTTGAAGGTCACCCATCCTGCGACGATCATCAGGTCTGCCTGTCGCGGCGAAAAACGCATGGCCTCACTTCCGAATCGGGCTACGTCGTATTTCGGAGCGGCAAAGGCCATCATTTCGATAGCACAACAGGAAAGACCCATTGGCATCGGCATCAACGAGTTGGACCGTGCCCAGTTTGCGACGGCGTCGATCCGTGTCGTAAGATACCCCTCGTTTAAAAAATCGCTGTTTTCCATAGATCTGAAGGATGATTGTCCTTTTCCGATGGGATAATTCGCATTCGCCCACACATCAGTCGAATTCCAGTCCCCCTTTCTTGATGTCGTAGAGCAGACCGATTGCCAGAATAATTACGAACAAGGCGATTACTCCCAATATCTCGAGGCCGATTCCCGCTTCCAGAAAACGCTGGAAAGAGACGGCCCAGGGATACAGAAAAACTACCTCGACATCGAATACGATGAAGATCATGGCGACCAGGTAAAACTTTACCGAATACCTGTCTCTGGCAGTCCCGACAGGATCCATCCCGCTCTCGTACGATTTGTACTTAATTTTATTGGGACGTCTGGGACCAAGTTTTGCCGCCGCCATGAGAAACATGAAGGCCATCATGACGGCTATCGCCAACTGGATGAACAGTGGAATGAATTCTGAAAACATCAGCCGATTGGATTTCAGGTCTGATCTAATATGGAGATACGGACGTGCGACCGTACATGACGGCGGCCCACATCGAGCAACCGAAGCTACCGAATCACCCTGCGGCAGTCAACGCAAGAAGGGTTGAAGATTGGTCTAATAGCACATTACGCAATAAGGTCGCCGCGCTTCAAGCGCGGCGACCTTATTGCGTAACCTCATCCCGGTGTGAGGTCGGTGGACATACGTACCAGAAAAGCTGGCCCAGTGTCCTCGATGTCCGATCTATTTCACCGTGTAGGTCAGGCGTCCAATGGCCATCCGACCCAACTGCGGCGCACCGATGAACTCGCGATGCGTATCGTCCAGGGCGTTCTGGACACCCACATCGACGCGAAGTCCGGGCGTAAATCGATTCAGGTCATATCCGAAACCAAGATCCACCAGGAAATAGCTGTCGAGGGTTCCCTGGTAGGGCCCACTCGATATCGGAAAGGCGTCACTGTACCGACCGGCTGCATTGACAGAGAAACCCGAATCGAACGTGTAATCAAATCCGCCTCTGACCTTGAATGCCGGAGCGTTCAGAGCAAGGCTCAGGTCGGTGCCTTTCTCATCCAGTTCTGATGCGTCAAAAAAGTCGTCTGAAACAAACGAGACGTTTGCGAACAGATTCAGGTCTTTCGATGCCATGTACTGGAAAGAAGCATCGACCCCGATGTAATCCACGTTACCGAAATTTCGGTAAGCGAGCATCAACTCAGGCGTTTTTCCAGCGCCGGCATCATTGGATGCTGCCTGGACGACGGCGACGGGAGTCGAAGCGCTTGGTAACTGGTCGCCGGCGAGGGTGACCAGCAGACCGGCGACGGTGGCCGCATTGAGCCCGAGTCCTCCGAGTGCCTGGTTCAGTGTTGCCCCTCCGAGCGCGGGAATGGGCGTGCTATTTCCTTCAATGCCGGCGACGACGGCTGCCGTCAGATCGTTGGACAGGTTCGGCGCGAATACAAACGGCGTTTCCATCAGAAGCGGGCCTACGAAGTCCTCTTTCTGGGTATAGTACGCATCGATGGCAACCAGCAGCTTGTCGTTGATGAGACCCTTGAATCCTACTTCAACGGTGTTGGAAATCGTCCGCTTGAGCGGCTGAATATCCGTCAGGTCGTTTACGAACTCCGGCTGGAAGGTACTCAGGTTCAGTTTTCCGAGAAGGCCCCTCGAGAAACCCTGCACATTGGTACCGGCAGCGGGATTCAGCATCGCCACAAGCAGACCGGTCGTGGCTGCATCCACCGGGAGCCCCTGAGCCTGCAACATGCCGGTCAATACCGGTACAGGAATGGCGGCAATACCGGCGTACACAGCACCGTATGTTGCCGCGAGATCCAAACCGGCGGGTGTATGAACACCCAGGGCGGCCGGATTCAGGCTGGAGGCTACGAGGTCGGTGCCGGCGATCGGTTCGAATGCCGGGTTGCGCTGCCACTTATGGCCTGCCCCTGACCCGAGGCCTCTTATGAGGATGTCTGTGCCCGGAATCTTGCCGGCGACGATGTCAAGGAAATTCGAGTTCGACGTCGGCGAACTGAAGGCGCGGTTGTATGTCACCCGGAAGGAACTCGTGGGCGATGTTTTGAAGACGAGTGCTGCGCGGGGGGAGACCGTGAAGTCACTGGTGACGTTGTTGTGATCACCACGGGCGGCGAGCGTCAGGTCTACTTTCGATGACAGGTGGGTCGTAGACTGAATGTAACCGCCTATCTCACTGATGCTGTCATCGTCTTCATTTCTACCAAGAATCGTTCCCTGGGTGTCGGGACGAGTCAATTCCACATCGGCGCCGATAATGAAATTCTGCTTGCCCCCGGCCATCGAGAAATCATACTGGGCCTGCCCGTTGTAGAGCGCACCCTTGTCGACAACTTTGTCGTTGACTCCGTCACTATTGAGATCCTGACCGTAGACGAAGGAGTCTCCTGCCGAATTCTTGTTGACGTAAACCTGGGCGAAGAAATTGTCTACCTGAAGACGAATCTGGCCATAACTGTAACCGAAGCCGTCAGCTCCAACCGTGCCGATTCCTGACAGAACTGCGGCCGTAAGTTGCGAAGTACCGCCATTGAACGTCAGCGATCGATTGGTCCCGAACCGGTATTCGAGTGTTCCATTTAGATTGAATTTCTCGAAGTCAGTATTTCGGGTTCCCTCATCAGCGAGAATTTGAAGAGCATCCTCATTATTGTTCGGATCCAGTTTCCAGTCGTCTGCCCGTCCGTACATCCCGGAAATTTTATACCCGATATTCTTCTTAAGACCGACGACACCGGCCGTCCGAAACTGGGCGCCGAAGTAGGAATTCTCTCCTCCGGCAAGCGAAATCGTCGTTCCTGGATGCGTAAACGGATCTTTGGTAATAAAATGAACGACACCTGCATCGACACCGGCTCCGTAAAGAGCTGATCCCGGACCGCGGACGACCTCAACTCTATCCACATCGATATTCATATTCGGCATGATCGACGACAGGTTGACGTTGAGCGACGGAACTCCGGACTGACGATAATCGGTAAGGATATAGGCAGCACCTGAGAATGCGTTATTGAATCCCCGAAGCACAACCTCTCGCCGATCGATACCGGTTTGCGCCATGTCAACACCCGTCGTGTTACGCAGTGCCTCGACGGAAGAGGTGCCGACGCTTCGAGAGACATCAGCTGAGTTCAGCACCGAAATGGATGCCGGTGCGTCGAGCGCTTTTTCCTGACGGCGGGAAGCTGCAACAACGACCGTATTCAGTTCGAACCCGGTCTGACTCAATGAAAAGTCCGCATTGGCATCGCTACCTGCCGAGAATGTGACCTGTTTTTCTTGCTCCTGATATCCGACGAAACGTGCTCTAACCGTAAAGGAACCGGTCGCTCCGACACTGATGGAGTAGTTTCCGTCGATGTCAGAGACGCCTCCGGCCACGATTCCACCGGAGCCGTCAAGGACAGCCACCGTAGCTCCGGCGAGAGTTTCTCCATCATCGGCATCAGTGACGGTGCCCGAAAGACTCTGAGACAGGGCAATATGGGGGGATACCACACCGAGTAGCAGACATACGCCTGACAACGACAGGATGGTAAGTAATCTTTGTATCAAACTATTCATGATACCTCGCAGGGCTTATGAAATGAGAGACCGGCTTCTACTGAAGAACAGTGGAGAGCCTTCCGAGTGCGATTCGGCCGAAGCCGACGGTGAGTGTGTCACACCAATCGCTGGAGAATAAGAATTTTTGTAGAGGTTCGCACGTTGTATGTCGAGCTAACGGTGTGGATTCTAATGATCTAGCGATGATGTCTGAGAACGTGACCGGGTCTGGCTCCAGTCATCCGACCGGATACGAGCACCGGAACGCCTGAGACGAGAACGTCGAGGACACCCGTTGCGACGTGGCGAGGATCGCCGAAAAGAGCGTTATCCTGTACCGTCGAAGGGTCAAATACGACGAGGTCTGCGACCGCACCGGGTTGCAGGCGACCCCGGGTGCTCAGATCGAGACGAATGGCCGGGAGAGAAGTCATTTTTTTAATCGCCTGCTCCAACGAGAGGACCTGTTTTTCTCTCACGTACCGGGCGAGAACCCTTGCAAACGCACCGTAATTCCGTGGGTGGGGAACACCTGAGTTCGGATCTGGAATACCACCGTCGGACGAAATCATCGTATACGGGTGTCGCATGATACGCTCAACGTCCTGCTCCGACATGGAATGGAAAACACCCGAGCATCCTCCATTCTTTATCAGACGTAAAGCGATGTCGGCTGCGGCCTCGACGGTCACGTCCCTGCCCTGAAACTCCAGCATCTGAGCCAGACTCATTCCGTCTACCTCAGGGGTTTCTGGGCAACGGGCAGCGACGATGGTCGACGGGTCGGCTCCACGTTCCGCGATGATGTGATTGATTACGTCGATCCGAATACGGGCCGCCAGTGTCGAATCCGCCAGCCGTTCCAGAAGTGCCGAATGGCCACCTTCCTTCGCCCACGGAGGGAGAAGTATCGTAAATCCTGTACTCGAAGCGGTATACGGGTATTGATCGCTCATCGCGTCGACGCCTCTTGTCCGGGCCTCATCGATGAGGCGAAGAGATTCGGAACTGAGTCCCCAACGACCTTTTCCTACCACTTTATGGTGTGTGATCTGCGGTGGGGTTCCGGATCGCTCACCGATCTCAATAGTTTCTGCCACACTATCGAGAAGATGACCACCTTCATCCCGGATATGACTTATGTAAATTCCGCCCGCCTCGCCTGCAGGCACGGCGAGATCGACGAGTTCATCGGTCAGCGCAAAAGCGCCGGGCGTGTATTCGAGCCCAGACGACAGGCCGAATGCTCCGTCGACCATCGCCTCTTCAACCAGTTCTCTCATGCTCGACAATTCGCCGTCTGTCGGGACTCTGTTTTCTTCGCCAATCACGCTCGTTCGGATGGAACCGTGTCCGACAAAGAGGCCGATATTCATGGCAACCGGAGTCTCATCCAGCCGACTCAGGAAGAGACCGATGTCCAGCGGAGAGTCTCCATCCTGGCCTCCGAAAGCGGTCGTAACTCCCTGGCGGATATAGTTTTCCGCATCCGGATGACGTACGATTCCACTTTCTTCAAACGAATCATTCACAGCGTGGCTGTGAATGTCAATGAATCCCGGTGCGACGGCCAGACCGGTAGCGTCCAGGCGGCGTGCCGCGTTTTCGTCCGAGAGGTCTCGAATGGCCACGATTCGGTCTCCTATAATGCCGACGTCGGCACGAACCGGCTTGCCACCGAGTCCGTCGTAGACGAGTCCGCCAGAGACGATCAGAGAAAAGGTGGTGTCCGCCTGAACAGCGCGCGAGACACCGGTGAACACTCCTCTACTCAGAGGGGAAAGGAGGGTTAAAACGAATAACAGGAGCCACATAATGGATCGCTAACTGGATGGTGGTTGCCTAATGATCGGTAGGGCCGGGAAGAGGATGGCGGACGAAGCGTCCGGGGCGAGTGTTGGTGTGTGATCCGTCGAGCAGAACGGGGACCCCGTTTACAAGTACGTGATGCATACCTGTAGCCAACTGGTGGGGCCTATCATACGTCGCGTGATCCTGGATTGTCGCGGGATCGAATACAACGACGTCGGCCTTGAATCCAGGTCGAAGCATTCCGCGATCGGGAAGACCGAGATTACTCGCAGGCAGGGCGGTGAGCTTCCGAACCGCCTCTTCAAGGCTTAATACGTGCTCATCTCTTACGTACTTACCCAGAACCCGGGCGAAATTTCCGTAGGCTCTCGGATGCGGGTTGTTCGTCAGGAAAACACCCTCCGGGGCCATGGACCCTGCGTCAGATCCAAAAGAGACCCAGTCGAGGCCGATCTCTTTCCGGACATTTTCTTCAGACATGAGGAAAAAGACGGTTCCGATGCGGCTGCTGTCAGCGACCACAAGGTCGATAGCGGTTTCCTCCGGAGTTTGGCCTCGTATCGCAGCTATCTCTAAAAGTGTCTTACCCGTCAGATATCTGAGCGAGTCCTGTCGAAACCCGACCAGGAGTGTCCCCCCGGCACCGGCCGCCAGGTAGAGATTTTCCCACTCGTTTGTGGGTGTTCTCATCTCGGATACCACTCGTTCACGGATTCCGGGATCGACCAACCGGTCTCTCCATGCTCCGAAACCGCCTTCCTGCACCCATGGGGGCATAGCAGCGTCCAATCCCGTGGCCCCTGCCGTGTAGGTGTACATATCGGCCGTTATAACAAGGCCATCTGCTCTCGCCTCTTCGATTTTCTCGATAACGGCATCCAGTTTCCCCCAATTGGATTGGCCAGCTGCCTTCAGATGATATATCTCAGCTCTGATTTCAGCTCGACGGGCAATGGAGATCAACTCGTCGACACCCTCCAGGAGACGATTTCCTTCACTCCTCATGTGAGAGATATACATGCCATCGTAAGCGGCCGCAACGGAGGCCAGTGCCACGAGTTCATCCGTGTCAGCGTAGAAGGCGGGTGCGTATATAAGAGATGAACCGAGACCCATGGCACCTTCTTCCATCGCATCTCGCACCAGCGATTTCATTCTCTCCAGTTCGTCTTCATCCGGTGGTCGGTCTGCGTGACCCAACTCATGAATCCGGACCGTAGTGGCACCTACGAAAGAGGCCACGTTCGTCGAAATGCCACGTCTCTCGAGAGACTGCATATACTCGCCGAGCGTGATCCAATCGATATCGAATCGAATGTCGGACTGCGAGGCGGTCTCGTCGGCGATCATCTGCTGATTCAGTGGACCCTCCGACCATCCTTCACCGAATACCTCCAGGGTGACTCCCTGTCTGATATCGCTCAGAGACCGTCCGTCCTCTATAAGAGATGTAGTCGCCCAACTGAGCATATTGATGAATCCGGGTGCCACCGCCTTTCCCTTGACGTTGCGCTCTATCACGCCGCGAAAGTCAGATAAATCGCCGATTTCTGCGATAGAGTCTCCACGGATTCCCACATCGGCCGTATACGGGGGATTCCCCGATCCGTCATAGACCGTACCTCCACGAAAAATCACATCGTAGTCTGCGACGGGGCGACATCCGAAACCAATGACAGCGGGGATGAGCAGGAGGAGGCGACGAAACATCTGCATGACACGGTACTCGTAGGGGCGATTCAGTCCTGCAGAATACGCCTTGGAACACTGAAATTCGATGGCGTACGGACAAAAAAAGAGGGATCGACGCGCGAACGGGTCGATCCCCAACAGAAAATGCTGAGAGGGAGGGTCAGCTATTTTCGTTCGTCGAATATCGCAATAATCGGATCACGATGCAAGTTTGCAGGGCGGCGCTCAGGTAGTCGGGCCTCCGGGTTTCTCCCGATTTACGAGGGTTGCAGAGGATTGATCGACGCACATCATCAGGATCTCGTTGATGTTCACATGCGGCGGCCGGGTTGCGCAGTACACTACAGCATCTGCCACGTCGGCACCGGTGAGAGGAGTGATCCCTTCATACACGGCCGCCGCCCTCTTCCGATCACCGTCAAAACGAACTACTGAGAACTCGGTCTCGACCAGTCCGGGATCTACTGAAGAAACCCTCACTTTCGTTCCGTGAAGGTCCATTTTCAGTCCTTCACTCAGCGCATGAACAGCGAATTTACTCGCGCAGTAGACCGTTCCTCCCGGATACACCCAGTGTCCGGCTGCCGAGCCGATCTGGATGACATGTCCTTTATCTCGGGCGACCATTCCCGGAATCACTGCTCTCATGACGTGAAGCATACCGCGGACATTCGTATCGATCATTCCGTTGATATGATCCAGGCGGGACTCGAAGGATTTATCGACTCCCAGGGCTTTCCCTGCATTATTGATCAAAACGTCAATCGCTGCCCAGTCGTCGGGTAGATCGGATATGGCAGACTGTACGGCGGCAGCATCCGTGACATCCAGTGAAAAAGTGCGAATATCTGCCGCGTGTTCGGATCGAAGACGGTCTGCTACCGGCGTCAAACGCGCCGATTGACGGGAGCACAATAGGAGCCTGGCCCCGAGTCGGGCGAAGGCCTCGGCACAGGCCTCGCCAATCCCGGACGATGCACCGGTGATGAAAACAATTCGGTCTTTCAGTGAGAACATAATGGATTGATGATTAAGTATGACGGCGTTCCTTTGTCCAGGAAAATCGGCACGTACATTTCCCTTTTGGGCATGATAAGGATTGCGTATTATTGTCTCTTGTAACGATAGATAATCTGTTGACATGATGACAACGCCTGGAATACACCGATCTTCGCTGATTTTCGGTCTCGTGATCGTCTCGGGAATTGCTACCACTGTGCTCAGTGCGCAATCAATTTCCCGTGTAGGGAAGAGTTTTTCCTGCAATAATGGTACAGCTGTGGGTTTTGCGTGTAACTCGGCCGATCTACTGTCAGTCCTGACACCTGCCGACATGGGGGCCTCTGCAGGAATCGAGCTGAATGATTTGTGGGGATGGACGGATGAGTCGACCGGAAGGGAATTCGCAATCGTAGGTCGGTACGACGGTACGGCATTCGTCGAGGTGACCGATCCACTCAATCCGGTCTACGTTGGCGAGTTGCTGTCGAACAGCTCGGATCCGTCTGTATGGAGAGATATGAAGGTGTACAAGGATCACGCCTATATCGTATCGGACGGAGGAGGAGGGTTCGGAATGCAGGTTTTCGATCTCAGACAACTGCGTGCCTCTGCGCCGTCCCCGGTGACGTTCGAAGTCACTGCGCAATATGACGGCTTTCTGACGGCGCACAACATCGTTATCAACGAGGATACCGGATTTGCCTATGTGGTGGGTGTGCGAGGACTGGGAGAGACGTGTGGGGGCGGTTTGCACATGATCAATCTGGAGTTTCCTGAATCCCCGCGTTTTGCCGGGTGTTTTGCCCATGAGGGTACAGGAATTGCTGGAACCGGGTATACACACGATGCTCAGTGCGTAGTCTACCACGGTCCAGATACCAGGTATAGTGGTGACGAGATATGTTTCTCCGCAAACGAGACGGACATAAGCGTCGATGATGTTTCAGACAAGGCAGCCCCGTTTGCCATCTCCAGAGCCTCCTATCCGACAGCCTCATATATCCATCAGGGATGGCTTACGGAGGATCACAGGTATTTCGTGCAGAATGATGAGTTGGATGAATTCAACGGTCGCACTCCGAGAACCCGGACCCTTTTCTGGGACGTTCAGGATTTAGAGGATCCTTTTCTGATCAGTGAATATCTGGCCTCTTCGGGCAATCCTGATCACAACCTGTACGTCAAAGGGACCTATGTCTTTCAGTCTAATTATGTGGCCGGACTTCGGGTTCTGGATATCAGCGATATTGAAAATCCTCATGAAGTCGCTTTCTTCGATACGCATCCAGCACCGGGGGGAGGTTTTGGAGGCTCATGGAGCAACTATCCATTTTTCAAGAGCGGTGCGATCGGTGTGACCAGCGACAAGGACGGATTATTCATGGTTCAGCCGACCATTCCGGGGTTAAAAGTTTCAACAGAATCGGACGAACTACCTGACGAACTGGAACTGGCCCAGGTTTATCCCAATCCTTTTTCGTCCAAAACGACGTTGTCGTTCTCCGTTCGACGATCCCAACCGGTTCGCGTGGTCGTGTACGATTTGCTCGGCAGAGAGTTGAAGACACTATTCTCGGGAATGGCGAATGCGGGCACTGAGGAACGCGTCAGCGTTGATGCGTCGAGCCTGAGCGGCGGTACGTATTACCTCCGGATTCAGGGAGACAACTTCCGTTTGTCCCGGCAAGTGACGATCGTAAAATGACTTTCCTCCTTCGCCGAGTCCGGATCGCGGCATTTTGGGTCGTTTGCTCGAGTCTCATTTGGCCTGTCGTCCCGTCAGGGGCACAGGACGGAAAGATGAGGAACAGAGATACCGTTCCGAGTCTATCAAAATCATCCGTTTTTTCCGCTGTTCAGCCCGCTTCGTGCAAGAATGGATTTGCGGAGATATTTCCGTGTTTGAATGTTGATCTCAGGTCACTTGTCTCCGTTGCAACGCTGGGTAACGGAAGGTCCGTACGACTCAACGACGTTTGGGGTTGGACCGATTCTCAGACAGGTCGACGGTTCGCGCTCGTCGGGCTGACCGATGGAACTGCATTTGTGGAGATTACCGACGCCGACACACCGGTTTACCGGGGATACCTTCCGATGACCAGTTTTGCCCATCCCGCCGTCTGGAGGGATATCAAGGTGCGCGGACATTACGCGTTTGTCGTAGCCGACGGCTCGGGATTGCATGGGATGCAGGTGTTCGATCTGAATGACCTGCTGATAGCCTCGTCAACACCGGTCGTGTATTCCGAGGCGGCACACTACTCGGGTATTGGCTCGGCTCATAATATCGTCACCGATGAGAACATTCCGTTTGCATTTATCACCGGAGGAAGCTCAGGCACGACCTGTTCCGGAGGGTTGCATATGGTCGACATCTCGAATCCGATTCTGCCATCGTTTGCAGGATGTTTCACGGATATTCGAACCCGAAGGGGATACACACATGATGCCCAGTGCGTCATTTATCACGGACCGGATCTCGTGTTCACCGGCCATCAGATCTGTCTCGCATCTAACGAAAACGCAATCAGCATCGTCGACGTAACGGATAAGACTATTCCGCTGCGACTGGGAATGGGCACGTATCCGGATGCCGGTTATGTTCACCAGGGTTGGTTGACCGAGGATCACGCGTATTTTGTTCAGGATGACGAGTTGGATGAGCGGATTTCCGGTGGAAAGACGAGAACCATGATCTGGGATGTCACTGATCTGGATGACCCCGTGCTGATGACGGAATATGTCGGCGATCTGGCCTCCTCGGATCACAATCAATACGTTCATGGTCATTTCGCGTACCAGGCCAATTATTCCAGCGGCCTGCGAATTCTGGACCTCTCGAATCTGAGTAATCCCCAGGAAGTCGGATTTTTCGATACGTTTCCGGTTGACGACCGAGCAGGTTTTTCCGGCGCATGGACCGCCTATCCTTTCTTTGGTGATGGCCTGGTTCTCGTATCCAGCCGGGACGAAGGACTGTTTGTCCTTCAGACCAATACGCTCTCCATAACAGCCGTAGAGGGATTCACGTCCAGTCTATCGGCCGATTCGAGGTCCGTTCATCTCACATGGAAAACGACGTCTGAGCGGGATAACGATGGATTCGATATTGAGGAGCAGGGTCTCAACGGGGAGTTTTCGCAGATTGCGTTTGTCCCGGGCTCCGGAACGACCTCCAATGAGCGATCCTACGAGTTCGATCTTTCCGGTGTGATGCCCGGACATCATGTATACCGCCTGTCATTCGGCCAAAGTAAGGGCGCCAAACGTCACACTGCCTCAATAGATGTATTCGTAGTCCCAGGGACCCACGTTTTGGATGGCCCCTGGCCCAATCCGACCGGGAGAAAAGCGACAATGAGTATACTGGTCAAGGAGAATCAGCACCTATCGATTGACGTCTACAACGTGGCCGGAGAGCGAGTGCTTCGAGCACTCGATCGATTCATGACGAGTACGGAAGAAGTACATCTGGACATTGACAGTTCTGCGATGACTGGAGGGTTATATTTCATTCGAATTAGAGGAGAGAGGTTTTCGGAGACGCGGGAGTTGGTTGTCGCGCGCTAAACGCCCACTCTTCAATCGTTTTTGCTCTGCGAGACAAGGGTTGTTCTCTGCATGGCACCCTCAGACAGAATGAACGGGCCCCGTCGGGCCGGTATGAGTCGCATGAAGATCCACGTTTTTACTGTAGCCTTTCCGATTCTTCTGACCGTGGCCGGGTGTGAACTGGTCGGTGATTCGACTATTGTGGATCCGGCCCGGGTCGAAAACATTTCGTTTGCGAGGGATATCCAGTCGATATTCGATTCGGACTGTGTCAGTTGTCACGGTCCAACTCGTAGTGACGCCCTTCTCAGGCTTGACTCGTGGGGTAGAGCACTTTCTGGATCCTCGACGTCCGGTGTAATCATTCCGTTTGACAGTACGCGCAGCCTGTTGTCCCGACTTCTGACAGATTTGCCCGGAGATCCGCATCCAGTCGACAGAGGTGGACGCCCGGTCTCCAGTTCGAAAGTGCGGCTGCTGAAGCGATGGATTCAGGAGGGGGCTAGAAACGAATCGGGCGACCTGCCATATGCTGACTCGCTCAATCTGGTCTACGTCGCGAGTACGAATGACGGCAGTGTCTCGATAATCGAGGCAACCGCCAATGTCGTCATTCGCCGTATCGATTTTCAGACTCGCGGTTTTTCACCTCTCTCCAAACCGTACGATGTCGCCGTCGAGCCAGATGGTTCTTTCTGGTACGTTTCTCTGAGTGGAGAGAACCTGATCTTGAAACTGGACCGGAGTAATCAGATCGCGGCACAGACCTCCATTGAGAAACCGGGGTTGATGGAGATCGATCCGGTACGCGATCTGTTGTACGTCACCAGAGCACAATCTGACGATACCCCCCCTGCTTCAATCGCCGTCGTTCGCCGGTCGGACCTCTTCGTCCAGGACGTTGATGTAACTTTTTCCAGACCACACGCACTGGCGGTTCGACCACAAAATGATTACGTATTGTCCGCCAGTTCAGACGTAGATCAGATCATGATCATATCGACTGAATCGCGCAGTGTTTCTCTTTTCCCGATTCAGGGTCCGGAGCAGGGAATCAGTCATTTCGAACTCTCGGAAGATGGCTCCACCCTGTATGGATCGAGCACGTTGCGGAACCAGGTGTCGTTCTTTGACCTTTCGGGTATTCCTGTAATTCGTCAACTCCAATCTGTGTCGATAGGAGTACAACCCGGCTGTCTGACCCTTATCCCGAGTGCTCTCGAACTCGTAGTCTGTAATCCGGCAGCGAACAGATTGACCATTCTTAGTTCGTCCACCGGGGCCGTTCTGACAACCGTGTCGGATGCCTCTCTGGCATCACCGAGCGGATCAACGCTGTCTTCGGACGGACGAGTTCTCTATGTCTCCAATGCCAATACGACGGGTACATACCTACCTCGCTACGAATTCGTCGGATCGGATGTACCGGGTACCGTTACCGTCATGGATACGTCTACCAAATCCGTTCGGAAAGTACTTGAGGTCGGCCGGGGTGCACGTGGGATTGCACGACGATGACCGTACGGCCCTGGAGCGAGCCCTCGACATAGAATCATATCACACTATTCGGACGCTAATCGGCTCGTGTCGGGGCTTCTCGACCCGTTCGGATTTCCCATAAAGTAATTGCTCCCGAGACAACGAAACCGAGTATCAGCAATGCGATGACGGATCCAAGTGGGTCGTCGCCGGAGGGAAGCTGAAGTGTACGGTTATCTGATAGCCACGGCCAGAGTGCCCGTAACGACCCAACCATAAGTCCTACGAGAGCGATCATGGTCATGTCATAATATCTATTCAGCAACCACTTCAGGAATACCGAAAACATGCCAAGGCCGACGCCAGCTCCCGCCAGAAACACACCGACAACCGCCAGGTCTCGCCTATCAACGGCCTCCAGGACGGGAGCGTACATCCCCATGACCAGCAGCAGAAAAGCACCGCTGATTCCGGGCAAAATCATCGCCGAAACAGCGATCGCCGCAGCGAAAAAAAACTGGATAAGCCCGGGGTCATGAAGCGACCCAACAGGAAGTCCGGCAATATGATAGGCTCCGATAGCACAGATCAGTGCTATCGAGTACCCCGCAGGTTTGATGCGCCTCGTTCGTAGCCACGGGATGGCGAGCGAGCCGACAATAAGACCGAAAAAAAGGCCTCTGCTCTGCTCAGGCCACGTATCCAGAGCATACGGAATGACACGGGCACCGGTAATCGGGGCAATCACGATTCCCAGGATGAGAGGAACAAGAAATAACCAGGATATCCTCCTGAGTGCGTCGATGCACCCCGCACCGTCCAGTCGGATGAGTGCAAGTCCGGCTTCGACTGCCAGACTGAGGGTTTCGATAATCGTTTCGTATATGCCGAAAACGAGAGCCATGGTCCCTCCGGAAACTCCCGGAATGACGTTAGCGGCGCCGATGCCGATTCCCTGCAAAATATGGAGGAATGGCTTTTTCAAACAAAAAAGGCAACCGTGAACCCGGCTGCCTCCTCAGGATATATAAAAAGTAGAGTGGTATTAACTCTCAAAACCGAGAACCCGCCGAATGCTGATATTTCCGTACATCTCTGGACAGTGCTTAGGGAATTCCTGTCTCTTGCTGGGATCGAGCTGAAATGCCTTCTTGATCGAGTGAATACTTTCTTCCGGCCGACCCAGCGCATACAGAGTCCGAGCCTGCTGGAAATACGTCCCGGCACTCTCCGGGCTGATAGAGATGGCCCGCCTGTAGGCCACGAGCGAATCTTCTAGATGACCCGATTCAAACAGCGTTTCTGCGTAGTCCTGCCAGGCCTCGCGGTTTTCCGGTGCGATTTTTAATACGGTGCGGTACGCCTTTATCGCTTCGGCAAATCGACCAAGATTATATGCGCAATCGGCTTTCGCATACCAAAAATCTACCGTCTCCGGGTTGATGACAACAGCGCGATTGAAAAAGGAGAGCGCCTCTTCGAATCGTTCCATACCATCGTAGCAACATCCAAGACCGTACCATGCTTCGGCGTATGACTCGTCTATCTTGAGCGCCTTCTCGAAATAGTGAACAGCGCTCTCGTAGAGTTTCAACTCCTCAAAGGCCAGTGCGATGTTGTAGGCTGTCGCAGCGTCGTCGCCTTCGAGTTCAAGGACTCGCTTGTAACTGACAATTGCACCCTTCAGATCGCCCAGATTGGCTAGGGCATTTCCTCTGTTGTAGTGGGCTGACGCAAAATCATCGGCAATTACCGTGGCCATATCGTACGATGTGACAGCTTCCTTGAACTGCCCCATTCGATTCAGTACGATACCACGATTATACCAGGCGTCGTGGGAGTAAGGATCGATATCCAGATGGCGATCGTAGGCCACTATGCTCAACTTGTCCTGTCCCAGGCGGTCATGGCAAAAACCGAGTTCATACCATACTTCAGGATGATTCGAATTGGCTTCGGCACACCTTTTGAACGATTCTACGGCCTCCGAAAGCTTATTCAGTCTTTCGAGTGTGACTCCGACGTTGAAGAGGGTTTCGTCGTTGCCGGGATCCAGCGAGAGAGCATTCGAATAGGTATCAAGAGCCTCTTCGGGTTGATCCAAACTGTCCAGCGTTATGCCCCGGTTGACCATGGTTTCGACATCGGTCGGATTCAGCTTGAGGGCGCGGTCGTATGAATCCAGCGCTTCGTGATGTCGTCCCAGATTATTGAGCAGGATGCCACGTCGCATCCACCCGTCCGATGAGAATGGATATGTTTCGAGTATCCGGTCTACAACACGAAGAGACTCGTCGAAACGACCCTGTTCAAAATAGTACGTGGAAATTTCTTCGAGCGTATCGCTATCATAATAGGAGGCCGCGCCACCTTTCTCAAAGTTGGCCGCCAGATCCTGCATCCGACCTTCATCTCTAAAGTCTTCGAAATCTTCGAATTCGAAGTTGAACATATACTTGCGGCGCTAAACCCGATTATTGTCTATTTCAGGCAAGGAAACGAATTCTATCCGACGTGCGGCGCGTTTTAGTCGGGTGTAACTGAAAAGTTCACAGGTACAGACCCAAAATACATGTCACATAGGGCGAAATGCAATACGCTGGTCCCCTCATCCCTATACATTCCATAAACGTGTAAATTGTACTTTCTCGCGTCAAGCTGAGAAAATTAATAAGTTGAAAAAAGGAGATTCAATCGGATATGTTGATCAGTTTCGAGGGTATCGACGGGTGTGGCAAGAGTACACAGATCCGACGGTTGCAGGAAGATCTGGACGAATCCGGAGCGAGCGTCCTGGTCGTACGCGAGCCAGGAGGCACAATTGTTTCAGAGCGGATCAGGGATATTCTGCTCGATTCAGCCCTCGATGTGGATCCGTTCGCAGAAATGCTGTTATTCTCTGCCGCACGTGCCCAACTGGTGCGAACGCGCGTCCGGTCTTCTCTCCAGAAAGGGGACGTCGTCATATGCGATCGTTTTTTTGATTCTACGATTGCGTATCAGGGTGCTGGGAGAGCGATAGCACATCCTGAGTGGTTGGCGGATTTCCAGCGACGGGTGACCGACGGCTTAATTCCGCAGAGAACCTATTTCATCCGCCTGGACCCTGCTGTTGCCGCTGCTCGACTCTCTGATCGTGCCGGGCGGACCCGGAGCCGGGATCGGATGGAACAATCCGGAAGAGCCTTCTTCGCCCGAGTTGCAGGGGCCTATGAAAATCTGGCCGACGCAGAACCAGAACGATTTGTTGTCATTGACGGGACGGGATCGGAGGATGAGATTGCCCGGGAGATTCGAGACGATTTTAGAAAGACATTTCCTGAATTCGGGACGTAACGTGGTCTTTGCCGTAGAAAAGTCATGTCAAAATTAGTACCCACCCAGCTCGCAGAGGTCAGGACGATTTTTTCGTCGTTCCTGAAACACCGGAATCTCAGGCAGACACCGGAGCGATTCGCAATTTTTGATGCAGTTTATGGCGCGGACGATCATTTCGATGCCGATGAGCTCTTTTTGAGGCTCAAGCAGGAAGGCGTGGCGGTGAGCAGGGCAACCGTTTACAATACACTCGACCTGCTGATCGAGTGCGATCTTGTTGTAAAGCATCAGTTTGGAAAGAAGCAGGCTAAATATGAACGGTCATTTAGTTTCTGGCAGCATGACCACCTGATTTGTACCGATTGTAATGAGATATTCGAGTTTTGTGATCCTCGCATTCAGTCGATACAGGAAATGGTAGCAGAGATTTTTCAATTTGAAATTCAGCACCATTCCTTGCATATGTATGGACGGTGCCAGAAAGAGGCTTGTCCCAATCGATCGAAGGCCGAGGAAGCCTGAAGTGGATTCCCCTACGGAATAGGTAGGGAGTGTCCGGCTGCCCGAGACTTTATGTTTCGACATATCAATGTTATATTCGCCCACTGGGATAAACCCACATTTTTTGAAACGACTCGTTTATATATCGATCCTCTGCCTGACGACGGGAGCTACATTGTTCTTCAGCAATGTGCATCTGAGTCAGTTTTCTGTCCGACCGGAAGGGCGTGATTTCGTGGTATCGTGGGAAGTTGACCTCGAGGATGGCGTCAGAGAATATGAGTTGACACGCAAGACCCCCCTGAGCAATGACCAGTTCGTGAAAGTATTTTCGCCGGGTGCTCATGGAACCGGCAAGCCATATACGTTCCGGGATACTCAGGTCTATAAGATCGGATCGGATCAGTTGGACTACAGACTGGACGCGGTATATCTGAATGGCGTTCGTGAGACAATCAAAGTGCAGTCGATCAATTACACATCAACGGCGGTTCGCAGAACATGGGGTGGGCTGAAGGCGATGTTCCAATGAGTCCAACCTCTCGCTCACATTAGTATGTAGGCCACTGCCCAACGGTAGCGGCTTTTTTTAGTCCTTCTTCCCAGTTGCGTCCCTCGATAACAGGAGACATGAGAGACAGCGTACAGATATTGACGCCAGATCAGGTCGATCGGGTAATAGCTCGTCTCGCCTACGAAGTCCTGGAAAGGAATCGTGGATCCAAAAATTTGTGCATCCTGGGTATCGTCAACGCTGGAGCCGAGTTGGCAGGCGTCCTTGCAGAAGCCATTTCTGAAGTTGAGGGGAACCAGGTTCCCAATTTTGATCTGGATGTTTCGGCGTATCGGGATGATCGATCGTCTTCGTCGACACCAAAAGAGAGTCCTGAAGGCATCCCCGATTTGACCGGGAAACATGTGATCCTGGTAGACGATGTTCTCTTCACCGGACGCACGGTTCGGGCTGCTCTGGATGCTGTAGTCAGTTTTGGCCGGCCAAAGACGATACAGTTGGCCGTGCTTATAGATCGAGGGCACCGGGAATATCCCGTACAGGCTGATTACGTCGGAAAGACGATTCCGACCAAACACAGAGAGCGTGTTGTCGTAACGATCGGTGACCGAATAACGGTGGATATAGAGGAGTAGCTTTCAAGTATCTGAACGTGTTCCGGGGCCAAACGGTCAGGATTCCTTAGACACGCGAAGTCGGACTACGATTCCTTCTCGAACACTCGTTTCTGGAACCGGGCTTTGGTCTCGTATGATGGGATCCGGGATAGTGTCGGTATCTGTAGAAATCAGGACCGAGTTCAGAAACACACTCCGGAGCCGTTCTCTTGCTTCAGACGCTCTCATTCCGGTTACCACCGGGACCAAAACCTGGTTTTCGCCCAGACCGGTACTGATCCAAAGGTGAACTTCGCTCCCCGGAAGTGCGCGTGCTCCGGCTCCAGGTTCTTGCTTCGTTACCGTATTGATGTGAGGTGACGGGAAGGAATCCGCCAGTGCAGGGGCGACCGCCAGTCCCCTCATCAGTATTCTATTTTGCGCTTCCCGGAGCGAGACAGCCTCTACGTCCGGAACGACGACGGTTGTGGTATCACCTGCGTTGACGGTCAGATAAATACGTCGGCCCGGCTTGACACTCGATTCTGGAGCCGGATTCTGATCGAGAACGACTCCAAGTGGCATATTAGGTTTTCGAAGAACAACTTGTTCCGATCGTAAACCAGCCTCCTGAAGGACAGAGTCAGCCCTTTCCGCCGAAAGACTGAATACGTCTGGAACCGCAATACTCACTCCATGACGCGTATACGCCGGCATTAAATAATAATTGAAAATTACGTAAGTTATTACAACAATAAGGACAAACAAGAGCAATCCTGACCAGAAAAAACGATTCCGCACCAGGCGCCGGGTAGCGTCGATCAAACGGGTCGGGGATTCTCTCTGCATTGTCTTCGCGTAAGGAGCGTATTGAACAAGAACACCGTGCTGAGCAATCCGGCGCTCTTTGGAAAGACATCCTGTACGAATTCAATAGGAGGATGTTCAGAGATATTCGTGAAGCAGATCCCGCCTCGAGCATACGTATCCAACATGATCAACGAATCGGAGCGGTCGTCTCGTCGCCGAAAACGATCCGAGTACGGAGATCTCGTGAAACCGAAAAAAAAGTGCGTCGGGAGGAAACCGCGGGTGGGGGTCGAGGTATGAGCGGGCCGGCCAAAAAATTGGAAGTGCACAGCACAGAAAATTGAGACCGGATTTGCCCTGTTCTTTTAATAGTATTGCGCTCCGAATTCGGCAGACTTTTTTGAAGAGATGCCTAAGACGGTACTACGCTGGTTGACAGGTAGTATATAAGTGCCGTACTTTACTGGTCCGCGCAAAATTTCGGCTGGCTACCATAAAAGGCCGAAATTGAGACGCACGGGGATGTTCATTGATGAGATTAGAAGCATAGCGAGTCCTTGTCGATTCCGCTGAATGTAAATTCAGCAAGAGAATCGCACGAAGAGCAAAACCTATTAAACTTTTCTACTACGGAGAGTTTGATCCTGGCTCAGGACGAACGCTGGCGGCGGGCTTA
>CAYLHF010000007.1:88998-111766 GCA_964383365.1 uncultured Rhodothermales bacterium | reverse complement strand
CCACAGGGGGAACAGGGGGCGCGCGGAGGCGGGGAGTGGCGGGAGGTGGGCGGGGGGGGCCCGGGCGGGCCCGGGGGGGGGCCCGCGGGGGGCGCGCGGGATCCGTAATCGAAGTCGTGATGTCCTGCGTGTCCGGTCGGCCATCGAACAGGATCCAGTACTTGACATCGGATACTACCTGGCTGACCGCTACGCGCGACCAGCAGGTAGACGAGACGAGTAGAATAATCAGGATTGGAATCGATCGAACTCTCATAAAAACGACGTGGGTTCCGGGAATCTGACGGCGAATGAATCGGTCAACGCCGTTCACCGGCGCGCGTTTCCAACGGGGCGTCGTAATGCCCGGCTTTGTCACCGTATTACGCCATGCCGAGCAAGATAGGGTCAATCTCTTTTCATTCTCCTGTATTTGAGCCGGTGGGGCTGATCGGCGTCTGTTCCGAGCCGTTCATGGCGGTTCACTTCATACTGGCTGTAGTTTCCGTCGAACCAGTAAACGGTGCTATTCCCCTCGAATGCCAGCATATGAGTGGCAATCCGGTCCAGAAACCACCGGTCATGCGAGATGACGACGGCACAGCCGGCATAATCGAGCAGCGCATCTTCGAGCGCGCGAAGCGTATTGACATCGAGATCGTTCGTTGGTTCGTCGAGCAGAAGGACGTTCGCCCCCGTCTTGAGCATTTTTGCCAGGTGTACACGGTTTCTTTCTCCCCCGGACAGTTCGGAAACTTTCTTCTGCTGATCCGACCCCGTGAAATTGAATTGTCCCACGTAGGAACGGTAGTGTACATCCCTGTTTCCGATCCGGACAAACTCATGTCCTTCAGATATCTCTTCCCAGACGGAATGATCGTCGTTAAGGGGGCGGTCCTGATCAATGTACCCGAGGACCACCGTCTGACCGAGTTTGATGGTCCCTGAATCCGGTTTCTCCGTACCTGTTATCATCTTGAAGAGCGTGGACTTACCTGCACCATTAGCTCCGATCACACCTACTATCCCATTGGGGGGCAACGAAAACGTGAGATTCTCGAACAGGAGTTTATCTTCGAATGCCTTGGAGAGTCCGTCGGCATGAATAACCGACTTTCCGAGTCGCGGCCCGGGTTGAATCGGTAATGTAACCGTCTCATCGCGTTTTTCAGCCTGTTCCTCGAGCATTTTATCATAGGCAGCAAGACGGGCTTTGCTTTTCGCCCGGCGACCTTTGGGGGATGTCTTGACCCACTCCAGTTCGTGGGCGAGTGCTCGTTGTTGGCGGGACGCCTGCTTTTCCTCGACGGCCAGTCTGGCGTGTTTCTGCTCGAGCCACGACGAGTAATTGCCCTCGAAAGGGATTCCATGTCCCCGGTCGAGTTCGAGAATCCATCCGGCTACGTTATCCAGAAAGTATCGATCGTGAGTGACCGCGATGACCGTGCCCACATACCTGGCCAAATGCTGTTCGAGCCACCCGACGCTCTCGGCATCGAGGTGGTTGGTTGGTTCGTCAAGCAACAGTACATCCGGCTCCTCGAGCAGTAATCGGCAGAGAGCGACCCTTCTTTTCTCTCCGCCGGAGAGGAGGCCGGTCCTGGCGTCTCCCGGGGGACACCGAAGGGCGTCCATTGCCATGTCCAGTTTACTGTCGATATCCCACGCGTCGAGTCGGTCGATACGATCCTGAAGCTTGGCCTGTCTCTCCATCAGAGCGTCAAAATCAGCATCCGGATCGGCAAACTGTTCACTCACGTCGTTGAACTGCTGAATGAGAGCGAGCGTCTCAGAAACGCTCTCTTCGATGGTTTCACGGACCGTTTTTTCAGGATCGAGTTGCGGTTCCTGAGGCAGATACCCGAAGGAAATACCCTTCTGGATATCAATGTTGCCGAGATAATCGTCATCGATTCCGGCAATAATGCGGAGTAGCGTACTTTTTCCTGATCCGTTCAGACCCAGTACGCCAATCTTTGCTCCGTGAAAAAAGGAGAGGTGTATATCACGAAGGACTTTCTTGTTGGTGGAGCGGTAGATCTTCCCGACACCAAGCATGGAGAAAATTATTTTTTTAGGGTCGGCCACGACGTACGGAGTGCTATAATTGGATTCAGTGAGATCCAACCAATCATCATCTGCGACGATTGTTCTTGGTATTTCGTGGATTTTACTTGCGTTTGCATCATCCGGATGTGACATCTGCTGATGCGTGGATCGCTCGCGAGACGTAGTTTGCAGGTCGCTACCCGAGGAACGGTATACACAATCCATATTCAGTACATCTTATTCACCGGCTATGAATACATCCCTGACTACCAGCAGATTGCGGCCGTCTCGTATTGACGGCGTCATCGTCGCAAGCCTGATTCTACTTTTGATAGGCGGGGCTACTCCCCGGATATCTCGGGCACAGTCTCATGACGGATCGAGTGACATGAGCCGTTCGGAGGCGGTTCGCAGCCGGTTCCATCAGTCCGGACAAGGGCATGCGAATTACGAACTGGCCGCCCGATTTGCGCCATACAGGATCCAGAAACTGATCTATTCGACATCCGTCCGACCCAATTGGATAAAGAACAGCAACAAATTCTGGTATGAGTGGAAGACGTCCGATGGGACGTTTTTCTATATCGTAGACGCCGTTCGAGGAACAAGGGAGCAGGTATTCGACAACGACGAGATTGCGGCGGAACTGACGAGGATTACGCTCGATCCATGGGACGGCCAGCACCTACCCATAAAAAAGATCAAGTTCGTGGACGACGACACCATTCGTTTTGATGTGACTTCGAGCGTTGACGAAGTGAAAACTAACGACGAAACGGATGGTCAGGACGATAAAAAGAAGAAAAAGGACAAACCAAAGAAAAAGATCTTCCACTTCGAGTACACGCTGTCCAGTTCCACGTTAAGAGAACTCGAAGACTGGGAAGAACCGGCGAATCACCCGTCGTGGGCGAGTATTTCGCCGGACGGGAGTCATGTTGTTTTTGCACGGAATTACAATCTTTATGCGATGGACTCGGTCGCGTACGCCAAAATAATCGATATCCGTCGCGGTCTTAAGGGAGATAAGGCAGATGAAGCATCGGACACGCTCACCGTTGATGAGGTTCAGTTGACCACCGACGGAGAGAAATACTATTCGTATGCGCGGGATGATTTCGGAGATACGGACAACGAGGTGGAGAAGAACAAGGATAAGAGAAAACGCACGTTTGTCTCCTGGTCCGGGGATTCCAATCGTTTCGCTGTTATTCGTGAAGATGAACGCAAGTCCGGCGATCTCTGGGTGATACACACCGTCGACAACAAGCGACCCGAACTCGAAACCTATAAATATGATATGCCGGGTGACGAACACATCGCCCAGGCAGAGTTGCAGGTTTATGATTTTGCACTCGACAAGATGACGCTGATTGATACCGATCGGTTTACCGACCAGACTCTGAGCATGTTCAATGCCCGGCAGTTTTTCTATCCTGACTCGGATGAGCCGCGTCGTAGTATGTGGCTTTCAGAAACTTCAGACACGTTGTACTACCAGAGAACAAGTCGCGATCTGAAGCGAATTGACGTTGTTCTTGCGGATGCGCAGACGGGTCAATCGACGACATTGATTGAGGAACGACTCAATACCTACGTGGAGGCTCGCCGTTTAGAGCAGCTCAAGAACGGCGATTTCATCTGGTGGTCGGAGCGAGACGGTTGGAGTCATTTGTATCTGTATGGTTCTGACGGGACGCTGAAGAACAGGATCACGAAGGGACCATGGGCCGTCCAGAATGTGGTAGGAATAGACGAGAGCGCCGGGGTCGTCTACTTCATGGCGGATGGAAGGGAAGAGGGAGAAGATCCGTATTACCAACACCTGTACAGAGTCAATCTGGACGGGTCCAACCAGAGGCTGCTGGATCCGGGAGAATATGATCACAGAACCAGCATAGGGCCCGATAACAAGTATTTCGTTGATAATTATTCCCGCGTCAATACCGTTCCGAAGACGGCACTCTACCGAACGGATGGTCGAAAAGTTCTGGATCTTGAGGAAGCGGATTTTTCGCGTCTCATGGAAGCCGGTTACCAATTTCCGGAACCATTCCGCGTGAAGAGCGCCGATGGCGTAACGGACGTCTACGGCGTGATCTATCGACCGTTCGATTTCGATGAGAGCCGAAGCTACCCGATTGTCGAGTATGTGTACCCCGGACCTTTTACGGAGGCCGTATCCAAATCATTCTCTACCACCCGATACGAAACCGCATTGGCACAGTTTGGAATGGTCGTCATCACGGTCGGAAACAGAGGCGGGCATTCCGTCCGCTCGAAGTGGTATCACAACTACGGCTACGGAAACCTCCGGGATTACGGTCTCGCCGACAAGAAGGCTGCCGTCGAGCAGCTTGCCCAGCGATATGATTACATAGATATTGACCGGGTAGGCATCTATGGGCACTCGGGAGGCGGATTCATGTCGACGGCCGCTATGCTGGTCTATCCGGATTTTTTCAAGGTGGCCGTCTCGTCTTCAGGTAATCACACGAACGACATCTATAACCGGTGGTGGTCAGAGAAACACCATGGTGTGAAGGAAGTGGTTAGCGATTCCGGTAAGGTTTCTTTCGAGTACAGTATTGATAAGAATCCGGACCTGGCAAAAAACCTGAAAGGGCATCTGCTCTTGACGACGGGCGACATGGATAACAATGTCCATCCGGCCAATACGTATCGGATGGCTCAGGCGCTTATCAAGGCTAATAAACGATTCGATTTCTTCCTGTTTCCCGGACAGAGGCACGGTTATGGAAGTATGTCGAACTACTGGTTCTGGTTACGGGCAGAGTATTTCGTGAAGCACTTGCTCGGAGACACGCGGTGGTCGGTCAATATTTCGCAATTGAACGGCGAAAAAGAACAGAACCGATAGGGTATTGTCCGGTACCGGTAATCTGCCATAGGGGGGACTAAGGGCTTGGAGACGGGCTTGGAGACTACTGGCTACCCAGTGAAAAGACGCGGTTAACGTTGAATCCGAACCGGAAGTCCCCGTCGAAGAAATCGTCGGTGTTACGGGCAATGATGTGTTGTTCTGTAAGCCACTGGGACGTTTTCAGGAAGAGCTGAAAGACGTGTCCACCGGTTTCGATATTGTACGCGACAGAGAAGGCATCGCGTGTGCCATCCGAACGACTACCAAGAACAGGAAGGTACTCGACGAGGAGGGATGTTCGAGTAGAAAGTACCCATCGGGCAGCGATTCCGAGGGCAATGTGGTCGTTTTCTTCCGCACGAATCGAGTTATCGAGATTCCGTTCGATGAACACCGTATTAAAGTGCGAGAACATAGGAGTCAGTTGAATACTGAGCAGGTCTGAAAATCGTCTGGCAATGAGCACCGATCCGAAATAATTGAGCCGGTCGATAAACGCGTAACCATTCTTTTCGGTCATAATCCCTGCGTCTCCCTTGACAGCAATCTCTACTGGAATACGGTCATCTTTGGTCTGTCGGAGAAGTTTGGCCTTGAATCTAACGTCAAACAACTTATCGAATCGTGACCGCCCGATACCTATCGAAAGGCGATCAGACACGCCGAAATCCAGTCCAAACCGAATATTGGCGGCTGCATCGAGGCCAAACAAGTCATCGGCACCGTCGGTCATAATGCCGAATGTGTGCAGGATCGTAAAGTTTAGATTTCCTTCAGGGATGTTGGTAACCGAGGCTGATCCGATGATGCCCGGAGCGAGAAATATTTCATCGACGGGACCGCCGGAATTCGCACGGGACCGCTTCATCTGTGCGTACGAATCGGGGATGCTCAAGCTGGCAAGTACCAGCAGGAGGATGAAAGATCGAGTCCGGTGGACTGGTAATCTGCGCGAACGTCGGTATGGATTCATGAGTCTTCCGGAGTAAGCATCATTTTTAGTCGAATACGTTGCGTCTGATCCACCTTTACGAATAACAGACGGGGGGGGACAATGTCATAATCCTTGAGTTGGAGCTTCCAGTCGGCCTCGACAAACAGTCCAACACTGGTGCGTCTGATCGTCCCTTCGAGTTCAATCAACTTTTCGATTCCGTGCAACTTGAATGCACCGGAGACACGGACCGATTGATCTGCTTCGTCGGCAGGGTCAAATGGCGACGTAATCTTCCCGAAAAACTCGGCAAACGGGAAATGGTCCGTCTCGAGAGAACGTCTCATGTCTTTGTCCCGCTTGCCAATACCTGTCTTAAGCGTTGTCAAGTCGACGAAGAAATCTACGGTAGAGTCGGCCAGACTGATCCGACCGTTCATGTGATCCGATCGTCCCGTAAAAGAATGAAGCGGGACGCGAGATTCGAATTCGACGTGTCCTGAATCGGAAAAAAAGGCCTGTCCTCGACCATCAATCGGATTGAAGACCCACAGGGAGACAATTCCCATTCCGATGGCAAGACGGTGACGAACGGACATCCGATATTTTCTGACTGAATGATTAATTATCGAGAGCTCCTTCATCGATCCATTGTCGAATAAGCGCGATATCCCTGCCTCCGAGAGGAGGCCGGCCAAGAGGCATTCGCGAGCCGAATCGGGGCTGTTGATGACTAATTTTGTCCATGACAGGACTCTCTGCAGCAGATAATGGGTTTACGATCGAACGTCCATACTGAATCCCGGTACTTCCGACCGCCTGGGAGTACGTCGTGAGATTTACTCCGTTGGTAGTCTCTCCGATGTGACACCCTGAGCCTGAACAGGACCGGGTAAAAATACCCTGTACATCTGCGGAGAAGCTGATGCCCGTTCCGGGATCGACAACGGCAGATGTGTCAATGACGTTGTTTTTACAACCTACTACTGCGAGACTGAGCGTAATCAGTGTTACGCCGACAATGTGAAGACGATACATTACCTCTTCTGATGATGGTTAGCAGGATGAGTCCGGGTGACCGGGAATACGGCTGATTCGAGGGTTGGTTCAAACCGGGCCGTCGAATAGGTCCGAAGATTCTACTCAATTCCGCCGTTCTGGACCATATTCAGGAGTTTCTCTGCGCGAGCCGGTGCATCCGTGCCATCGATGGCATAGACCCAGAAGCGTTCAATGCCTTTATTTCTCATGTACAACTGCATGGTGCCCTGGGACTTGTGCTCAGCGATCAGCCAGTTGACAACAATGTTGTAATCGAGTCTGTTACGATAACCAAATTTCGTACTCCGGTCGAATGTATACGGGCCAACGTCTTTTCGAACTCGAGTCTCCGGGTGCCCTTCCAATTGCTCAAACGCTTCTACTATGGAATCCATGCCTCCGGTAGTAAAGGAACCAAGAATCACGGGCCGGTCGCCGGGGGCCATCCGTTGTACGGCCTGCAAGGCCAGAATAGTGGCTGCTTTGTGATGAGAATGGAACGGTTTTATCGGGAGGTGTGTGAAGACATAGTCATACTTCCCGCGTTCGAGTATATGATCGAGTCGATCTCCCACGAACTCCGTATCCCAGACGTAGGTCAGAATAGAATCCTGGTCCTCTGTCTTGCCCAGATCTGGCTGATCCAGAAAAAAGTAGTTCCGAATACCAATGATATTTCCTCCGGCCATTAATTCCTTTTTCCTGATTGCCGGTAGATATTGACGGGCAATATTCGGGTCGGTTAACTCCATGCCGTAGAACGAATTGGCAAGAGACGAATAATGAAAACCTCCAGCTCCATCGGTGACCAGTGCGAGGTCGACAGCGCCATCCAAATCATGTGTTATCCGGTATATCGTCGCCGCGAACATCGCCTCATCATCGGGGTGGGCCGTAACGACGAGAACACTCGGTTCGTCTGTATCGGAGAGGCCATGATCCTGTGCTGTTGCTTGCTCTACATGAGTTAAACCGTGAATGGACAGGAGAATCGTAAGAAAGGCTGGAAAAATTAATCTCATGAATGGTGGGGTCTGGGGTTGTTCTTCGAACTTCAGAAGTGGAATCTTCCGCTGTCAAGGTACGATTCTTTTGACCCTTCTATGAAGCCTGCGTACCTTGGACGCTATTATCAAAGGAAGCAGGGGGCTCGAATCTACCCTTACCGGGCATGGCAGATACGAAGCAAGTGCGTGAAGCCGGAAAGCTGCTGGGAGCAGATCTGAAAGCGATCCGCGAAGCACGGCACATTGGAAAAGACAAGATTCTCGAGGCTACCCGGCTTCCGAGAGATGTAGTCGACGAGTTTGATCGGAGTTGTCTCGTCGACCATCCGGCATTCAATAAGGTCTATCTCCAGTCAATAGCTCGTAGTTACGCAGGCGTACTGGGACTATTGAAAGAAGAAGTGCAGGAAGCGGTTTCTGACGCCCTTGCCGGTATTTATGACGGGTCGTTGGGAAGACGCTATCTGGAGCAGCCTGTAGGTACGGCGGAAGAAGCGGACGCGGCCGAGGAAGGCGAAAATGTGGCTGAATCCGAGGAAGGAGAAAAAGCGGACGAATCCGGGGCGGCAGAAGAATCGGTCGAATCCGGGGAAGGCGAAGAAGCGACTGTATCCGGAGCCGCAGAAGAATCGGTCGAATCCGGGGAAGGCGAAAAAGCGACTGAATCCGGAGCGTCAGAAAAATCAGAAAATTCCGAAGACTCGGCATCGTCTGATCATCCGCACAGGGCTGTAGAAAAGAGGGCATTCCGGCACTCGAGACTGGAGGGGGCGTTGGCAGAACAAGTCGGTCACCGTACCGGGAAAGCATTACCTGGCAACAGCTTGCAGACGCGAATTACAGCAATCCGCAACGGACTGCTTCTTCCCAATCTGAGAGGGTTTATTCCCGCTGTGGCTGTGATTGTTGTGCTGGCCATATTCCTGTGGTATTTGCTTTTCGGATCTACCGGAAAGATATCGGACGAGCCGATCATTACGGCGGAAGCCCCGGACTCGATCGCTCTCGAGCAGATTGCTCCCCGGTTTCTTCTTCCTGACACGCTCGTATTCGAAATCATTGCGTCTCAGGAGCGACTCGATCCCATACGCGTTACCATCGATTCCGATATGAGGAGACCGTATTGGATCGAGTATCTCGATACCATGCGTGTGGCGGTGATAGACAGTGTTTTATTTGAGCGCGAGGCTGCGGTGGCATCGATTAGACTGTTCGATTATGAGATCCCGGATTCGATGCTGGATGAACGAGGTCGGATCAACGTCACCCGGCACAGGGCACAACATTGGCTCGATGCAGAACGTGCCATACAGTCGGGACAATGAGCCCATGTCCATGACAAATCTCTACACACGATCGATTTCTCTGCTGAAGGAGATGGAGATCCGGGATATCTGCGAGTTGTCGAGGTCAGAAGCGCGGCTGTTGATTCAACGCCTATCGGACGTTCTACGGGGACACGGTGTCAAGTACTATGCAGAGGCTCAGCCCATCGTTCCAGATGCGGAATATGACCGGTTGTTTTTCCATTTGCAATCACTGGAAGGGCAGTTTCCGGATCTGCAAGAAGAAGATTCTCCGACACACAGAGTCGGTAGTCATCCTGTATCTGAATTCAGTAAAGTGGGTCATGACGTACCACTGCTATCGTTATCAAATGCTTTCGGACAGGACGATCTAAGGTCCTGGTATGAGCGATGTCTACGAACGCTTGGCCGAAAAACTACCGACAATCTGGATCTAACGGTCGAACTGAAAATAGATGGTCTGGCAGTTTCAGTAACCTATGTGAACGGAGTCTTGACTCGAGGAGCGACGCGTGGGGATGGCATGACCGGGGAGGACATCACTGAGAACGTAAAAACCATTCGCGCTATTCCTCTTCGTCTCAGAGAGTCGGATTCAGAGGCCTCCATTCCAGATAGGCTGGATGTGAGAGGAGAGGTCTATTTTCCTATCAGTCGATTCAACCAGTTGAATGATCACCTGATTGCACAAAATCGGAAGCCGTACGCAAATCCGAGAAATACGGCCGCCGGTAGCCTGCGACAGCTCGATTCAAGAATTACAGCCCGGCGGCCGCTCAGTTTTTTTTCCTACAGTGTCGCATCAACGGAATCGCTCAAACTCGAGAGCCAGTACGAGACATTGAATTGGCTCCAATCACTCGGATTCTCGATTAACGACCATGCCAGGAAGTGTCGGGGGATTGAAGATGTCATTGCGTTCTGTTCCGAATGGACGTCTCGTCGAAACGAACTGGATTACGACATTGACGGAATCGTTGTGAAAGTGGACCGTCTGGAGTTACAGGAGCAACTCGGTGCCGTATCGAACGCTCCTCGCTGGGCCATCGCCTTCAAGTTTCCTGCACAGGAAGAAACGACTCGTCTGATCGATATTTCAATCAATGTCGGACGCACGGGTATGATTACGCCGGAAGCACGTCTGGCGCCCGTTGGGATCGGAGGTGTTACTGTCACCAGTGCGACACTACACAATGAAGACTATATCCTTTCGAGAGATATCCAGATAGGGGATACCGTCGTTGTGAAACGGGCAGGAGATGTTATTCCTGCCGTCGTACGACCCGTTCCGGAAGCCAGAACCGGAACGGAAGAACCGTGGGCGATGCCCTCAACGTGTCCGGCTTGTTCGAATCCGTTGGAACGTCTCGAGGGGGAAGCAGACTATTACTGTGTCGCCTCCGATTGTCCGGAGCAATTCATTCGGCTGATTGAACACTTTGGATCCAGGAATGCACTGGACATCGATACGTTGGGATCGAAGCTGGCCGTACAGTTGGTTGAGTCCGGCCTCGTGAAAACCCTCGACGAAATTTTCGGCTTGAAACAGGAAGACCTCGAGATTTTGGAAGGATTCGGCGTCAAGAAAGCGGAAAATCTTCTCGCAGGCATTGAACGTGCCCGGAAGCGCTCGCTTACCCGGCTTCTTTTCGGACTGGGGATTCGCCATATCGGACGAACCATTGCCGCACAGATCGCTTCGCAGTTTGCGTCACTTTACGAGATCGGGCGGTCTTCGGTGGATGAACTGGTGTCTATTGAAGGAATTGGACCACAGATAGCTCAAAGTCTTGTCGACTGGTTTTCTCTCGAAGACAATCGGACGCTTGTTGAACGTCTGGAAGGGGAGGGCGTGAATATTTTCAGTCTCGACAGCGAGCGCCGGCAAGAATCTGTTGAAACCGGGTTGACCGGACTCGTTCTGGTGGTGACCGGGACGCTACCGACGCTCGGGAGAAAAGAGGCGGAAGAGTATATTCGTCAAAACGGAGGGCGGGCTTCTTCGAGTGTAAGTCGAAAGACGGATGCCGTTGTAGCGGGCGAAAATGCGGGATCTAAATTGTCCAAAGCCGTCGAACTCGGAATTCCTGTCTGGACCGAAGAAGATCTGTTTTCTCGGGTGGACAGATGATCGCCTACTACTGTCGCATTCGCCAATAAGGTCTGTGTCTGATGTCAAATCTGGATTACATCGTTTTGGTGGGCTATGTCATTTCGGTAACGTGGTTCGGTCTTCGGGCTGCGGGAAAACAATCCAATTCGACAGACTATTTTCTGGGCGGCAGAAGTCTACCCTGGTGGGCGGTGTGTTTTTCAATAGTTGCAACAGAAACGAGTACGCTGACTGTGATCGGAGTGCCGGCAGTCGCCTACGGAGGGACGATGACGTTCCTGCAGCTGACTGTCGGATATCTCCTGGGAAGAAGCGTCGTGGCCTACATTTTTCTTCCGAAATATTTTCGGGGCGACTTGTCTACGGCCTATGAATATCTGGGCACACGATTCGGTGCCCGCATTCAGGCGATGTCTTCGGTGACTTTTATGGCGACCCGGCTTCTTGCGGACGGTGTGAGGTTATTTGCCACGGCGATTCCGCTGAAAGTCATCTTCGATACAGCTGGGTTCTCTGTAGGATATATAGAAATCATCGTTGGAATAGGCCTGATAACGATATTTTACACCGTATATGGAGGGCTGAAGGCGGTTGTCTGGATGGATGTAGTTCAGATGATACTCTATCTCGGCGCGGCCGTACTGACCCTTTTTCTTCTCATCCGATCCGTTAACGGCAACGATTTGGCGTTGCTAGCCGGATCAGGAAAACTACAGATTTTCGAATGGGGACAGAATGGGCTGATTGATGTGCTGACCAGGCCCTATGTGTTCATCACCGCGGTGATCGGAGGAGGCATATTCTCCATGGCCTCGCACGGCACAGATCAACTCATTGTGCAGCGATTGCTCTCATGCAGGACGCTCCGGGACAGCAGAAGAGCACTCGTGTTGAGTGCGGTCATCGTTATGTTTCAGTTCGCGCTGTTTCTTGGGGTAGGCGCACTTTTATGGGCGCACTACGGTGGTGCGGGCCTGTCGGATCTGGGCCTGACCAGAGCGGACGAGGTCTTCCCCAAGTACATCATCGAAGAGCTTCCTTCCGGGCTTTCGGGGCTCGTCCTTGCCGGCATTCTCGCAGCAGCCATGAGTACTCTTTCTTCGTCTCTCAATGCCCTCGCGGCCTCGTCCGTGTTGGATTTTAAGCGCTTCGGGCGGATGCAAAAAAGTCCCGGAGCAGTAGCGGACGACAGGAACCATTCGGAGCATGAGTCTTCAGGCAAATCCGATCTGGTTCGGTCTCGCGTTTGGACATTGGTCTGGGGCGTGGCATTCATGATATTCGCGAGTCTTTTCACGGATAGGAAGAATCCCGTCGTTGAACTGGGGCTATCAATCGCCTCCTTTACCTATGGTGCTCTTCTGGGAGCATTTCTACTTGCCGTATTTACCAGGCGAGTAAGGGAGTCCGATGTGATGGTTGGCTTTGTGGTCTCTGTGGTAGCCATGACGTTGATAATCTTCGGTCTCTGGTTCAGTCCCGAATCCGGTTGGTTTTTTGCATTCACGTCATCACAGAGCCCTTCGGTTGGAGGCCTGCCCGTATCACTTGCCTGGCCGTGGTATACGGCCTTAGGGGCTCTCATTACGGTTGGCGTCGGATCCTTGCTAGGCCTCACGCATAGGTAGAGCAGCATGTCATTTCTGACCAAAATATTCGGAAGGCCCTCCGCAAAGCCGGTGGGTACATCACTGGAGACCGGTAGAAAGGGAGACAACAGTCATTCCAGAAGAAAAGTGCTCACGAAAGTAGGTGTGCTTACGATTCTGGTTCTGGTTGGCCTCTCAATCTTCCCGCGCGGCCACGTATATCGGTATACGGTCGAAATCGCAGACATCTGGCGGCAGGAAAATCTGCTGGCCCCATTCGTTTTTGCTATAAAGAAATCTGAAGATGTACTGAGCTTTCAACGGGATAGTGTACTGGCGGCGTCTCCCCGGTATCTGGTGAGGGATCCAGATGCCCTTATGTCGATGAGGATCGCACGCGACTCACTCACAGACAGACTGACCGCTGTATTCGAATCGTATGGGTCTTTTTTGTCCAATAGAAGCCGAGGACGCTTAACAGAGGCTTTTTCAGATTCACTGGAGTACACAGAGCGGCAACGACTGATAGATCTCCTGCTGTCGGATGCCCAGTGGCAATTGCTCCTCGACGGATATTCCCAAACGGTTCCGGGACTGGTAGCGGCTTCGCGCGATGAGGCACAGAACCGTCTGGACACCGTCCTTATGGAAGAAGTATGGGGAACTGCCGTACAACTCTATCGCCGGGACGTGGTGGATCTGCCGAGCGATAGTTTGCTGTCCTCAGAGCTGAGAATACGAGATGAGGAAACGCGAAGAGAAGTTCAGAGGCGTACATCGGAGGTAATTGCGTTAGACCGAGCGATTGAAGCAGCTTCCGAAACGTTCAGAAAACTTCATTCCACCAATCTGGACCTCTCTGCCGTTGAACAGGTTTTTTTCAGGCAGATTTTCAGACCATCCCTGTTGTACGATGCAGCAACGACGCATTCGTACTGGCAGGAACAGATCGCGTCGATTTCACCGAACATGAGTATCGTCCGTCAAAATGAAGTTATTATTCGAAAGGGAGATCCGGTCACTCCCGAGGCCAAACTCAAATTACTCTCTCTGGAACACGAACAGAATGAAAAATCAGGCGGGCGAATAATCTGGAAACGGATTATTGGAAATCTGATTCTCGTTCTGGCGACATTTCTGGTTTTCTTCCTGTATCTGTACCTCCTCCGTCGTCCGATTTTCGACGATAACAGGCTTGTTATTCTTATTTCGATCCTGTTCCTGGGTATCATGGCCATGTACGGAATTGCGCTCAGGGCCGCGCTCCTTGACATGTATGTAGTACCGGTGGCAATTCTAGCAATATCCTTGACAATTATTTTCGACTCCAGAGTAGCGCTGTTTGGGTCTCTTACGATCGCATTGATTGGCAGCCACCTGCTGAACTATGACTTCGCCTATTTTTTCTCCACCTTTTTCGCGTGTACGCTTGGCATTTTCAGTGTCAGAGATATTCGCAACCGGGGACAGTTCTTCTTGAGCTCGGGGATCGTGTTTGCCGGGTACGTCCTTATTCTATCTGCCACGTATTTACTTCAAAACGTTCCCATTCCACGGTTTTCGGATCAGCTGATTTTTGTTGGGATCAACTCGGTTCTGTTGCTCCTGGCCTATCCAATGTTATGGATATTTGAACGCATCTTCGATCTTACAACCGACCTCACACTGCTCGAATTGAGCGATACAAACAGGCCCTTACTCAAAGAGCTGAGTATGAAAGCCCCGGGAACGTTTAATCACGTTCTTCAGGTAGCCAATCTGGCTGAGGCTGCGGCGACGGCGATCGGAGCGAATGCGTTGCTTACGCGAGTAGGTGCGCTGTATCACGATGTCGGAAAAATGTCTAAACCGGAATATTTTGTCGAAAATCAGCGAGGTGATTCGAATCCTCATGATCAGCTTAAACCAAGCATGAGCGCCCTGATTATTGCCAGTCATGTAAAGGAAGGACTTGAAATTGCCCGCCGGTATGGGATTCCTAAAACAGTGCTCAATTTTATCCCGATGCATCATGGGACGACGAGGATCGAATATTTCTATCAGCGCGCACTGGAGCAACACAAGGACGAAGATTCTGATGTGAGTGAAGCGGAGTTTCGTTATCCCGGACCGCGCCCGAGTACTGTAGAAACAAGTATTCTCATGCTTGCTGATACGGTAGAAGCGGCCGCCCGATCTCTCTCCAATCCGACGCACAAGAGACTGGAGGGGTTGATCGATTCTCTCATCGAGTCCAAGATTGAGGACGGCCAACTCGATGAGAGTGGGCTGACGTTCGCCAATCTGAATCAAATACGGGAAGTATTTTTAACGGTACTCATGGGATTTTATCATGTCCGAGTGAAATATCCGGGCGATGAAACTTCTGATGAATCCGCCTCCACGAGCGACGTAAAATCAGACGGGAATTTGATCTCTGAGGCTCTCAATTGAGGAGTGTGCGACGTTGATTTCGAGGGAGACATGCTTCTTCAATCTGGGAAGTATTCGACGCAGCACACTTTTTGCACCGGTTGTGTAGAGCACGAGATTACACTGAGCCAGGAGCGGCTCAACGTGATCCGAACCATCCTGTACCGAAACGCCCAGGACCTGCCCGCTGAATCGAGTCTGCGCTCTGAGTTCGGTTGTGATCGGACCGATAGCATCTGCGTACTGTGTGGCTATTCCCAGTGTCTCGCGTTCTAGTAATCGAGATACGGCTGCCAGAGCGGATGCTCCCAACTCGGTCTGGATTCCGATTACGTCAGCTCGTGTTCCTGAAGCAAGAACAGATCGAATATGTCGAAACGGAACAATCAAATGATCTGCATCGGCGTGATTCTGTTCATTTGAAAGTACGGACGCAGATATTTCTACCTGGAGGGCAGATTCGATTTGCTCCGAACATCGATGGGCCCATTCCTTGTATTCACCAGCCAGAACGATTCTGAGACTTGAAGAATCTTCGGTGCGGAGAAGAGAGAGTTGCTCTTGAATCAGATATTCGAGTTCTGATTCATCGATTCCAATTCCTATCAGCCGTTCTATCAATTCCCTGACGAGTGACGCCCCCGACTCCATTCGCATCGATTTTGACGACGGAGCAAACGGCAAAACCCGGAATCCGCTGCCCGGTTCAGATACTACCAGTTGTTCGGACTCCAACAGGTGGTACGCTTTTCTGACGGTGTGAAAGGAGACCCCTATTCGGATAGCGAGTGCACGTGTAGATGGAAGGGTATCAGTCGATGAAAATGTGCCTTTCGCAATCAAATACCGCATGCGTTGCGCTATCTGGTCGGCGACAGGAACACTCGATTTTTTGTTGACAGTAAGCATAGGTTGTTCAGTCAGATCCGGGAAGACTCCTCTCTGAATCGAGCGTACGGTGTCTAGCAATAATAGCGTCAACCTGATCAAATTCGTCCCATTCGTCCTTCCTCAGGACAAATAATTCCCTTCCCAGCGTCAGTTCCAGCCGGTCGGTATATGGAGATGCGTCCAGGAGTCGATACCAGTGGAGGGACCGGGTGGGTTGCGCCGCGTCATATACCGAACGTATGGCGATGTCCCTGTCCCGGAAGTGAATCTCTACCACCTGATCGTGCAGTCGTATATACGTCCATATTGCTGAGAGCACGACTGCAGCGGGAAATCCGGCGTATACGAAAAACAGTGCAGGCAATCCCTGCAGCATAGAGAACAGCGCGCCGACCATCACCGGCAGTAGGCAGGTAGCCAGTGGGTGGACCAGTCTTCCCGAGAAAACGAACGCACGTCCCCGGGATCCGGGATGATCGATAGAACAGAAAGTGACGTGTTCGCTCACATATATCAGGCGCACGCACCGTACAAGCTATCTCGTGCCAAACGCGCGCAGAAGTGGGATGTCTTTGACGGTTTTGAGACCGGGGCCGGACTCCACGACGAGTGGAATTCCATTGACCAATGCAGCCACAGTTGCACTGTCTCCAAAGATACCCCCGTTGACGACAAGGTCAATCGGAGGGTCCCCCGTTACTTTCACTGCATCTTTAGGATCGCTGGCGCCGACGTACATTTTTAAATCCAGCGATAGAACCTCTTCCGAACCGATATAGGCCTTGGCCGAATGATGGATACCGGCTACCTGTCCGATCTCAACCGTCAGGTAGGGTGTTTCCACCTTTTTATCTGAGATGACCGGCTCCAGATTCTCGTCGATGCGGTCAATGGTCCAATTCAGACCGTCTGCGACCATCCTGACAGATTCAACGAGTCCGATATGGCCGAATTTCCCGCTTGCCTTTTTCTCTTCAAAGGCCTCTGCTGTTAACGATGCGCCCACTTTCACCTGGAGGGGAAATCGGCGGTATCCCGCGTCAACCACCCGCTGGATGTCGAGATGACTTACTTCATTACATACACCCGTAGCCAATAGTGCGAGAGCATCCATGGCATATCCAGGATTCACGCCACTTCCCAGTAACGTCACTCCGTTTTCGCGCGCGACCTCATCGAGCTGTTTTGAGATCTCGGGATGTCGATGATATGGATACGACAACTCCTCCGTCGATGAGACGACACATGCCCCATTTCGTGCACAGAGTATGAGTTGGTCATACATGCTTTCTAGAAACGAAGAGGTGGTATGGACTACTACATCTGGCTTCGTCTCACGGAGGACCGTTTCGGCATCACCCGAAATGATTACGCCGGTCATTTCTGTGTCTCCGATCAGGGTGGCAACATCCTGGCCGATCTTATCCGGATCGATATCGATAGCTCCAACGAGTTCGATATGCGGTGATTTTCTCAGGAGGGTTCGAAGACAGGCCTGGCCGATGGGACCAAGACCATATTGAACGACACGGAAGGAATTGTTCATTGGTCTAGTAGAGAGCGTGAGTGTGGTTCTCAGTCAGAAGATCGTGGGTAGAAACTGGACGGATCGATACCGATTTTACAGGGTCCGATCGGATGGGTCGACTTCAAGAAAAGGGTACCCGAAGTCATGCGGAGGACAGAATGTCTCCTTAATTGAACGTGCCGATGTCCACCGGATCAAATTCAGGTAGGAACCCGCCTTGTCATTTGTCCCGGATCCACGCGCTCCACCGAACGGCTGCTGGCCGACGACCGCTCCCGTAGGCTTATCATTGATATAAAAATTGCCTGCATTATCAACGAGTCGATTCATGGTCTGAGTTGCGGCATCACGATCCTGTGCAAACACAGCCCCGGTCAGGGCGTAAGGAGAGGTCCTATCCAGTATTTCGAGCGTTTCGTCGCACTGAGCGTCCTCGTAAACATAGATGGAGACTACAGGACCGAAGATCTCCTCGCACATTGACTGATACGACGGATCATCTGTTAACAGGACGGTTGGTTCTATAAAGAACCCTTCTTCGCAGGAATAACCACCCCCATGAATGATCTCGACACCCGGATCATTTTTCGCGTGGTCTATATATCCCGTTATACTGTCGAAGGCTGACTGGTCGATGACCGCGTTCATGAAATTTGAAAAGTCGTCGACCGTACCCATCTTGACATCGGCGAGTTGTTCCAACATTCCGTCTCGAACCGAATTCCAGAGCGACCTAGGAATGTAAACCCGGGATGCTGCCGAGCATTTCTGACCTTGATATTCAAATGCACCCCGAACAATGGCTGTCGATACTGCTCTCGCATCTGCAGATGGATGGGCGAAAATAAAATCCTTTCCTCCTGTTTCACCTACGACTCGCGGATAGGAACGATAGGATGAGATATTTCCTCCAATCGTAGCCCACATGTGCTGAAACGTAGCAGTAGATCCGGTGAAATGAAGACCGGAGAAATGCTCATTCGAGAAAACCTGGTTTCCAATGAGTGAGCCTCGTCCGGGTATCATGTTGATAACCCCCGCAGGCAGTCCGGCTTCTTCGAGGAGTTTATATATGTAATAAGCGGAAAGCAGCGCGGTGGTCGCAGGTTTCCAGACCACTGCGTTGCCCATCAGTGCCGGTGCAGTAGGTAGATTTCCGGCAATGGACGTAAAGTTGAAAGGGGTAACCGCGAAAACAAATCCTTCAAGAGCCCGATACTGGAGTCGATTCCAGATGCCAGGGGAAGAGACGGGCTGGTCTGAGTAGATCTGAGACATGAAATGGACGTTGTATCGGAAGAAATCGATCAGTTCACACGCGGAGTCGATTTCGGCCTGAAACGGATTTTTACTCTGTCCGAGCATCGTTGCAGCGTTGATTGTGTCACGCCAGGGACCGGCCAGCAGATCCGCTGCCTTAAGGAAGATCGCAGCCCGGTCCGTCCAGTCCATTTGCATCCAGTCGTGTCTGGCATCGAGAGAAGACTGGATGGCGGAGGTGATTTCAGCATCACCGCATTGGTGTGAATGTCCAAGGAGCAATGACCTCTCGTGAGGTGCTCTGACATCGATCGTATGACCGGTTCTGATTTCCTTGCCACCGATGAACGCCGGAATATCCACCGACTCACTCTTCATCTGAGCCAGACGATCCCGAAGACGCTTTCGTGCCGGGGAACCAGGTGCAAAGGAATGGACCGGCTCATTGGTCGGAGAGGGAACCGTCGGGATCATATTGTTCATAACGCTACGTCGATTGACTGGTGCTTGAATGATGCTGGATACCTGCCTGTTCGATGAATTGAACGACGTCAGATGGAGGGAATTTACGCACCTGAAAGGGTCATAAAACGGGTTCGCAAAATCTTCGCCACCTGATTATCTCATGGTCCCAGGAGGAAAGATTAAGCGCACGATGGGCAGATATTTCCCCCTGATACGGCTCTTGCAGTCGGCCTAAAGACTGACATGAGAAGACTGGCTCCAGGCAATATGTATTGAAAAACGTCATTTCCGTCTGTTTAGGGGCCTCATTGTGCAAAATGAGCGACAGGTCACCAAACCGGTCACTGTCAGGCACAGGAATGGCTTGTAAGCGGTCGCAATGAAATGCAACGCAAGAACGGGAACCAGTAGTCCCGCAATAATATGGTCGAAGGACAGGACAATCCGAAATTGACTGAAGCCAAAGAAGCCGTCAAGCAACAGCTTCTGCGAGCAATAGTGAAGCAGGCAACCGACGAATTGTATGCATCAAGCGAGGATGAAATCATCTCACGCCTGAGCGAGATTCCCACTACCGATACCTGGGAGCGTATGGGTGAGTCTATTCAGTCTCGAATCATGACGAGCGCTGTAGATCAGGTTGCAAGCCGACTTCCTGGAAACGAAGACTCGTGGGCCGAGATCGCTGGGAAAGCTGTTATTGAGTCGGATCAATTCGAGCAAGCGGTAGATCACGGGGTAGCAAAGGCACTCGAGAAGATTGAACATGCGATCACAGAACGTGTGGCTTCTACGATGCCAGACGTAGACGAAATTTACCAAAAGATGGCATCGAAGATAGATGTCGAAGCTGCCTGGGTAGACGATCTTGCAAAAAATATTGAGGGACAATGGAGAGGCCGACTCGTTTCGGACCTCGCGACACGAGTTAAACAGGGTCTCAATGACTCCAGCGATCTGACAGCACAGGCATTATCGATTCTAACCTCGGACGAGGTACTCTTGGACTCGGCCGAAGCAGAAATACTGGAAAATATGGCGGAGGTTGCTGCCGAACGTGCACTGAAGTCGCTGGGCGATTCCGATCATCTGGTTCGAAGTGCGGAGAAGCACATTGATCTGGACTCGAAAGCCTTCGGACAGGCCATACATGCCACCCGCGAAATGCTCGCCGGACTGGTGGCCGACCACGCTCTTGCAGGCGCCACGAAGTCGGATACATTCGTCTCATCGGCAGCGGCTCGCCTTTCGACGGAATCGAAGGAGTACCGGGATCTGGTAACCCGCTTCTCGACAACGTTGGAAGAACGAGTCGCCAGAGATACGCTCCGTGTCAATGCCGAGTCGACTGAATTTGCGGAAAGTGTATCGAAACATTTTAATGTGGAATCGAAAACGTTTGATGCGGTCTTGAATGAAGCTTCTGATCGCCTTGCCCGTCTGGTCGCAGAACGAGCATCTGGCGCTGCTTTGAAATCGGACGACTTTATTGCCTCGACTGCATCGCACATGGACCCAACATCGACCCGATTTGATGAGATCGTTGCCACTCTCACGTCGCATCTTGCAGAGCGTATGAGCGTGAGGACAATGAACGAGGCGGAAACCTCTGAATCGTTTGTCGAACAGGCCGCCGCTCATTTGGACGCAGAGTCACAAAGACTGGATGGAGTGGTCACCAATCTTGCTGGAATGTTACTCCCTCGCGTGGTAGCATTGGCGGTAACCCGGTCGGCTGACGATGACGCCACGGCGTCACGTGCGGTTGAACATCTGGATACGTCGACTACGGAGTTTCAGGCCATCGTAGCCTCAACTCAGTCTGAATTAGCACGAATAGCGGCCAAACACGCCCTGTCTCAGGCCGAAGATTCCTCATTGTTCGCTTCCGAGGCCTGCTCTGATCTTCAGAAACAGGACGGGGTCTTCGACGGACTTGTCGCCAGGATGAGGAAAGAAGTCATGACGCGTGTGGCTGAGAAGACGATTACCACGTTGGACAACGCAGATGCCATCACGGATGAAGCAAGAGAGTTTGTGTCGTTTGATAATGACACGTTGATAGCAGCTACTGCATTACTAAGGACCAGAATCATTCAGGACGTCGCGCGACGGACCTCCCATTCGTTTACGGACGAGGCGGCTCTCAGTGCAGAAGCCAGTGCATGGATAGACGAAGAAGATCCATTCATCCAGCAGGCTGCCGCAGTAGTACAGAAAACGGCGATGACGACCATAACGGCCCTCGTACGCCAGGGGCTGTCCGATATTGAGGCTGTGACTGCACGAGTGATGCCGGAATTTCAGTCCGATAACGTCCAGATAAAAAATGCCGTAGACGCGGCACGGAATCTCCTCGTTTCGGATGTCTCTGCACTGGTTGTTGAGCGATTGAGGAACATGGACGAAATGGCACGCTCAGCCGCCGCAGCGATTCCATCAGATCATGAGACCATCGAGGCGGCAGTTGATGCTACGGAGGCCATTATCAAACGCGAAGTTACCACTGCCACCGAGCAGAGACTGAAAAATACGCGGAAGGTTGCCAGTCATGCTCGCCAGTCCATGAAGCGAAAACTTCCCGAGGTCATTCAGGCTGCCGATGTACTGGAAAATATTTTGTTGTCTGAGGTTGCGTCTGAGGCTACACAGCGACTGTATGACGTAGAGCGATCATCCGACCGGGCCCGCGGATTCATTCATGATGACGAGGCCAGAATTAGCGCCATTGGGAAAACGCTGTTGGACAAGATTTTGCGGACAGTATCAGAAGAAACACTGGAGACGTTAGAGGATGCCGACCTGATGGCATCGGCCGCGAGAAATTTAATACCGGAGGATCATACCTATATCGAGAGAGCCGTTGTAGCGCTGCGTGAGATGCTCGTCAAACTGGTTGCCGGGATGGCTACTGACAGGATCGAAGACACGGATGCAGTCGCCAGGGAATCAAAACGGCATATCGATTCTGACCATCTGCACATTAAGCGAGCCACCGGCAAATTGAGAGATCTCGTGATCGAAGACGTATTGCGGGCCGCACTCAGAACGTTTGCAGATGCAGACGACGCAGCGGAACTGGCCCTGGATAGACTCGATCCTGACAATGACATCGTCGAAAAAGCACAGACAATTCTGCGCGAACGGATGACTGAGCAGCTTCTCCACGAAGCCCTGAAAGAATTGGCAGGGGTTGTGGATGCTCCGGGTCTCGAGACGGATCGGATTTTCTTTCAACGTGCGCTTTCGCTGTTGACGTCCCGAGTGGATCAGACGATGTCTCCCGATTTCTACGCGAATGCTCAAAAT
>CAYLHF010000007.1:29042-88898 GCA_964383365.1 uncultured Rhodothermales bacterium | reverse complement strand
CAACGGCTGATTCGAATACGCATGAACCAACGGCTGATTCGAATACGCATGAACCCGAATGTTCGGACGAGAGCGAGGCAGCATCAGATGCTCATCCTCAATTGACACTCATCCATGGTGACGAAAATTCCCAGGTGGAACATGTACCGCAGTCGGATGAACCATCGATTGCGGATGAGCGGTCGATTTCCCACGAACCATCGACTGCGGATGAGCGGTCGCAATCGGATCAGTTACCGTGGCCTGATGGCGATTCGGAAAAATTCTCTTCGTCGAGAGAAACGGAGAGCGATTGTACCTGGACTTCTCTCGCTGATATGGGAGACGGTGCCTCAATCGAGATTTCTTCTGAGTCGAACTGCACGACAGAACCGGTCACCGGTAAGGCATACTATGTCTATGGTATGATGGCTTATAATCTGCCGTTGGATCTGGCCGAGGCCGACGTCACAGGCATAGATGGAATCTCAGATGTCGCGTTACTGATCGATCATCAGATCGCAGCCATAGTCAGCGAAGTGGATTCAGATGTTTTCGGCGACAAGTATCTGAAAGTCAACATGAAAGAGACGGCCTGGCTGAAGGATCACGTGCGTCGTCACGCTTCGGTATTATCTGGCTTGAAACAATTCGCTACGCTCGTTCCCTTGAAATTTGGGACGGTCTGCCGGACAGAAGCCGAAGTATTCGACTTAATTACTGCCCGGAGGAGTGATCTCGAGAGAACGTTCGAGCGTTTGCATGACAAAAAGGAATTAGGACTGAGGATTCATTGTCAGATGGATCTGTTATCCCAACGTGTTTCAAGAAAGGAACAGTCGTTCGACCGGTCGATCGACGAGATGTCGAAAGGAATGGGAAACTATCTGAAGTCAGAGATCAAGGATCAGAGTCCGGACGCAAATCGATCGGCAGTCCAGGCCATCCTCGAAAACTGCGTCCGACGCTCGCACGTGGAACTGCTCGAAGTGGCAAGCGAAGGCGTGTTCAAGCCTGTCGATGAATCGACGGATGAATTGGGTCGCACGCTGATCATGAGTACTGCCTACCTGGTTCCTTCTTCAGCAGAAGCGCTGTTCAAGAAGGTCATTACACGTCTTGCAGACGAGTTCGGAGATCTGGGCTTCTCTTTCGAACAGAGTGGTCCGTGGCCTCCCTATCATTTCGTTGATATCGATGCGCCCGATGCGGATTCGATGTCTCATATAGCGTGATCGGGGCTTGACGCTACACCAATGGCCGGGTCTGAGTCGGACGACAAAGCAACTCGCCTGACTGCCAAGGATCAATTTAGCTCTAGAAACGTCTTGCTGGACACTGAATTATTGTCCGAGTGTAGATGCCACAACAGTTCGAAACGTTCATCGCCCTGCGTTATCTGAGGAGGGCGAGCGGCAAGTCAAGAGGAGCTCGATTTCTAAGATTTGTGACCGCTGTAGCCATAGGAGGCGTCGCACTCGGCGTGGCCGCCCTGATACTGGCGCTTTCTATCGTTAGAGGATTCAAATCGGAAATTGAAGCCAAAATTGTTGGTTTCGGCGCTCAGATACAGGTAGAAAGCTTTCGCGATGCGCCATTGGGTGGGGCATCGGAACTTCAGGAGAGACTGACCGCTTTATCGGGCGTTCGCTCGACATCTCCCGTTGTTCAGGAATTTATTTTACTTCGAAAATCGCGAACCCGGATAGACGGGGTGTCCATATGGGGCACGGACATTGTGCCAGATTTTCTGTCGTCGCATGTCGTGGCGGGCTCGGCGAGTCTTGAACCAGCCTCAGACGGTTCCCAGGGTATGATTATTGGCGTGTCACTGGCCCGCTCCATGGGTCTTGACGTCGGCGATCGTGTGACGGCATTTTCCGTAAGAAAGCGCGGTGGTAACGGGACTGCGCCCACGCAACCGAGAATTAAACAATTTCGGATCAGGGGAATATTCGAATCGTCGCTGTCCAATTTTGACGATTTGTATGCCTTCACGGCGATTGGACCCGCTCGTGATCTACTCAACTACGGACCGGATCAGGTGACGAGATTCGACCTGTACGTGGCAGATTCTTTTGACGTGCAGGCCGTGACCGCCGACGTTGGTGAGCAACTCGAATTTCCACAGATGGCAAGAACGATCTATGAGGTATATCGAAACCTGTTCGCCTGGATTTCTCTGCAACAGAGCATCATACCTCTCGTCATCAGTATTATCGTTATTGTCGCGGCCTTCAATATCGTCGGAACGCTCCTGATGATGATTCTGGAAAAGACAAAGGATATCGGTATCCTTTCGAGTATGGGTGCCCGGCGATCCAGTCTAAAGAAATTATTCCTACTGATGGGCATCCAACTGGGAGTAGTGGCTGTAGTCGCAGGAGAGTTGATGGCGCTTATCCTGGCCATTCTTCAGTTGAAATACAGCATTATTCCGCTTCCGAAAGAGGCCTACTACATGGCGACGGCGCCGATAGAACTTAGTCCTGCCGACTTCGTTCTTGTGGGCCTGATTACGGTCCTCCTCTGCGGAATATCGGCATTCATTCCTGCCAGATATGCGGCAAAAGTTGATCCGATCCGGGCCATTCATTCCCGATAAACTTCTCATACACAACCGCAAATGGTACTCAGCAAAGGATCCCAGGCCCCAGATTTTACTCTGTTCAGTCATAAAACCGAACCGTTTCATCTCGCGACGGCCTGCAATGATAAATCGGTACTGCTACTGTTTTTTCCCGCCGCGTTTACCGGCGTCTGTACGACGGAATTGAACGCCGTGAATAACGATCTTGAATCGTATGGCAAGAATACGGTTGTCGTCGGTATCTCTACGGATTCTCCTTTCTGTCTGGCCGAGTTCGGCAAGATTAACGGTCTGACAATAGATCTGTTGAGCGATCACGATGCTCTGGTCAGCGCTGCATACGGCACAAAGTATGATCATGATTTTACCGGGATGAATCTCGATCGTATATCGAAGCGATCTGCATTTGTAGTCGATCGGGAAGGAATTATCCGCTATGCCGAGGTGCTGGAGAATGCGGGCGAAATGCCCGATCTTGAGGCCATCGTGGGAGTGCTCGCGTCGTTGAACGACGAATGAAAGTTCACATCAAATATTATGCGCTGATCCGAGAGGAATTGAATCGGGAAGTAGAAGATCTGGATCTGGCAGACGGGAGTACCGTCGATGATTTGATCGAAACGGTAGGACGTCTCTACCCGGATGTCAGGCCTCACCTTTCCTGTTCACGAATTGCTTCGAGTGAAGCATATCTCTCGAACGGTCATCGTCTGGTTGACGATGGATGCTATTCGGTGATACCACCTGTCAGCGGTGGATGACATACGACTGTTCCGATGGAAAAAAGGATCATAGTGGACATTACGGAGAGCGTTATTGATCTAGGCGAGCTGTATGATTTTCTGCGTATGTCTGAAGGAGGAGCAGTAAACCTGTTTGTCGGGACGACGCGGAAAAAGACGGAGTCCAGGGAAACCGTACGACTGAACTACGAGGCAGCCCCGGATCTGGCGCTGGCACAGATGAATGCCCTGGTGTCTGAAGCGCTATCACGGTGGCCCGTTCTTCGCGCCGTATGTGTCCATCGTGTTGGTGAAGTACCGGTCACAGAAGCGTCGGTTATCATCGGCGTTGCTACCCCGCACCGAGTGGCTTCATTTGAGGCAACCCGATTCCTGATCGATGAGCTCAAACGCTCTGTACCAGTCTGGAAGAAAGAGTTTTATGCAGACGGTGCGTCGGAGTGGGTAGAAGGGACGACACCGGGGTAATTGATCAGGTTCGAGCGTATTCGATCGACAGGGTTCGGATCCATATCTCCGACGAAAGGTGTCCCGGTAATGATTTCGTATAACTCAATGTATCTCAACGACACACTCCGTCTGAAATTTTCGTCCAGATTGGGCGGTTCTTGACCACTTCTACCCTGGAATCCGCTCTCCATCAGCCACTCTCGAACAAATTCTTTGGATAATTGACGCTGCGGTTGATCCTTCCTGAGTAACTCATCATAGGTTTCTGAATAGAAATACCTCGATGAATCCGGCGTGTGAATCTCGTCTATGACCCGATAGTCTCCCGTTGTCAGCTTTCCAAATTCGTATTTCGTATCAACGAGGAGAAGGCCACGATTAACGGCCATTTCAGATCCCCGGCGAAATAGACGAAAGGCGGCATCTTCTAATTCATCCATGTCATCAGCCGACAAAATCCCTCGCCGAATGATTTCGGATCTCGAAATGTCTTCGTCGTGGCCTTCGATTGCCTTTGTCGCTGGTGTTAGAATGGGTTCCGGCAGGCGGCTGTTTTCCTTAAGTCCATCCGGGAGAGAAACCCCACAGAGGTTTCGTTCACCGGAGGCGTAGACCCGCCAGGCGTGTCCCGCAAGAAAGCCCCGGACAACGAATTCTATGGGAAGGGCTTCACACTTCCGGGCCACTGCTACATTGGGGTCCGGGATACCGAGAAGATGATTGGGGAAGACGTCAGCAGTTCGCTCGAAGAAAAAGCCGGCGAGCGTGTTCAGGACCTGGCCTTTGAATGGAATGGTTTGTCTGAGAATATGATCGAATGCCGAAATACGATCGGTAGTGATCAGAATTATCTGGTCTCCCCGGGTATATGTATCCCGGACTTTGCCAGAATACTTTTTGCCGAATTCGGTAAAATCGGTCTCTCGAATGGTCACAATGCCTTGAGGGAAACGGGTGACGTCCATCAATAACGGGTTTGGTTTACGTCCTGAATTGTGATTTACTTGAGCGCCGTATCCGCAGTTTTGGTTCTACGACTACGGATTGAGGAGGGGTCGTGATTCTTCCAGCCAGTCGATCGAGGAGAAGATTGGTAGCAGACGTGCCGACATCCTGCATGCTTTGATCGACGCTCGTCAGTCCAAGAAATTTACTCATCTTGACATCGTCGTAACCTACGAGCGCGACATCTTCCGGTACGGTCATGTTCCGCTCCCGGATAGCCTCCCAGGCACCAACGGCCTGAACATCGCTGGACGCGAACACCGCTGTAGGGCGCTCCTTGAGATTCAACAGTTTCAGCATCCCCTCATATCCAGCTTCTTCACTGAAACCGGCGTGTTTTTCTGTATCACCGGATACCACGAGGCTTGGATCAAAGGTAAGATCAGATCCGGCAAGCGCCTGCGTATACCCTTCTACCCTGAGTAGTTGTATACGGCTGTCTCGTTGCGTTCGCAACATACCAATTCGCCTGTGTCCCAGTTCAATCAAATGCTCTACGGCAGTCCTGGCACCGAGCGTCTCATCCCATCGATAGCCATCGAACGATTCCCAGTGACTTCCGATGAGGACGACCGGAGCCTGAAGCGCCTGCAATTCCCTGGCCAGACCGGTGTCCACCTGAACTCCTGCAAGCAGGAGACCGTCTACGGCGCCCCGCTTTAAAAATTCCAGTAGGGAAGACGCTCGCTGTCTCGAGCCGAGATCGGATAACAGCAGGTCCATGTCCGTCGAGGACAGTGCACTCCGTATGCCTTTAAGCAACTCGTTGTGAAACGGTGTCGTAAACGTTGGAATAGCGACGGCCAGCATATGATAACGCTGCTGTGCAAGGGCTTTTGCCGTTCTATCCGGGCGGTATCGAAGATCCCGTATTGCGCGTTCAACGCGGGCTCTCGTCGAGCGCGAAACATCCGGCGATCCATTGAGGACACGGGAAACCGTAGAAATAGCAACGCCGGCCTCGCTGGCGACGTCGTATATGGTCACCTTTCCTTTTTCCGTAGTCATTACCTGTTCCGTCTTGCGATAAAACAAAATAGGCAATTCAAGATTGATTCACGGAGTTGCAGAACGACAGACGGTGGCAATCGTATGATGTCTTGCCCGTGCGAAACCGTAACCGTCTCGTACCGGGTGCATGATCGTTATCTCCGAGGTCCCTGTATGGCTGAACATGAACGTTTGTCGCTGGCAATAGAGGGCATGACGTGTGCTGCCTGTGCGCTGAGAATCGAACGGAAATTATCGAGAAATCCATCTGTCGAAGACGCTCACGTCAACTACGCGACAGAAGAGGCAGTCGTACAGCTGGGCAGCAACGAGACGGGCATTCGAGACCTTGTGGCCATTGTCCGGGATGCAGGATACGACGTCCGTTCATCTGTGGCCGAAACGGTTCTTTCGGGAGAAACGGCAGCGGTTCGTTCTGACGAGTTGCTCGCACGCCTTCTCGAGGAGAATGGGATAATTGAGGCGACGACTTCTGCAGATGGCCCGAATCTGGTTGTAAGAGCGCTTTACATCAAGGGAGTGATTACAGGAGATCGTCTGGAAGAACTCTTCTCGACGGTAGCCGATATGCAACCATCGGGATCCGTTCAGATCCATGAGACCGATGATCTCGAAATCATTCAACGCCGGAGGTATCTGGATCTGCGAAATCGATTCGTCCTGTCCGGACTTGTGGCGTTCCCGGTAGCGGTCATCTCGATGTCCCACGGTGCGATACATGTTCCGTATCAGCCGTGGGTGTTGTTTCTTTTGACGAGTTTCGTGGTCGCGTACTCCGGCGGAATGTTCTTTTCGTTGGCGTTGCGGGCGGCAAGACACGGCGCCGCTGATATGAACACACTGGTCGCCCTCGGGGTCGGAGCAGCCTACCTGTACAGTGCGGCTGCAGTGATTCATCCAGACTTTTTCGTCTCCGCCGGGCAGAACCCGGATCTCTATTTCGAAGCAGCCGCGATTATCGTTACGCTCATTTTGATGGGTCGGTTACTTGAGGAGAGGGCAAAAGGAAAAACGGGCGTGGCCATCCGATCGCTCCTGAAATTGCAGCCGGACGTGGCACGCCGTATTCGTGGAGATGAGGAAGAGTTGATACCCACCGATACTATTACAATCGGAGACCTGGTTCGTGTTATTCCTGGAGAACGGATCCCTGTCGACGGAATTATCATCGACGGGACATCGAGTATTGACGAGAGCATGCTGACGGGCGAGCCCCTACCGGTTATGCGTAGTGCCGGTGAGCGTGTGGCTACTGGAACGGTCAACACAACCGGGTCGTTCACTGTTCAAGTAACCCGGACAGGAAAAGACACATTGCTGAGCCAGATCGTTCGCCTGGTTCAGACCGCACAAAGTTCAAAAGCGCCAATTCAGCAGCTGGCTGATCGGATAGCCGCCATATTCGTTCCAACTGTCCTTGCCATCGCGACTATCACCGCATTGATCTGGTGGACGTGGGGACCTGAGCCCGCCCTTAACCACGCGCTCCTTCGCTTTGTGTCTGTACTGATTATCGCCTGTCCGTGTGCATTGGGTCTGGCCACACCGACGGCGATAGTCGTCGGAACAGGCAAGGCCGCGCAGAAAGGAATCTTGCTCAGAGACGGTGAATCGATTCAGAAAGCGGGAAGAATCTCAACCCTCGCGCTGGATAAGACGGGAACCATCACGGAAGGAAACCCGGGTGTGCAGGAGTGCATCCCATATGCTGGACGGACCCCGGATGAACTACTTGCCCTCGCAGCGGCTGCCGAGAAGCACTCAGAACATCCGCTGGGACGGGCGATACGAGATGCAGCCCTCAGAAATGGACTCGATCTGCCCGACCCGGAATCGTTCGAATCGGATACCGGGCGGGGCGTGACGAGCGTCATTGGTGGTTCCCGGGTCCTGGTCGGTAACGATGCCTATCTCAAGGACGCGGGTGTTCAGATAGACGGGATGCTGGATACGTCGGAGTGGGATGCCAGGGGATATTCGATCATATATGTAGCCGAAAATGACAGATATGCCGGACGGATCGCTATCGCTGATGCGGTAAGGGCTTCTTCACGTGAGGCCATCGTATCGATTAAGCATCTCGGAATATCGGTTCTGATGCTGAGTGGAGATCGGCAGACTGCGGCCGACGAAATCGGTCGACAGGTAGGAGTGGATCGCGTAATCGCAGACGTAAGACCCGACCAGAAAGCCGATGTAATCGTGGACCTTCAGACAGGTGGGAACGTGGTTGCCATGGTTGGTGATGGAATCAACGATGCTCCGGCACTTGCTCAGGCCGACATCGGAATTGCCATCGGAGGAGGAACAGATATCGCAATGGAGGCCAGTGATATCACTCTGGTCCATTCCAGTCTCGTCCGGGTCGCCGACGCGATCAAACTCTCACGCCGGACCATGCAGATCATTCGTCAGAACTTGTTCTTTGCATTTATCTATAATGTTATCTGCATTCCGCTGGCGGCTGGAGCATTGTACCCTGTTTCCGGAATCGTGCTCAGCCCCGTTGTCGCGTCTGCAGCGATGGCTTTATCCAGCGTTTCTGTCGTAACCAACAGTCTCCGGCTGCGGTCGTTTAATTAGACACTGAAATTGAATTAACAAGAGATCCCCCTCAGTATGAAGAAGGACATCACTATCACCGGAATGAGTTGTCAGCATTGCGTTCACGCAGTGAAAGAAGCTCTGTCGAACCTATCAGGTATCCAGGTAGATCGCGTTGAGATAGGAATAGCCAGTCTCTCGGTTGATGAGCACACATATGACACTGCTACCGTAGCCGCGGCCCTGGAGGAGGAAGGATTCAAGCTCGACGAAGGCTCAGACTGATCTGGACAACGATCTCTGCCCGATTCGTGCGGATTATTTTGCTGCGGCAAGCATTTCCGGTACGGACGTAAGTTTTACGCGAGGTCGCCCGGACTTCTCTCCGGCGATACGTTCTGCATTATCTATTTGCTGCCAATCGTCGAACGTCACGTAATCCGGCTGGGCCGATTTTAGAAAATTGATCAGCGCCACGTCTTCTGTGTTGTCGGGATGGAAGTGCTTCTCGTTGGCAATATCCTGAATCATACACGAGACCGTTTCAACCGCGTCGGGTTTATTGGTTCCAATGACGCCGCTCGGGCCTCTCTTGATCCATCCTCCAACGTAACAACCGATTACAATAGATCCGTCATCCCGGGTTATTCTACCTTCCAGGTTATTTACGACCCCCCATGATTCGTTGAATGGGAGATCTTTAAGAGGGAGTCCGCGATAGCCGACGGACCTGAATACGAGACCTGCGGGCCACTCTTCGAACTCTTCGGTTGCACGTGCGCCGAGTCGACCTGAGTCCTGTGGCACCAGCGTGTTCTTGACGACTTTCACGGATCGTACGGCTCCATTATCATTGGAAAGCAAGGCGACGGGCGAGTACAAAAACCGCAAATGGCACTGTCGGGTCGCGTCTTGATTGGATCCGCCAACGTAGGATGACATGATCTCTAATTTCTTCTGAACCAGCCGGTTTGGCGTCGCTTCGAGTGTCGCCAAAGAATATTCATCGAGTGTCAGTTCATCTTGAAGTATATCAATCGACGCATCCGATAATTCGCCCATTTCCTTTATTTCGGGAACAGTAAACGCAGCCTGAGCGGGGCCTCTACGACCGACAAGAGACACACTCTTCACGTTGCTCTCGGCCAGGGCATCCAACGCGTAGTCGGCAATATCAGTTGATCTGAGTTCATCTGCCGTCTTACACAGTATCCTGGCAACATCAATTGCCACATTTCCCACCCCAATTACTACGGCGGATTCCTGCGATAGATCGAATGACAGATCTCGATAATCTGGATGACCGTTGTACCAGGCAACAAATTCGGTGGCAGAGTGGCTCCCCTCGAGGTTTTCGCCGACAATATTCAATCGACGATCAACAGCCGTCCCGGTCGAGAAGTAGACCTGATGATAGAAATTTTTCAGATCAGAGAGTTGGATATGTTTCCCGTACTCAACGTTTCCGAAGAATCGAAAACGTGGGTTGGAAGCCGTTTTCTCGAAAACGCGGGTTACATTTTTTATTTTCTGATGATCGGGTGCGACTCCGGCACGGACGAGTCCGTACGGGGTCGGCAGCTTATCGAACAGATCTACCTGAACCGATAGGTCCTTTTGCTTGAAGAAGTGCTCCGCAGCGTAAAAACCCGCTGGTCCGGCACCTATCACGGCTATTCTTATAGGATTTGATGCGGTACCCGGAGATGCCATTCTTTTAGGATATGAGGGTTCAGGTTTTGGGATCCTGCGTGTGGCTGCGAAACAGAGTGGTCTTGAGCGGGTAGAGGATACCCATTCTGATCGTCATATTGCGTTAAAATTGCCCGAATCAGTTCTCCCGGTCCGACCATTTCAGGAAGTATTTGCGTTACGTCCAACGTCTCGAAAAAGGTCGAGATCACTGTGTGTCGTATTCGGCTTTGCTCTGGCCGTGGGGGTGGTATTACCCGGTCAGGCAGTGGCTCAACGACAGAATGAGAAATCCGATTCGGCCACTCAATTATATCCCGTAAAGACAGACTCACTCGTCGTTGTCGGAAGGGGACCGTTCTTCGTTCACAGGTTTATTGTTCCGGGTACCGAATTTGTTGTTCTCGATGGAGTCGCGCTCGATTCGACTGCATACGGATTTTCGTATGGTAGCGGTACAATTATCCTTCACTCCAGACCCGATTCATTGCGTTCCCTCCTGGTAGTCAGGTATTCGTTTCTGCCGGTTGACCTCAAAGAACAGTACCGGAGACGGGTGATGACCAGGCGACGCGATAAAAAGAAGCAGGGTCGGACGACCATAAGTAAGCGGGCTTCGTCCGGTGGAGATGACAATGCGCGGTCACCGGGGATGCGACTAAACAGGAGCGGTTCGATAACAAGAGGAATCACTACCGGAAGCCGTCGTGACGTGGCGATTGAATCCGGGCTCCGCTTACAGGTCGATGGAGAACTCGTAGACGGAGTACGTCTGAAAGCGGTCTTAACGGATGAAAACACCCCGATTTTGCCGGAAGGGACGACCCAACGTCTTAACGAATTTGACCGGGTATTTATCGAACTGAGTTCCAAGAGAGGCGCCGTACAGTTGGGAGATATCGACGGCCGATTCTCAACCGGACGATACGGCCAATTGAATAGAAAACTGCAGGGAGCCAGCGTTCGCGCAAGTATTCCAGCGAATGGCCCCGGATTCTTCCGGGGTGCATCGGTGAGTGTGGCAGGTGCTACGTCACGAGGCGTTTTCAGATCTCAACCGATTCAGGCGATTGATGGCGTGCAGGGACCGTACCGCTTGGAGGGTGACAACCTGGAACGATTCATCATCGTTATTCCCGGTTCCGAGAGTGTCTTTCTTGACGGAGACAGGCTCGTCCGCGGGGAGTCCAAAGACTATGTGATCGACTATACGACGGGAGAGATTCGGTTTACTCCATCCAATATCATCACGGCGGAACGGAGAATATCCGTTGAGTTCCAGTACACGACGAATCAGTTTACACGCACATTGTTGGCAACTTCGATTGAGACCGGATTCGGGGGCATACGAAACGGATTGCCGCTGATTTCGCTGGGCGCGAGCCTGATTCGTGAGTCTGATGGAGACCAATTCAGTCAGGAATTCGCTCTTACTGCCGCAGATTCGCTGGCCATCATGACGGCAGGCGATGGCGTGGCTTTTCGGTCGGGAGCCATTCAGGTTCCGTATGATCCTGAAGCACTCTTTACGCAGTATCGTCGAGAAACCAGGGTGCTGTCGGACGGGTCTACGGACTCGGTTTTCGTCGCACTCACCGGTCGTCCTGTCGATACAGAGCCTGTTTTCAGAGTCACGTTTACGCGTAGAGAAACAGGCGAGGGTTCCTACCGGCGGGTAGGGCAATCCATAAATGGCATTGTTTACGAATACACAGGTCGTGGGAGCGGAGAATACGCACCGGTACGAACTCTTCCGAAGCCACGGTCGCAGAGCCTATTCAACATTACGTCCGTTTTGCGTCCCCTGGATGGGTTGAGTCTGAACACAGAATGGGCTACGTCCCGGAAAGATCTGAATAGATTGTCATTCAAAGATTCTGGAGACGACGCTGGAAATGCCTACGAGATCAATCTGACGTATAAACCCGGAGAGCTCTTCCTGAACGACCACGAAATAGGACGGCTCTCCATTTCAGCCACCTCGAATCTTCGAAACGACACATTCAATACATTCGAAAGGATACGGCCGATCGAGTTTCTGCGCGACTGGAATCTCAGAGATCGCTCAACATCGGTAGCAGGATCGCTGGGAAACAATGGATCTGAGCGGTTGGATCGCCTGGCCGTGCGTCTCGACAGGACGGACTCGACCGCATTCGGTGTCGACGTGTCTACCCTCTCGCTGGGCACCGAATATTCCGGGTCCCGTGTCTCCGGAGATGTCAATCTGCGTCTCCATCGCTTTCCCCGCATCACATACAGCGGCAGCTCCGTTTCTGCAGATGACCATCAGCGGGAAATTGAGAGTACCTGGGAACAACATTCATTGCGATTGACCAAGCCGTTGCACAACAACAACATAAGGCCATATGCAAATGTATCAACAGAGCTTCTGAGAGAAATAGACCTGACGACGGGTGAACATCAGGTCCCGGGTTTCAAGGCCGTTACATCGGCCGTAGGCAGTCGCTTTCTTCTGAGGCGCTGGACGGTGTCGGGAGATGTGTCCAGGCGAGATGAAGAACGCCGGTTGTCACCCACTGAAAAAGGAAGCTTTCAGGCATGGACTCTTCGTTCCAATGCGGATTACCATCCCGGAAACACGTTTAGAGGAAGTGCTGAAGTGGGATACCGGAAAACTACCGCGCCCGACGGACGGTCGGACACCGGCGGGTTGGTACCATCCGGCAACTCCGATGCCCTCATACTTCGACTCTCCGGAAGATGGAATACTACGCGGAGAGACCATGTAGTAAACTGGCTGTACCAGGCACAAACGGAACGATCCGCTACACTACAGGAAATATATATCCGGACGGGACAAGAGCGGGGAGAGTTTATCTGGTTTGATGAGAACGGGGACGGAGCCATTCAGATAGAGGAATTCGTACCGGAAACCACACCAGATGAAGGCAACTATGTGCGCACGTTCATTCCCTCGGACTCGCTCGAGTCGGTGACGAGTGTAAAAGGGCGGATTCGTTGGGACTATCACCACGTCCAGGAAGGAAAATCGAATCGAACGCTGTTGAAGGGTATCGGACTCTCGACCTTGGTAGATTTTGAAGAGAAGAGCCGGGACCCTATCCGCTCGCGGTTGTATCTGTTACGACTCGATCGCTTCAGAAACAGCGTGTACACGCTAAATGGGCGGATCCGGTTCAGACAGGAACTGTCATTCTTCAGAAATACCCCTGGAAGGGATCTAACGATTGTGTTTCAGGACTTCAGGTCTCTCACTGAATTGTCTGCCGGTGAGGAAAGCAAGAGAGGACGACTCATCGAACTCAGGTCCAGCTCGAGACTCGGGCGCCTATGGACAATAACACTCCGCGTGTTATCTGACCTGAACCAAACGAATAGTCAGTCATTTTCAAGCAGAAGTTTTTCAATTTCGGAGGTAGAAGTCAATCCATCCGTATCCGTTCGTGTTGGTGAGCCGGTGGTACTTACGTTCGATCCCCGGTGGTCGAAGAAGTCTGAAAAGACGCGCAATGCGAGTGCCTCGGTTTTGATGGTACCGATTCAGGCCCGATACAGCGTTCAATCCCGATTCGATGTGGTTACGCGTATAGAGATTGCCCATGTTTCGCTGGATAGAACACTCAGAGGACTCACCGCATTCGAGATGACTGATGGGAGGGGAGCGGGGACTTCTGCGCTATGGAGACTGTCCGTTCAGGCGAATCTGACAGACGTACTCACGGCGACACTCTCGTACGACGGTCGCGCGCCTTCCGGTGCTTCAGTAATAAATACGGCCCGATTTCAGTTGAATGCCCGTTTCTGACGTTCGATGGCCCGCTCGGTTGGCTACCGGTATTACTCTCCCTCCGGATCTGCCCACTCATCGTAGCGGACACGCTGGATATCAGCGCCAAGTCCAGACAATTTCCCTTCGATATCCTCATACCCACGATCCAGGTGGTAGACACGCTGGACATGCGTTACGCCATCGGCTATCAGTCCGGCCAGAACGAGAGAGACGCCGGCTCTCAGGTCGGTGCTCATGACCTTCGTGCCCTGAATACGATTTCCCCCCTCAATGACAACCTCATTGCCAACAATGATGGCGTTGACACCCATTCGTCGTAACTCCGGAATATGTTTGAATCTATCAGGGTAGACCGATTCCTTGACTTTACTGTTTCCCACTGTCTGAGAGAGCAGGACGGTCCATTGGGCCTGTAGATCCGTAGGAAAACCAGGGTAGACGTCGGTCTGGACGTTTACGGGCCTTAGTTCGTCTGGCGTCGTAATTTGCATGTCACCAGAATTGACGTGAAAGTCTGCTCCCGTATCCCGGAACGCATTCATAAACACGTCTCCCAGGTGTTCTGGCCAGGCATTGGTAATGCGGACCGAGTCACCGGGCATTCCCGCTATCGCAGCCGTTATCATGAACGTCCCGAGTTCGATTCGGTCCGGGCAGTTTCTGAACGAGGTTGGATCCAGCGATGAGACTCCCTCAACTGACAATTCATGCGTCCCAATTCCATCGATTCTGGCTCCCATTTCGGTCAGCATCTGGCAGAATACTACGACGTCCGGTTCGATGGCAGCGTTACGGATCAGACTTCCTCCAGAAGCTGTGACAGCGGCCAGCAAGAGATTGATGGTCGCTCCGACACTGCTTGGTTGCAATTCGAAAACACCTCCGGGTAACCGACCGGATGGGGCATGGGCGACCACGTATCCCTGATCCAGGTCAATTGCTGCACCCAGGGCCTTAAGGCCCGATAGATGCAGATCTACCGGGCGCGGCCCCCATGCGCATCCACCGGGGAGAGACACCCGTGCTTTCCCTTCCTTTCCGAGTAGAGCACCAAGCATATAGAACGATGCACGCATCCGTTTCACCAGTTCATAGGGAGCGACGGTCTTATTCAGCGTGGATGAATCTATCTCTACGGTATTCGCATCTGTATCTATGGTCACACCCGTCCCTGTCGCCTCGATGACTCTAGAGAACGTATGGATATCTTTCAGATCCGGGATCTGACTGAGATGGACCCGACCACCCGCGAGAATGGAACCAGCCATGAGTGGAAGGGCCGTATTCTTCGATCCGCTGACGTGAATTTCACCCTGGAGACGGTGTCCTCCGGTAACGAGGAGTTTATCCATAATTGCTGGGTGACCAGACCTCGGGTTTCTTTTGGTACGAACATCGGCCGGTATAAATCAGGATCAGCCGAATCGTTCCTGCGTTTGGGAGAACGCTTGATGTATTTTGCCCGACTGAATGTTACCGAACTCGATATATCTGGATCACGCCGCGACGACGCCTCTCAATGAGGGCGTTCTGGAGCGAATGATGCCATTTCTTGAAGATTCGTATGGAAATCCCTCGTCGGTTCACGCCTTTGGTCGGCGCGCACGGGCCGCAGTGGAGGAGACGCGGGATTTGATAGCTGATGTGTTCGGCGTCCGTTCTTCAGAACTCATTTTCACATCTGGCGGTACGGAGTCGAATAACCTTGCTCTTTCGGTTTTGATGTCTGAAAAAGGACCGGATCGGCTTGTCACGTCATCTGCAGAACATGATTCTATTTTCAGAACGGCAGAACATCTGCGTGAGAAGGGCATCGATGTTTCTTTTATGCCGGCGTCTGAATCGGGAAGTGCCAGACTGGACTCGTTGCGTGAACGGGTTACCGGTGGCAAGGCCATGGTTTCATTGATGCATACGAACAACGAGACCGGGGCGCTCAATGATCTCGAAAACGCGTATCGTATCGTTTCAGAAGCCGACGCGGTCCTTCATTCCGACTGCGTCCAGTCGGTCCCGTTTTATGATGCGAAGACCCTGATACTTCGGACCGATATGATGAGTGTCTCTGGTCACAAACTGGGTGGTCCCAAGGGTACAGGATTGCTCTACGTCAGTGCCGAACTGCCAACATTTTCACTCGTACATGGCGGAGGACAGGAACAAGACCGAAGGTCCGGGACCGAAAACGTCGCGGGAATCGTAGGCCTGGGTGAAGCCATCCGTCTGGCGAGTCTCCGTTCGGCACGTGACCGAGACGAGTTGAGAACAAAACGGGAATTCCTCAGGCAGAAGCTCAGGGATGTCTTCGGAAGCTCGGTAAGGTTTACAACGCCTGTAGAAGATTCAGCCCCACATATACTCCACGCGTTGTTTTCGGGTTTCTCTCCCGAGGGTCTGGATGCAGAGATGTTGATTCTTGGCCTCGACATGGAGGGCGTACACGTTTCGGCCGGTTCTGCGTGCTCTAGTGGCGCTGTTTCAAGGAGTCATGTCCTAACGGCGATGCACGTAGCGGACGAACTCGCTGGGGGTGCGGTTCGATTTTCTCTTTCATTTGGTACAACCCGGGAAGAGATTGTGGATACGGTAGAAAGAACGTTGCGCGTACTCCGAAGACTCGAGTCGGTCACAGGTTTATGAGTACGTCCGCACTCATTGTTTTTGCCCGGACACTCGAGCCGGGTACTGTAAAGACAAGACTCGGTCTGAAAATAGGAGAGGATAATGCCACGACTCTGTACGAGGCATTCGTTTTGGATGCGTTGCATTCATTTCAAAGCCTGGGGGTGCCGATCAGACTCTATCTTGCGGGCAGGAGTGAATACGCTTCATCGGAATGGCGGGAGCAGTCTGCGGGGGTGTTCGAACAGTCAGGAGAGGGGCTGGGCATGCGAATGAAACTGGCGTTTGCAGAATCGTTTGCAGCCGGGTATGAGAACCTGGTCATCGTCGGAACCGATTTCCCGACTTTGCCGGTCGCATACCTCGACGAGGCATTCACTCACATCGATCAGCGTAGTCCGTGCGTTGCGATAGGACCCTGTCAGGATGGTGGATATTATGCCCTCGGACTCAATCAACTCTACTCATCACTGTTTGACTCGGTGTCGTTCGGCCGCTCCGACGTGTTCAGCGAGACCGTAAAACGCGTGTCGGCAACGAGTGCAGAACTTGTGATTTTACCGGAATGGTATGATGTAGATAATGAGGTCGGACTCCATGATCTCATCTCGGAGTTGGCGATGATCCCGGATACTGCTCCTCGCACACGAAGTGTCTTGCGTGACATGGGAATGTTGTCTTGACGTTGTTCGCTTCCCTGTTGGTCTCTAACTTCAGTGAACTTCTCTTTGAGCCGTATCCGTCCCGGGAGGGACCTAATAATATGCAGGTAGAAGGCATCACGACCGATGCGGGCGCCTACGTCACACTCGAGCAGTTCATCATCGAACGGCAGGAACAGCAAGAACACTCCACAGGTGCGTTCTCGAGGCTCATTCGTGATATCAGCGTTGCTGCAAAAATGGTAAATTGGCACATGCGCCGGGCCGGAATAAACGATGTATTTGGCGAGACCGGAGAAATTAATGTGCAGGGTGAAGTGCAGCAGGTGATGGATCTGCTGGCCCACAGGGAATTTGTCCAGGCCCTTCGTAGAGGGGGGGAATGTTGTCTGATTGGATCGGAAGAACACTCCGAGGCCATTCCGATCCGTGCTTCCAGAGATGGAGACGAAACCGGTGCGTATATCGTGCTCCTGGATCCCCTCGACGGCTCATCGAATATTGAGGTGAATGTGTCAGTTGGGACGATATTCAGTATTTACAGGCTCCCGGACGGATGGGGTGAACCGACTGTGGAGGCAGCCTTACAACCAGGCGCGGAGCAGGTAGGAGCGGGATACGTGGTGTATGGTTCATCGACGATTCTGGTCTATACGACAGGCCATGGCGTGAATGGATTCACACTTGACCCGTCGATTGGCGAATTTCTTCTGACGCATCCGGGAATAAGAATTCCCAAGTCAGGTAAGATGTACTCTATCAATGAGGGTAATTACAATTCTTTCGAGAACGGTTTAAAGCAGTATATCAAATGGATGCAGCTACAGATTCCTGAACAGGGGCTGCCACTCAGCACGCGATACATCGGTTCGTTTGTGGCAGATTTCCATCGTAATCTGATGAAGGGTGGTCTGTACATGTATCCGGCGACTCAGAAAAGTCCAAACGGTAAACTGAGGTTGATGTATGAGGCCAATCCGCTCGCTATGATCGTGGAAGATGCCGGAGGTGCCGCCACAACCGGTAGGCAACGTATACTGGATGTGAAGCCTACTAAATTGCATCAACGTACCCCCGTTTTCATTGGGTGCACGGAGATGGTCGAGATTGCGGAGCAGTTTCTGCGAGGGGAACGGGTCTGCGAATGATAGTCCGTTCCGGTATTGCTCCCGTTTATCGTTCGGTCACGGCCTTCGGACCGGCCTCTCTGTCCAATCTTGGGCCAGGTTTCGATACCGTTGGATTGTGTCTGCAGAAATGGGGAGATCGGATTACGGCGAAACCTGCCGAGCATACGGGTGTGCGCATTTCCTATGCCGAGTCATCAGATTGGATCGGTCCCACTGATACCGCGAAGAACACAGCGGGTGTCGCTGCCGAGAGCGTTCTCACCCAGATAGGATACGATGGTGGAATTCAGCTTGAAATTGACAAGGGTATTGTACCCGGGTCGGGTTCCGGCAGCTCGGCTGCCAGCGCCGTAGCTGCTGTCGTGGCGGTGAACGGACTCTTCGATTCCCCACTTTCCCGCGCCGAGCTTGTTTCGCATGCGCTCAAAGGCGAAGCGATTGCGTCGGGGACGCAACACGGAGATAATATTTTACCCTCTCTGTTCGGAGGGGTCGTTATTGCTGCGTCAACAGATCCCACAATATTCAGTCTGTGGCCGTTTGTGGACGGCGTGAGCCTGTCCGTAGTTCTTCCGGCGGTAAAAATTGAAACCCGTCATGCAAGATTGATTCTTCCAGATCTCGTGCCACTGACGGACGCCGTTCAGAATGCTTCCAGTCTGGCTTTCTTATTGGATGCTCTTCGAACCGGAGCCTGGAGGCGGTTTGGTGAATTCATCATGACGGATCGACTCGTGGAACCCGTTCGCGCAACGCTGCTGCCGGTATACAAATCAATCAGACGTGCAGCCCTCGAAGCCGGTGCTTTCGGATGTGCGCTGTCCGGCTCCGGTCCGACCATGTTTGCTGTATCGGATTCTTCAGAAAATGCCGAAATGGTGGTGAATATGATGATACAGGCGTGTGAAAACGACGGCATCACAGCCTCAGGCATGGTGTCAACAATCGATCGCCTCGGATCCCATATTGTCGATACGTCCAGGATATGAGCAACAGCATCCAATATTTCAGTACGCGGGGGGAGAATGTCTCCTGTTCGCTCGAATGTGCCCTGATGCGGGGGTTAGCACCCGATGGAGGACTATTCTTGCCCGCGCATCTGCCGTCTATCCGTCAGGAAGATGTGTCCTGTGAATCATTCGTTGCGATGGCATCCGACGTGTTGCGAAAGTGGTTACCGTCTGAAATATCGGATCATCAGATCAAGAATCTCTGTCTGGACGCGTTTTCGTTTGATGTACCGCTGGTGCCCCTCGACCTTGCTGAGGGCCCGATTCATGTTCTGGAGCTTTTTCACGGCCCAACACTCTCGTTCAAAGATTTTGGGGCCAGGTTTATGGCCAGGTTGATGAAGCAATTCCTTGATTCCCGGAGCGAAGGTGTGACGATCCTGGTAGCTACCTCGGGAGACACCGGATCAGCTGTGGCCGACGGTTTTGCCGGCCAAGAGGGTATTCGCGTCGTCCTTCTGTATCCAGATGGTCAGGTCAGTCCTTCCCAGGAACGACAACTCATTCAGCGTAGATCGGGGGTGACCGTTTGCCGGGTCACTGGCACGTTCGATGATTGTCAGCATATGGTGAAAAGCGCATTCTCCGATCCGGCCCTGAAATCGCTAACGCTGTCTTCTGCGAATTCCATCAATATTGGCCGCCTGCTCCCGCAAATGCTTTATTACTGGTGGACGAGTATCCAGTTTGAGGAGCCGGTCTCGTTCTGTGTACCCAGTGGGAATCTGGGAAATCTGACCGCCGGTGTGATGGCTCATCGCTCCGGTATGTCGGCGGGAGGCTTTATCGCTGCCCACAATGAAAATAAATTCTTTCCGACCTGGCTGGAAGATGACACCACTACATTTGCACCGTCCATTCGAACCATATCCAACGCCATGGATGTAGGGGCTCCATCGAACCATGAGCGTCTGGCGACCATGCTGAGCCCGGAAGCTTTGAGGCAATTGGTTCGGGCGGACTCTGTGTCGGACGCGTGTACACGTGAGTCCATGAGGCTTGTATATGAAGAGACGGGGTATGTCTCTGACCCGCATACGGCGGTAGGTATTCATGTTCAAAGACAGTTCCCGATGAGCGGCCCCCGGGTTGTTCTATCGACGGCCCATCCGGCAAAGTTTCCGGAAATCGTAGAGCCGGTTCTCGATTTGAAATTGGATATTCCCGCTCGGCTCGCTGCTCATTCGGAGCACGCGTCCGCATTCGAAACAATAGCTCCTACGAATTCGGCACTGAATGACATCCTGCTGGCGTCTTGACCCTGACGGCACTGTTCATTTTCTGAAATCGACCGTATACACTGTTTCATTCTGTACGCGGTCGGTGGCTCTGACGGTGAGCCGGTGATGCCCTGAACCCAACCGCCCGTCAAACGTGTGGGTTAGACGTGCCGACTTGGCATCATATTCGAAAAGAACCCAGTTTCCATCAATTTCTCCCCTAAATGTTTTCAATCCGGAGAAATTATCGCTCACACGCAATCGAATTGAATTCCGACTCCGCATGGACTTGCCCTGGGAAATATTGAGGGGGCGAATTCTGGGTCCTACGGAATCGACAGCAATCGCATATGTGCCAAGAACGGAAATATTTCCTCGTACGTAACCGTTTTTGTAGGAGCCCCCGGCCGCAGTCAGTTTCCCCTTACGACTCACTCGTGCCAGGAGGGCCTGACGAAAATATCGAGACGGAAGACCGGAAGCTTCTATCGAGAGTGAGATCGCCTTCTTGACGGCAATCGAGGATCGTCCGACTTGGAATATATGCGAGAAGGATTTCCTCGATCGAATAGTCGACGGATCAAAGTCAAAATCGACGTCAGCGTAGAACGCGTCAGCCGGTACCGAGACAGATGCGCCTGAAATAGACAGGGTACGGGCAGTACCGAAATGAATCGTAGACACGGTCGGCTCGTTTGAGGTTGGTCCCTGAGCCATTTTCTGGGCGGAAGGTGGTGGAGAAATACCTTCAACTGTCAAAGGAAGCACCGATTCATTCTCTGCTACATCGACAATCCGATAGACAAGGTTGTAGGAGCTTCCGCCGAGCGCTTCGAGGATTCCTTCGTTGGTGCTCTCGTAAAACGGTAACTCATTTCCGGGAAGAACGAAGCTTTGTTGAAACCAGCGTCCGGTTCTAACCCGCTCTGCGTAATCTACGTGGGCATTAATGTCTCGCGTTCGACCGAATGAAAATCGCTCAACTTCAGATTTGAACAGGGGCCTTCCATTCGAGCTCAATTCAATCCGGTATGCTCCCAATCGATTGGTCGATCCGTTCTGAAAATCATTGGTCTGAATGCCGAAACCGATCGGCCCGGAAGCCTGGATTCTGTCGATACGGGAGAGGACATGGAGGTCGCCTCGTCGGGTTACCCCTAACGAGAGGGCGCTCTCGCCGCGGAGGGTTCTCCATCCGCCGGATATTTTGTCATGCAGCCTGATGAAACTGTTCGGAGCCTTACCGTAGATCCTGAGACGGTATACGCGTGGAGCACGAGTATCCGATATACCGAGTCCAAACAAGGCAGGATTGATCGGCCAATATGAATTCGAATCTCTAATTTCGAAATGGAGATGGGGCCCGGATGAGCTTCCCGAGTTTCCGGAAAAAGCGATTACATCTCCCTGTTTGACCCTGAAGCGGCCTTTCGCCGGCAGGGCATTGATTCTGAATGATTCTCTGTCGTACTGATATTTCTTCGCAAAAGCGGCAATATCTTTCGAAAAATGGTCCAGGTGACCATAGACGGTAGTGTATCCGTTCGGGTGGCTTATATAGAGCGCATTTCCGAATCCCGCCTGAGAAATAGATACCCTGGATATCCACCCATCAGCGGCTGCATATATCTTGTATCCGGTTCGGTTATTGGTCTTGATATCCAATCCGGAGTGGAAATGATTGGTCCTCATTTCCCCGAAGCTGCCTGCCAGTTTGATAGGAATACCTATCGGAGAACGAAAATAATTCTGTGGATACGGATTCATAATTCCGCTTCCGAGAAGAACGACCGTCATGCCACAGAAGACGGTTAACAGCTTCCGATGCGCAACAGCAGACATGTGATCCAGCCAACGGATATAACGTACCGTTGATCTGCATCCGATGACCGGTCTCTTTCGTATCTTTTGGAACAATCTATAACCCCGGATAGCGTTCAGTGAAAAATAACAATCTTATCGTCGTCTTTCTAGGCATTCTGTCCATCTTTATTGTCGGCGTAATTCTGCTCGAATTAAAGGCTGTTCTCCTTCCATTCACGATCGCCCTTTTATTGTCGGTCATATTCAAACCAGTTGTTATCGCGCTCAAAAAGCGCCGATTACCAACGGCCATCTCGCTCTTTATGGTTCTGTTGGTTTTTTTCCTGATAATGTTTCTACTCGGATGGCTCATTTTTTCGAGCACAGAGTCATTTGTAGACTCTATGCCCAGGTACGAGGGTAAACTGACGGCAATTATCACCGGGGTACAAACAAAAATATTGATCTGGGCTGAGTCGTTGGAACTCCCGATTGCTGAATTTCACTGGACGGATGCGCTCGAATTCTCCTCCGTAACGTCTATCGTTGGAACCGGACTCGGATCGTTTATTTCTTTTCTGAGCACCACGTTCCTGATCCTGTTGTTCATGCTGTTTATTCTGGCCGGTAGCGGAGACATGGCTGAAAAAGTACGCACCGCATACCCGGAAGCTTTCGCGGATCGTATCGGCCAGGTCATTGCCACGGTCGACACCCGGGTGCGTCAGTATCTGGTCACAAAGACACTGATCAGCCTGGGAACGGGGACCATTACGTTTATTATACTTCTGATTCTGGGCGTCGATTTTCCGCTGGTGTGGGGGTTTCTTGCGTTCATTTTGAACTATATCCCCAACATAGGATCTCTCATCGCCGTTCTGTTTCCTTTTGCCCTTTCACTCCTTCAATTTGAGTCACTGACCGTTCCTGTTCTGGTCATCGTTTTTCTCGGAGGTACCCAGACGCTCATGGGAAATGTAATAGAACCAAGGATAATGGCATTCAGACTGAATCTCAGTCCGCTCCTCATACTGGTTTCTCTCATCTTCTGGGGCTGGCTCTGGGGAGTGCTGGGAATGATGTTGGCAGTCCCGATCACAGCGAGTCTGAAGATTGTAATAGAAAACATTGAACCGATGAAACCGGTCGCAATGTTAATGAGCGGATCCCTGGAGGGTTGAAGGAAAACCGCCGATAACCGTTTCTCGAACAGAGAGCGAACTCCCGGAAAAAACATGTGCGTTCAGAATAACGTCAGGAGACTCGTCAGACCGGGTAAACGCATCTGGTTCTAGAACGGCGAAATCTGCCCGGTATCCCGCTTCAATTCTTCCGACAGATTGGCCGGAAGCGCGCCTACCGCCCTCGAGGGCCTGTAAGTACCGGACGGTGCCTACGCCTGAATCAGCCGTGTCACCCGACGTATTTCGTCGACGAAGCAAAAGACGTTGCGTGTACTCCAACAGGCGGAGTTCTTCGACCGGCGAGACACAGACGTTGCTGTCCGAACCAATGCCAAACGTGCCTCCCGACGACAGGAAGTCCGGAAGATCGAAAAAGCCATCACCCAGATCCGCTTCGGTTGTAGGACACAGTCCGACGCAGGCATTTGATCGAGCCATGCGTTCTTTCTCCGTTGGCGTCGTCTGGGTGGCATGAATGAGGCACCATGTGGCGTCCGGTTCAGCAATGCCGTACAGATATTCAACAGGCCGTGCCCGATGACTCTTGAGGCATTGGGTGACTTCTGCCGTCTGTTCAGCGATATGAATATGAACGGGAGCCCGATCATGAGCGGACTTGCGCCGATGCTCGAGCATCATGGCCAGAGAATCATTATCGACCGCACGTAACGAGTGGGGAGCATACCCGAGAACGGTTTCCGGTACTTCTTTTCTCAATTGCTCCAGGAGACGAAGGTACTCATTCACGTCGAGACCGAACCTGCGTTGGTGACTCGAAAGCGGTTCATTCCGAAAACCTCCGTGGCAGTAGAGTACAGGAAGGAGCGTAAGACGGATGCCGGCTTGCTCGGCTGCCCGTACGATGGCCAATGACATCTCGGCACGGTTCGAATACGGAATTCCGTCACCAGCATGATGGAGATAGTGGAACTCACAGACTGTCGTGTACCCGTTCCGAACCATGTCGGCGTACAGTCGGTATGCCATGCGCTCCAGTTCCTTCGGCCCAATTTCGGATGTGCTCCTGTACATGGCTTCTCTCCACGACCAGAAATCATCCTCCGTTCCGGAAAATGACTGCGTTTTTCCCGTAATACTTCTCTGAAAGGCATGGGAATGCAGATTGATCATTCCCGGAATAACGGGTCCCGATGCGACTCTATACCCACTATCACGGTCTCCTTCTCTGACGTCAGATATGATTCCTTCCGAATCGAACGAAATACTCACGTCTGATGCCCATCCGGTCGGAAGCAGAGCGTCTGTTGCAAATAGTCCCTGGATGCAGTTGCTTGAGTCCATCCGATATCACTCTTAATTCAAGACTGCTCCGTCTACGACGCGGACACGGGATCAAATTCAGACAGGAGTCTCGAAATAATATCTACGGCTGATACGTTGTCGGCTTCCGCATTGAAATTGGTCACGATGCGATGTCGCAGCACCGGAATAGCCATGCTGTCCACATCTCCTATGAGCGGAGTGAGCCGGCCATCAAGAGCGGCAACAGCTTTGGCTCCAAGGATCAGATACTGGGATGCTCTCGGACCCGCACCGTAATTCAGATACTGTTTGATGTGCTCCGGAGCCGAATCGTTTTCAGGACGTGTACTCGATACCAGTCCGACGGCGTGCTCGATTACGTTATCCGTTACGGGCATCGCGCGAACCAACTCCTGAAAACGACCGAGATCTTCTGCTTTCATCACGCACTCTACCCGGGCCTGCGATGCGCTCGTTGTAGAACGAACGATCTCCTTCTCCTGGTCAAACGACGGATAATCCAACCAAAGATTCAGCATAAACCTGTCAAGTTGGGCTTCTGGGAGGGGATAAGTCCCTTCCTGTTCTATCGGGTTTTGCGTCGCGAGTACAAAAAACGGCTCGGGCAGGGAGTAGGTCTCGCCGGCCGCCGTAACATGATGCTCTTGCATGGCCTCAAGAAGAGCCGCCTGAGTCTTGGGCGGCGTACGGTTTATTTCATCCGCGAGAATAACATGGGCAAAGACCGGACCTCTGACAAACTTGAATTTCCGGCGACCGGTAGATACGTCTTCTTCAATGATCTCGGTGCCCGTAATGTCACTGGGCATCAGATCCGGGGTAAATTGTATCCTGCCGAATGTGAGTTCAACTGCCTGGGACAGGGTTCGGATCAGCAGGGTTTTGGCCAGCCCGGGAACACCGACAAGAAGAACATGGCCACGGCAAATCAGACTTACAAATATGCTCTCAATAATATCGTCCTGGCCGACGATGACCTTCCCGATCTCCGATTTTAAACGCAAAAATCCCGATTGGAGGTCGGAAAGTGCTTCGGGATTGATTTTCACGCTCATGGGTAGATTCAGAGATCTGAAGGGTTGTATAGACCTGCTATTTACTGGTGATCCGGGAATTACGTGCTCTCCCTCTCAAGTCTACAAAAACATCGCTACGGAGCGTGTTGAGCCACTTTGACATTATCATGGACTGCTTATCTCGCAACGCCAACTGTTCGACCAGATCGTAGTCCGTTTCGATATCAACGCGATGCGACGCTACACGTTTATCCAGTCGAACCGTGTGAAAAGCTCTTTTCCCGTCGAGGAGGGCCACTTGAGAGGGAGGGCTCACTTCTCCAACTTCCATCGTGCTCAATGTCTGTTGCCAGAGAGGTCCGAGATTTTCCAGATAGAGATTCCGCTCCCCACTCGAGGGATCGACGACACGACCTCCACGAATGGACGACAAATCTTCTTCCGAGTGTTCACGGGCTACGGATTCAAATGTAGCCTTGCCGGTCAGAATTGAATCCCGGTATGCGGTCAATTTCTCAATTGCCTGGGTAGGATCTGTTTTTCGATCGTCAAAACCGATGAGAATATGATTGTAATCTATGACGTCACCCCTACGAGCATTAACACGCAGAAAGTGTAAACCGAATCGTGTCTCAAATATCTGAGAAAATGTATCCAACGGGATACGAGAGGCTACTGCTGCAAATTCCGGAACGAGCTCCGCCAGCCTGGTGCCTTCATAGAGGCCGCCGTTGTCAGCTGATCCTGGATCCTCGGAAAAGGCACGAGCCATTTCTTCTATCGTATTCCGCCCGGCGATGACCGAGTCTCGAATGGCCGAGATGATTTCCATCGTCTCATCACGGGCCTCCTGGGTCACCAGCGGTTTTACGACAATGTGAGAGACCTGAACAATATCTGGAAGCGTTGGAAGTGAATCAGTTGGAAACTGCGAGAACCACTCCTCCACGTCTGAAGGCGTCGCCTTGATGGTTCTCAGTTTCGTATTCCGCATCTGGTCTGCGAGTAACTGATCCCTGAATTCTTCGCGGAGGTCCGCTTTGATTTCAATTACGCTCCTACCATACAGGTCCTCCAGTCGAGATTCACTTCCAACCCGGGCAGACATCTCGCTGATACGCTGGTCCAACATCTGATCGACCTGTTGGTCAGTAACTACGAGATTGGTGTCTCTCCTGGCGTGAATAACGAGCACTTTTTCGTTTATCAACTGGTCCAGGGCGTTATCCCACAGATCCTCGGTGTAGGGAATCTGCTGCTGATTCATAACACCCAGAACGAATCCGTCGACATCGGACTTCAAAACGATATAATTGCCTACTACGGCGACTATTTCGTCTAAAACCTCGGCATCCTGTGCAACGACTGGTGACGGACCAACGGTAAGTATCAATGCGGATATAGACAGCAGGGCCGCTGTGAATCGACTCATGGATGGATAGGGTTACTCTGACGTGATGATGTCGGAAAAAGAGATGTGCGGTCCTCTAACGAAATTCCAGCTCTTCGCGTGCGATGGCTTCGTTTCGGAGCCGTTGAACCTGTCGTGCATACAACTGTTTCCTGTTCTCAATGGTCAACGTCTCGACAATCTGATCTCTGATGAGTGACAGGTCCGGGAGAGATCCAGCAGGGAGGCGATCGCGTAGGCGGACAACGATGAATCGGCTGTCGTCCTCGACCACGGGGAGGGTATCACCGGAAGAAAGGTTCCGAACCGCAGCCTGCACAGTCGGGACGAAAGAAAGGAGCCGGCTCTCTGGATAAAATGAATCAGAGAGTAGTAGAGACCCTTCCGGATCATCGGCGAATCGGTCTACGATCTTCTGCCAGACATCCGGCGATTCGGCCTCCTGGTCAAGCTGCTTCATCTCACTCCTGGCTGCCTCGGCCGAGTCTCGTTCTGCTGCAGACAGGTACCAAACTTTTACGAAGGGTTCCCTCAGTACCAGTTGATCCTTGTGCTGCTCATAATATCCAAGAATCTCCGTCTCGTTGGGAGCGGTATACTCCTCCTCGTAGATCCTTGAGAGTAACGCGCTCGCCAGTACGGATCGCTCATTTTCGTGAATCAGACTGGCCACATCGGGATCGTTCTTCAATCCTCGGCTTATTGCTTCATTGTAAAGCAATTCTGTCGTAGTCCACTGCCGGAGTATCTGTGCCCGGGCTTCAGAAGAGTCACGCGCAGCGGGAATCGTTGCCAGCGCACTGTTCAATTCTGACCGTGTATAAAACTTATCTCCGAGACGTGCGACATAATCGACGTTTTCCTGGCCTGAAGAACATCCCACCACCATGCTCAGAGTTATAAAGAGACTACAGACGGTCAACAGGGTCGTGACAACCTCATGGCTAGTTGTCCGTCGGTGTCTGCAAAAGGCCCGCCTCGTAGGCCGATCGGAGATGATCCTCATAAGTAGTCGCATCGTAGAGTACTCGAAGACGCCTCAGCAGGGCTGCCTCGAGAATGGTTTGATTTGCCGTGACAAGTTCGGCTCGCGCCTCCTCGAAAGTTTTCAGTCTGGCCGGTTCCACACCGTCGTTATAAAGTACAATGTATCCCTTGTTGTACTCGACCGGGTCGGTAATATGTCCGATTCCAGCCTCAAGTGCTTGATCAAATACTGAATTCGTCTTGCCTTCGACCATGGTTGTATCGTGTCGAACCGCATGAGAAGTATCCTCGCGGGCGCGCGATACCGCTTCGTCCAGTCCAATGCCATTACGAATCTGTTCCACCAGGGCCGACAGGAGTGAATCGGACGAACTGGTGAGACTCACAATGCGCGTTCTATCCTCGAATCTGTACGCATTGGTGTGATTCCTGAAGTAGTTCCGAAGACCCAGGGAATCGGTTGACGCTGCGGTCCAGACGGAATCTTCCATGAGTCGGAACAGGATCAATCCGTCTCTGAATTCTGCCATGGTAGATCCGAAGGTCGGATCTTTGTCTTCGAGGGCGGCTACTTCCTGATTGATGGCTGCATCATTAAAAAACAAATCCACCGAAGCCCAGACGCGCTCCAATGGTGTATTGGAGGGAGGAAGACGCCGGGTCTTGAAAAAGTCTGTAAACTGACCAACGGTGTAAGTGGAATCGCCCAGCCACAGAAACGGGCGCCCAAGCGTGCTATCGGGGAAGGTGCCTGTAGCGAGTGTCCTGAATAGAGAATCTGGAGTCATCGACCTGCCCCAGCTCTCGATCAGCGTTGAATCGGCCTTTTCTCCGAGCGTAAGGCGCACGGATTCCGCGTACCTTTGTTGGGCGGCAGCCGATCTTGGGAGGCGCGATAACTGCGTGCTCAGTTCGTCGTGCATATCCTCATATGCCTGAATCGGTAATTTCTCCAGGATCGTAATCAGGTGAAAACCGAATGGCGACTCGAGGACATCCGACACCTCGCCGGGCTCCATGGAAAAGGCGGCGTCCCTCATTGAAGGAGGGAGGCCTGTGTCGAACGATACTTTTTGAAGTTCACCGCCATTACTTCCACTGGCCTTGTCATCGGAAAATTGTTTGGCCAGATCAGCGAATGACTCTCCGGATTCCAGTTTTGTCTGTATGTCCCGAATACGACCTAGAGCGACTGCAGAATCGGCAGCAGTAGGGGCCTTGGGCTGAATCATGATATGAGCCATCCTGATGTCCGGCGGCGTTGGAATCCGATTGTGCACGTGCAGAATATGATATCCGAACTGTGAACGGAATATCGACGATGTGCTATCTACAGGCGTAGAAAAAGCGGCATCCTCGAATGCTTTTACCATTCTGCCGCCACCGAAGTAGCCCAGATACCCCTGATATCCGGCACTTCCAGGAGCGGATTGAGCCGATGGATCTTCAGAGTATCTGAACGCCATCTCAGCAAAGGAAGCTCCGGCGTCGAGAGAGTCTTTGATGGTTGACAATCGGGCACGTGCTGCGAGCGTGTCTTCCGGTGCCGACGCGGGATCCACCCGGATCAGGATGTGACTCGCTTCTACCTGTGACTTTCGGCGCAAGTACATTTCACGGATAAGCGGTTCCGTTACTTCCTGCTCGATAAGAAAGGGTCTCGCAAGTTGAGACCGATATGCTCCAATCTCCTTTTTTAACGACGGATCTGAAGGATATCCGGCCCGTCTGGCTTCAAGCACCTTCAGTCGGAAGTTGACATATCTCTCCAGAAAATCCTGATATGCTTGTAGAGAATCCGTGCTGGAAGAATCTGTCTTTCCGATTCTGGCATACTCGCGTACAAAATCATGGACATAGACGGGGGTACCATCTATGGTTGCCAGAATCGAATCAGGAACGGTTACAGATCTGGATTGAGTCAACGGTTCCGTTCCGCTACATCCGGCCAAAAAAATAATTCCGGCTGCAAGCACGAGACGGAGACGAGCGTAAGACGTCATAGTGAGGCGACGATGATCAGGCATAACAACTGATTAGAGAAAAAAAGCTGGCTGAATAGACAAACCGCCCGTTCACGCGAGAGTACTATTGGTGGTTCCATCCTTCTTAAAAAATGACGATTGAGCAACTTTTTCTCTGTCAATGGGTCTTCCAATCGATCCTTCGACAAGAATTCCTTTCCATTACCGCTTTCTGTGAAAGATTTCGAACTTATTGAAGCATTTCAAAGTGGCGACGAATTTGCCTTCGTCGGGATCTACAATCGTTACAAAGGACCTGTCTATGCGTTTTGTCTGAAGATGCTCAACGATGCCGAACAGGCCCAGGATTGCATGCAGGATACGTATCTCCGCGTGTATGAGAATCGAGATCGTCTTCTTAATTCGAGTGCATTCAAGTCATGGCTCTTTACGATTGCACGTAATCAGTGTCTGAACAGAATTCGTAGAAATAAGCGTCATATCGGATTCAGTGACGAAATCGAGAGAAGAATTTCGGTCGCAGATACGCCCATGTCCCGGATGGAAAAAAACGAACAGATTCGATTTGTAGGGACATATATCGATCGGCTGAAGCCGGAGTACAGGGAGGTCTTGATTCTGCGAGAGTATCAAAATCTCACGTACGAGGAGATAGCAGCCGTAACCCGGACAACGGTCAGTTCGGTAAAATCGAGATTGTTTAAGGCACGGAAAAAATTTGCCCTGCTACTCACCAAAGTTGCTGAGTTGGAGCAACCGGACACGGAAAGTAAGCCTCCGCAGAGTCCTGTTGTTCCAGTAGAGGAAGTGAGGAAGATGTTATGATTCAGGAAGAATATGACCGTATCCGCGATGTAAATGACGGTTCGACCTGCGAAAAGATGCTGGAGTTGCAGCGTTATCTTGATGGCGAGTTGGAATCTAAATCACAATCCTCACTTTTCTCGCATATGTCTGCATGCGGTGAGTGTCGTTCGATGATGGATTCCGTGCTGGTATTCAGAAGGATGATCCGACAGGAATTCATCTCTCTTCCGCCTGCCGCTGACGATCTGTTTTTTTCGCGATTGGCCGAACTTAAACAGCGGGAAGAACAGATCAGTCGAACCGATGACCGGAGTCCATTGTGGAATCTGAGAAAATCAATCTCCATGAGAGCGGCCGTTCTGGCAGCAGTAGCTGTCTTTATCGTCGGTCTTCTCTTTCCGACTCCGCTTCGCATCGAATATGTTGCACCGCTCATCACGACAGAGGTCGAGCGAGTCAGTTTTCCCGTTGAACAGTCCGTGATGTACGTTTTCTATCCGGGCATCGATGTTGTTGCCAGCAGATCTCAGATTGACGACTAGGTACCGCGTGTTTACGGGACGAAGTGCATCGAGCACTGGATATTTCGAATCTTTTCTATAGAGTGTCACTCAAGTACGTGTGGCATCTATTGGACGTGTATCTTCGTGCGAATTACCACATCACTCTGCTGTCATCGTCCTCATGAATCGACCCGAAGGCGTCCGTGTCCGATTTGCTCCCAGCCCCACCGGATATCTCCATATTGGAGGGTTGCGGACCGCCCTGTATAATTACCTGTATGCCCGTCAATCGGGGGGCTCTCTTATTCTAAGAATCGAGGACACGGACCGAACCCGTTTCGTCGATGACGCCGAAAAGGATATCCTGTCTTCCATGGAGTGGGCCGGAATAATGTTCGACGAGGGACCTCACGCAGCGGGTAAATCAGGTCCGTACAGACAATCTGAGAGGCTGGGCCGATATCGTGCGTACGCGGATCAACTCGTTGAATCAGGGAATGCGTACATCGCATTCGACACACCGGCTGAAATCGAAACGATGAGGCGGGAGCGAGCGTGTCCGGAAAATCCGAATCCACGATATGGGTCGGATATAAGAAACAATATGTCGAATTCCCTTTCCCTGCCGGCGTCGGAAGTTCAGCAGCGGTTGGACAGGGGAGAAGACTACGTCGTACGTCTGAAAGCCGACCCGGGTCGATTGATCGCCTTCCAGGACATGGTGCGTGGCAAGGTATTGGTAGACTCTGTTAATGTAGATGATCAGGTACTGATGAAATCAGACGGATTTCCCACCTATCACATGGCCAATGTCGTGGATGACCATGAGATGAGGATTACCCATGTGATACGAGGAGAAGAGTGGTTGCCATCTACACCGAAACATGTTCTGTTGTACGAAGCCTTCGGATGGTCCGTACCGAAAATGGCCCATCTCCCACTAATCCTGAGTCCGACAGGTGGAAAACTGTCGAAACGAAGTGCCGACAGAGCCGGAATTCCTGTCTCTGTCAGGGATTATGTGAAGGGAGGATATGAACCGGAAGCACTGATAAATTTTCTGGCACTTCTCGGATGGAATCCGGGTGATGACGAGGAACACTTCGACATGGCCGGGCTCGTCGAACGGTTTAGCATCGACAGGATAGGTCAGGCCGGCGTTCAGTTCGATCTGGCAAAACTCAAGTGGCACAACGAATACCACCTGCGGCGTCAATCGGCATCTGTTATCGCCAGGTCCGTTCGTCCGCTACTCTCCGAGGCACGTCTCGATGTCTCCGATGAACGACTCGTCGACGGAGTTGAGTTGATGCGCGAGCGGATCTCGTTTGCCTCAGATCTTCTGGTAGCCAGATACCTGTTCGAGGATCCCCGATCCTACGACGAAAAGGGTCTGAAGAAGCGTTGGAAAGAAGATTCTCCAGATCTGGTTTCGGCCTATGCATCGGCAATTGAATCCCGGACCGAGGTCGATGCAACGGCGTATGAGTCCATCTTGAGAGCAATTACGGAAGGACGTGAAATAGGAGCGGGAAGGCTCATTCATCCGGCCAGACTCGCGGTGAGTGGCGTTGTAGCAGGTCCCGGACTCTTCGAGTTGCTGGAATATCTCGGAAAGGAGACCGTCGTCAGGCGCCTGCGGACGGCCGTTCGCGTCCTTTCACTTTCGAAATAGGCCGGATACCAGGTCTCTTGCCGATTGAAGTGGATTGGCGTTGCTCTCGAGTATCTGTTCCTCAAGACGAATTCGGTGATGTTGGTAGGATTCCGATCCGGCCAGGCTCATGTTCAGGCAGTAAGTAACCGCTTCTCTGAACCATGACAGTCGTTGTAATGCTCGCTGTTCTTCCAGTACTCCCGTAGGCTCCAGTTCGTTGAAGAATGATTCGATATGGGACCGAAACTCTTCGATTCCGACAGACTCAATAGCAGATATCGTATGAACCTCCGGTTTCCATGTGGCGAATCGGGGAGTGAGCAAGGGAAGTGTATTTCGTATCTGTGCTGCCAGTTGTTTCGAACTCGAGATTCGATCGCCATCCGATTTATTAACGATAACGGCATCAACGGTCTCCATTATGCCGCGCTTGATATTCTGAAGATCATCTCCGGTACCGGCGATGGTGATATAAGCGACAAAGTCTACAACGTCCCGTACGGAGATTTCTGACTGGCCTACGCCAACGGTTTCGATAATAATCGTATCAAATCCTGCTGCGGTACAGAGTGCCGCCGACTCTCTTGTCATCGCCGTGATACCACCAAGGATGCCGGCAGTAGGTGATGGACGAATAAAAGCATTTGTGTTCGACGCAAGATTCACCATCCTCGTTTTATCACCGAGGATACTTCCTCCAGAAGCCTGACTGGTCGGATCGATGGCCAGGACAGCCACCCGGTGTCCCTGAGAAATAAGCGATTCCCCGAGCGTATCAATGAGTGTTGATTTTCCGGACCCCGGCATCCCGGTGATGGCGATTCGGTTCGAGCGTCTGGGACTGTCGAGACAGAAACGGGCAAGTTCCACGCGGCTGTCAAAATCGATGCTGCGATGACTCTCGACAAGGGTGATGCCTCTGGCCAGGGCAGCCGTATCACCGGACTCGATTGCTTCAAACAGGATTCTCGATGTTTGCTCTGGTGTCATACGAAAAAGAGTGCCGGACGAGGCATTAGGACCACAGCGACTTGGATCAGTTCAATTTAACCAGCATCTGTTCCAGGAGGTTGATTGCTGCATCGGTGATGACGGTACCTGGACCGAAAACGGCCGCCACGCCACCAGAGAGAAGCTCCTGTACATCGGACGGTGGAATGACCCCGCCGACGACGACGGTAATGTCATCCCGGCCTGTTCCATGCAATATATCAATCAATTCTGGTACGAGTGTCTTATGAGCACCTGCCAGGCTGGATATCCCGATCAAATGAACGTCGTTTTCGATAGCCTGTCGGGCCGTTTCCTGCGGAGTTTGAAAGAGCGGACCGATATCGACATCGAATCCCAGGTCGGCGAATGAAGTGGCGATAATTTTAGCTCCACGATCGTGACCGTCCTGTCCCAATTTAGCGACGAGAATCCGAGGTCTGCGACCTGTTAACCGGAAGAATTCATCTGAGTGCGTTCGGACCTTTGCCATAGCTTTTTCGTCTGTCGACGCCCGGGCGTATACGCCACTGAGCATTTTATTATGGGCGGTGTACCGACCAAATACGTTTTCCAGTGCCAGTGAAATCTCTCCGACGGTCGCGCGGTTTCGGGCCGCGACGATGGCTGCCTCGAGTACGTTGGTACGCTGGTTCCGGGCGGCTTCCTCCAGAGCCTTGAGGGACCGGACGACCTCTGTATTGTCTCGTTTACTCCGGACATCTTCCAGTCTTTCAATCTGCTGATTTCTGACCTCCCGGTTATCTATTTCCAGATATTCAAGATCTACTCCGTCGTCAAAACCATATTTATTCAACCCGATGATTATATCCTGTCGAGAGTCGATTCGAGCCTGGCGCCGGGCGGCGCTTTCTTCGATCTTGAGTTTGGGAAATCCGTCAGCAATCGCTTTGGTCATTCCACCCGCGGATTCAATCGTGCTCATGTGGACCCGGGCCTTCCTGGCCAATTCAGCCGTCAAGGATTCCAAATAGTATGATCCTCCCATCGGGTCGATTGCCCTTGTCAGTCCGGTTTCTGCCTGAAGGATCATCTGTGTATTGCGGGCAATCCGGGCAGAAGCCTCACTCGGAAGCGCGACGGCTTCATCCAGGGCATTCGTGTGAAGTGACTGAGTATGTCCGAGGACAGCCGCCAGGGCCTCCAGAGACGTGCGCGCGACGTTTATGAGTTGATTCTGGGCAGTGAGACTCCAACCCGATGTTTGACAATGGGTGCGAAGTGCCATAGATCGTGGATTACGGGGGTTGAATCCGGCGACAATTTCGGACCATAGCAACCGGGCAGCGCGGAGCTTCGCGATTTCGGTAAACACGTCCATTCCGATTCCGAAGAAGAACGATATTCTGGGTACAAAATCGTCGACAGCCAGTCCAGCCGCGATACCACTCTTTATATATTCGAGTCCATCCGCCAGTGTATAGGCCAGTTCTACTTCCGCCGAACCACCGGCCTCCTGTATATGATAGCCCGATACCGAAATTGAATTGAACTTCGGCATATGCGTCGACGAGTAGGAGAAAATATCTCCCACAATTCTCATCGAAGGTCCGGGGGGATAGATATACGTATTCCGGACCATGAACTCCTTCAGGATATCATTCTGAATGGTTCCTCGCAGGTTGGCGGGATCAACTCCCTGTTCTTCTGCGGCAACAATATAAAAGGCCATTATGGGTATCACGGCCCCGTTCATGGTCATGGAAACCGACATATCCTGAAGGGGAATACCGTCGAAAAGACGCTTCATGTCCTCAACGGTATCGATTGCCACACCGGCTTTACCGACGTCACCGGAAACTCGTGGGTGATCCGAGTCATATCCCCGATGTGTTGGAAGGTCAAATGCTACCGACAATCCCCTCTGTCCGGCCGCAAGATTGGCGCGATAGAAAGCATTTGACTTCTCTGCGGTAGAAAAACCGGCATACTGTCTGATGGTCCACGGACGTTCTGCGTACATGGACGAATAAGGTCCCCGAAGGAAGGGTGGTGCCCCGGCTACGGAACGCAATTGTGGTAATTCGTCAGCGGACTGCCTGAAATAACGGGACGGCGCCTGCTCACCGGCTACGTCTGAGGTATTTTGCGCTGTCCTCGGCGCCGACATCGATTCGGTCGCGACACGTCGAAAATCCGGTGCGTTGAACGGTTTGTATCTCGAACAGGAGTCGGAAGAAATTCCGACATTGGATAAAAGAAATGTCAGATCGTGATTGGCCTCCGCGCTCGGGAGCGCATGATTCGGAACAGGGAGATCAGCCTGGGAGCGGGTATCACGTGCTGATTCCAGCTGATTCATACCGACAAATACTGCAGATTTGTCTTCGACGTTCTGGACGAGTTCCGCGCGATCGATTTCGATCCATGATGGTAAGATCTCTGACGAAAACAACTCGACGTCAAAACCGTCTTGCACCACCGTCTTAAATCGGGTATACGCACTTGCAGCCAGAGCCGCTGTGTACTCCTCCACATAGTATGCGCCGGCCGCGGGGTCGGCTACATCTCCAATACCTGATTCGTGTCGTAATAGCTGCTGTGTGGCCACACCGAGCAGGGTATCGAGGTGCTCCCGGCTTGTTCGCATCGTGAGTCCAGGGCCAGGAGTAAGGGAGAGCGAGTCGCAGCCGCCGAGGACGGATGCGGCCGATTTAAGGGATGCCCGGATATAGTCGTTTTCAAGGCCATTCCCGTCAGTAAATGCGCCAGATGCCCGAACGTGAATGTGCGGGCTTCCGGGGCGAACTCCCCAGGACTGAAGAACACAGGGTGTCAGAATCCTGAGAGCACGAAGAGCAGCTATTTCTCCCGGAAACGAGGCGATGGAAGACCAGCCTACGATCATTCTCTCGACGATATCCTCGGTCATCAGGTTCTGCGCATCGAGAACAGAGCACCAGGAATGAATACCCAGTAGAACAACAGCAATCGCCTTCTCTGCGGACATTCCGGCACGCTGGCTCAGGGATACATCGATTCCGACGGGATGCCTGATCGGATTCCGTTGTTCGGAAAGCCTTTCCAGGATCGTGGTTAACAGGGTGTCCTTGAGCTCCCGACGAACGGTTACAGCGAATGGGTCCAACAAAAGTGCAGCAATTCGGGGTGCGTTCTTCTGTCCGAGGAGTACATCGAGAAGAGCACGTTCCGAACCACCGACGATACATGGTGGCGTGGGAGAAATGCCGAACGGACTATGCTCCATGTCACCGGATGAGAGTTCGATATCGAATAGCTCGGTATCGAGGTCGATCAGCGTATCTATGCTCTCTCTGGATGAGAAATCTCGGCTTTCTACTCTCGCGGCAATCTGCCACCCTGCTTGCCCGGCGAGTGGAGCCATCCGGTTGGCATCGGAGGAAACGGCCGTATAAACATGCTTAACGCCTAATTGCCGGGCGCAGAAATCATTCCCTGCGTGGTCGAGACGGTCTTGAAGAAGCGCCTCAATTGAGGCTTCCACGTCTCGTTCGAAGTCAGATTCAGATGGTGCGTAAAAGGTTGTTTGAGATGTACCCATGCCTCAAAAATGATCCTTATTCGCAGTAATGGTTACCGTACTTCGTGTTCTCACGTTCTTAGATCTCGTTCTGGATTCCGGAAGATAGGGGTGGTCGCTCATCAGGATGCAATCGGAAGTACGTCTGCAACAATTGGTAGAGCGCTATGCCGGTAGCTACGGACACGTTCAATGACTGTTTAAAACCAAACTGCGGAATTTCCAGCGCCATATGCGCCTGACGGACCAGTGATTCAGAGACTCCTTTGATTTCGCTACCGACTATCATGCAGATCGGGAACACCTGCGTATTGATCGATTCGATCAGGGTAGGGCTGTCGGTTATCTCCAGGATGGCGACTGTTCCGCCCGATCTCCTAAACTCCCGGAGAAATCGTTCGGGGTCGGATTCAACCCGCCAGGGGACAGACTGCTCTGCACCCAGACTCGCTTTCAGTGCGCCTTTATGCGTTGCGTCCGGCGTGATTCCGGTCATTACGACCTCTCGTGCACGAACGGCATCCGCAGTTCGCAGAATCGAGCCGACGTTCTGTGCCGATCGGATGTTATCCAGAAGTATGGTGATTGGAAATCGGTCGTACGAGTTCAGCACGTCCAGACTCGGACGCACAATTTCGGCGTGATCGAGTACTCTTATTTTCGATGCGTCCGTGGTGACTAAACTTCCCATCGTTCGTTCAGTGAATTAAAAGCGATTTGAACGTCAGAATTAATTCAGGTTTGTCCGCGATCCCGTCGTTGAATAGCTTCAGACTCTCGGTTACAACCGTATTCATAGATAGGAAAAATAGTGATCATTGCCATAGATGGGCCGTCCGGATCAGGAAAGAGTACAACGGCAAGAGAAATCGCCAAGAGAACCGGTTTCCTTTACCTCGACACCGGCGCGATGTACCGTAGCGTAGCCCTTCTGTTTCTTGATACTGAAACGGAGGTATCCGCCAGTGCGGCACGGGCTACCCTGTCGCACCTCGACCTGGACATTCGCCATGAAGCCGGCACGATGAAAATCGTGTTGTCGGGACGCGATGTCACCGGTCTCATTCGGTCCGCAGCAGTTACGGACATGTCGTCTAAAGTCAGCACACTGCCAATCGTTCGCGAGCGGATGGTCAGCGAACAGCGCCGGATTGCAAAAAGCGTCTCCGATTCCGGCGGTAGTGTGATTGTAGAAGGTCGCGATATCGGATCAATCGTATTTCCGGATGCAGATCTGAAAATATTCCTCGATGCAGATCCGTCGATTCGGGCTCAACGACGGCACGAAGAGATTGCTGAATCCGGACAGGAATCAGAACTTTCGCACGTTCTTCGCGAAATGGGAGAACGAGACGACCGGGATAGAACCAGAGCAATGTCACCATTGATAGCCGCAAAAGATGCGATAGTCGTAGATACGTCACGAATGACATTCGATCAACAGGTCGATCTAATCGTCAATCGAATTCGGGAACGTACCTAATCTTGGATCGTTTTTAATGGGCTAAACCATTCGTGTATTCGATCGGATGGCGCCACGCAGATAACTGGGAATTGTCTCGTGGTATTTGTTTAAGAAGACCGGAATAGATCGGGGATCCCCAGCGCATTGCGTGCTGCCCGTTGATTCCAGAACAATTCTATGGCTGAAGACCAGCACACCGAAACCGACGACTCCACGGAGGTGGAAACCGTCAAACCGGCCGAGGATCAGAAAAACACATCTTCCTCCGCCGACGAAACAAAAGCAGAGACTTCTCCGGAAGCGGTAACCGCGACTCCGGAAGAGACCAGCGCCGAGATTGCAACGCCTGAAGACGAATCGTCAGAGATCGTCGGCGCTGAAGACGGCGCTGCAACCGAAACAGGCGAACCCCAAGACGCTGAAGCCACTACCTCCACCGACGACGAAGTTGAGGCGGAATCGACCGTCTCGGACTCCGGTGCAGCTGAGGAAGTCGTCGAGGAGCCGACTCCCATTGCGCCTCAGACAGGTATGATCGGGTATACAGGAGCCATTATCGGTGAGGTAATAAAGCTCGAAGATCTGGAGTCGCTTCCGGCTGAAGCGAGCAGTGGTATGGGTGAGGAGGATCTCAAAAACCTCATCGAAACTACGCTTACGAATGTCTCTGAACATGAGATTGTAACGGGGCGAGTCGTCAGCATTGGAGAAAAAGATGTCGTTATCGATATCGGATTCAAGAGCGACGGTATCGTTTCCAAGGGAGAATTTGACGAAGACCTGGCCGCTGGCGATGAAGTAGAGGTTTTTCTCGAACGGATCGAGGACTATCACGGTCAGCTCGTACTCTCGAAAACAAAAGCCGATACCGTCCGACGTTGGAGACGCATCGAAACAGCGTTCGACAACGAGGAGGTGCTGGAAGGAACTATTGTTCGCCGAATCAAAGGTGGCATGATCGTCGAACTGTTCGACACCATGGAAGCCTTCCTGCCTGGATCCCAGATAGACGTTCGACCGGTACGCGATTTTGATGCCTATCTCGAAAAGAGAATGGAGTTCAAGATTGTGAAGTTGAATCCGGTCAACGAGAATATCGTCGTATCGCACAAGGCGCTGATCGAAAAGGATCTACAGGCTCAGAGACAGACTATCCTGTCTACCATGGAGCCAGGGCAGATTCTGGAAGGAACCGTAAAGAATATCACGGATTTCGGTGTTTTCATCGATCTCGGTGGCGTGGATGGTCTCCTGCATATCACCGATCTATCGTGGGGCAGAGTATCCCATCCATCCGAGCTGGTCACATTGGACGAGCAGTTGAACGTGGTTGTACTGGACTACGATAAGGAACGGCAAAGAATTTCCCTGGGTCTGAAGCAGCTTCAACCGCATCCGTGGGAGACGATCAGTGAAAAATTTGCGCCAAACTCCACGGTCGAAGGGAAAGTTGTTTCGATTACGGACTACGGTGCATTTGTCGAATTGGAGAAAGGAATCGAGGGGCTGGTTCACATTTCAGAAATGAGTTGGACCGAACATATTCGACATCCCAGTCAGACGGTCTCTCTTGGCCAACTCGTACCGGTAAAGATTTTGAATATCGATACGGAGAGCAAGAAGATCTCTCTGGGTATGAAACAACTCGAACCGGATCCGTGGAATAATATCGCCGACCGCTACCCACCAGGAGTTGTAATGCGCGGCAAGGTGAGAAATATCACCAACTTTGGCGTATTCGTTGAGATTGAACCGGGAATCGACGGACTGGTCCATATCAGTGATCTGTCCTGGACGAAGAGAGTGCAACATCCGAGCGAGATGGTCAAAAAGGGCCAGGAACTCGATGTCGTGGTGTTGAATATTGACACGGACGATCGTCGAATCTCACTCGGCCACAAGCAGGTTGACACGAATCCGTGGAATCAGTTCGCTCAGGTATATGCGGAGGGGCAGAAAACCAACGCCACGATTCTCCGACAGGAAGACAATGGTATCATTGTTGACCTTCCGCTTGGTGTTGAGGGGCTCATACCGACTCGTGATCTCAAGCATCCCGAGCATGTAGCTCAATCTTATCCGATCGGCAATACGCTGGAGGATCTGGTGGTTATCAGGCTGAATGCCGGGCAAAAAGAAATTTTGCTCAGTGAATTGGCATCTGAACGTGCCCGCGAGGCTGATGAGCGTAACGCTCAGCGCAAAGAGAAGATGGAGGAGCGCCGACAGGAACAGAGTGAGATAAGTAACTATCGCAAGAAAGCATCGACCTCGGGTCCGACGACATTGGGTGAATTGAGTGGTCTGGCCGAACTGAAAGCCAAGATGGAGGCCTCAGAGTCCGATTCGAAAGCGGTCGCCGATACGTCTGACAAAAATGCCAAAGCAAAAGCTGAAGAATCGGGAGCAGCCGATGATAGTTCCGATGCGGGCGTTGATTCGAAGGACGGAAAGTCCGAAGAAGTAGAAGCCTCAGCCGAGGAGAAACCGGCAAAAAAGGCGAAGAAGGCTCCTTCAACAAAGAAGGCAGCCACCAAGAAGACGGCTTCGAAGAAGAAATCTACTTCGAAAGCTAAGAAGGCGAAGACGGAAGGGGATTCTTCGGAGGCTGAAACTGCGCCGGCTGTCGAGAAGACGGCTCCGGTAGTCGCAGACGGTGCTGAATCGAAGGATGTTGCTCCGCCGACTGAAGAGACCGCAGATGTCGAACAGACTGAAAAAGCGTAGCAATCGTTTTTTCATTTCAGGGGGCGGCATCGCAGATGCCGCCCCCTTTTTTATAGGTATGTAATATGGCTTATCCAGACTGGAAGACTTCCACGCCAAAGGAAGATCAATTGAATCACGTTCTCCTGGAGAAGACGGAGGGACGGATCCACGACTTGCTTGACGCACTGCTTCAAGACAAAGAAATCAACCTGTATCACAGTTATGCGAACGCGGTCTCGGTACGGCGCCTGGGATACAATGATCACGGACCGGTGCATGCTCGGATTACGACATACAACGCCTTGAAGATATTGCACCTCCTGCGTGAAGGAGGTGTACCGACATCGTTGGAATGTGAAGAGGTAGCAACGTTTGAAGACTCGGTTGTAGGAACACTGCTCGGATGTTTTCTGCATGACTTCGGGATGGCCGTTACCCGAGATGATCACGAATGGCATTCCATCACACTGGCAGACGACATCATTCGGAAATATCTGCGGAGATTCTATCCGGAGAACGTTCCGATGCAAATCGTCCTGCGTTCACTTGCACATGAGGTAATTGTAGGACATATGGCCCACGCCCGGATCCATTCGATCGAGGCGGGAGTCGTCCTCGTAGCGGACGGAACGGATATGTCCAGAGGCAGATCGCGCATTCCATCATCCATGGGGAGGGACCCGTCTGTGGGTGATATGCATCGATATTCTGCGAATGCGATCAAGCGTGTCGAGATCGTCAAAGGAAAAGTAAAACCGGTCCAGATTGCCATATCCATGGACCATGTAACCGGTCTATTTCAGGTCGAGGAGGTCCTGATGACTAAGGTCAAGGCGTCTCCCATTATCTCACACGTCGAGATTGTAGCCCACGTGGAAGGGCAGGAGCCCAAGTACTACTTGAAGTAGTAGCTTTCGAATTATCGGGAGGAGAGTTTTTCATAGACCAGAGTGGATACCGCCAGATCTTCACACGCGGCCCCGACTGACTTGAATAGAGTAATTTCCTTCTGCGATATTCGGGCAAATTTGTGTGTCTTACAGAGGCCCGCCAGGTCATTCTGAATGTGATTGAACGACCACGCACCCTCCTTTTCAGCGTTGATTAAGTCACCGGCCTCGGCCCGGGCACCGGCATGCGTATCTACGAAAACACGCGACCTTGATACCGTTCTCGACGACACCTCTCTCATCGTAGCGTTGAATGCTCCTACCAGATCAATGTGAGTTCCGGGTCGGATAAGCGCATCGGGCAGAAGGGAATCTGTACTCAAAGTGGCGCATGTTATGATATCGGCATGGGGGATGGAGTCCTCCAACGAATCGACCACCGCGATGCTATACCTTTGACTGCCAAGCGATGAAGCGCACCGTACTGCATTCGATTTCGTCCTACTCCAGATTGAAACATGTCGGATCGGTCGAACATGTGCATGCGCCTGAATCAGTGGCCGCGCCAACGCGCCCGAACCGATCATCAAGAGAGATGACGCGTCCGTCCGGGACAGGTAGGTCGATGCCAGTGCAGACGTTGCGGCCGTCCGAACAAGCGTTAGTGACTTTCCATCGATAGAAGCAAGGACTTTTCCCGTGTTTGCGTCCATCAGCAGGTAGTTAGCCGTTACTGACGTCAGGCCGCGAGTGGCATTAGACGGAAATATCGTAGCAATTTTGACGCCCAGAAAGGCGCCGCTTTTCCAGGCCGGCATGACCAGCAGCGTTCCGGATTCTGCTCCCGGCACATCGATCGAATGAACATGCCGTTCTGGAGAAGACACATCGACAAGAAATCCGGTGCGGACAGCATGGATGAGTTCATCGTACTGGGCTACGGACTGAATCTGCTCCCCGGAGATCGTAATCATCGTTGAAGGTCCTCGATACCGTCATAATTTCCGTATGTCTTGGACTCCGAAACGGGATCGCGTAGTTTTTGTTTGAAATATTTCTGCACTATCGGCTGATTCGAGATGCGTTCCGGAAAATTTCAGATTATAGATGAACGCGATGGAAGTCACGTACCCTTCCTACGGGGAATACTCACCAGGTCGTTGAGACGTGCCGGGTTGCCGTTTGCTGAAGCCTACCGTCTGTCCAATAGTATCCGCGACTATCTCCCTCAGGGAGAATACCTTTCATCTACCAAACTGAGAGAACTCGTAGCGGAGCGACTGAAGGCTGATGGGCAGGACGAAGTAGCCAGGATATACCTCGAGGGAACAGTCAGTGAGGCCGTAGTCCGGGTTGAAAGCAGGGATGGGACGGTAGCCCCGTTTTCAAAAGGACGTCTCATACAATCAATGGAAATTTGTGGCCTTTCCCGAGAGGATGCGTACGTTATTGCTTCTGGAATTGAACAGTCGTTGATCGATTCGAAAATCCTCCATACGTCATCGACGAACATCGAAGAGATGGCGGTCGATGCCTTGGAGAAGCAGCATGGGACCGCGCTGAGTAACCGCTTGACAGACTGGATTCAGTTTTCCAGAAGTGGGCGACCGCTCGTTTTATTGATCGGAGGGACAACCGGAAGTGGAAAAAGCACTATCAGTTCAGAACTTGCCCATCGGCTCAATATCGTCCGGACCCAGTCAACAGATATGCTCCGAGAGGTCATGCGACTTCTATTGCCGCAGCGTCTGCTTCCGACCCTGCACACTTCTTCCTTCGAAGCGTATGAATCGCTGCCCAGTTGGGATGCTTCCGAGGAGGCAGGTGTTGAACCTACGATGATTGGCGGGTATCTGAGCCAGGCCGGGAAAGTCGCGGTTGGAATTGAAGGGGTCCTCCGGCGTGCAGAAAATGAACAGGTGTCGATCATTCTGGAAGGCATCCATGTGTATCCGGACTTTCAGAAGGCGATTACCGAACGAACCGATGCCCTGGTCGTCCCGATAATACTGGCTGTCCTGAAGAAGAAACAGCTCAGGCGACATCTGATTGGTCGAGGTCAACAGACATCATCCAGAAGATCGGAGCGGTATTTGAAGCAGTTTGATTTGATCTGGGAATTACAGACGTACCTGTTGTCTGAGGCCGACCGATTGAATATTCCTATTGTCTTGAATGCTGACGAAGATGAAACCATTCGTCTGATCATGCAGACCATTTCGGAATATATTTCGGAAGCAGTGTCTCAGCGCAAAGGACAGTCCTGAGAAGGCTTATCAGGCGTACTTCCCCTCGATATAGTCCGCCGTAGCTTTGTTATCCGGCGTAAGAAACAACTCTTCCGTACGTCGGTGTTCAATCATTTTTCCCAGTAGCATGAATGCGCATTCCTCACTGGCCCGTCTGGCCTGGGCCATATTGTGAGTAACGATGAGTATCGTATAGTCGCCCCGCAATTTCCAAAGGAGTTCTTCCACGGCCTCCGTTGCTTCAGGGTCCAAGGCTGAACACGGTTCATCCATGAGAAGTACTGCCGGTTTCACCGGGAGTAGCCTTGCGATACAGAGTTTCTGCTGTTGTTCGAGCGACAATTCGATAGCACTTCGGGAGAGTCGATCCTTGACCGAATCCCACAGGAGCACTTCCCGGAGAGCCGATTCGACAATTTCATCCTTCTGGCTCCTGGATTGTTTGCCGGTCGTATGAAGTTGATGACTGAACAAAATATTGTTCTCGATCGAGACAGGCAGAGGATTCGGACGCTGAAAAACCATTCCCACTTTTTGTCGAAGACGGGAAAGCTCTACTTCCGGCGCGTAAATATTGTGCCCGAGAACATCGAGATGGCCTTCAGTCCGAACGTAACCCAATCGTTCATTGATTCTATTGATGCTTCTGAGTAACGTGGACTTTCCACAACCGGACGGACCAATCAGAGAAGTAATCTGTCCCTTCCGTACGTCGAATCGCACATTGTATAGCGCCTGAAAATCTCCATACCACAGGTTCAGATCCCTGATCCGGACGGCATATCTGTCCGGTTCAGCGCCTTCCACGACCCTTTTTTCAACCGGTGCTGCAGAGTTCTCTTCAGCAGGTTCGTCACATTCATGAGGTATAACCGGATTCATCCAAATACACCCTGTATATATTCCGTTGTGCGCGGATCTCTCACAGAACCGTCAAACATTTCTTCCGTCACTCCGATTTCAACGACCTCTCCGTTCAGGAAAAAAGCCGTTCTGTCTGCCAGACGCCGTGCCTGTTGGACAAGATTCGTCACCAGAATGATGCTCACTTCCTTTTTTAATTCTCTGAGCACGTCTTCAATGCGCATGGTGGTGACCGGATCAACAGCAATAGAAAATTCGTCCAACATCAAGAGGTCCGGGTCCTGCGACAGGGCGCGGGCTATGGTTAGACGCTGCTGCTGCCCGCCCGAAAGCAGAGATCCCAGGGAATCCAGCCTGTCCTTTACCTCGTCCCAGAGGGCCGCTCTTGTCAGACACCGTTCGACGATTGTCTCTATTTCCGCTTTGTCTCGGACGCCATTTGCGCGTGGTGCGAACGCGACATTCTCGTAAATACTCAACGGTAGCCCAACCGGTAGTGGGAAAACGACACCGATGCGTTTTCTGAGCGAATACAGGTTTTTCCATTTCCGGGTGTCATGTCCGAGAAATTTGATCTGGCCAGAGAAATTCATTCCCGGAGTAAACTCATCCATCCGATTTATCACATTCAGGAACGAGGTCTTTCCGCTGTTGGCGGGGCCAATAATTCCGAATATTTCGTTGCGCCGCACAGACATGGATACCCCTGTCAACACCGTTGTGGGGCCATAGTTGACCGATACTCCGGTCACCTCAAGAACAGGAGGTGATTCCGACTCTACGCGCTGATGTGATTCTCGCATTTCCATGGCTACCACCGTTTTCGATTCCGGAGATGCATTCGGAAACCGATCGAGACCGTATTCAGGATCAGAACGATGGAGACGAGCAGTAACGCAACTCCGTAGGGGAGTCCATCAGGCACATTGGTAACCTGCGTCGTGACGGTATACAGATGGAGCGAAAGCGCCATGGTTGAATCAAACACGGATTGCGGTAGAAATGGCAGGGAGAAAACAGCCCCGGTGAACATGATTGGAGCCGTTTCACCGGCGGTCCTGGACACCTCGAGGATAATTCCGGTCAGTATTCCTGAAATAGCGTTTGGTAGTACAATCTTCCTGATTGTGTACCATCTGGTGGCACCAAGGCTCCAGCAGGCTTCTCGAAAAGCGTGTGGTACTGCCTGAAGCGATTCCCGCGTCGACACGATAACAACGGGGAGCGTCATGATACCCAGCGTAAGGCTGGCCGCCAGAATGCTTGTGCCGAACTTGAAGAAGAGCACGAACGCCCCGACACCGAACAGCGCGTGAACAATAGATGGGACGCCGGCAAGATTAATGATCGCCAGATTGATGACCCGTGTCATCCAATTATCGGGAGCGTACTCACTGAGATAAATGGCCGCAGCAATTCCAAGGGGTACAGAAAAAAGCAGTGCGACGACGACCAGGATAATGGTGCCCACCAGGGCAGGAAAAATACCGCCGGCAGTCATGCCGTGGGTGGGGTTTTCAAACAGAAATTCCCATGTGATTGTAGACCCACCTCGTAGTACCAGAATAACCAGAATAACCAGTACGGGAACGATCAGAACGAGGGTCATCGAAAGGAAAAGACGACGGACTCGATTCTGGATCTTCAAATTTTTGAGATCCTGCTCTGTAGCACTGAAGAGTGTACTCATTTTTTTCGAATCCCCTTCACTACAAAATCAGCGGTCATATTGATGACGAATGTGACGACAAACAGAAAGATGCCGAGCGTAAATAGTGCTCCATAATGGTCGGATCCCTGTGCTGTTTCTCCCAGTTCCGAAGCGATCGTTGCTGTGAGCGCTCGTACAGAATCAAAAATGCTCGACGGAATATTTACAGAATGTCCGGTAGCCATTAATACGGCCATGGTCTCTCCAAAACCACGTCCCACGCCAAGCAGAATCGCGGCAACAAGACCATTCTTTGCCGCGGGGAAAACTACGCGGCGAATTACCTGCCATTTGGTTGCTCCAAGGGCTTCCGCTGCTTCACGATACCTGTCAGGAACTGCCTTCAGAGCATCTTCAGCAATCGTTGTCATGATTGGAGCAGCCATGAGACCCAGGATCAGACCTGCGTTCAGGATATTGAGACCGACCGGGACGTGAAATAAATCGATGATCAGTTTATTCATTATCGACAGTCCGATGAAGCCCCAGACAACGGACGGTATGGCGGCCAGTAACTCGATGAGCACTTTCAGCGACTCTCGGGTTCGTCCGCTCGCGAACTCACCGATGTAAACGGCCGCTCCGAGCGAAAACGGAATGGAGATGAGCATGGCCATTCCGGTGACGCTCGCGGTACCGACGATCAGAGCAAGGGCGCCAAACGTGGGATTCGAGTTGGACGTAGGAGCCCAACGGGTCGACAAAAAGAATTCAGAGAAATCAAACCGTGTGAGTATGAACGCGAGTCCTTCCCGACCGATGAAAATGAAAATACCTACGATGAATACGATCGCAGATATTCCGCCTATAAACATGATTATCTGAAACGCCCGATCAATGTACCAGGCGATATCTTTTCGGTCAGGCGAAACGTCGGGCGCGTGGTCGGTCGACAACTTCATCTCTCGATTCATTCGGCCCTTGCTGGTTTTGTACCTCGCATCGTCAGGACGAGTGATTCAATTCGTTGTCGCAGAAAGGGATAAGCCGAAGCTGGATCTGAGAAGTTGTTTTCGTCCATCCACCAGTCCATCGCGACCGTATGAAATGGAACAGGCTCTACGAATTCCGAATACAGAACGTTTATTCCTATTACAATATCCACGGATGCCAGGCGCTCCTGGAGGTTTTTGCACGGCCACTTTGCCGACACGTCAAGGATCAGATCGTGGCTGTCAGTGAACGTTTCGACCGCCTGCGATTGATCTGGGGAATCTGTCTCCGAGCAGTAGTGAAAGGTAGCTCTATCGGAGAAGAATGTCTGCCCTATGGATGCGGCCAACATACCCAATCCCGACGCTGGTGGCTCAATAAACAGAATGTTCACGCGTCTGCGCTCTTTCCGTTCGCCTGTTATAAAGAAGAGCGTCTCTTCGCAGAGATTCTTCGCCTGATCACTGACTCGTTCAAGTTGCGACAGAACGATCAATCGGCCAAATAAATCGGTTTTTTCCAGTTGCGGCGTGGGCGCCTCGATCAGGAGTTCCAACGTTGCTCCAAAGACGTGTTCCGTTTTCCGCGCGTCAGCGATAGTCGTTCTGGCCAGAGCAGCATCTTCGGCCTTAAAGCTCTGAAGCGCATGACTGAAAACAAGTAATGCCTCTTTGGCCAGTTCTTCCAGTTCGTCGCGGAATGAGCCGGCAAGAGGAACGCTTATCTGGACGGTTTCCCGACAGATTGTGACGGCATAATCTCCCATCCGTTCGAGGAGGATGATCATCCGAAGGGCGGAAGAAATGAACCTCAGATGCCCGGCAGAAGGGAGGTGCCGGGCAATGAAGTAATGACATTCCTTGTCCAGTTCTTCCGACCTTCGGTTAATCGGATTGTCCTCGATGATCGTCCGGTAGGCAAGCTCCAGGTCGCGTGTCAGCAGCGATTGAACAGCGTTGCCGAGGGCGGTTTCGACCCGGGTCCCCAGGTCGTATATGCCGTCGCGTATCTCTTCAAGATCCTTAGCCAGACGTTGGTCGCGGTAAGACATGGTGCGTTCGTTGTCAATTCAACCTGCATTTTCACTGCAAGATACATCTCGTACGGGCGCATATCCTTTCTCCATGATGATACACTGCCCCTCATCACTCATAATCCAATCGAGATATTCCTTTGCAGGTCCGACGGCTTCACCCGCCGTATACATGAAGAGGGGACGCGCGATCGGGTACGAACCGTCTGAGGCCGTGTCTTCACTGGGATAGGTACAATTGCTTCCGTCATCGGACAGGATACATGGCATTTTTACGTCAGGAGTAGCATATGCCAGTCCGGAGTATCCAATGGCACAGGGTGTGTGTTGTACCAGGTCTACAACGTCTTTCGATCCGTGCATATCGCGAGATCCCAGTTTGTAATCTCCATCGCCGAGAACGGTTTCGCGGAAGTACACATAGGTTCCAGAATTATTCTGACGGCTCACCCGCACGATGGTCTGGTCACTACACCCTGGCACCTCTACACCGAGTTCCGTCCACCTGGTAACCTTTCCAAACTCACCGTATACCGATGCGAGTTGGGCCAGAGAAACCTGATCGATCGGATTATCGGGGTGTAGAAAAACGGCAAGAGCGTCATAGCCAACGATATGCTCGACAGGTGCTGCTCCGTGCGCTTCAATCTGTGCGGCTTCCGAGTCTTTTATGCTTCGACTGGCGTTGGCAATATCTACTGTTCCGTTAATCAGCGCAGCTATACCGGTACCCGAACCACCTCCGGAAACGGCTATGGCGACGTTGGGTTTTACGGTCTGGTAGGTCTCTGCCCACGCCTGAGCAACATTGACCAGCGTGTCGGAGCCTTTATTTTGTATGACGGACCGGGAAGAATTACCGGAGCCACATCCGGAAAGAAGGAGGGTTCCGGTCAACAGGAGGAGATAGAACGAACGATACATTGACGTAGTTGGCTTTGTTAGGAGTCTCATTGATTCGGTTACTTAAATTTCACATATAGCGTTAGTCTTCCCGTAACACTGGGATCAGGACGAAGACTGTCTTTCTGATACACGATATTGGGTATAATCTGGACGTTGCGCTCCGGACTGAAGGCATAACCCGCTATCCAGAACGTCTCGTCTGACGAGTTCCCAGAAATCGTCCTGTTAATTCTGTCAATCCTGAATATGGCTTCCGTAGCAGGAGAAGTTCTGGCTCTGATGAATATCGTCTCACCGCTTTTTCTGTCTTCCGTGGAAGCTGTGTCTACGGTCCGGGGCGTGAAAAATCCTTCAGCTCCGATACGAATACGATTAAGGTGCGTGCCAAGAAAGCCGTTCAGATTGTACGAATGACCATCAGCGAATGACGCATAGTCCCCACCGATGGACATCTGGATTTTGGCGGACGGATAGTACTCGAGTTGACCGTAGAATCGTTTATACTTATCGGTTTCTCGGGAAATACCGGAGTTATTTCCAATCATGAAACCGTATCGGAATTTTCCAGATGCATCGATGGGGCCCCTGAGGACGATTCCCGTGTCTCTGGAGGAAGCGGCTTTGCCTCGGTCCATGATGGTCTTCTCCAGACTTCTGTATCCCCAGGCTTTCTCAGACATAACCCAGACCGGAGGGCTACTGACCCCAATACGATTTCATGGCCTTTCCCCAGCGCATTTGCCCATTTGATGTACATATCCTTGACAAACGGGGAGGGGCGACCTTTTGCGTCCGTCGATTTATCGCTTGCCTCAAACCGAATACGACCGGAGAAACGTTCGGAAAGAGAATAGTTGGTTGTCAGGTAGATACGCCTGTAACCGAATGCATTATCTCCATCCGCCGTGTTGTCGTCGGATTGAATCGTGTACGAATAATCCGCATACGCAAGGCCACTCACGGTCACGTTGTTCTGAGCCATGGTCGCATTTGTTACCGCGATGGATAGTAATAACGCATAGAAACAGTACGGACGAACGATACGATGAATCATCATTATGACGTCAGGATTGCGGGGCGAGACAGACCTGGCAGTTGGCTCAGAGAGCCGTATGTCGAAAGTATACAGGTATCATGTTACCCCATTGTTACCAACGCGGTGAAGGATCTGTAAATGAATGCTGCGAGGAAGCAAGTAGAGGTCAGGTCTGTGGTCTACTTCTATTCCTCGCGGTTGTCGATCTGGGCCTTCTGAAGCTTTCCGCTATAGTCGACATAAACCGTCTTGGTCTCTGAATAGAAATCAAAGACTTCCCAGCCACCCTCTCGATGACCGTTCCCGGTGCCCTTTACTCCACCGAAGGGCATGTGAGCTTCCGCGCCGATGGTGGGTCCGTTGATGTACGTTATGCCAGCCTCGATATCGTGCATTGCCCGAAAAGAAGTAGCTACATCAGACGTGTAAATGGCCGAGGACAGACCGAATTCGATGTTATTGGCAATTTCTATCGCCTCTTCGTACGACGATATCTTGAGAACTGATAACACAGGACCAAAAATTTCCTCCTTCGCCACGCGCATGTTCTGCGTCACATTTGTAAGAATCGTCGGTTCGAAAAAGAAGCCGTCGGCGAGTTCTCCGTCCGTACAGATCGATCCTCCCAATGCGACGGTTGCTCCTTCATCCTTTCCGATATCGATATAGGATGTAATCTTTTCCAGTGCTTTCTGACTGATAACGGGTCCCATCCCTACCCCGTCATCGTTTCCGTACCCAAGTTTCAGTTTGGAAGCCTCTGTTGACAGCATGGTAACCAGTTCGTCGTGAACGGACTCGTGAACGATCAAGCGGCTCGTTGCCGTGCATCGCTGTCCAGTGGTACCGAAAGCACCCCAGAGCAGACCTTCCATCACCAGATTCAGATCGGCATCTTCCAACACAATCATTGGGTTTTTACCTCCCATTTCGAGCGAGAATCGCTTGTGCATCCGTCCACATGCTTCTCCAATTCTCGATCCGGTCTGAGTGGATCCCGTAAACGATACGGCATTCACGTCCGGATGCTCTACGAGGGCACGACCGGTCGTTCCAGCGCCCTGAACCAGATTTACGACACCGGCCGGAATACCGGCATCAATGAATGTCTGAACCAGAAGGGCACCACTATGTGGAGCATGTTCACTGGGCTTGAAAACGACGGTGTTGCCACAGGCCAGGGCGGGGAACATCTTCCATGTCGGAACCGCAACCGGGAAATTCCAGGCCGTAATAATCCCGCAAACACCGATCGGGCGGCGAATACTCATATTGAACTTGTTGGGAAGTTCACTTGGTACGGTGTGGCCGAACAACCGCCGCGTCTCCGTGGCAGCATAATAGGCGGTATCGATAGCCTCCTGAACGTCCCCTTTTGTTTCGAAAAACGGTTTACCCATTTCCCGCGTCATCTGAAATGCCAGTTCGGATTTCCGCTCGGTGAGCAGGTCTCCGATTTGCCGAAGTATATCTCCCCGCTCCGGCGCCGGGCGGCGGCTCCACTTCTTGAATGCTTTTCTTGCTGAACGAACGGCATCATCGATATCCTCGACACCTGAATCCGGAAAATGACCGATGACATCGTTGTTCTTTGCAGGATTGATATCTTTAAATGTGTCCCCGCCGGCCGCATCCTGCCAGATGCCGTCTATATAATTTTTTTGTATGTCGGACATGCTCTTCTGGATTTCTTCGATTTGTTACTGCTGATATGATTCTCACCCGAAACGAAAAAGTTAGATTTCGGCATTTATATCGACAAACAAAGATTCTGCGCGGAATCTACATTCAGACACGATAGTGCCATCGTATATTCGGCAGAAACGCATCGTGCTTACGGCAGTACTTCTCAAAAAGACATTCCGGAAACAATGATGAACCTGAGCGACAGACTCACAGAACGAGTTAAGGCGGTTCCTCCGAGTGGAATCAGACGATTTTTTGAAATCGCTGCGACGATGGACGAGGTGATTACGCTGGGAATAGGAGAACCCGATTTCGTGTCACCGAAACCGATCATGGACGCCGCCAAAGCTTCCATGGACGACGGAATAACGGGGTATACATCGAATGCTGGCATCATCGAACTTCGGGATGCGGTGGCACAGGAATTGAAGAGACTCTATGCCGTATCGTACGATCCGGGAACGGAAATTCTTGTTACTGTCGGAGTTAGCGAAGCACTCCAACTGGCCATGCTTGCGCTGGTCGAGCCCGGGGACGAAATTCTCATTCCAGAACCCTGTTTCGTTTCATATGGTCCGACCGCCATATTTGCCGGAGCTGAGGTCGTCTATGTACCCACATCGGTCGAGAACGAATTTCAGGTTACGGCAGCGGATATTGAAGCCCGATTGAGTCCCCGGTCAAAAGTGTTATTCCTGTCCTATCCGAGTAACCCCACGGGTGCCGTACTCAGGAGAAATACGCTTGAAGAGATTGCCGAACTCGTAGTAAAACATGACCTGCTGGTTCTCTCTGACGAAATTTACGATCGTCTGATTTATGGGGACGCCTACCGCGCCGGACATACATGCCTCCCGAGTATTCAGACGCTCCGAGATCGGACGGTACTCCTGGGCGGGTTCTCTAAGGCCTATGCCATGACGGGCTGGAGGGTCGGATACGCGTGTGCTCCGAAGCCGATCTATGATGCGATGTATAAACTGCACCAGTACATCATCATGAGCGCACCCACCGCTTCTCAATATGGAGCCGTCGCTGCCCTCCGCTCGTGCCAGGATGACGTAGATACCATGCGACTGGCGTACAACGAAAGAAGACGTACGATTGTCGACGGATTCAGACGAGTCGGGCTACCGACTTTCGAGCCGGAGGGAGCATTTTATTGTTTCCCCGATATCACGTCTACCGGTCTGACATCCGAACAGTTTGCCGAAGAACTACTCGACGAGGAGCATGTAGCCGTGGTGCCGGGTGACGCGTTTGGTCCCAGCGGTGCAGGCTATGTACGCTGTTCCTATGCCAACTCTCTTGACAACATTAAGGAAGCAACCCGTAGAATTTCGGAATTTGCCGCGCGGCGCCAGCTACTCGCCCAGACCATATGACACATCTCAACACGTCGTGGCTCCTGAGGGCCGCGTTGGTTTTTGCTCTCACCCTACCGCTCCACCTGGGACTTGGTTGGGCTTTCAGTGGATTGGGAGCTGGCTTGATCGCTTTCTGGTGGCCAGATGGCAGTCTTAAGACAGGGAGTCTCGGTGTTGCCGTAGCATGGGGATCACTGATTCTCTACGACGTTTTATCGGCTCCTGAACAGGTCTCGGAGATGGCCCGTGTTGTCGGAAGTCTGCTGGGCGGACTGCCTCCCGTGATGACGTACCTGATCACGGTATTTATTGGCGCTGCAATTGGATTTGCGTACAGTTATCTCGGGCGATCGCTCCGCTAGAATAATCGCAGACATCTCCGTTTTACCCTTCATTCTCCCATACATTTCTTCAATGCTGTTGCCTTATGGATAAAGACCAGATTCTCAAGTTGTTAGAGCGTGTAGACACGCTCGGGAGGTATCTTTGACGTCGCTGATCGACAAGAGCGTATAGCGTCACTGGAGGAACATAGACTGGATCCGAATTTTTGGTCCGATCCGCCTCGGGCCCAACAAATTGAAAAAGAGATTGCACAACTCAAATCACTGGTCAAGGAGTGGCAGGATATGAGTGGGCGTGCAGAAGACCTGGATGTTCTACTCGAAATGGCGGAGGAGGAGGGCGAAGATCTCTCAGCCGAAATCGACGCGGAAGGGGCGAACCTGGAGCGAGGGCTGGATGCTCTCGAATTGAAAAGCCTTCTCAGCGAGCCAGACGATGTAAGAAGCGCCATATTGACGATCCATCCGGGAGCCGGTGGAACGGAAAGTCAGGATTGGGCGGATATGCTCCTGCGGATGTATGCGCGATGGGGGGAACGTCAGGGATATCAGGTAAAAATGCTGGAGTATCAGGAGGGCGATGTGGCCGGCATAAAATCAGCCACCCTCGAAATCGCCGGCGATTTTGCTTACGGGTATTTGAAATCGGAATCGGGAGTACACCGATTGGTCCGAATTTCTCCATTCGACTCCAGTGGACGACGTCATACGTCCTTTTCGAGTGTATTCGTCTATCCGGAAATTGATGACACTATTGCGATCGAGCTCAAATCGGATCAGATTGAAACCCAGACATTCAGATCCGGGGGGAAAGGCGGCCAGAACGTAAATAAAGTCGAAACGGGTGTTCGGTTGATATGGACCGGAGAGTTATCGAATGGAGAGGAGGCCCGTGTTGTGGCTGAGTGTACCGAAGAGCGGAGCCAGCTTCAGAACAAGGATCGGGCGACCACTATGTTGAAGAGTCGGATCTATCAGTTGGAGAGAGATATTCAGGAAGCGGCAAAAAACGAGATTGAAGGCTCGAAAAAGAAAATTGAATGGGGATCTCAGATTCGTTCATACGTATTTCAGCCGTATACGATGGTGAATGATCACCGGACGGAAACCAAGATTACAGATGTTCAAGGTGTTATGGATGGAGATCTTGAGCAATTCATCAAGGCATTTCTACTCCTCAGAACGACCTGAGTAAAGCGAATGGACGAACACTTCGATTATCTCGTTTTGGGTAGCGGTGCAGCCGGATTGTCCTTTGCGTTGAAAGTAGCGGAATATGGCAGCGTTGCTGTCATTACCAAGAAAGAGTCGTCTGAGTCGAATACGAACTATGCCCAGGGAGGCATCGCTGCAGCCGTCCGGTCTGATGATTCCAGCGAAGCCCACCTCAGGGACACATTGATAGCGGGTGCCGGCCTGTGTGATGAAGAGGTCGTGCGCACGATTGTCACCGAAGGTCCGGAGCGTATCGCGGATCTACAGCAAATTGGAGCAAAATTCAGTTCGGATGACTCCGGGCAGCTTCACCTTGGGAAAGAAGGGGGCCATGGTACGGAAAGAATCGTTCACGCGGCCGATGCGACAGGACATGAAGTAGAAAAATCACTACTGGAGCGCGTTCGATCTCATCGCAATATTTCGCTTTTTGAATTCCATTTTGCCATGGAATTGATAACAGAGCATCATCTTGGGCAGATGGTCACAAGGGTCCAGCCGGAGATCTGTTGCTTCGGCGCTTATGTGTTTGATGAACGGCGTGGGCAGGTATTAGCGTTTAGAGCTGCTGTCACGATGCTCGCAACGGGAGGCGCCGGGCACGTTTATTTACACACGACGAATCCTCTTGTGGCGACCGGGGACGGAATTGCGATGGCTTATCGGGCCAAGGCCCGGATTGAAAATCTTGAATTCGTTCAATTTCATCCGACCTCCCTGTTTCATGATGACGCTGATTCGTTTCTCATATCCGAAGCGGTCAGAGGGGATGGCGCCGTGCTCACCACCATCGATGGCCACCGATTCATGCCCGATTATGATGATCGGGAGGAACTGGCACCGCGGGACATCGTGGCAAGGGCCATCGACGATCAGTTGAAGACGCTCGGCGAATCTCACGTACTGCTGGATATTTCGGATAAAGGCACAGACTATTTACAGCACAGGTTCCCTACCATCTTCAAAACCTGCCTGCGATACGGGATTGATATGGCCAGGGAACCGATTCCGGTTGTTCCGGCTGCGCATTACATGTGTGGAGGTGTCAAGACAGATATCAATGGCCAGACCTCTATCAAGAATCTACTGGCTTGCGGTGAAGTGGCCTGTACAGGGCTTCATGGAGCGAACAGGTTAGCCAGTAATTCACTCCTGGAAGCGCTCGTTGTGAGTCATAGGGCCGCCCGCTACGCGTTGTCTCTTCAGTCGCAACGCCCTGTCATTCCTGATATTCCCGCTTGGGACGACAGCGGTACCTCGCATCCGGCCGAGTGGATCCTCATTTCACACAATCGGGATGAGTTACAACGGGTCATGTGGGACTATGTTGGTATCGTTCGATCGACGCTCAGGCTGGCTCGAGCGGAGAGACGAACACGTCTTTTGTTTGAGGAGACGGAGGCATTCTACAAGAAATCAAACGTATCCAGTTCACTTTGTGAGCTGAGAAATATGGTCGCGGTTGCTTACCTGATTATTCGAAGCGCCCGATTCAGACGTGAAAGTCGTGGGCTGCATTTCATGACCGATTATCCGGACACCGCACAGGACCTACGGCCTACTATCATCTGAGACGGTTGGTATGGTACGTGCAATACCCGTATGAAGCCCGAGAGAATGCGGCTTTAAGCCGGCTGTACTATTTCTAAAGTCCATTCTGAATGCGTATATTCGTGTATGTGGACTGGTTGAGGCGATAGCTCGTCTTTTCCGGATCATTGGAGGATTTGGAGGCGCCCGTCCGAACGATCGGAACGGGCGTTTTTTACAGAGTAGGGTGATGAAAGAGACCTCGACGGACATACATAGTGACTTGCGCAGCCAGGTTTCAGCCTTTGCAACACAGGCAATTGAGGATGATTCATTCTTTCTCGTTGATGTCGTATTGCGCGGGCAGAAAGGATCACGCGTGATAGACGTGTATTTCGATGGGGACAACGGGATCGGCCTTGACGATCTGTCACGAATCAGCCGACAACTTGGATTTCTGATAGAAACAGCAGATATCGTACGCGGTCGGTATCACTTGAATGTCTCTTCTCCGGGTCCGGATCGGGCTTTTCATCTTAGGCGTCAGTACGCCAAACACGTGGGTAAGAAACTTTCCATTCATCTTGCGTCGAACCCGGCCTCTGATGAGGCTTCGTCCGGTCGAACAGTTGAGGGTGAGCTCGTCTCATGTTCTGATGATCTCCTCGAACTCCAGATTTCAAACACAAAAATACTTACAATCGATTTTGAGGAAGTGGCTCAAGCGCAGGTCATGCTACCATGGTAGTTGGTCTCTCCGGGGTTGCTTCAAAACGATAAAACGCGTTCATGCAGAATTCAGTACTTGTCTCGTCATTCGCAGAAATTGCGAGAGAGAAGGGTCTCGATCGGGATACGCTTCAACTGATTGTTGAAGACGTATTCCGCGCGATGATTCGTAAGCGTTATGGCTCAGACGATTCATTCGAGATTATTCTCAATCCGGACCATGGTGATATGCAAATTTTGCATATCCGGGAAGTGGTCAAGGACTGGGAACTCTCTGATCCTGTCACCCAGATAGAATATTCAGACGCTGTTCGGATCGATGCTGACTTTGGTGTCGGCGATGAAGTTGCGGAGGAAGTCGATTTCAAGCACTTCGGCCGCCGCGCCGTTATGACGGCCAGGCAGACATTCAGTCAACGAATTCGAGACATTGAGAAGGAAAATGTCTTTGAATGGTACAAGGAGCTGGTCGGTGAGGTTGTAGTAGGTGAGATCTACCAGATCAGACGACGGGAAATCCTGGTCATCCATAACAAAGTCGAACTCATTCTCCCAAGATCGGAGCAGATCTATAGAGATCGATACCGCAAAGGGGACATGGTTCGGGCAGTCATCAAGGAAGTCAACCGTGATGCTGCAGGAAATCCTCAAATTATCATTTCGAGAGCGGATCCCATGTTTATGGAGCAGCTCTTCGAACTGGAAGTCCCCGAGATTGACGAGGGCATCGTAGAGATCAAGAAAATCGTACGTGAACCGGGAGAACGGGCGAAGGTCGCCGTGGTCTCGTACGATGAACGCATCGATCCGGTCGGCGCCTGTGTCGGGATGAAAGGGTCCCGTATTCATGCGGTGGTCCGGGAACTCGGAAACGAAAATATCGATGTTGTTCAGTGGACCGAAGACAAGACGGAACTGATCAAGAGGGCCCTCTCGCCTGCAAGTCCGTTCATGGTAAACCTGAATGATGATCTCGATCCACCGAGAGCCAAAGTGGTTGTTCGAGCGGATGAAGTGAGTCAGGCGATCGGTAGGGGTGGCATCAATATTCGGCTTGCCTCGATGTTGGCCGGGTATGAAATTGATGTCTATAGAGAGATTTCGGACGACGAAGAGGATGTTGAGATCGAAGAGTTTTCGGACGAGATCGATCCGGACGTCCTCAAGAAATTGCGCGACATAGGTTGCGATTCAGCACGTGCTGTTCTGGAGTTATCTCGTGACGAGTTGATCCGTAGGACGGGGCTCGAAGAAGATGTTGCCGAGTCGGTACTCGCTGTGATTCGAGCGGAATTTGAAGAAGAAAACGAGGTCGGAGTGGCGGCCGAAGCGACTTCGGCTGTCGTGGCGGAGGCCGCTCCTGCTGTCGTGGCGGAAGAAACACCGGAAGCCGAACCAGAAGCTGCCGCGGAAGAAATGCCGGAATCCGAACCAGAAGCTGTCGCGGAAGAAGCGCCGGAATCCGAACCAGAAGCTGCAGCGGAGGAAACGCCGGAAGCCGAACCAGAAGCTGCAGCGGAGGAAACGCCGGAAGCCGAACCAGAAGCTGCCGCGGAGGAAACGCCGGAAGCCGAACCAGAAGCTGCAACGGGGGAAGGGCAAGGAG
>CAYLHF010000007.1:16991-28942 GCA_964383365.1 uncultured Rhodothermales bacterium | reverse complement strand
GCGGAGGAAACGCCGGAAGCCGAACCAGAAGCTGCAACGGGGGAAGGGCAAGGAGATGAACCGGAAGTAGCTACCGGGGAAACTGAGTCAGAGACCAGTGGAGGAACTATAGAGGCATAGAACCCATCGATGTAGATAGGTTGTGATGCAATAACGCATATATGACGGAAACAGATAATTTTAAGAAAGTCCGGTTGTTCAAGGTATCCCGCGAGATGAATATCGCGGTCGATTCTTTAGTTGAACACCTTGTGGCTACCGGACACGGAGACGCTCTGACCGGGAAGGGTATCAATGCCTCGATAACCAACGAGGATGCCTATCTCGAATTGCTCGAAGAATTTGCTGACGATAAGGCCCTTGCGGCAAGGATTCGAGAAAAACGAGCTGCGAAGATCGCTCTGGATCAGTCGATCGATGGAGAAGACACTGATACCGACGATTCATCGACGGAAGAAGAGGAAATCGATGTGCCAGCCGAACTGGAGTCGGATCCAGACCCGGTCGCTGATGTCCCGGCTGAGTCGGCTGAAATCACGGAGCCCCAGGCTGAATTCGTCGAAATAGACGATGTCCCAGATGCGAAAGAAGACCATGACGATATTCCGGTTGATCTACCGGCGACGGAGGAAGCGGTAACAGCTTCCGAACCTACAGAAGATGCACCTTCCGTCGAGACGCCCGAAGCAGGTATCGAACCGTCGACGGACGAACCGACTACGGACGAACCGACCGACGAAGCGCCTGCCGTCGACTCTACGGCTGAAACGGTGGTCGCGGAACCCTCCGATTCTGTCGAGACTGAGACGACAACAGAGCCTTCGACTTCGTCTCCGAAAGATCCAGGAACGGCGACTGGTGTTTCCCCGGAGGAGTCAACGGACGTGAAACCACCGGATGGAGCCGAAGAAAAAATCATCGGTGCGGATCGGTATAAGCTCCAGGGAACAAAGATTCTTGGTAAGATTGACCTGGGAACCGTCGAAGAGGCAGAACCGGGGACAAAACGGCGAAGAAAAAGAAAACGGAAGCCTGTTGATGCTTCGGCCAAGAAAACGGCTACAAAATCATCGGCAAAAGAACCGGCTCCTAGAAAGAAGAAAGGGAAAAGAGGGCCATCTGTTAATCAGGCAGACGTCGAACAGAGTCTTCAGGAAACGCTTCGTGAGTTGGAGATGGGCGCGAGTCGGTCTCGGCAAAAACGTCGTCGTGCCAAACGTGACGAGCGGGCAGAGGCACGAGAAAAGGAGGCAGCTCAACGACTGGAGGAAGACTCCGTTCTCAGCGTAACGGAATTTGTTTCGACAGGTGAACTCGCCAATCTGATGGATGTCGGTGTCAATGAGCTCATCGGAACGCTCTTTGCGGCCGGTATGATGGTCTCGATCAATCAGCGATTGGACGCTGACACGATCACTTTCGTAGCCGACGAGTACGGCTATGAAGTCGAGTTCATAACCGATTTCACAACCACTGATATCGTCCTGGAAGAAGATGATCCCGCCGATCTTGAGAATCGAGCCCCTGTCGTGACCGTAATGGGCCATGTTGACCACGGAAAAACTTCACTGCTCGACCATATCAGAAGCGAGAACGTTGTCGCAGGTGAAGCAGGCGGAATCACGCAGCATATCGGAGCCTACCAGGTACAACTTTCGAGCGGCAAGATCATCACATTTCTGGATACGCCTGGTCACGAAGCATTTACTGCTATGCGTGCACGAGGCGCCCAGGTTACCGATATCGTCATTCTCGTAGTGGCCGCCGACGACGCCGTCATGCCTCAGACGATCGAGGCCATTAACCACGCAAAGGCGGCAGAGGTGCCCCTGGTCGTTGCTATAAACAAGATTGACAAGCCCAACGCCAATGATCAGCGTGTGATGCAGCAGTTGGCCGATCACAACGTCCTGGTCGAGCCGTACGGTGGAAAGATTCAGGCCGAACTGGTCTCTGCCAAAACAGGTCAGGGAATTCAGAGTCTTCTCGACAAAGTGCTTCTTGAAGCTGAAATGCTCGATCTTAAAGCCAATCCTTCGCGCGGAGCCGTTTGTACCGTCGTAGAGAGTCGACTTGAGAAAGGGCGAGGAAATGTCGCGACGGTTCTCGTCCAAAATGGGACACTGCGAGTTGGAGATCCGTTCGTCGCCGGTATTTACTATGGGCGCGTTCGTGCCATGTTTGACGAACGGGATAAACGTACGACGGAAGTCGGACCCGCAATGCCGGCCCAGGTAATCGGAATAGAAGGCGCCCCGGAAGTAGGAGACACCTTCATTGTCGTTCCGGATGAGAAGGAAGCCAAGGAAATCTCGCATAAACGGCAGCAGATTCACAGAGAACAGGCGCTCCGTCAGCATAAACACATCACGCTTGACGAAATTGGAAGACGACTCGCCCTCGGAGAATTCAGGGAGCTTCACCTCATCGTGAAAGGGGACGTCGGCGGATCCGTTGAGGCTCTCTCGGATGCTCTTCTAAAACTGTCGACGGAGGAGGTCGTCGTCAATATTATTCATAAGGGTGTTGGCGCGATCAACGAGAGCGACGTGATGCTGGCCTCGGCCTCGAACGCCATCATCATCGGATTCCAGGTCCGCCCGGTCCTCGGAGCCCGCCAGTTGGCCGAGCGCGAGGAAATTGACATCCGACTGTATTCGGTTATCTATCAGGCGATTGAAGAGGTTCACGATGCCCTCGAGGGGCTTCTTTCACCCGAAAAGCTGGAAAATATCACTTCGACCGTCGAAGTACGAGATATTTTCAAGGTGCCAAAAGCAGGCACGATTGCCGGTTGTTTTGTGCAGGAAGGCAAGATAAAACGGTCGGATACCATTCATCTCATTCGCGACGGTATCGTTATTTATGATGGTTCACTGAGTTCATTGCGTCGGTTCAAGGATGACGTACGGGACGTACAGAGTGGATATGAGTGTGGAATCGCCATCGAGAATTTTAATGACATCAAGGTTGGAGACCAGATCGAGGCGTATGAGATCGTTGAGAAGAAGAGAAAACTCGAACCGATCACCTGATTTCTTACCTGTCCTGATCACGTCTTTTCCGAATCGATAGCATGAGTATCCGCACCGACCGTGTTTCGAGTATGTTGCAGCGCGAAATCGCTGGCATTTTGTCTCTCGAATACGGTGATATTCTCCAGCCGATGATTACCGTTACCGGTGTTCGTGTAACGCGTGATCTTTCCATCGCATACGTGTACGTAAGCATTCTTGGAGATGACAAAGAAATCAAAGATGCAGTGCTCTCTCGCCTGCTCGGACTGACGGCGCGAATTCGCACCCATCTTGCACGCAACATTCGGCATCAGCTGAAGGGCGTTCCAGAGCTTCGGTTTCATCTCGACGATACGCTTGAAAAAGCAATGCGTCTCGACGAGTTGTTCGGTCAGATACACGGAGCGGAAAAGGAAAAGTGAGTCCACCATTGCCGAGCAGTGCCATGACGCGCGTGACCCGCAGTTCAGTCGATTCCGATCTCTGTGCGTATCCGGAACTGCCCGAATTGTGGGATAGCGTGATTCTACCGGTCGACAAACCGACTGGAATTTCCTCGTATGATGTCATTCGCCAGTTAAAACGTCTTCTGCCGGACAAAAAACTCGGTCACGCGGGCACGCTGGATCCTCTGGCAACGGGCCTGTTGATCTGTCTTATCGGACGTGCTACGAAGACCATGCGATTTATCCTCGAAGAGGAGAAAACCTACGAGGGGGTCATGCGTCTGGGTGAGACGACTGCATCATACGATTCGGAAACTCCGGTCCTGGAGAAACGCGATACGTCCCATATTACTGCAGAAGACATCGAAAACGGACGTCTTGAATTCCTGGGTACACTGATACAATCGACACCCATGTATTCCGCCGTCCGCATGGGAGGGGAAAGACTCTACAAGAAAGCCCGACGAGGAGAACGCCTGAAGACGCCCATGCGGGTGGTAACAGTATCCTCTTTTAACCTGGAAGAGCCAGGAGGAAACGATATTTCATTTGTGCTGCGGTGCTCTTCCGGGACGTATGTACGAAGTATTGTACACGAATTCGGGCAGAAACTCGGAGTTGGAGCACATTTAACGTCGCTTCGTCGTACGCGAATCGGGGCGGTCACGATAGATCAGGCGTGGAGGTTGGAAACGCTTACGGAACAGATCGCGGGCTCTCCGGGGCCATCCGGACAAAGAAACGCCTGAATGCGAGTATTTTCGAATATCGGTGAACTGAAACCTGATACGCCGTCAATTGTGACGGTTGGGACGTACGATGGAATCCATCGGGGGCATGTCGAATTACTCGAAATCGTCCGTCAGATGGGTAAGAAGTTTGATCTGGCGAGTACCGTTGTCACGTTTGACCGGCACCCACGGGAAGTCCTTATGGGGAAGGCCATTTCTCTACTCACTTCCACGGAAGAACGAATCGCTCGATGCAGGGATCTCGGACTCGACCAGTTTATTTCGATTCCGTTTGACAAAGAAATAGCGTCTCTCAGTGGATACGAATTTGTCCGTGACCTCTTGATCAAGCGAATCGGAATGAAACATATCGTGATTGGGTATGATCACGTATTCGGTAAATCCAGATCGGGCAATGCTGAATTACTGAAATCGATGGGCTCCGAATCAGGATTTGGAGTTACGGTCGTCCCTGCGGTGTCGCTCAATGACGATGCGATATCGTCCACTGAGATCAGGCGACTCCTCACAGAAGACGGCGATGTCGAGACGGCGGGAGAGTCTCTCGGATATCGGTATGGCTTTTCGGCGGGAGTGATCAAAGGAGTCGGCCGAGGGCGATCCATCGGTTTTCCGACAGCAAATCTGGACCTGATTGACGAAAGAAAAGTCATCCCCGCCACAGGGGTGTATGCCGTCATTGTCACGGTTGAAAACAATTCCTACATCGGGATGATGAATATCGGTAAACGTCCAACGTTCGAAAACGAAGGACAACATCTGGAGGTTCACCTTCTGAACTTTGATTCAGACTTGTATAAATCCAGAGTTCACCTAGAATTCGTGTCCAGATTGCGAGATGAGATAAGATTTGAGGGCATTGAGCAACTGGTGATGCAACTAAAACGAGATAGAGAGCGTTGCACGACGATTGTACAGAAAGTGCTGTACGAAGAACGTAAAACACACGTTCGATCAGATTGAATTCGATAGCCCCTTCCAGGGAATCGGGTTCTTCTTTAGCATGGTATTAATCTAAAGAGGATCTCTGAATGTTATCCAAAGAGAAAAAGAAAGACCTGGTCCAGACATACGGCAAGACTGATTCGGATACCGGAACTCCGGAAGTCCAGATCGCCATATTCAGTAAACGCATTACGGAACTCACCGAGCATTTAAAAGGGCACCCGAAGGACCACTCCACGCGGCGTGGCCTGTTGAAACTGGTCGGTAAGAGACGTCGGCTCCTGAATTACCTCGTATCAGAGGATATCACTCGATACAGGAGTATTATCGCCGAGTTGGGCATCAGGAAGTAACACATTTGAAGAGGCGGCATCGTTCAACTTGAACGGTGCCGCCCCTCTTTCATCCGTTTTTATAATCTCTCGAAATGCAACAACTGCGAAGAGGAGACGGTGATCACGGTGCGAAGAAGGTGTAGGTAAAGAGAAGAAAACCAAGAAGAACAGAAGACAACATGTCAAAAGCAATTACGCAGGCCGTGGAGATAGGGCCTGGAAAATCCATCTCTCTCGAAACAGGAAGACTTGCAAAGCAGGCATCTGGCGCCGTAGTCGTCAGGCAGGGAGACACGATGGTACTATGCACAGCTGTGCTGAACACGGAAGCAAGGGAAGGGCAGAGCTTTTTCCCTCTGACGGTAGACTACAGAGAAAAATTTTCAGCCGGTGGCAAGATCCCCGGCGGATTCATCAAGCGGGAAGGACGGTCAACTGACAAAGAGATTCTATCCTCGCGACTCGTTGATCGCGCGCTGCGTCCGATGTTTACAGATGGATTCTTTAACGAAGTTCAGGTCATTGCGTCGGTAATTTCGGCCGATCCCGAAATCGACGGAGATGTTCTTGCCGGAGTGGGGGCTTCTGCCGCACTCAGCCTCGCAGGTGCTCCCTTCGAAGGTCCGATCGCCGAAGTACGGGTCGGACGTGTAGATGGAGAACTGGTCGTCAATCCATCCATTCCGGATATGGAAGCGTCCGACATCGATCTGATCGTTGCCGGAAAAATGGATGCCATCATCATGGTCGAAGGCGAAATGAACGAGATCTCTGAAGCGGAGATGCTCGATGCGCTGGAGATAGGTCACGAGGCGATTAAAAAGCTCTGTGCGCTTCAAAATGACCTGGTAGCAGCAGCCGGCGGTCCAAAAACGTTTGAATATTCGGTCGTTCTCCCGACGGAAGGAGCGGTAGCGCTGGTTCGTGACTACGCGAGTGAGACACTCAGGGCGCACGTCTCGGCTCCGTACGATAAAGAGAGTTTCTACGGGGGAATCAGTGAGATCAAGAAGGAGACCGTGACTCATTTCCTCGGCGAAAACGACGCTACAGAAGACGGGTATACAGCTTCGGATATCAAGGAAGCCGTCGGAATCGTCGAAAAAGAGATTATCAGAGAGATGATTCTCTCGGACGGGAAGCGGATAGATGGACGTTCTGTAACCGATGTCAGAGCCATTTGGACGGATACGAACTACCTGCCCAGAGTCCACGGTTCATCCGTCTTTACGAGGGGAGAAACCCAGGTAATGGCTTCCGTCACGCTCGGTACCGGACGCGACATGCAGGCGGTGGACCAGGTATTCGATACGACTGACCGCAGATTTTATCTGCACTACAGCTTCCCGCCGTTCAGCGTCGGTGAAGCCAAGTTCTTACGAGGCCCGGGGCGTCGTGAGATAGGACACGGGATGCTTGCCGAGCGAGCTTTGAGCAAGATGCTTCCTGATATGGATACGTTTCCCTATGCCATTCGCATCAATGCGGATGTGTTGGAATCGAATGGATCGTCATCAATGGCCAGCGTGTGCTCAGGATCCATGGCGCTCATGGACGCGGGTGTTCCAGTCAAGAAGCCGGTTGCCGGAATCGCGATGGGTCTAATCTCGGATGGATCCAGAACGGCTATTTTGAGCGATATCCTTGGCACCGAGGATCATCTTGGCGATATGGATTTCAAGCTGACTGGAACCAGAGATGGGATCACCGCATGTCAGATGGACATCAAGATTCAGGGACTGACGCGAGATGTGCTGGAAGCAGCTCTTCATCAGGCCAGGGACGGGAGACTCCATATTCTCGATATCATGGACGAGGAGATCAAAGAGGCTCGTGAGGACCTTTCTCCATTTGCCCCTCGGCTCACACGAATCACCATCGATTCAAACTTTATCGGAGCCGTCATCGGTCCCGGCGGGAAAATTATTCAGGGAATTCAACGCGATACCAATACGGTCGTAGAGATCTCGGAAGAAGATGGTGTTGGACACGTGACGATTGCTGCGACCAACGGAGAGGACGCAGCTGCGGCACTCGCCATCGTCAAAGGGATCGTCACCGTACCCGAGGAAGGAGAAGATTATGAAGGAACTGTCCGGAAAGTCGAAGGCTTCGGTGCTATCATCGAGATCATGCCCGGAAAAGAAGGCCTCCTGCACGTTTCGGAACTGGACTACGGTTATGTAGACAACGTAGACGAGTATGTTCAGGTCGGGGACAAGGTGAAGGTTAAACTCATCGAAGTTCGCGACGACGGGAAATTGCGATTCAGCCGCAAACCATTCCTTGAGAAGCCGGAAGGCTATGAAGAGCGTCCTCCAAGAAATGACCGCAGAGGCGGCGGTCGGCATGGAGGTGGCGGTCGAGGTCGCGATAATCGGGGACGGGATAACCGGGGACGTGGTGGTGACAGACGCGATGGCGGAGGTCGGCGCTAATCCTTTCCTGTTTCCGGGCCGGCCAAACAGGCGGCCATCGAGAGACATGTGGATAGAAGGGAGGGCGGAGGCTGGAAGCCTCCGCCCTCTTGCTATCCGGCAGATATAGACGTTGTTTTAGCCCCGGATTGATGAGCGAATTGTATCAAAAAACAACATTACCGAGTGGAATCCGGATAATCTCGGAGAAAGTACCTTCTGTACGTTCTGTCTCGGTCGGAGTCTGGATTCACGCAGGAAGCCGGGACGAAGATGCATCCGATTCGGGTATGTGCCATTTTATAGAGCACATGGTGTTCAAGGGCACCCGAACCCGGCGAATGCACCAGATAGCTCAACGAATGGAAAGCGTCGGAGGCTACCTGAATGCCTTCACCACCAAAGAGTATACCTGTTTCTATTCACGGGCCCTTGACGAACACCTTGGAAGAGCCATCGAGACCGTCTGTGATCTCGTCTCGGGGCCTACGTTTCCAGAAAAAGATCTGGAGAAGGAGAAGGACGTCGTCGTCGAAGAGATGAAGATGTACGCGGACAGTCCGGAGGACTACGCGTTCGATCTCCTTGAAAAGTCCCTGTTTTCTGATCATCCGCTGGGAAGACCAATCATCGGCACTGAAGAATCCGTCCGGTCTTTTGATCGCAATCGGTTGGTCGGGTTTCTTGATGAGCACTACACACCGGATCGGATTGTTGTCGCCGTTTCGGGAAATGCCGAACATGACCGAGTCGTCACACACGTGGCACGGGCTTTTCGGGATTTTGACAGAAAACCCGGTCCCAGGATCGAGGTACCCATCGGTACGTATCGAGCAGAAGAAACCTCGAGGAAGAGGCCTATTCAACAGGCCCATCTACTTCTGGGTCGCCGGGCATTCAATGTTCACCACAAGGACAGGGTCTCTCTATCGGTGCTGAATACGCTGCTGGGTGGCGGAATGTCCAGCCTGCTGAATCAAAATATTCGAGAGAAGTACGGGTTCTGCTACAACATATACTCTTTTGCCAATATGTACTCTGATACGGGCGATTTCGGTGTGTATATGGGTACAGACGAAAAAAATCTCGATCGGGCCCGGCAACTGCTCTTCCGCGAGCTCAAGAAATTGGTCCATTTGCAGATAACGCCGAGGAAGCTGAAGCAAATTAAGAATCAGGTGAAAGGCTCGATTATGTTGGGTCTTGAGGGAATGGGAAGTCGAATGATGCGAATCGGGCGCCAGGAATTATATTACAACCGATTCTTTTCCATGGACGAGATTGTTGCGTCCATCGACGCAGTCACGGCCGAAGAACTACAGTCGGTTGCCGGGGAATTATTCGACAGGGAGGCATTTTCTATCGTGGCCCTTCGGCCAGAGTCCACGACATAAATCGCAGTAAATACGTGCTATGCAAAAGATTGTCGTCACAGGAGGCGCAGGATTTATCGGCTCGACGATTGTTGACGCGCTCATCGGCCGAGGAAAAGACGTACACGTCATAGATAATATGTCCGGTGGTCGATTGGCTAACATCCATCCGGACGCGACATTTCACGAGATGGACATTCGTGATCCGGCCATCGGCGAGCTTTTCGGTACACACCAATTCGATGCCATGATTCATCATGCCGCACAGATGGATGTCCGAAAGAGTGTCGCCGATCCTTCCTTTGACGCCGATGTGAACGTTCGCGGCTTTCTGAATCTTCTCGAAGCCGGAAGAAAAAGTGGCCTTCAGAAAGTGGTCTTCGCCTCTACCGGAGGAGCTATTTATGGTGAACCCACCTACGCACCGCAGGATGAGCAGCACCCCCTTAAACCGTTGTCTCCGTACGGAATAACAAAGTTGTGTTCGGAGAAGTATTTAGCTTACTACGAGCACACCTACGGCATTCCTTACGTAGCTCTACGATACAGTAATGTGTATGGGCCGCGACAGAACCCGCACGGGGAGGCTGGAGTGGTCGCCATATTCAGCCAGAGAATGCTCTCCGGGGCGGAGGCGGTAATCAACGGCGATGGAAGTCAGACCCGCGATTATGTCTTTGTTGGAGATGTTGTTCGGGCCAATCTTTCAGCGCTCGACCTGCGGGGTTCAGATATCATCAATATTGGAACCGGAAAAGAGACGTCGGTCAATGAATTGTTTCGAATCATCGCCCGACTTACCACCGGAGAAGTTTCCGAAAACCATGGCCCTGGTATGCCCGGTGAACAGGAGCGAAGCGTTCTATCGTACGCGCACGCCTCGTCCGTGTTGGACTGGAGTCCAGAAGTCGATCTGGAATCCGGACTCAGAAAAACGGTCGACTGGTTTCGGGATAGTGATCGCACGTAATATCAGGTTAAGCCGTTCCCGGGAAGACTATGTATAAAGTTACTCTTCAGCAGTTTGAGGGTCCGCTCGATCTTCTGTTGTTCTTTATACGGAGGGACGAGTTGGACATTTATGATATTCCCATCTCGAATATCGCCGACGAATTCCTGGAGTATGTCCGATACCTCGAAACGATCGATCTTGACGGTGTTGGCGACTTTCTCTACATGGCGTCGGTGCTGATTAATATCAAGGCGCGGACGCTACTACCGACGAAGGAACTCGATGAAGAGGGGCTGCCGCTCGATCCAAGACAGGAACTTGTGGAACGCCTTCTCGAATACATCCGGTTTAAAGAAGCCTCCCAAATACTCGAGGAGAGTCTGGATGAGAGATCCAGTCAACATGCCCGAGGTGCGGCCTCATCAGCGCTTTATACGGTGGAGCGGCCTGAGGAAGAACTCGTCGATGCGTCCATATTTGATCTGATATCTGCACTGAAGAGAGTTCTCACGGAAACACCCGATGAAATATTGCATCAGGTGGAGTCTGAGACATTCTCTATCGAACAACAGCGTGATTATCTGATTCAGTCCCTTTCAGTCGACGACCGGAAATCATTTGTAGAGTTGGCCGTAAATAGATCTAAATCCTTCATCATTACGACGTTTCTTGCCGTACTTGAGATGGCAAAGTCTGGCACGATTGTACTATATTTTGGAGGATCAGCGAACGATTTTTCTCTGTCTCTACCACCCGATACCTCACTCTGACAGTGAGGGCCAGATAAACTGGTCCTTTGTTTTTCAGCAACATACGTATGGAAGATCCGGATAGGCCGCCCCAAGACAATACCAGACCCGATCAGATCGATCGGCTCGGACCTACACATCTCGAACAGGTTGCGGAAGCATTGATCTTTGCTGCCGACGAACCCATCCCTGCAGCGGCAATCGCGCGGATATTCAGTGACATAAGCGGCGAAGATACGCCCGATTCCGATGCAATCGATACCGCAGTCAACAACATTAATGACTGGTATGACCTGTCGGCCAGGACGTTTAGAATCCAGCGGTGGGCAGGGGGCTATCGGATTGCGACGATTCCGGAGATGACCGGGTACATTCAGGCCATGCTGACATCGAGTAAGAAGAAACGACTCACCCGATCCCTGTTGGAGACCGTTGCCATCATTGCCTATCAACAGCCGACGACAAGAACGGCCCTGGAGTTTGTTCGTGGGGTAGATTCCGACTATACGCTTCGGAAATTGCTGGAGTATGGAATTATTGACGTTGTGGGTCGATCTGAAACGATCGGTCGACCGCTTCTGTACGGAACCACGGATCGTTTTTTGGAGATGTTTGGACTCAATTCCAGTGCCGATTTGCCGAATCTGAGGGAAATAGAGTCCATTCTTGATGATCCTTCGTTCCAGAAGGAGCGCGCAAAACTGCTTATGACATCGGGATTAGCTGAAATTGACGAGAAGGTAAAGGATGACGAAAAAGAAGGTCCCGAAGCGGAATAAAAAGGAGAACGTCGAGTCTCCATGGTCTGCGGCGAGCAAGCGGCGTCGCGATACCGAGCGTGCGCCGGGTGGCAAGAAGGCGTCTGGCTTGAAAAACCCGGTGAGCAACAAGAACTCCTCCGACAGCAAATCTGAGAACCGTACCAGCACGGCCCGTAGTAGTCCACGTCGTAGCACGGCGGCTCC
>CAYLHF010000007.1:6680-16891 GCA_964383365.1 uncultured Rhodothermales bacterium | reverse complement strand
GGCGGCTCCCCGCAAAGCGACGGCGGCTCCAGGCAAGGCGGCTCCACGCAAAGCGACGGCGACTCCAGACCCGGACAATCCCGCAGCTTCGCTCATGCGGCTGAACCGATATATCGCGCGTTCCGGGATCTGCTCACGGCGAGACGCTGATGTGCTCATCTCAGAGGGAAAGGTCCAGGTCAATGGCACCGTAATCTCGGAATTCGGCGTTCGTGTTCAATCTGGAGATGAGGTCCTCGTCGACGGCAGGAGAATATCTCCGGCCGACCACGTCTACATACTGCTCAACAAGCCGACGGACACGATTACGTCTACGAGTGATGAACGGGGAAGAAAGTCCGTACTGGACCTCATCAGCGCGACTGATCTGAAGGGAATCGGGCTCTTTCCGGTCGGAAGACTGGACCGGAATACGATGGGAGTTCTGCTGTTGACCAATGATGGGAAGCTTGCACATCGTTTGATGCACCCCTCTTATGAGGTAGAGAAATATTACAAAGTAAAAGCCAGGGACAGGCTCACGAAGCGGGATCTTGAATCGTTGGAAACAGGCGTTGAACTCGAAGACGGTCCTGCCACTGCAGACCAGGTTGCCCGCCTCGAGGATAAGACGCAGCGAACGATTGCGCTGTCTATTCACGAAGGCAGAAACAGACAAATAAGACGTATGTTTGAAGCCATCGGAAGCGAAGTATCCGAGTTGGAACGATTCCGGTACGCGGGTCTCACGACGAAAGGGATTCGCCGCGGAAAATGGCGGCGACTGACCCGTGAGGAAATTCTGAAATTATACAGGCTCGTAAAATTATAATGTGCGCCTGCGGTCAGGAATCGCGGGCGTTGTCATACAAGGATGTCAATGAAAGAGGATAGCAAGATAATCGGCGAAGGACTTACGTACGACGACGTATTGCTCGTTCCGAGGAAATCAACCGTCATGCCCAGGGACGTGTCTGCCGCCACGCGTCTGACGCGTACCATTGGATTGAATATCCCGATCCTGTCGGCGGCCATGGATACGGTGACGGAGTCTGATCTGGCCATCGCGCTGGCCCGGGAAGGGGGTATAGGGGTGTTACACAAGAATATGTCGATCGAACGTCAGGCAGAGGAAGTCCGGCGCGTCAAGCGGTCGGAGAGCGGCATGATCCTGGATCCTGTCACTCTTTCGCCTACCGACCGGGTAAGCGACGCCCGGGCCCAGATGGCACGGTTCTCAATAGGGGGGATTCCAGTCGTGGATAACGAGAATCGCCTGGTTGGAATCGTGACCAATCGTGATCTCCGTTTTCAGATGGACGGAGGGGCGCGGCTTGGAGAAATCATGACCCCTACGCCCCTCATAACGGCACCGGTCGGGACGACTCTGGAAGAGGCAGAAGCGCTCTTGCAGACCCACAAGATCGAAAAATTACCTGTTGTCGATGACGAAGGCATTTTGCAGGGGCTGATTACGTTCAAGGATATTCAGAAGAAGAGACAGTTTCCGATCGCATGTAAAGACTCACACGGCAGATTGCGCGTCGGCGCAGCGGTGGGTGTCACATCGGATATGCTCGAGCGGATAACAGGGCTGGCAGAAGCAGGCGTCGATTTCATCACGATCGACACGGCTCACGGCCACAGCAGCGGTGTGCTTCAGTCAGTTGAGGCCGCCAAACAGGCGTTTCCGGAATTGGACGTAATTGCCGGAAATGTTGCGACGGCAGAGGCTACCGAGGATTTGATCGCTGCCGGAGCAGACGGCATAAAGGTTGGAATCGGACCCGGGTCCATCTGCACGACACGCATCGTCGCAGGTGTGGGGATGCCACAGCTGACCGCTGTATTGGAGTGTGCCCGTGTGGGCAGGAAACATGGTATACCAATCATTGCCGACGGTGGTATTCGGCACACAGGCGATATTCCAAAGGCACTTGTGGCCGGAGCAAGCAGCGTGATGGTCGGCGGGCTGTTCGCCCGGGTAGAGGAGAGCCCGGGGGAGACCATTCTGTTGGATGGAAGAAAGTATAAGAGCTATCGGGGAATGGGATCGATCGGTGCGATGGAGGACGGAAGCAAGGATCGATATTTTCAGGATGTGGAGGATGACATCAAGAAACTCGTTCCGGAAGGTATCGAGGGGCGCGTTCCCTACGGAGGAACGCTTCACGAAGTGGTCTACCAGATGCTGGGAGGATTGAGAGCTGCCATGGGATATTGCGGAAGCGAATCGATTGAAGCGCTCGAGAACAAGGGGCGATTTGTACGCATCACTGCATCCGGGTACAGAGAAAGTCATCCCCACAACATCTTTATCACGAAGGAGGCGCCCAATTACAGCACAGGCAGTTGACAACGTAATGGCTGCTCCACATGCTCAACGGCTCCAGCGCATTCGGTCTCGGCTCGAAATCTCGGGCCCGCATGCCATTCTGCTTCATAGTCGGTACGATATACGATGGAGTTGCGGTTTTACCGGTTCAAGCGGCGTTCTGCTCGTCGAAGAGAACACGGCGACTCTATTCACAGACGGTCGGTATACCGTGCAGGCAGAAGCGGAGGCACCAACAGTCGACGTATGCGTCGTTCAGGGCGACCGGACGCCAGCCATCGGGTCCTATTTGGCGGCGAGCGACCTCCGGACCATCCTTGTTCAGGGTGATATCGTCACACTGTCTCAACTGGAACATCTTAGAGAGGTGTCCGGACCTGAAATCGCCTTCTCATTCGCAGATGGAATGCTCTACGCACTCCGGGCACGGAAGACCGACGATGAAGTCGCCAGTATAAGAAGAGCCCTCGCACTGTCGGAATCAGTCCTGGAAAAGGCGCACGAAGTGATCGTTCCGGGAATGTCGGAGATGGATCTCGCAACTGAATTGGATTACAGCCATCGACAGCTTGGTGCCGAGGGTCCATCGTTCAATACAATCGTTGCTTTCGGCTCTCATGCCGCACTTCCGCATGCACGCCCCGGAAACCGAAAATTGAAAGAGCGAGAGGTGATACTCGTCGACTTCGGATGTAAGGTTGATGGATATTGCTCGGATATCACGCGCATGTTTTCTGTCGGCACGCCAGATGAAGACGTTCTGGAGGCCTATCAGGTCGTAGAAGATGCCCTTCACGTAGCCACATCTGATGCGAAAGCCGGTATTTCTTCCCGATCCCTGGACGAAATAGCACGAAATCGGCTGTCAATGGCTGGTGTGGGAGAGTATTTTACCCACGGCCTCGGTCACGGAGTGGGTCTGGAAATTCACGAATGGCCGGGTGTCAACGCCAGAAACATGGATACTCTTGCGCGCGATACGGTGATCACCATAGAGCCCGGAGTGTATAGAAAAGGCAGGTACGGAATCCGAATAGAAAATATGATACGTATCACGGCGACCGGATGTGATGTCTTGAATACCTCCGGAACACACCTCACGATTCTTTAATGATGAGATGACAAAAACAGGATTTATCCCTTTCTCGCATCCGATTGTCCTGTCACCGGAAGAGACGCAGACGGTAGCTACCCGCGTTCGGAATGAGTATTCCGGCCGACGTACGGTACGGGACTTCAGTTCGAAGGCCATTCCCGCTGGAGTGATTGAAGACTGTATAGAGGCTGCCTCAACCGCCCCGAGCGGAGCTCATCGACAGCCCTGGCATTTCGTCGTAGTAACGGACCCGGACGTGAAGTCGTTGGTTCGCGAAGCTGCGGAAAAGGAAGAACGAGCGTTTTACAACGAGCGGGCACCGGAATCCTGGCTCAAGGCTCTGGCGCCACTCGGAACGGACGAACACAAATCGTTTCTGGAGACCGCCCCTGCTCTGGTGGCGATATTTGCCCGGAGTTATGACGTGACGACAACGGGTCAGAAGAATAAAAACTATTATGTACAGGAATCCGTGGGTATCGCCACCGGTTTACTCATCAGCGCGTTGCACCGCTGTGGACTTTCCACGCTCACTCACACGCCGAGTCCGATGGGATTCCTTAGCGAAGTTCTGGGACGTCCGGCAAATGAACGTGCCTTTTTGCTGCTGGTGGTTGGTTACCCGGCCGTAGATGCCGTGGTCCCGGATATACACCGAAAACCACTGGCAGATATCGCGTCGTTCAAGTAGCGCTCACCAGCTGATTCCTGGGACGAGCAGGGAAGACTTAGCCACACGGATTGGTCTATGGCACATCAATCAGAAAAACGAGTGACGCCTGAACGCAGTCTTCTTCTGATCGCCTATTATTTCCCGCCGCTCGGGATGAGCGGTGTCCAGCGGACGGCGAGCCTGTCACGCTACCTGGCCAAGGACGGATGGAATGTGACGGTACTGACGGCAAAACCCTCTGCTTACTTTGCCTTCGACCAGGGTCTGTTGGATACGGTCGAGGAGGCAGGGGTTCGAATCGAACGGACATCATCGTGCGACCCCACCCGGGCGTTTGGAAAAAAGACGGTTCCTCTTTCCAGTGCCGATTCGTCGGGATTCCTGACCCGACTCAGTCAGACAGTGTTTCAGCCTGATAACAAAATAGGTTGGCTACCATTCGCTCTCATTCGTGGAAGAAGACTGCTCACGGAGAAGCGCTTCGATGCCATCATCTCCAGTGCACCGCCCTATACGTCGCATCTGATCGGGGCGCTCCTGGCCCGACCGTATGGTATTCCCCTGATTCTGGACTACCGGGACGACTGGATCTCGAATCCAAGACATTCCTATCCGACCCGGATGCACCGGGATCTGGCTGCCAGGATGGAACGCTTCGCTCTTTCGCGGGCCACCCATGTCACCGTCATCAACGAATCTATCCGAACCAAGATACTTGAACGGGGGGCGGAGCTACTCGGCGCCGAGGATGTAAGCGTTATTTCTCACGGGTATGACGACGCTGTATCGCATAGAGCCACCGAAATGAGCAGTTTGGACCCAAAAACAGTCGCTCGTGTCGATTCCTCCACCGTAACATTCGTCTATACGGGGGTCTTTTATGACGTACAACGCCCTGATACCTTCCTGGCCGGGCTCGCCCGCGTGCTCGAAGAGAGTCCTTCGTTGCGAAACGTCATCAGGGCGAGATTTATTGGTCTGCTTCCGGACTATGTCATGACGATGATCCATGACCTGAAACTGGATGACGTCGTGATCTACGAAGGGTACATGGAGCACAAGAAGAGCATAGAGTGCCTGTTCGATTCGGATATTCTCTGGATGACAATCGGACAGGCTCCCGGTGCCGATGGCATCTCCACGGGAAAACTTTACGAGTATTTCGGCACACGAAAACCCGTATTGGGCCTTGTCCCTGAGGGCGTAGCAGCCGAAGATATCAGACGATACGGTAACGGTGTCGTCGTGGACCCCGACGACGAGGACGGAGCGGCCGATGCCATTCGATCTCTTGCCGAAAGCGTCTTGTCCGGGGGACTACCCGAAGTTAACGAGGCGTTTGTACGGTCATTGCATCGGCGGCGACTCGCGCAGGAGATGGCAGGCCTGATTCCAGTCACTGAATGACCGCCTAATCCATAGATTGATTTTCGTATTTTGACCCTAACCCGGATATCCATTGATCTCAATCGAGAATAGAACAGTTGAATTCATCCTCTGAACAGTCCGACAAGCACCGTCAGCTGGTCCTTACCAGTGATTTCAGCCGCCTGGAAGAAGCCGTTGATGAAGCAGAGGCGTTCTACACCCGACACATCGAGGATGAAGAGTTTGTCTACAAGATCGTTCTGCTGACGAGTGAGGCAGTCACGAATGCCATGGAGCACGGTAATAAACTGGACGTCTCGAAATCGGTCTTTGTCGATTTCATCCTGAACGACAAGGCCTGTGAAGTCTGGGTCAGGGATGAGGGCAGAGGGTTCGATCGATCCCGGATAGCCGATCCGCTTGCAGGAGATCAACTCTATTCGGACGGAGGAAGAGGTATCTTTCTGATCGAGGAACTGGCGGACGAGGTCCGATTCGAAGAAAATGGATGCAAACTGGGAATGATATTTCACAGGACCTGACGGTGAAACCTCTCCGTGCGCAACTCGTCGATTATGTTCTCCTCGCGGCAATCGTCGTTCTCTTTGGGCTCAGCGGCTATTTTGCCCACGATCCTGCGCTCAGATGGCCATTTGTGCTCGCTGTTCTGGCCACCGGGCCACTCGTCTATACGCTCTGGATTCGCGACCGGGTGGGCGTCGGAACCATACTACTCGCAGCCCTCATCGTCCGGTTGGTCGTTTTTCCATTGCTTCCGTCGCTGTCTGATGATTCCTTCCGCTACATCTGGGATGGCATCCTGGTCGTCGACGGAATCAATCCGTACCGATACGTTCCGTCAGCCCCTTTTCTTTCTGAATTTCAAGCGGGGGAGCTGTTTCAGCAGCTAAACTCGACCGACTTCTACTCGGTCTATCCACCCGTCTCTCAGTATATATTTGCACTCGGAGGGCTGGTTTTTCAGGGCGATTGGGTGCCGAGTTATTATGTCATCAAGGGAGTATTTCTTGCTGCCGAACTGGCCGGACTATCGATTCTGGCGCGTTTTCTGGGTGCCCGGGCCATTCTGCTGCTGTCTCTCAATCCGGTGCTTATCTATGCGTCTGCCGGGCAGGGGCACACAGACGCACTCCTGGTCTTGTTGCTCGGCGTGGGTCTCGTGTCGGCACAGAGGGGCCGGGTTGGGCTGGGAACGGCTCTGATTACAGCCGCAGGATGGGTGAAGCTCTATCCATTTTTCATCCTGCCGGTCCTCTGGCGACGCTACGGGTGGAAAAGTCTCGTCATCTCCCTCGGTGTGATCGTCGTTCCGGCCATCCCGTTCGCCGCTCCGTACGTGGCCACCCATATAGGAGAATCGCTCCAACTCTACGTCAGATACTTCGAATTCAACGCCGGACCGTATCTGGCGATAAAGAAACTGTTATTGATTGCGACCGGAGACGACTGGTCCAAGCAGCTGGGACCACTCTTTCGGATGCTGTTTTTTGCCACCGTGGCAGCGATTTATGTGTTCGACTGGAAATTCATGCCGCGTCTGGCAACGACGGCTCTCCTGATTATTGGCGCGTTTCTTCTCACTGCAACTACCGTTCACCCGTGGTACCTCGTAGGTCTTCTGGTGTGCGTGGCTGTCCTGGAGCGCCCGGCTGTGCACTGGCAGTGGTTATCATTCCTGGCCATGGGGACCTATCTCCTGTACGTGGACGGTCCGTATTGGGCGTTCGTTGTTCTCGGCTGGTCCGGTGCACTGATTTTGTTTATCGCCCATCGTTGGTGGGAGGGATTGGTTGCGCTCCAGAGCATTCGCTCCCACCTCAAAGCGCGTGATTTGCTGAAGCTGGTATCCTTGACAAGCGAAGATTCCATACTGGATCTAGGGGCAGGGGAGGGATACGTCTCCCGTTCGCTCGTGCACCTGACCGGAGCTCGTATTGAGCTCATGGATGTCGTCGATTATCACACGGTGGATCTTCCGTTCATAATCTATGACGGGACCAGTATTCCTGCCGGGGATAATGCGTATGACTACACCATATTGTACTTCGTCCTCCATCATTGCGAGGACGATCTGGCGGTCTTGCGCGAAGCGCTACGCGTTTCCTCAAAGGGCGTTCTGGTAATAGAATCTGTGTTTCGGTGGGAATATGAGCACCGGATGCTCTGTGTCCTGGATCCGCTCTTCAATCGGCTTCGATCCCGAGGCAAAATGACTGAACAAGAGGAGTCGCTCCTTTTTCGGAAGAGTGATGAGTGGGGTGAACTGTTTCGGTCGGAGGGAGCTACTATCGAGTCGTTCGAGGAGCGATTTCACCCGATTCACCGAAAAGCCTATTTCCTGTTGAGTCCCGGCACCTCTTAAGGCTTCATGATTGCTGCGACCAGAGACTCGATATCAACAGGATCGTCCAGGTTGAGCCAGATTGCGTTTTCGTAACGCCGGAACCAGGTCAGCTGCCGTTTGGCATATCTCCGGGTATTTCGCTGAATGAGAGCAATCATTACGTCGCGTGAAATTTCCTTCCTCAGATAGGCGAATGCCTCCGAATAGCCTATCGTGCGAAGGGCCGGATGTGTCTCGTCGTATCCGGAATCCAATAAAGCGGCCACTTCGTCGACAAGGCCATTATCGACCATCTCCACGACCCGACCGTTAATTCGGTCATACAGAACCGAGCGGTCCCGATTGAGGACGATAATCCGGTATGAGTACGCGGGATTCGAAGCCGTTCCAAAATAATCAGACAACGGTTTACCCGTATTTTTGAACACCTCGAGTCCCCGAACAATTCGTTGTGATTTGGTCGGATCCAGCGTTGACGCAAACAACGGGTCGCAGGCGACGAGTTCGTCATAGAGTACGCCCGGCCCGTCCGTGAGTAGTCGCTCGTTCAAGGCTTTTCGTATCTCCATATTTGCCGGAGGTGTACGGTCGATTCCATGCACGAGCGCATGGATATAAAGCGTCGATCCTCCGCAGATCACGGGTCGAATATCCAGATTCATCAGGTCCGATATGCGTGATTCCGCCATCTCGGCGAAGGATCCGGCCGACAGAGGATCATCCAGGTCCAGTTCGTCAATAAGGTGGTGTTTCACCCTTTTCCGTGTCATGGAGTCGGGCTTGGCCGTCCCAACATCGAGTCGCCTGAAGATTTGACGGCTGTCAACAGAGATGATCTGTGCCTTGAGCGTCAACGCGACATCAATCGACAGATCCGTTTTCCCGACGGCCGTCGGGCCGGTAATGAGTGGGATGAGACCTGTCATTTATCTTCCGCGTCCTCGGCCTGCGGGGTATCGGAACGGACCCGGATAAAATCAGCCGCACTGTCCCGAAGCCGGTCTCGCTGATGAATATAGACCATCGTAGTTTCAATATTCTTATGCCGTGCGTGCGTCTGTACCTGCTGAAGGGATGCGCCTGCATCGATAGCGAGCGTGCACCCGGTATGACGGAGCGTGTGGGCACCGATCTGCGGTAAACCAGCAAGGATAGCCGTACTGTGTACAATATTGTAGATCGACCGCGTCGACAGACGGCCTCCGTTATTGTTGTATGCAAGTGATCGCCACACCGGACCGGAATCAATTCCGTACTGTTCGCGATGCATATCCAATTCGTCTACTACATGTGCCGGAATCTTGACATACTGATCCGCGCCGCCTTTCGTAGACGGCAGATCGAGGACCCAGTAGTTGCCGATTGGTCGGATATGCTCGACGTCCATCGCGGCCACTTCGCTCCGCCTGAGTACACAGTGCAGCATCGTCAGAATCATGGCTCTGTTGCGAATCGCGGCTCGTCCAGCGTGATTGGTGGCCGATACCAGGTCGCCGGCCTGGGCAGATGTCAGGTATAGAATAACACGGTCTTTCATATCCGACGATCTGACACGCCGAATCAACTGCTTCTGGGCGGGATTACGCTCGATGGCTCCCAGTGCGTGCAGCCAGTCGAAAAATCCTCGTATGGCAGCAATGCGTCTTCGTATGGTACTTGCCTTACGACCATCTGTCTCGAGGGAGGCGATGTACTGATTGATGTGAACGAAATTTATTTCCTGGACTTCCTTGATAGTGACATCATCCGTTCCAAAGAAGTGAACAAGATCAGATCGATATGATCGCACCGTCTGGGGCCGATCGAACCGCTTGAGGTAAACGTCGATCAATCGCTCGGAGTGTATCGACGGCGGCAGTGTAGATGATATCGTAGGCAGAGACATATCTGGAGTGCAAAACCATTTGTATACCACCCAATATACGATAAAGATATTCCGATAACTATTATTATCGGTAGATATAATTCAAACAGGATGCAGCAAAAAGGCGCCTCAGGCGTACACTCCGTCGAATCAATCGATATGTGTATGTTTTCTCGCCTCCTGGCCCTGTTTGTTATCGTTCCGGCCATAGAACTCTATCTGCTCATCCAGATCGGTGCCGTAGTCGGTTTCTCCCGTACCGTGCTGTTGATCCTGACTACCGGAATGCTCGGTTCGTACATGGCCAAAACCCAGGGTCTCAAAGTCTGGAATTCGTTTCAGACGGCGTTAGCGTCTGGACAGCTGCCCGGGAGTCAGCTCCTCGATGGCGTTATCATTTTAATCTCCGGGGCATTTCTGGTCACTCCGGGAGTCATAACCGACCTGGCAGGTCTTCTGGGATTGCTGCCGCTCACTCGATCCGTCCTGAGAAAACTCATCGCCGAGCGCATCAAAATGTCTCAGATTCAC
>CAYLHF010000007.1:2449-6580 GCA_964383365.1 uncultured Rhodothermales bacterium | reverse complement strand
ATGTTATACATCAGGAGTGCTAACCGAATCCGGCGAACTAAGATGGATGTCTACGTTCCACGCCTTGGCCAGCGTCTCTGTCCATTCGGTCTGAGAAGTCGCTGCGTCTGATTCCGGGTCGATATACGTCCAGAGATCCACGAGAATGTTGTGCCGCTGGCTTCTTACGAGGCATTCTGCGATCGACGTGCTTGATTCCATCAGATCGTCTCTCGACGCTCCCTCCGCATAGAAATGGAGGGCATCCCGAAGCACCGACTGGATTTCTACGGGAGAAATCTGAGGTTCCCATTGCTGTAGCTGCATCATGAGCCGCGTCAGGGTCTCTGCATTCAGTCCCGCATCCGCCGTCGCCGCTACCGAGATATACATGAGCGCAATATCATGAAGGAGGCTCCACGCGGGTCCCTCCTCCTCGGACACCGACGGATCCGTCTGGAAGGCATCCGCAGCCGGTTCCACTTCCCAGATATCCGACAGCACGGTGATGAGACTCTTTTCCGCGTCCAGAACGATCCCGTCTGCGGCCGCGATGTCGACGGCGCTGGCAAGGGCTTTGCGCCGTTGATCCACGTCGAGGGTCTTTCTGAGCGACTGAATGGATCGGGCCACTTCTTCTTCCGCGTCTCCCGACAGGAATATGGCGACCGCTTCAAGTACGATTTCAGTGATTTCGTCCTCTGGAGTGTCAGGGCGCCATGACTGCACAGCCCGGGTAACGGAGACGACCTCGCTATCATCGAGTTCGTTGTCCGTTCCGTACGCGAGGGCGATAAATATCAGCGCGAGGTCGTGTGCTCTCGTCCAGGTTTCGTTCACTATTCTACAGGGATGGGCGTCTTTTTGATGGGTAGGCGCGGGTACGATGAACAGCGTGTTTCGTTTCCGGCTAGACGGTGTTTCGGCGAGGCTTCGAATAGCGATCTTCCCGTACCCGAATGGGGATTGCCTCCAGACAGGCCTCGATTCTCTGCGGGCGTCAGGAAACGGCTCGATATTCTGGATTTGTGACCGCCCGTAGAATCTGAAGCAGTTCCTTTTCGACTTCCAGCCACCCCGAATCGGCATACCATGCTACACTCGCGGCTGAGATCGCACGAGCTTCCGTGCCCTCTGCGCGTAATTGCTGCCTCAACTCGGCTAGCTTTCCGGGCATGGGTCCCCATCTGAATAGCTGGTTTCCATCCTGGTCAAAGCAGGCAAAAACCGGGATATTTCGTTTACCATTGGTTAGAAACCCGTCCATGATGTCGAGATGTTCGTCCCGCCGAATGATCCCGAAGGCGATATCGTCTCTGAGCGCCGCCATTTGAGAGATGATCGGAAAGCTGTAGGCCGAGTCCACGCACCAATCTTCCGAAATGAACATCCACGTTAACCCTCCGGGTAGCGCCAGGACGGCCTTTTTCGTTTCCGGCTGCATGTGATAGTTGGCCTCGACGACGGCCTCTCGTTCGGTGTTATAGCGAGCATAAAACCGGTATTTTCTTTCGGCCGGTTGGAGTCCCTTCATGGACTCGTCGTTTTTTTGCCTCCATTCCGCCACATATTGCTCGGGACTGATCATCGCGTCCCTGATACGGGCTAACCCGGTCATATCTATGCTCATGTTCATCTCAAAAGTAATTCCATTCCGCGCGTAGGTCTTCCGATTGAAATAATCGTTACAAGATAGTATCCCTCTTCAGCGTCAAGATTCGGTGAGAAAGGCTGCTGCCTTCGGCCCGCTCGCCCAGTACGCGTCGTACGTCGTCCGGTTGGTCTGAAGAAATAGTGCGTCCAGGTCCCCGTCAGACATGAATTTGCGGGTAAAGCCAGCTATTTCGGGATCGATGAACATGCGTGCCGCCGACACGAAATGCCCGGCCAGTTCCTTCGGATTCTCATCGCCCACCGAGATGCGAATCGTGGTCTGCCGGATGTCGGCCTCCTCGAGGGACTCACGGTCGAGTTCGGAGTGGGATGTCAGCGCCGGGCAGAGGATGGTCGTGTTACTCTGACCGAGACTCACCTGGTGGTTGAATGCCGGAGCGAGAGAGTCGAAGAAGCGCGTGAAGGCCTCAATGGAGAGCCCCGATCGCTCGAAATCGACCGTAAACAGGGGCGCGGCCAGGCCATACCGAAGGACATTCGAACGGGTGGCGTAATTGGGATTCGACTCAAGGACATTGCACGAGACGGTGATCTGCTCATTCGAAGCGAGAAACCGCGCAAGAACGGCCGTATTGGCACACTTTCGGAGCAACCGCATCTCCAGGGTTTTCATCCCGCTGATGACTTCAAAGGCCTTGTCCGCGTCGAGAAACGCTCCCTTGACATAATACACTCCCCAGAACAACGTGTCTTCCCAGGAGACACCGCTGACCGTTTCCCCCTTGGGAATGAACATGCGCTCGTTACGACCGATCACGACGCCGGCCGTGGCGTTGCCATTACCGGTAAGGTCTTTCGTATACGAGTGGATGACGTAGTCCGGTCGTTCATCCGGGTTCTCGCGCTGGAGCGGTTTCGTCAGAAACGGCGTGGCGATCGTGGCGTCATGGATCGCGGTAGCGCCCGCAGCATGGGCGATTTCACAGATACCCGGAACGTCCAGCACATATCCGTGGGGATTGCAGGGCGACTCGATGTATACGAAGACGCGTCTCCCCTCTTCGATCTCACTGGTGTACTGCCCCATGACGGTGCTCAGAAATTCCGAGAAATCACTCCCGGTGTATCCATCAAACCATTCCAGATGGATACCATATTTACGATCCGACGCGTAATAGTCATGAAGCAGCTGATGAGTGCCACCGTACACGTTGCGAGACGCTACCACAATATCTCCCCGATCCAGAAGATGGCTCAGCAGGCAATCGATCGCCGCCATACCGGAATTGAAATTCCACGCCAGGTATTCTCCTGCGTATGGGCCTGCCTCGAGATCCACGATGTGGTTTGCAAGAGAAATGGAAGTCGGATTGAGCAAGCGCGAATAGATCTCGTGGAGCTGCTCTTTGCCCTGAAAGGCATCATCGATCCATTCTGTGCACGCATAGATATACGTCGCCGTTCGAACGATGACCGGATTGGCAGAAAAGAGGGCCGTCACGTTGTCGAAAACCGGATAGGGCCCCTTCACCGTACGCGTCTCATCGGTCGTCATGAGGGTTTGATACGACTTTCTGAACGGGTTCTGCAGGGTATCGAGAATCTTGGCGACCTGGAATGAGAGGAATTTCTTCGCATTGAAATACGCGATTCGATCCGTCTTGTCGAGGTGCTGAATGGTTTCCATGGTAACCGTCCAGAGTCTCGAAACGTCGGTTTGCACTCCATAGAGCTTCCGCGCAAGATCAAACAGGGTCCTTCCATATGCAGATGCAGGATCAATCCCGAAGTGCTCCAGTTGCTCACGGGCAAGCCCGTCTGCCGTACGCTCGCTACTTGTTTTGCGCCTGGGAGAAAGCAGAACGGCCTCGTCGGGAAGGTCGCACTCGAGTGCGTCGAGAACGTCGGTATCGGTTACATACGGCATAGCAAAACCTTAATAATTAAGGTGAATATCTGTTTATATAGAACTATCTTAGGTCTTTTGTTGCAGGACCTTAGTTTATTAGGTAAAAGACGATGTATCCCTCACTGGACCGAATCGACTACGAAATTCTGGATGTTCTTCAGAAGAATGCTCGGCTATCGAACAAGGAGATCGCCGCCCATATCGGATTGGCCCCGTCGTCGTGTCTGGAGCGCGTCCGTAAGCTGATCGATGGAGGGGTCTTCCAGGGGTTTCACGCGGATGTGCAGCCCGAGGTCTTCGATGTCGGCCTTCTGGCCATGATATCGGTTCGCCTGAGTAGTCACAGCACGGCGCTCGTTCGCTCCTTTCGGGATCACGCGCTCTCGCTACCGGAGGTGCGGGAAGTATTCCATGTAGCGGGTGCGAACGATTTTATGGTGCACGTGGCCGTGACAAACAGCGATCATTTGCGTACGCTACTGCTGACTTCGTTTACCGAACGCCCCGAAGTGGTGCATCTGGAGACATCTCTGATCTTTGAGTACACACGTAATCCGGTGCTGTCGAGAACGGGACCGAACCAGGAAATGTGATGCGACCACCCCGTTCATCAATCTCCGTGAAGACCC
>CAYLHF010000007.1:0-2349 GCA_964383365.1 uncultured Rhodothermales bacterium | reverse complement strand
GCCGTGTTGCTTCCGCGACACGCGCTCTGCCAGACGACGGAGTACCTGATTAAGGATGCTCCGATTGCCGTAGGGGACACCGTGGTAGTCCTAAGGCCAGGTTGGTTGCGGACGGAGCCGACCATGAGATCGCCCTTTATCGACACGCGAACGCCTCTACACGGCGAACTGGTGATTGAGGCCATCCGGCAAGAGACGGGCCATACGGGCCGTGCATTCGTCTGGATCAAGACCGGGATCGACGGTGCGGTTGGGTGGCTCAATCAGGGAAACAGAGACCTTATTCGGCGCGATGCGTGGGTCGAACTCCTGGTGTGGCAGTCCTCTCATCCGGCAGCCCCTTCCCCACCCGGCAAGAGTCAGTCGATGATACTGGGTGAAGAGAGCGAGGAAAGGGCAGCCGAGGCCCGATTCGCGGAGACGCTGATATTCAATCCTGCCGACGGACGGTATGGATTCGCGGGTGCCCGGTCACAGGAGACAGACGATTTCCGGCTGGACGGGAAATCGGAACTGGTATGGGAATTCGTGGGTGATGAGGCCACTGTTCGACTCATTGAACTGGGCACAGGTACCTCCGTGGACCTCTTTCGCTCTACGAAAAGTGAATTCAGGCATATCGAAATGGATTTCACGGGCCGCTACCGGCTTTCCGTCGAATCAGATGGAACGTGGACGGCCGGGATGATGACGGCGCTGTAATAGACGGCCCGCAGAACCTGATACCTGGTTTCGAAAGTCGTAGAACGGCTGGGGGATTTACGGCGAGCATTTGCTCTCCTCATAAAATACCCACCCAATGTCCGACAGGTTGCATCAGGAAGTCCTCGACGGTAATTCCGTCTCCGCCCACCAACAAACTTCGTTTCGGACTGAAGGCCTTTCTGAACGTGATCGTGCCCGGATGAGAATGCGGTGCGTGACCACTCTTGACCTCAATAGAGGTGAGGATGTCTCCAGCTTGTACCACGAAATCTACTTCCTGATTGTTCTGGCGCCAGTAGTACACTTCGCATTCACCCCGTTGCGCGGCATTGGCCAGATGAGCGCCCACGGCAGATTCTACCAGACGGCCCCAAAATTCGCGATCAGAGTATGCTTCCTCGAACGTATACGCGCCGCTTGCCGTCATGAGCGCCGTATTGAAGACCTGCAATTTCGGACTGGAGCCGCGCCGTCTCGCAGCATCACCAGCGTACTTGGGCAGTCCGCACACCATGCCCGCACCTGCCAGCAATTCCAGGTAATGGGCCAACGTGGTCGTGTTTCCGACATCCTGCAATTGCCCCAGCATTTTGTTATATGAGAGAAATTGGCCGGAGTACCGACAGGCAAGTTCGAACAGCCGTCGAAGCAGGGCCGGTTTATCCACCCGCGTAAGGAGTAGCACATCGCGAGAAATCGAGGTCTCGATGAGGCTATCCAGAACGTAACGTTTCCACCGCCCTGGATCGCCAATCAACGGAGCCGCGCCGGGATAACCACCATAGAACAAATACTCGTCCAGAGTCCAACCAAAAGCAGCGTGCATTTCGGACAGTGACCAGTGCGAAAGCATGATGATTTCGAAGCGCCCCGCCAGACTTTCCGTATGTCCCTGTGCTATTAGCAACGGCGCAGAACCCAGAACTACAACTTTAAGCAAAGTGCTCGAACGACTGTCTTCGTCCCACAAGCGCTTTATGGCTTCCGACCAATTCGGGATTTTCTGTATTTCATCCAGCACGAGGACTGCACCCTCCCCGTCGACAATAGACAAGCGAGCTGCCTCCCACTGTTGGGCAATCCAGTCTGCTCCTCGCAGCATGGGCTCATCAGCGCTGGCATAGCGAACTGGGACCGTCAACGCTTCCGTGGCTTGCTGAACGAGGGTGGACTTTCCCACCTGTCGCGGTCCTGCAACCACCTGGATGAACCTCCGAGGCTCCTTCAGGCGCCTATTCAAGATGACCACCTGAGGTCGTTGGTATGAAGTATCTCGATTTCTCATTACAGTGAGTAATTTTACTCAATACGTTGAGTAAATCAAAAGGTATTGTCTCTTAAATGGTAAGAAGACGATCCCGATAGTTTTCGTATTGCTTTATCCGTGCCTTGATATGAGATGTCAGGCCGCTGGTCATATCATTCACAAATGCGACAGCGTTCATCAAGACAGGATTCTGATGACCGTCAGCGGTATATTCTGCGAACAGCTGCAATAAATCTATTTCCTGGGATGAAATTGAGCTTGTTCAGAACAGTCTTAGTAATTTTACTGAGCGCTTACCTCTCGGCCTGCGACACTCCTGTCGATTCGTTCTCTCTATCTAATCCCGCAGATCAGTCCGTTGATTCCACCGATACCAT
>CAYLHF010000006.1:77218-123702 GCA_964383365.1 uncultured Rhodothermales bacterium | reverse complement strand
GGGTACGGGTCCTTTCGACTCGACGCATCGGACGCTCAAAACACGGATCCATCCTTCACTCTTCGCCGCTTTGTTGTGACAACCGATGCCAGAATCGGCGAACGAGTACGCATATATTCCGAGGTCGAGTATGAACGCCTGGGCGAAATTGAGGTGGAGCGTTCCGTGCGTCGCTCCGCTGGAGGGCTGGCGTTCGAACAGGAATTGGAGGGTACCAACGGGAGTGAGATCGCCCTCGAACAGGCCTGGGGAGAATACCGCTTCTCGGAGAATTGGGGACTTCGATTCGGCGCGGTTCTGCCTCCGGTGGGGAGATTCAATTCGCGTCATGATGACAATTTGTGGAATTTTACGAGGCGATCTTTGATCGACCGAGCGGCACAGGTTTTACCCGGGTCCGCGGCCTGGACAGAAATGGGAATTGGCCTGCGAGGACAGACCGACCTGGAGAGTGGAGTTCACTTTGAGTATGAGGCCTATCTGCTCACCGGGACGACGCTGGATTTTGCGATCGAGCAAAAAATTCAGACTCGTGATCCGAAACGTAACAAACTGGAACTCGAGGCGGTGGTCTCGCCCACACAGGGAGCCTTCGACGGATCCAATCCTGCCGACGCCGGCGCATTTAGACTCGCTGTTAGTCCGGCGGTGGGAAGCGAATTCGCCGTTTCAGGATACGCGGGTCGATATACACCGGAGTTTCTGGATGCCCACGAATCCATGTTCACCCTTGGCTTCGACAGCGAACACCGGATCGGGACCTTCGTTCTCGAAGGCGAATTTCTATATACCGAATACGGCGGGGTCGACCGGACGCTGAACAGCTTTGCGGCGGCAGCACTTGATCACGCGACCGAAACCTCCTCGTCGGAATCGGCAGCATTGGAATCGGAAATCGAGATCGAACTCAAGGGACTATCAGATAGACGCTACGGATTCTGGTTGGATGTCTCCCGACCGATCGCGTTGTCGCGTGGATCCCTCGGCCTGGAAGACGCACTTCTCACCCCCGTCGTACGGTACGAACGCGCCTGGATTGACCGTGAAGTGTCCGCGTTTGGTTTCCGTGGCGGCCTGGCCACGGATCTGGTGACCGAATCCATCCAGCAGGACCGCATTTCTATCGGTCTTGCCTTTAGACCCGTCCCGGGGTCGGTCTTTCAGCTGATCTACTCGAGGAATAATCCTATCGATGGGGTCATGATTGATCCGATCAGCGGCGCCCAAGGCTCCCGTGACGTCGTAAACGCGCTCTCTTTCGGACTGGCGGTCGGCTTCTGATCCATGAAAACCATTCTGATGAGATCATTCTTCCGTTCAGTGGAGTGGCTTCTGTCCCTTCTCTTCCTCGTCATCGTATCCTCTGCTCCTTCGGACGGACAGGTGAGAGGAACTGTATACGAGTATCTAACACCCGAAGAGGCGAGGAGAATCGTTCTGCCAAACGCTGTGAATTTCGTGAGTGAAACGATTCATCTGTCCGGTACGGAGCAACGGCAGATTCGCTCAGAAATTCGTCGAGATATGACGGATGCGACCGCCACGATCGATGTCGGTTATGACGAAAATGGTCATTTTAGCGGATATGCAATCATTGGAGAGGAGATCGGCAAGTATAGGCCCATCACGTTTATGGTTGGAATCGATTCGTCGTTCGCAGTGTCCGGAGTAGTGATCCTGGTCTACCGGGAGGATCGAGGTGGCAAAATCCGTACTCCTCGATTTTTAAGACAGTACCGGGATAAAACGGTTTCGGATGCGATACGTACCCATCGAGATATCGTGAACATCTCGGGGGCGACGCTCTCTGTTCGAGCCATGAACAAGGGGGTTAAAAAGGCTCTGTCTCTGGTAACGACGTATTATTCGAACCACCCTCCCGCTTTTTCAATCGATCACTGAGTTACGATGTCCCCATTGTCTGATTTTTGCCTCAAGGAGACCGATGGTGTTTTGCGCCTGTTTCTAACGGCATTTCTTTTAACCATCTCCTTCGGCTATGGAACCGGTATTTATTTTGTCGCCCATACCACCCATGTTTCCGCATCGGGTACAGTTGAGCAATTCAGGGGAAACGAGGATGCTTCGACGGGATCGGAGACCGAAATAAAATTCGAGAAAAGCACCCTCGAAATGCTCAATGTCATCCATGCCCACGTGACGACCTTCTCGCTGATCTACCTGGCGGTCGGAGGGATTTTCCTGTTCAGTTCCTTCAGTAAACGCCTGCGGTCGATCCTGTCTGTCGAACCTTTTGTGGCCACCATTATTCTATTCGGAGGGATGGTCGGCGTTCGTTTCATGGACGAGTCCGTTGCGACCGTCATGGCCTGGATCATGATGATAGCTGGGGGATCGACTTTTCTGGCCTTTGGGGCCATGGTGGCGCTTTCCCTCCGAGACATGTGGACGTCGACGGCCGACTGAGTCTATTCGTACCTCAGAGAGTCGACGGGCTCTGGGCCTGGCTACACTAGCCGTCGATTCGTGTACCACGTTTGTCAATGGGGGTATCGAGCAGAGTGACCCAGTTTTCGATTCCTTTCCAGATCCTGATGGCATCTCTCTGGTCTGGAAACTGAGTCGAACTATCGACCACAAACCATTCTGCCGGATTGATCTCGAATGATCGTCCTCCTTCCGTACCCTTGATCGTCACTGTTCCCTGGAAAAACGGGATACAGGTTGGACTGGTTTTACAGTTCGAATCAGTCTTAAAAATCACCGTCGTGCCTGTAGCAAATGAATTTGTTCTCGATGTCACCCACTGAACACTCTTGCTTGCTTGTACGTCAACCTTTATTCCCGTGAGATCGAGCGTCCAATCTGGATTCCTCTGTTGCATAAGCCACGAATGAGACAGGACCTTCTCTGCGCACTGTTGAATCTCCCCATCCGACATCGAGTCCTTAATCTGCATTATCTCGGGTACCGTCATCCACGCATCCAGGCCCGAATCGTAAGCCGGACACTCGCTCGCATTGGAGGCCTCGTCTTCAGATGACGACTGAGAGGAACATCCGCTGACAATAATAACGCAGATTAAAAGGACGCGTACGAGGCTTGTGTTGCTGATCATCATATCCTCTCCGACTTGGTTGGGTCCAACAGAATATTGGATCGTATGTGATAATCCAAATATCGACCGTGGTCGGTACCTTGTCGGCACCGGTACGAGTCCACAGGAATCAGAGGCTATTTCAGGATCGCCTTGGATATCACGAGGCGCTGAACCTGATTTGTGCCTTCGTAAATCTGACACAATTTTACGTCTCGCATGATTTTCTCGACCGGAAAATCTTTGGAATAACCATCTCCACCCATTACCTGAACGGCATCTGTCGCGACCCGCATCGCCATATCGGATGCGTACATCTTGGCCATCGCCGACAGCTTTCCGGCTGTCTTTTTTCCCGTATCATAGGCCCATGCCGCATTCCATGTCATGAGCCGAGCGGTTTCGATTCCGGTCGCCATGTCGGCCAACATGAATGCCACTGCCTGGTTGGCGGAGATGGGTTTCCCGAACTGAATCCGGTTTTTAGACCAGTCTCGGGCTTCTTCAAATGCCGTTCTCGCCGCTCCCAGGCTCAGTGCAGCTACACCGGTCCGCGTCCTGTCGAATGTCTTCATCGCAATTAGAAAACCCTGTCCTTCACGACCGAGTCTGTTTGCTTCACTGACCACGACATCGTGAAACTTGATCTCGTTCTGGACCGATGCACGTTGTCCCATTTTATCCATCCGGGAGGCAATTTCGATCCCGGGCGAATCGTTCGGAACTACGAATGCTGTCAGGGTACGCGCTCCTCGTGTGGGATCCGTTACCGCAAAAACGGTGAGGTACCTGGCGACTTCTCCGTTTGTAATAAACCGTTTGTGTCCATTCAGGACGTACGAGGAGCCGTTCTTGATGGCAGTCGTCTTGATTCCGGCCACATCCGAGCCCGCCCCCGGTTCGGTCAGACAATAGGCTCCGACCCCTTTTCGCTCGACCAGGTCTCCGAAAAAAGTGCGCTTCTGTTCATCCGATCCGGCGATCAATATCGGCGTCAGTGCCAGTGTGCTCGCATCAATTGATATGCCGACCCCGATACATCCTGCACCGAGTTCTTCGGAAGCGAGTGTTCCGTCAAATATGGTATGATCCTGTCCGCCGTACTGTCGCGGTAGTGGTCCGTTCATCAGACCGGCATCGTAGGCGGCATGGACTATTTCCCACGGAAACTCACAGGACTCATCGTATTCTGTCCTTCTGGGAACTACCCATTGCTCAACGAAAGAGCGTGTGGATTCGATGATTTGGAGTTGATCGGAAGAAAGTGAAAAGTCCACCATGGTCTGTATCTCCGGCCCAGATCTGGAGATCAATGTCCACCGAGAGAAAGACTGATCCGTCGATTCTGAACTCAGTTTGTCAAAGACTCGTTTGATCCCGCCGAGAATGTAGCCACCGGGAATGAGTGCGGCTTCAAATCACCGTGTGCCTATTGAGAGATTTGCATGAAGAGACCGGCTGGGTCGTTCTCATCCGTGCCCATATACATAGCAAGGTCTGACACGCGGTCCAGGAGGACCGCGTGTCAGACCTTGAGGTGACGGACGGATTTACTCGGCGCTCACGCGCCGTCGTTAGTCGGTGCGCACAATACTCGGCGTCTCCCGTGCTGGGCGCACCTCGTTTGAACTTCGTTCTCATCCGTGCCCATATACATAGCAAGGTCTGACACGCGGTCCAGGAGGACCGCGTGTCAGACCTTGAGGTGACGGACGGATTCGAACCGTCGTACAGGGTTTTGCAGACCCTTGCCTAGCCACTCGGCCACGTCACCGGAACCGCTCCGCGCAGATCGATTGACGAGTCGAACACGGATCTTCTTCGTACGCCCGGCAGGGCTCGAACCTGCAACCTGCGGATTAGAAGTCCGCTGCTCTATCCAGTTGAGCTACGGGCGCAGGACATGAAGGAACTGGTCACATTTTCTGTCGGGGTGGCAGGATTCGAACCTGCGACCCTCTGCTCCCAAAGCAGATGCGCTAACCGGGCTGCGCTACACCCCGAATATGGTTACCGATGGCCTCCAATCCTGGTCCTGACTGGATGATCGGCAGTCGTAAATCAGACTTATCCGCGGGCGGCGGAAATTTCCGATTTAACCTCGTTTGCATCGACCATCTTCGTCCGGAAACGATACTGGCCATTCTCCTTCTTTTCCGCGATGACGATTTTCGCCATACGCTTGGCTTCACGTTTCTGACGCAAAACCTTATCGCCGAATGACTGTTTCTTTGCCATGGTATTCTATAATCGTAGAGACCGCTTTCGGCCGTAGAAACCTACTTGGTTTCACGGTGAAGTGTGTGCTTACGCAGGGTCGAGTTGTATTTTTTCAGTTCCAGACGACCGGGAGTATTGCGCCGGTTTTTCATCGTTGAGTACCGACTCGTACCCGGCGCTTCCGTGCAATCCAGAATGATCTTCGTGCGAACGTCTTTTCCTTTAGCCATGATTCTCTGTTTCGCTTAGTCGCTGAACGGGGAAGACCTCTGTTCAGACGTGTACTCCGTTACTCCGGGCTTCCTTCAAAACGGCGGAAATACCTTTCTTGTTGATCGTTTTGATCGTCTGCGCGGAAACGCGCAGCGTCACCCAGCGATCTTCCTCTGGGACATAAAACCGCTTCTTCTGGATATTTATCTCGAATCGGCGCTTCGCCTTGTTGTGCGCGTGAGAAACATGGTTTCCCGCAACCGGACCCTTGCCCGTTAGCTGGTCTCTTCGTGCCATCGTCGTGTGAAGTCTGATTAATAACGGGCTTTCTGGTGGGAATAGCCCGCTAAGACAAAAAATGCCGCAAATACGGCAAGACCGACTAATATAAAGCGATCCTGTCCGTTTAGCAACCGACCAACCAGGAGGAAAAGCACTGGTTCCGCCTAATTTTCGTGAAGGTTTCCTTTCGGTCTGGTGATCAACCGTCAATCGCGACGGCCTCGGCGGGTTCAATAGACGCTGCGCGAGATGCTGGATACCACGCAGCCAGGATGCACAAAATCAGGGCTACCGAGAAGATCAACGTAATATCGAACACTTCGATGGAGACTGGATAGGAATCGATCAGAAAAGACTCCGCCTGTGCAAGCGGAATAATATGATAGTACTTCTGCACCAACGCAATTCCGAGCCCCAGGACGAGACCGACTCCACTCCCGAATAGCCCGATCAGCACTCCTTCATTCAAGAATATTCTTCTTATATCGCGCCTCGTCATTCCCATTGCCCGGAGCGCACCTACGTCCCTTCGTTTCTCGATCACAATCATCGTGAGCGAACCGACAATATTGAAAACGGCGACCACCACAATGAGGATAAGAATCAGAGAGGCCCCCCACTTCTCCAGGTGCATGACATCATAGAGTGTTTTCTGCAAGTCGTACCAGGTCATAACGCGAAACCGGCCGGGGTCCAGGCGAGCCATGAGAATATCCTTTACCGCGTCCGCATGGTTAAGGTCATCCAGCCTGATGTCTACCCCGGTTACTACCGGTCCCATCCGGAACAGATGCCGCGCCTCTTCCAGGCCGACAAAGACGTGACTCTCATCGTACACCGGCTCCAGGCGGAACAGGCCTCGGACCTCAAATTGCCTTATCGGCGCTCCTCCAAATACGTTGGTCATCCGGCTTTCCAGAGCCGGTGCGGACAGAAGTGCCACATGGCTGGCAGGACTCGTTCCTCCTTTCGGAGCGAGTAGCAGTCTTTCTCCCAGTTGCTCACCCATAACGATTCCCGCTTTCCCTCCCTGTCTGCTCACGTCGAAGCGCCCGAATGTAGTACCGTCTATCACCCCCTGGCTTGTCGATATCTGGCGTTCGTCCACTCCCCGTACGATCACCACCTTGTTTACCGCTCCCTTTCCTTCGTGGAGTAGCAGTGCTTTTCCCTCGATGTACGGAGCCGCCGACTCGACGTGGTCGACGCCCTTGACCAGATGAATGAGGGAGTCTGCACTCGAAACACCTCGCTCGTCGGTAGCCACAATACGCACATGCGGATCGTACGAAACGAGCATATCACGAACGAAATCAAAGAATCCGTTCATCACGGACAGGACCACGATCAGTGCAGCAACGCCCAGTGCCACTCCGGCAACAGAGATGCCGGATATTTTTGAAATCAGCGAAAACGAGTGAGGACTCCTGAGGTATCGTTTTGCTATTTGGTACCGGTAGTCCACGCGTCTGTTAACAGTTGAGCCTCCGGCTCTGTGAAGGCACCGTCGGCAACATCCGCCGGTACCGCAATATGGTCCGTCATGAGGGCTCTCGTCGGCCCGCTCTTTCGGGGTATTAACTTCACGGTCCCCCCTTCCGTTTCGAACTGCTTGAAATCTCCCCAGACAAAATTTGTGGGCGGCTTGTCCTTTTCCCCCTGCAGCTGAAAGGCCCACCGTGTCACCTTTCCCGTCTCGTGGTCAACCCAGAACCAGAACTGGTCATCCGGTGTGAGACCGACATCCGCATACGTGGTCGTGATCACATCGGTTATAGCATCGGAAGAATCGGGGACGAACGTACGAATTACTCCGGGGTCCAGCAGTTTTACCGGAGCAAGCAGCCAGTATGTGTCGTTGATAAAGGCTTCGTATCCCCTCGCGACCAGTCCTTCGCGGCGAGATTCGTCTACCGGCTCTCCGTTTATATAGGCCTGCCCGTTTCTGTCCTGGACATTCAAGAGTATGACAAAAGATGAATCGGGGCCCCGCTCCCACTCGACCCGATACTGGCCATCGAATCGGTCCCATAGATGCCGTCTGAATACGCGCTTCGTGCTTTCGGTCTCTACCCCGAAATCGAAACGTATGTAGCGCAGCCTCGTCCAGGCTCGGGGGCCTCCGCTCGCCTGATACGCTGCCATCGCGACGCTATCCGCCCTCGTCTCAATCTTGGGCAGATGAAGATCTTCATCGGTAGCTGGCGAACCCGTTGTTGTCGGAGGGGATGCCTTTTTACATCCCACCACGACAACCAGTCCCAGAAGGAGCGTACAGAGCAGTTTCATGGCATTCGGAGCAAATTTGTTACCGGGGATAAGGGCAATAGCTTCTTTTCGGGCTGAAATAATAGACAAAAATGTGAACAAAGGACGCAGGGGGCTGTAACTCCTCCTCCCTGAATAATTAAAAAACCCGTTTAATGCGACCGAAATTCGGTCTTCCTGTCCCTTTTTTGATCTTAAAAACCACCCTGGCCCTGGCGGCTGCGCTAATCTTGAGCACGCTCTCACCAGCGGCGCTCGCCTGTGCACAGGCTGGAGACGAGGCAGGTGTCGAAGAGCGCCCTGTCGTATTGGGTTACGGCGGACAGGTCCTGCTCTCCAACAGCGGCTTTGGTCTCGGGGGCTATTTTTCCCGGGTCCTGAATGGGGACTACGCTTTCGTCGCAGAACTGACCATTTCCTCCGGGAGAGACGAGCGAGAGGTCGCCTTTTTTGACCGATTCGGTCAAAAGGACGTACCCAATAAGGCGAACTACCTCCTTCTTCTACCCCTTCGAATCGGGCTCGAGAAGCGCCTGTTCAGGGAAAAAATTGAAGACAATTTCCGCCCGTTCTTACACGTTTCGGGAGGTCCAACGTTCGGATGGAAATTCCCATATTTCGGAGACGATAACGGCAACCAGATGCTTGATCCGGAAGAAAAGACGTTCGACTCCATTTCGGCTCTTCCCAAGGGCTCGCTCCAAATGGGCCTGGGAGGGACGATAGCGATCGGGGCTCACTTCGGCAAACTCAAGGGCTCTACCCACAGTATCCGAATAGGATACTCATTTACCCGGTTCCTCGACGACGTGCAGCTTCTGGAACGCTCCATACGTCCACCGACGAGATTCTTCGGTACACCGGTGTTGCTGGTCAGTTTCGGCACATTGCGCTGATGCCAGATGTATCCGGTGTAACCGGTCGGTCCTGATTTGCTCAGACGTTGAACCGAAAAAGAACAACATCTCCATCAGCAACGACGTAATCCTTCCCTTCAGACCGCATCTCACCTGCTTCTCTTGCGGCCGCTTCTGTACCGAGTCGATCGTAGGTTTCGAACTTGATGGTTTCAGCCCTGATAAAACCCCGTTCAAAGTCGGTGTGGATCTGCCCTGCTGCCCCGGGTGCTTTTGTCCCGTCGGCAATCGTCCACGCCCGGGACTCCTTGGGGCCTGCCGTGAAGAATGTGATCAGGCGCAGGAGGCTGTATGCGGCTCTGATCAGCCGGTCCAGCCCGGAATCTGGGAGCCCCATATCTTCAAGAAAAAGGTCTCGCTCCTCTCGCTCCAGCTCGGAAATCTGTGCCTCCAGATCTGCCGAAACAACCATAACCCGGGCCCCTTCGGCGTCTGCTATTTCTCGAACCCGGTCGACGAATGTGTTTCCTTCCGGAAGATCCGCCTCTGCTACGTTTGCAGCATACAGAACCGGTTTTGCCGAAAGTAGAAACATATCCTTCAGAAAGCCCTCTTCCTCCTTTCGTACGTCCAGCGACCTGACGGCGCCTCCGTCATTGAGATGCTTCTGGAGACGGATGCAGAAAGCGAGTTCCGCCTGAAGTCGTTTGTCTCCGCTTTTTGCCTGGCGTGTCGTTCGGTCTATTCTCCTCTCGAGTGTTTCGAGGTCCTTGAGTAAGAGCTCCGTCTCGATCACTTCAATATCGCGGGCCGGGTCGATCGATCCGTCTACATGAACGATGTTGGGGTCGTCGAAACACCTGACCACATGAACAATGGCGTCTACCTCCCGAATGTGGGCGAGAAATTGATTTCCCAGCCCCTCCCCTTTTGACGCACCGGCGACGAGACCAGCAATATCGACGAATTCAATTGTGGCCGGGACTATTTTTTTAGACGAGTTGATCTCGGCCAGACGATCGAGACGCGGATCTGGAACCGATACGACCCCGACATTCGGCTCAATCGTACAAAACGGATAATTTGCCGATTCCGCACCCGCCTGGCTGAGCGCGTTAAAAAGTGTCGACTTTCCAACATTCGGAAGTCCAACGATTCCACATCGTAATGCCATGATTATCTATTTTGGCGTCTCTGAACAACAATCAAACGCGACACGGGTGTCGCGCGCACCTAATAGCCTGCGATCTTCTTTTGTTTCTTCTCCCACATAAAGAACGGCGGAATTACGCACCGTATTCCGCTTTCCTTACCCTCGCTCTGTTATTCAGCATCACGTCGGCGGTGGCCCGCCAACGAGAGCCCTCGGGTGTCTACGCGACGACTGGAGTGGCCGCACTGCGAGGCGCAGGAATCACCGGGGGGGTTGTTAGAGCTCGCGATTTCTTCGTCAGCGAGGTCAACCTGCTCTCCGATTTGCTGCCCGTTTTGGATCCGTCAAGGGGGAAAAGACAGGTCGTCCTCGCCCTGGGTGTAGCCGTAAGGGTGTTCGGATTCGAGCGGATCATCGGAGGAGCGGCCTACCGGGGATACGATATTGACGTAGGGTTTCGCGTCGGACCCGGTCTTTCATTTTCCACGAGAGAGACGAAGGCCTCGAGAAATACCCGATTCAGTCTTCTCGTCGAGCCATACGTACGATACTCACGAAAAATGTCGCCCGGTCGAATATGGTTCTTTGAGGCAGGGAGCATCCGCCCACATTTTCGGGCCGGCATCTGGTTCCCGGTGTAGCGATCGGTCGTTTATCCCAGATACGGAACCGCTATGAATTCCCGTTCCGGCAGGCGTACGGCCGTGAGAAATCCCATAGAAGGGTGTGTGTAGAACACACATCCCGTGTCGATGTTAATGAGCCGTTCTTTATTCGTGACCTTTGGTTGAGGGGTGTGTCCGCATACCACCGTTTTCTCCCACGAGAGTGCGGCAGCCTTCAGGTGGCTTCGCTCCCAGAGAAAGATCTGTGGATCGTTCTGTTTTTTGTTTTCCTCTACCGTCAGATCGGGTTTAAGACCGGCGTGGACAAAAAAGAATTCTTCAGTCTCAACATAAAGCTCTGAATCGCGCATAAACTGGATGTGTTCATCGGGAAAATGAACACCGTCACTCTCTGTATAGCTCGTCATGGTCGCGATCCCCCCATTCATGGCCCACAGATCGTACGAATCGTTGTCGATATAATCGAGAAAAAGTTCTTCATGATTTCCCTTGAGAAAACGACAGTTGGTCTGTTCCTGAAGCGTAATGAGCCGGTCGATCACGCCGCGCGAATCCGGACCACGGTCGATGTAGTCCCCGATGAATATCAACTCGTCGTCAGCACCCGGATTCAACTTTTTTAACAGCGCACCCAGCGATCTGGAACATCCGTGTACGTCTCCTATTGCGATCAGGCCCATAGTTTTAAGCTGACTTTTCTTTTTCGTTTTTTCCCATCCCGACAAGACCGCGACCGCTTTTATTCAGTTTGCCGTCGCGCTTGAAGTCTGAGAGAATCGAGTCAAGAATGCCATTCACAAATTTCCCGCTCTTGGCGGTGCTGTATCGTTTGGCAATGTCGATGGCCTCATTCATGGTGACCTTCGGTGGAATGTCTTCAAATGTTAATAATTCGCAGATAGACATTCGCAGAACGATGCGGTCGATCAGCGCAATTCTGGATAGTTCCCAGTTTCGGGTGTATTGCTCTACGATCTCATCTGCCTCCTTCCGCATATCCAGAGACCTCAGGAAGAGACGCCGTGCAAATGCAATGGTCTCTTTATCCTTGTCTCTTTTTAGTTGGTCTTCGATGAGCAGCTTGATAATGTCCACCGCATCACCGCCGCCGACTTCAAAGGCGTACAGGGCCTGCATGGTTCTTTCTCTCGCTTCGCGTCTACTACTCATGACGAGGGCAATAATTCAAATAACTTGCTGAACCGATCGGATTTCGGATTGATCAGAAGGATACCCTGACAGATGAATCATAACAAATCTCGATATGATTTTAGCGAATCCTTAACAGGTGCGAAGTTACACCCGGTGGCATCCGGTGTCATGAGGATCGAGAAATCCGTTCTCGCCGGTAACTATGGTGTGGTCCAGGTCGCTTTTGTTGACGCTCTGTTATGTGCTCGGTATCTCTCTTGGGGCGACCGATGTTGTGGCGCCGGATGGCTCGTTTTTCGCGTTGGGTACGGTGATAATGCTCTCGTCTGGATGCACGGTTGTGCTGTCGCGCTTCGCGGGCTGGATTCTGAAATCGAGAATGATCCGATTCCTGATGACATCGTTTCTTTTTCTCGTATCCGGGCTGACAACGGGACTCTCGATCGGTTCTCCGCCCGTTAACGATATGTCCCGGTGGGCATCCCGTCGAGCCCTACTGCCTGTCACGCTCTCTGGAACCATGATTAACAGCCGGGTCGTTGCCGATTCGGTCACGTCCTTTGACCTCGTCGCCGATTCGATGTGCTATATAGACGCGTGTCGCCACGTGGCTGGATCTGCCTACGTGCACGTGGATTCCGAGCCGCTTTCGGTGAAGACGGGTTACCGAGACCGTGCTCATATTCGTTTCCGCGGGTGGCTGTCAAGGCCGCAAACCTCGGGTACTTTCGATCAGGAATCGTGGCTCTGGCAGCGATCTGTATACTCGGTGGTCTCGCCCTTTCCTCTGTCGTTTTCGGTCCTCCGGAGCGCAAAAGAACCATCGTTGTTCTCTCGTCTGAGGCTCGGAGTCATTCGGCGGATAGACAGAACGCATGCAACTCCCGGTATCCAGGCCTTGCTGCGCGCCATGATCACGGGCGATCGCTCCGGTCTCAACAAAGAGGTAAGACGTTCATTTCGATACGCCGGCGCAAGCCATCTTTTGGCTGTTTCCGGTCTTCATGTCGGCATCATCGCCTTCGTGTGCTTCATCCTCGTGACATCGATTCTTTCTCGGCTCAGTATCGAATATGCCGTCATCGTTCGCCTGCGCGCATGGGCTGTCCTATGCGGTCTTGTCCTGTTCTCTTTCGTTGCCGGATCCGGCCCTTCGGTCATCCGTGGCAGTATAATGGCTGCTGTTTATCTCGTTCAGACTGGCCGTGAGGAGTCGTCGTTGTCATGGGATGTGCTCGCCCTGAGTGGTCTCGGGATTCTTGCTTTCGATCCGGCATCTCTTTTCTCTGCCGGGTTCCAACTGTCCTTTGTAGCGGTTGCCGCCCTGATTGTGGCGCACGATAGCGCCGAAAGTGCGGCTGAAGACCCTGCTATCTGGCGCCGGATGACCCGGAGATGGATCGTACGGCCACTTCGTATGAGCGGCTACATTCTTGCCGCAACTGCGCCGATCCTGTACGTCCATTTCGACCAGGTGATTTTAGCTGGTATCGTTACCAACCTGATAACCATTCCTTTTTTTGGACTGTTCTTTATTTCCGGTATCTGTTCGACCATTCTGGGTTCGATCGGACAGATTGCCGTTGTCACCGACGTCCTGGGAAGGCTCTTTCTGGCTGTCATTTCTTCACTGGCTGAATGGTCGGATCCTGTCGGTGGGATGGGACCGAACGTACACGAGTGGCTCGCGCTGATCTTCTGCATTGCTTCCATTTCGCTCCTGGGCCGGTGCGCTGCCCGTCGGAAACGGTTCGCCCTCGTGACCATCGGCCTCGTTCTGTTCGTGGTTTCGATTCGTATCGATCGTTCCTCCGATCTCTCGGCGATCGTGATAGATGTTGGCCAGGGAGATGCATCGCTCATCAGATTCCCGTCCGGGCAGACGCTCTTGGTCGACTCGGGGCCGGGTCCAGTTTCCGCGGACCGTATTCTCCATCATCTCTCGTTACTGGGGGCGAGAAGATTGGATACGGTAATCATCAGCCACTTTCATCGTGATCATACCGGAGGACTTCAGTCGTTGATACGTCGGGTGCCTGTAGGACGAATCATCGTTTCCGGCCAAACAAACACGACGGAACTTCAACGGCTTCGTCCCTATTCCATCGGCGAGCGCCTGGCGCTTGCCGGGGATACCGTACTGGTTTCTCCTGATGCTTATCTGGCAATACTGGGACCACCGAGACGCAGATACGCGACAGGGCAGAGCTCCCAAATGTTGGTTATAATGATCCGATTTGGTCGTGTTTCGCTTCTTTTTCCTGGTGATCTGGAAGCGTCTGGAGAACGCGAATTGATCGCTTCATATGGACCCTTGCTTTCGGCCGAACTCGTCAAGGTTGCTCATCATGGGTCGAAAACGAGTAGTTCCATTCCTTTCGTCTCGAGGACTGCGTTGAGTGGAACTACCTGGACGGTTATCAGCGCCGGAAAACGGAATGCCTTCGGCCACCCTGACCCTGAGGTGGTACGACGCTGGATAACAGCCCGAACGCGACTATGGATCACGTCAAGACGGGGGTCCTTTTCATTCCGATCAGATGGATACGAGGTCGTAGAGAGCGGTCCGCATTTCTCCTCTCAGTGATCAAGAAGAAGGGGAATACGCGTTTGATCAAGAAGATGCGTCGTTGCATCGCCGAGTCGCACACCCGTAATGCCCTTTATAACATGCGAACCCATTACGATCAGGTCGGCGTCAAAAACCTTAGCCGCTTCTACTATCTCCTTTTTTGGATTGTTGCCGATCCTGAATCGGGTGTCTGTTTTGAACCCGTGCGCCGTCAAATATTCCTTCGACATCTGAAGCCGTAGTTCACTGTCTGCCGACTCGCTTTTTGAAACGTTCAGGACCCTGACAATCGTGTCTTTACCAAATGGGTGAAGATGAATAAAACGGCGGATAGCACGTGCTGACTCGTTCGTCCCATCGAAAGCAAATAAAACTTTTTTGATATCAACATATCGGTCCGGAACGACCAGTGTGGGTCCAACTGTACGTTCTATCACGCGTGCGAGCGTGTGTGTCTGATGCTTTGGGTGACTATAAAAAAAGTGAGGGTCATTTCCCAGGATGAGGAGATCATGATATTTCATGTCCTCTACAATGCGTCTAAACGGGACCCCTTCGTCAAGAACTTCATTGTGGGGTATCCCTGCTTCATCCACTTTTTTTCGGAATGCGAGGGCGAGTTCCCGGGCCCTTTCCCGGGCCTCATTGGTCAGTTCTTCTCTCAACTTGTCCGCATAGTACATGCTGCCTACGCCGCCGCCTTTGACACTCGACTCTATACTACCCATGTCAACAACGGCCAGTCCTGTTATTTGAGACTGAAACCTCTGGGCTATCTCAATCGCATATCTGGTGGCGACGGGGGTATCAGAATCTGGATCGAGAGCAACAAGTATTCGCTTGATCATGTGTTGATGAAGTATCTCTGAAAAGTTCGACCGGTGCAAATGTAATGGCTGTACCGACCCACAACAACCTTATGAGGGATGAAGAAAGGACTCAATCTTCTTTCTCCACATCATTCATAAATAAAAAGAAGAAGTATAAAATATGTAGTATATCGTAGTAGGGTTGTTAATTATTGGGTCATCTGAAAGGACCAACAAATTGTATACAAAGATGACGCAAGTCACTCACATTCAGAATCCAACACACCGTTTCATACGTGCCAATATCGAAGAATTGCTTCCTTCGTATTCACAATCCAGGAGCAACGTCCGAGAACTCACAGGGTATCCACACGCCGTTCATGCTGTTGATAACCTGTCTATAACGTCCAGCTTGAGCCGACCTTTCCACGCCGATCAACAATAAAAAAAGTAAACACGTTTCATGTACGTGTTTTACACGGCGCAGAAAAAGTTATCAACCCCGGGATGCCCTCTCCTTGAGTGTCTGTAGCATCTCCTTTTTATATGCTTCCACCCCTGGTTGGTCGAACGGATTCAGATCCAGCAGATAACCGCCAATCGCGGTTGCGTGCTGAAAAAAATAGATGAGTCTGCCGAGGTCTTCTTCACCCACCGTATCGAGAGCAATTTTCATAACCGGTACACCTCCTGCCGTATGTGCCCTGTATGTACCCATGAATGCTGTTTTGTTAACCGCGTCGACCGTCTGACCGGTCAAATAATTGAGCCCGTCAAAATCGCCGGAAACGGCCGGTATTCTGAAACCGCTCTCTGAAGCTACCGTGAGGAACGTCTCGAATACGGATCGCGCACCTTCCTGGACAAACTGGCCCAGCGAATGTAAATCAGTCGTGTACTGAACAACTGCCGGAAACAGACCGGTCTCATTTTTTCCTTCACTCTCGCCGAAGAGTTGTTGCCACCATGCGCCAAGAGCACCGAGCCGGGGTTCGAAATGTGCCAGGATCTCAGTCGTGAATCCTGACTGCAACAGACCTATGCGGTGAACGGCATACGAAACGGCCTGATTTTCGGCAGACGCGGTGAGTGCACCGTGCATAGCGACAGCACCGTAGAATAGACTCCGGATATCGAAGCCGGCCACCGCAATCGGAATAAGTCCGACCGGCGTCAGTACAGAAAAACGCCCTCCAACATCATCAGGAATTACATAGCGGCGGTACCCCTTCTCCAGGGCCAGATCCAACAGCGCACCTTTCGACGCGGAGGTAGTTACCGAGACCCGTTCATCGGCGTTTTCAAAGTGGTCTTCGACCCACTGTCGAATGACCCTACCGGCGATCGCGGGCTCCAGGGTTGTGCCGCTTTTCGAAATCAGGTTCACATAAACACTTTTCCCTTCCAGATACGCAAGCAAATCTTCGAGATACGAGCCGCTAAGATGATGCCCGGCGAACAGAATTTCAGGAATATTTCCGGCCTTTGTGCCCGACTTGAAATACGGCGACAATGCATCGATGACTGCCTTCGAACCCAGATAGGATCCGCCGATTCCGACGCAGAGAAAGACGTCTGCATGCTCCCGCACGGAATCAGCATAGTGAGAAATGTCCTCCAGAAGGGCATCATTCGGATTGGAAAGTATGGTTTGCCACCCCAACCACTCATTTCCCGGGCCGCATCCAGACAGCAACTGCTCGTGTGCACGGGTGGCGCGAGCTTCCAGAGAGTTCTGGAGGGTGGTCTGAATTTCGGATCCGGCCAGTCCTGCGTCAAAGTGGATCATTCGATCGGGAGAAGGTTTTGATTGTCGCGGATCCTATTTTGATCCGCCATAAAAATACGTAAAACTTTTGCTCTGCGATGCGAACGTTACTATCGTTTGAGGAGGCCCGCCGTACAGTAGTTGAAAATGTCCCGGCATTGCATGCCCAGCAGGTGGACGTGAGCACCAGTCTCGGGAGGACACTGGCGGAGGATATCATTTCAAACGATACGCTTCCGCCGTTCGACAATTCAGCGATGGACGGCTTCGCGGTTCGAACAGATGATTTTCATGTGCTTCCACAGCGCCTCACCATAGCCGGAGAAGTGCCTGCCGGAACCGTCTACAAGGAGGACATTTCACCCGGAACGTGCGTCAGCATAATGACCGGGGCACCCGTACCGGCCGGAGTGGACGCAGTAGTTCCGGTAGAACAAAGCCGGCGTATACGGTCGGACCTGGTTGAATTCGGTGTCCGACCGGCAACCGGTGATCATATTCGGCCGTCGGGTGCAGACATTAATACGGGTGATACCGTGTTTGTCAAGGGAACGGTGATAACGCCTGCGGCGATCGGAATGCTGTCGTCGCTGGGACGCGAAGCCATACACGCTACGAAAGCGCCCGAAGTAGCGGTGATATCAACCGGATCCGAGATCGTGCCCGTATCCTTTGTGCCCGGTCCCGGACAAATCAGAAATTCAAATGGCCCGGCTTTGACGGCGATGGTCACTACGGCCGGCGGGGAGGTTTCTCACTCGTTGCACGCGGCCGACACAAAGAGTTCGATTCGGCAGGCACTGAATCTTGCCCAGAATGCTGATGTTATCATTCTCTCCGGCGGCGTCTCTATGGGAGATTACGATCTCGTACGGGTGGTTCTGGACGAGATGGGAGCGGATTGGCTTTTCTGGAAAGTTCGTCAGCGCCCCGGAAAGCCACTTGCGTTCGGATTGTTAAATGGGCGACCGATCCTGGGCTTACCCGGTAATCCCGTGAGTGCCGCGATGTGTTTTGAGATTTACGGCCGGCCTCTTCTCGGGGCCATGTTGGGAAGATCTCACCTGTCCCGACGGCTGCTGCCGGCAAGACTGGTCCATGGAATCAAGAAGGTAAAAGGACTTCACTACTTCTCGCGCGGAGTCTTCTCCTGTCCGGAAAAAGACCGGGTGATCGACGTTGCGACGACGGGTCCCCAGGGTTCCAATCTATTCTCGTCTGTAGTCAGGGCAGACTGTATCATCCATATTCCCGAAGAGATTGAAAACCCAACGGCGGGGACAGACGTTTGGATAGAAATACTGAATGACGGATTTGGCTGAGACTTTTCCGGCCCATCGCGCCTCATTCCGGAACGGTAAGGGCTTATTGTCGACCGCTGGTTACTCTCGTTTCTCCCGGAAAAAATGCCCGGTAGTCCTCGCGAAGAAGATCTCCCCACATACTGTCGTAGGGATGCACCTCGAATACGGACGTATCCGCGCGAACAAGAGGTCGGCTTTCGTTGGCCCAACGAAAGAGCGCGCCCATCACGTTCGATACGTTTCGAAAGCCCTTTTCCTGGAGTTCGTCAGCGATTTTTGCGGACCGATATCCCACAGAGCAGTAGGTGTAGAAAGGGGTGTCTGCATCGAGTTCCAGATACGGCGTGAAGTCAGGATGATCGGGATCGATCCGAATGGCTCCTGGCACATGACTGACTCGATACTCATCCTCTGTCCGAACGTCGAGAATGACGGATGCGTGCAAGGAATCCCGCAGCATCGCGGCCTGAAGTGAATCAGTCGAGATCTCGCGGACGTCCGGAAACCGTGCTGTAATCATCGTCTCCACGGCCTGCCACGTAAGCGTGTCCGAGCATCCTGTACACAGGACCAGAGCCAGGATTAGGCATCGCGATTTCATGTGGGAGCTATTTTTTGAATATCGGCTCGAACTCGCACAAGGGCATGCCTCGTCTTGGATCGGCAACTCCTGATGGACTGCGCTCGAGTTCAAGGTCAAACGCGACCCGGTCGGATCGATAGTATCTTTGTTGAACGTATACCGCCCTTTCGTTGTCGGAATACGAAATCCGCTCGATCATCAGAAGAGCTCTTCCCCAGGGAAGCTGAAGATTCTGGGCGATCTCATTCGATGCATTCACCGCCTCGATACGATATCGTCCCCGGTTCACGGAAATATCGTAATCCCTTTCCAGAATCCGATAGATTGAATCCCCTTCGAGGTCCTTTCCGTCCAGGAGTTGAGCATAAAAAACCGGTAGCCATGTGCTGTCAAACGCCAACGGCTCACCATCTCCGAAACGTAGGCGGTCCAGCCGCATGACCGAGACACCTTCCTCGATACGCAATAGGGAGGCAATGCTGGATGGCGCGGTCTCCGGTTTAAAGTGGAGTACCTCCGATCGGGCAACAATGCCCGCTGCCTCCATGTCTTCGACGAAATCCGTAAGCCTGACCAGACCCTGGTGGACGTGAGGATCCTTCACGAAAGACCCCAGCCCCTGATGCCGGTAAATAAGATGGTCTGATTCGAGTGTCTGAAGCGCCCGACGGACCGTAATCCTGCTGACGGAAAATCGTCTGACCAACTGACTCTCTGACGGCAATCGATCGTCGGCCCGCAGAACCCCGTCGTTAATCTGGGCTCGAAGCCAGTCACTGATCTGTACGTGGCGAGGAACGCCTCGCCGCCCCGGTTCTTCTCCCGTCTCCATCGGTAGGCACCGTGTACTATTCCATTACTCTCGAATGGAAAGATAGGGCGAGGCTGTTATAATAACATGTAATAATAAGTGAACCCTACCTGCTCATAACCTGGCCAACACCCTGGCAACTGCTTGACGTCCCTCTTTCGGAGATCGATACAGGGTCACAACAACACAGGTACCGTCCTCAGGTGTTGACGTAACCGTGGTCGAGCCCCCATGAGCCTTAACGACCTGTTCGACGTATGATGTACCCAGACCGGTCCCGCCCACGCTCTTTTTTGTCGAGTTGAACTTGTCGAAAAATGATGCCACTAAGGCCTCGTCGACAGCCGGGCCTCCGTTTCTTACGCGCACACAGACCGAATCAGACCGGGGGTCCATCGATATCGTAACGATGCGCTCTGATTCTGGATACAGGTCCTGAATGTGTTCCTGGGCGTTCTTGATGAGATTTCTGAATACCCCCGGAAGCAGGGCAGAATCGGCAAGAATGGACTCGGCCCCCCCTGCATTGCTAAGGTCGAACCGCACCCCGTCAGGTGCGGCCGAACGAAATTCCGCAACAAGATCTCTCAACAGACGGGACAGGTCGAGGTCCTTCAGGTTCAATTCGTGATCTCCCCGCTCGATTGATTGGAGCTGCTTGACCGAGATGAGGAGTTCGTTCATTTCCCGACATCCCCGGACGATCTTCCGCAGCCAGTCGAGGGAAGATTCTTCAAGAGATTCCCCGTCTTTCATCATCAGAAGGTCAGCATAACCGATGATCGGACTGATGGCATTACCGAGTTCGTGCCTGAGGAAGGCATCCTGTTCACGATGCAAGTTTTCAATTTCGTCCAGCGCTGCATTCAGTTCTGTCACGTTTTGTTCTAGATCGATCTGCAGGCGACGCATGGTAAGGTGAGTTCTGACCCGGGAGAGCAATTCTTCCGAATTGAAGGGCTTCGTCACGTAGTCGACGGCTCCGAGCTTAAATCCGGCGACAACGTCTTCGGGAGACGCCTCGGCCGTGAGAAATATCACGGGAATCGCCGATAAATCCGGAGAGGATTTGAGTCTGCTGCAAACTTCGAACCCGTCCATTCCAGGCATCCGAATATCGAGAAGAATCAAGTCGGGTCGTACGCGAACAACTGCGTCCAACGCTTGTTGGCCATTCTGGGCGATCGCGATTTGATATCCTTCGCCCCGCAGGATCGTACCCAGCACCTGAATATTCTTCAGGGTATCATCTACGATAAGCAGGTGTTCTTTCGTCTTCGGGGTGTCCATTCCTGTGTTAGCAATCATGAAGATGAGTCCGCGGGCCCCCGCGCTATCTTGAGTGATTCCAGAGCCGCCAACAGTTCCGGGTAGGATCCCATCGCAGTTTCCATAGCGGCCATATCAAACGAAACCGATGCCTCTCTCAATCGCTCTCCCCACTGCTCCAGCAGATCGATTCCTCTCTCCTTGCCCATGCTTGCAAGCAGGAGACCAAATTCTTCGATTTCGTTGACGACCATTCTTTCCTGTAGCCGGAGCCATTCGTCCATTTGACCATTCAGGTCTTTGATGACGGCCGGGAGCGAAGCAATGGCATCCGGACCGATGTCTGCCGACGCAGGTTTTTGTGCTTCCGGCTCAGTGAAAACGATGCGTTGAGGAAGAAAATGCATCAATCCGCGGACGAGTGTCTCACGCGAAAGTGGTTTCGGAATAAAACCGTCCAATTCTGAACCCGCCTCGTCAGCCTCTTTTCCGATCACTGCAGCCGAGACAGCGATAATTGGAATCGAAACGCCGTGCGGATCGCGACGGAGGATGCGTGCCGCCTCCAGGCCACTCATATCAGGCAGTTTGAGGTCCATCAATATGAGATCAGGCGATCGTTCGAGGGCAACCTTTATGGCGTCGGCACCGGTCGATGCTTCAACAAGTTCGAGCGTATAGTTTTCCAGATAGCCTGCGACCAGGTCTCTGTTGGCCTGAATGTCATCGACGACCAGAATACGAGCCGGCAGAAAGGCGACGTCCGAGAGCGGTTTCTCGACAGGGGCGTCGGATGCATCAACCTCTCGGAGGATCTCTACGTGCGTAAAACGGACGGAAAAAACAGTACCCTTATCGGGCTCACTACGGACCCGAATGGTCCCCCCCATCATCTCTACAAGCCGCTTGCTTATCGCAAGACCAAGACCCGTTCCCCCGTAGCGGGCCACAAGCTGTCCTTTTCTCTGTTCGAAGGCACCGAAAATGTGATCCTGTTCTTCAGCCGGTATTCCAATACCCGTATCGGCAACCTCCAGAAGCAAGCCGGACTCGGAGGACCCATGATCGGACTCCGTAAAGACGGATGCGCGCAGGAGCACTTTTCCACTCGGCGTAAACTTCACCGCATTCCCGAGGAGATTGATCAGGATCTGTCGGAGACGATGTTCATCGAGAACAATTCGGTCCGGGAAAGCATCCGACACAATCACTTCAAGCGAGAGTCCTTTTTCTTCTACGCGATGCTGAAATACATGCTGTAGATCCTGGAATAGCTGCCGGGCATCAAATGCATCGAAATGCAGATCAACTTTACGCGCTTCGATTTTCGACAGGTCCAGTACATCATTGATCAGTGTGAGCAGGGAGCGCCCCGACGCCAGAATGTAGTCGAGATACCGTCTTGCGTCACCGTCACGGATCCGTTCATCCAACAGTTCGGCAAATCCGAGAATAGCATTCAGAGGTGTTCTGATCTCGTGACTCATGTTGGCCAGAAAAGCACTCTTGGCTTCATTTGCTGATTCCGCCTGACGCGCCAGTTGTACGGAGAGCTCATTCTTGTCGGCCAATTCCCGGTTCACAGATTCCAGCTGTACTCGCTGTTTTTCGATTTCTTTCTGTCGCTGATTGATTTCCAGATTCTGAGAGGCGAGAAGCTTTGCCTGTTCGTCGGCACGTTCGCGACGATATTGGAGATCGTCATTTCGTCGGGCCAGAACGGATCGCTGCTGCCCCACCTCTCTGTTCTGGCGGATCAACTCCTCATTTTGCTGCGCCAGTAATCTGCGTTGCTCTTCGACAGCCTGGGTCTGGGCGCCAAGCTGAACGGTCAGCTCGGCGTTGCTCGACCTCAGGGTTCGAGAGTGCAATCCAGCCAGACTGATGGCAGCAACGAGAACGCTTGACAGGAAGCCGAGGAGATACAGAGCGTAGGCCCACCAAGTCCGATACCACGGTGGAAGAATTCGGAATCGGAAGATTCCTTCTGGAGCGATGCCACCCAGTCGGCTCCTGGCCCGGACACGGAAGACGTACTCTCCTTCGGAAAGATTGGTATAGGATCGGTGTGTCGCATCTGTCCATTCAGACCAGAAGACGTCATTACCGTCGAGAATAGATTGATATTCGGCACGTTCGAGTAAAAGGAAATCGGGCGTTGCGAAGGCAATCGTGAGATTGTTGCGCGAAAACGGCAGGACGTACACGCCAGACTCATATCCGGCCCCTCCGTAGAGCAAATGATCTTCCGTGCGTACGTTTCGTATGACGGTCGGAGGTGAGAGGGTCTGTGGGCGACGCTCGGTGACGGCCAGCCGGAACAGTCCGTCGTCGGTTCCTATCCAGCATACGGAGGACTCTGCCGCTTCCGGACCACACGAGAATGTGTTAATCGCCCTGTTCCCCAGTCTGGCAAGAGAGGGAATTTTCTCCCATCTGTAGGACCCATCATCACGCGGTTGGAGCCGGCCCGATGCCGCAGAAGAAAAAACCCAGACGACTCCCCCGGAGGTTTCCCGTGCGAGTTGAAGATCTTCCATCTGATCCGGTAGAAACTGTTCGATAATTTGATCTTTCTCGAATTCACGTGTGCGACGATTGTAGCGGTAGATACCGTCCGGTGCCTGGAATAGAACACGGCGCTCAATTCGGATCGGAGATACACGTCCGGCCGGAACGCGGGAGCGAACGTCATACAAACGAATGGCGGGTTTGACGGAATCAGCCTCCGGCCAGTGTACGCTGGCGACTCCGTCTGGAGAGAGCCCCAACCACAGAAGACCATCTTCGTCCTGGGCGATACTACGGACATCGGCACTCAATCCATCGAGCGTCTGTGTAGCCCCCCACCCTGCCCCGGAAGGGTTTTTCCGAAGACGAATCAATCCCGAACGTCCTCCGGCGTATATGAACGGGTTTTTTCCATCCGTTATATGGAGAGCCCGAAGCCCCGACTCCTGAGAAAGAATCCGGAGACTGTCGCTAAGGCCAAAGACGCCGGAGCTGCTGCCGAGAATCAGGGCACCACCGAAGGGACGCATACTCCAAACAGGAAACTGTATTTCGGAGAGTCGGGTAAAACCAGCCGGCTTGTTGCCGCGTGCGGGTGAGAGTCGATACAGCCCGCGATCCGTGGCCGCAATAACAGTTTCAGCGAGCCGCGATACCCCTTGGACAGAACCCTGGAGACCGGCTGAGGCTGAAAACGTCGTCAAGACGGAAGATGGATCGACCCGGGCAATGCCATTATCGAGTGCTGCCCAGATTCCTCCCTGCTGATCCTCGTGAAGCGAATTGATGCGGCCGTAAGGCAAGCCCGTACTACTGTTGAGTACACGGCCGAGTTGTCCACCGGGGCGGACAAGAAGAATGCCCGCGGCACCCGTCCCGATGGCCAATGAACCATCAGACAGGGAGATTCCCGACAGCAAGGACTCATTCTGAACGACCGGTTCTGCGAACGCCTTTCGGAGAGTAAACGCGGACCCGTCGTACTCGTATGCCGACGAATGATTATCGATCACGTACAGGTCGTCGTTACCTGCCGGCAGCACAAGATCTATCTGACTCCGCGCGAATTTGGCGCCATCCTGAACAACCGCGAGTGAGTCGCCGGACAGGGTTAACAGCCCCCGTCCCCATTGTGCCACATACAGCTTTCCCCGAACGGTGAAGGATTTCTGAAATGGTGTTCGCCCACGCCAGACCCGAAGGGTGTCTCCAGTCCACTGGAACAGGCGGGAGCGTGAGAGGAAGAAGACGCCCTCATCTACGACACTGATGGACTCGATGACGGAAAAAGCTCGTTCTTCCCGCGGTAATTCAGAGAGGAGACTGCGATAGGCGAGTGTACCCGTGGAATCCGGGACCAGGCGTCCGAATTCACGTTTTGCCCCGACATAGATCGTGCCGTCCCGTCCCGTTCCAAGAGCTCTGGGTTGATGCGCAAACCCGAGTTGAATCAAGCGCCAGTTCTCCCCGTCATATTCGAGAACGCCCGACTCGTTGGCCACATACAGGACCCCCCTGTTATCTGTTGTGACTGCCCAGTTTTCAGGATGGGCCCGATATGCGTGTGCGGCGAAGGATCGCACGATGGGGTATCCAAGGTCCGCGGATTGTTGGGCCCGGAGAACCTTCGTACCCGATACGAGGCACAGGGTCTGGATGATGAAAAGAATGAAGCGGAACCACTTTCCAGTGCTCATACGATCCACGACAATCGGTATAGTTTCATGAGTGGCCAGTGCGGTAGACAAGCAAGGGTGTGCCGGGGCAAATGTACCAAAAAGGAGAGTTTATTGAGGTGTTCCCCGGCGTATATTGACCGAAACAAGACGCACCCGCTCCAGAGAAGCCCATGACCAAGATTCTGATTGTCGACGATGATATCAGGGTTCGCAGAATGCTGAAGGACATCATGGAGTTACAGGAGTATACGGTCACAGAGGCAGAGGACGGGGCCGAAGGCCTTAAGGCGATGACCGAAACCGCGTTTGACCTGGTGCTGTCGGACATAATGATGCCGGGTAAAGACGGGCTCGAGATGCTGGGTGAGGCGCGTGTCGCAGGGATTGACACCCCGGTCATCATGCTCACGGCGCACGCGACGATCGAGCGGGCGATAGAGGCCGTTCGGCTCGGGGCACAGGACTTTGTCGAAAAACCTCCTTCGATGCAGCGATTGCTCGTGACCGTGAAAAATGTTCTCGAGCAGGGGCGGCTGCGTAAGGACAATCGTCGAATGAGGACATCACTTCGGAAGATCAGAAGCGATATCCCGCCCATTCTTGGAGAGAGTAGACCGATGGTTGCGATCAAGAAGATACTGGAGCGCGCAGCCCCATCGGATGCACGAATTCTGATTACCGGCGAGGCCGGAACAGGCAAAGAACTCATAGCCCGATGGGCCCACGAGCTTTCATCGCGAAACGAGGCCCCGTTTGTTGCCGTGAACTGCGCAGCTATTCCCCCTGAATTGATCGAGAGCGAACTATTCGGTCACGAAAAAGGGAGTTTTACCGGTGCGATCAAGCAACACATCGGGACATTCGAACAGGCCGATGGAGGGACGCTCTTCCTCGACGAGATCGGCGACATGGCACTGTCAGCGCAAGCGAAAGTGCTCCGCGTTCTCCAGGAGAATCAGATCAAGCGGGTAGGGGGAGACAGACTGATTGCCGTCGATGTCCGGATCGTTGCGGCAACCAACAGAGACCTGGATGAAGCCACTTCCGGTGGCGGTTTCCGTGAGGATCTGTTTCATCGTCTGAGTGTGATTCAAATAGAATTACCTCCGTTGAGAGAGCGAAAGGATGATATCCCTCTCATTGCCAATCATTTCTGTCGATCCATCAGCACCCGAAACGGTACCGAAGAAAAGTCTTTTTCTGACCAGGCAATACATCGCCTGAAGTCATTTCCATGGCGGGGCAACGTGAGAGAGTTGCATAATGCCGTGGAACGGCTGATCGTACTGGGGGAAGGCTCCGAGATTACCGCAGGAGAGGTGGACCTTTTTATCAAGACGGGAAGTGCTTCCGAGGACTCGATCTCAGGCATGGTCGATCGGCACGATACGATTTCTGCTTTTCGGGATGCGGCCGAGTCGACGTTCCTCCTGCAGAAATTGGAGGCCTTCGACTGGAATATTTCAAAAACAGCCACCTCAATAGATCTGCAACGCTCCAATCTCTACGCTAAAATGAAGAAATACGGTATCGAGCAGCCGTAACGCATCCGCTGGCACGACGATTGAACCGCGTTCTGGTATACACGAATCTCTCGCCCTCCGTCATCCCGGCGCATTCTGTACTCAAAGGCCACCCGGGAAACGGGCGATGCGAGAGGTAAACCTCCAACAGGACAGAGGACCATCGCCATGCAGACGAGTAAGAGAATACCCCGACCAAACAAGAAAAACGACGTTAAGGAGCCGCTGAGCTTTGTTGTGGATATCACAGATCTCGGAATTCAGGTGGTCGAATCGACCGGATTGAAACCATCAACGTGCCGCCTGGTCATTATTTCCGGACTCGAATCCGATGGCCCTGACGGAGAAAAAGAACAGGCGCATTGGGACCTGTAATGCGGAGTCATCCGCTTCTGACTGTTGCGATAGCATGACCGGACTGTTTCGCCAGCGAGACACGAACCACGAAGTGAAGAAAATCTACTACATTATTGTCCTTGTCACCATGGTGACGCTCCCGAGAGAGGTTACCGCACAGAACGGATCCCTCAGGATACGGAATGCGCCTGTGGTCAATCTCGAACTCCGGGGAGCAGGTCTTGACGGCGAAATTCTCCCGGTCTCGGATGAACGAACCAGGATTACATGGAAAGATTCGAGGACAGATTCAAAGATAACCGTATCGACATTCGCACCGGGTCAGCGATTCTCCCTCACGGTTGAGGCGATCCAGGTAAAAAATGGATCGAGCGCCGGTCGAATTACACTCGAAGACGGGATGATGGACAAGGATCTCATCCGTAACATACGGAAGCACAAGAAAGGAGGCGCTAAACTCAGGTACAGAGCTTCTGCGCGCATGGATCAGGGTAACAGCCTTGATGCGGGAATGGACGTGCACACGATAACCTTCACGCTTACAGAACGGTAGATATGAAACGCATCCTACCTGTCATTCTTCTTATGGTGGCAGTCGCATGTCAGGATGGCCGGGCACAGATCACGGTCCGGGGCCGACTTGCCCTCGATATCGATGCGACCCCTGGACAATCGATATCCGGCTCCATTATCGTTGACAACGATACCGATGAACCCCAGCAGGCGAAAGTCTATCAGACCGATTATCGTTTTTTTGCCGACGGTACCAACGAGTATGGAACTCCAGGCGGAATCGATCGCTCCAATGCGATGTGGATCCAGTTTTCCCCAAGCACGATGACAATCCCGCCCAAGGGGTCGGTTTCGATAGCGTATACCATCACTGTCCCGGATAGTCTGAATGGCAACCCACCGACGGGAAGTTATTGGAGCATGATGATGATTGAAGGAATCTCGTCGCGGTCTGCAGAATCGACCCTGGGCGATTCATCCAATTCCGGGAACGCCGTTGGTTTCAATCAGGTTACCAGATACGGTGTTCAACTCGCCGTCCACCTCCGGGCCGGTGCCGAAGCCGACGTCTCGTTCGATGGAGTGGAGCTCCTCGCGAAGGAGGACGGCGGGACGGTGTTCAAGGCAGATGTCACAAATACGGGTACGGTGATGATACGGCCAAACGTATATATGCGCGTGTTCGATTCAGACGGCAACGAGTACGGTCCATTCGACGGCACTCGATTCCGCATGTATCCCGGGACTTCGGTTCGTCAGAATATCAAGCTCGACAACCTCTCTGCGGGAGAATACCAGGCGTTGCTGGTCGTCGATGCCGGAGAGGAGGCCGTCTTCGGAGGACAGTTTCAGATTAATCTGTAACCCGCGGCGTGGTCGCACCCGTTCTGTGTGAACAGGCGCCCATCCAACTAGAGCCTCAGGATCATGCGCCCCACGATTTCCCGGATCGCCCTTCCTGACCGGATATGTATCCGCGCAGGGATGGTATTGTGTGTGTTTCTGTTCTCGGGGATTCATCTCGCCGGTGCACAGACCGATGGAATCACTCTCGAGTCGGCATCGGGAGACTCCCTTCGGGCTACCGCTGGATCGGTCGGGACTATCGTATTCCGTATCATTAATGAATCGACGGAAATACTGGATGGACGCGGCGTCCCGGAACTACCGATTGGATGGACGACCCTCTTTCCGGATGCCCGAAATCGCGTTCTCCCCGGAACGGCGAGCACCCAACTGGTCTCATTTCGCATCCCGGCCCGAACCCCGACGGGGACGTATGTCGTTCGATTCAGGGTAGAACGGAAGACCGGGCAACCGGCCGGCCACGCCGATGTTACCGTCACGATTCTGCCACGGTATGGTTTGGATATACAGGTGATCGAACGACCGGATTATGTTCCGGCAGGTGAATCGTATCGGATACGGTATTCGGTCGTGAATACCGGTAATACAACCGAGTCCCTGGACGTACGGCCGGTCAGCTCGCTGGGATACGGTGTCACGATAGATTCTGGTTCGGCAAGGCGCAATGTGGCAGGCGGCCATGCGGAAGGCGGCAATGTGGCAGGCGGCAATGCGCAAGGCGGCAATGCAGAAGGTGGCAATGTGGCAGGCCGTAAGGCCGAAACGGGAGCCGGTAAGACTGTGGGTGATCAGACGTCGGTGATGGCTCCGGGAGAAACGCTTGAGATTACGGTGGTCTCCAAGACCACCAACGCGATTAAGATATCCCTGATTCATCAGGTACAGCTGGTGGCTTCCATCAGAGAATCACCGAAGAAAACCTATTCCGCGAGTGCCACGACCGAATTGATTCCGCGGGCGTCAACCATTATGCCTACAGATCCCGGCGGGATACCCGTAATCGTTTCCGCCAGTGGTTTTTCAGAAAAGGGTCACACGAGTCAGCAGTTAGAGGTTGAGGTAACGGACGCGGAAATCGGGAGAAAAAAGCTTTCTTTGCTTATTCGTGCGCCTGACGCTCGTGCCTTTTCAGCATACGGTCCGCGTGACCGTTACACGATGAGCCTGGATGCGCCCCGTTGGAACGTGAAACTGGGCGATCACTCGTATACGCTAACGGAGCTTACCGAAACCGGGCGAACCGGTATGGGAGGAGGAGGGTCGGCCCGGATCGGGCGCATTTCAGTCGGCGGCTATGCACACCGAAGTAGACATGTATTCCCAATCCAGACGCAATGGGCCGCGTCGACGTCATGGGCCGCCTCTGACCGATTTGACCTCGGACTTGCGTTTCTGGAAAAACGTGATTTTGAAGACGGCAGAATAGTCTCCGGGACGACACGACTGAAGCCGGTTTCCGGAACGGAACTATCCGCCGAATATGCACGAGGATTTTTTGACGGGGCGACAGACGACGCGGTCAGCGCTGAGATTGTAAGTGAAGGGGCATTCTGGAATGTATCCGGACGCGTGATGCAGGCCGGACAAGATTTTCTTGGTGCCGTTCAAAATCTGGACGCCGCTTCGTTCGCAGGCAACCTTTCCCTGAATAACTGGCTCCAGATACAGGGTCAGTATCGTGGCCGTCGTCGTAATTATTCCGTCTCATCGACGGTCCGACTTCACCAGACCCACTCGTTTGTCAGGGGTGGCGCTGTAATCAGTCGGACGAGAAAAAGACGGCGTCTCTGGATGATGGCTTTTGCCCGGTTGCAACGGCAGAGTATGCCGCCCGTTAGCTTTTCGAGCCCATTTTCCGGTTCACGTCTGATCAGTCCGCAACGGCGCGAACGTGCCGTCGAGTTGCGCGCGGGACTCAATGTCCGGCGCGGGGGAATGACGCTCCAATATCATACCGGCCAGACCTCCGACCTGGTAACCGGTGGTAATGACAGGTTCTGGAGGGCTGATATATCGGTTTTTGCTAACGCGAATCATCTGAGTTTTTCCGCTGCAGCTGATCTTATCAATGGTCCCACTTTTTATAATCCGGTAGCCCAGGAACGGGCGACCATCGCCGCTTCGGTCACCGCCGAACCCACGGCAGACCTGCGCGTCTCAATCAACGCATTCTACAGTAGAGATCGTCTCACACCAGATCTGGAATTCAGGCAAATGGATGCCCGTACCTCCTACCGATTCCCATTCGGGCACGAACTGATCGCCGATGTCCGCATCGCATCGACGGGCGCCGACAGAAATATTCAGACCGCTTCAGGCGGCTTCACCTATCGTATTCCGCTATCACTCAACGTGCTGTCACGCGTCGACACAAACGTGATCACGGGCCAGATTTACGATGTAGAAACGGGCCTGGGAATCGCCAACGCAGTTGTCTCCCTGGGAAGAACGACGGTCATCACAGATAACCGTGGACGATACCGTTTGCCCAAACCTGTACGGGGGACCGAATATCTATCGGTCGACAGGAGAACGACGGGACTCGATCGCATTCCGCTCATCGAGCTTCCCTACGCCGTGTCGGCGGACGGCACCATCCAGGATGCCCTGGACATCGGATTCGTTCAGGCTTCCTCGGTGGAGATCGCTGTCACGTATCATACTTCTGATCGTGCGAACCGGACGAGCGCACTCGGCAAAAAACTGAAAGCGGGGCCACAGCGCGGACTGCTCGTTGAGCTGACCAATGGCGGACGACGCCTGAGGCGGGTGACCAATTCGGCCGGAAGGGTAACGTTTTCAGATTTAATCCCCGGCGAATGGGAGGCGTTCATCGTAGGCAGTCGTATTCCCGTTGGATACCGGGCCGAACCTGATACACTTTATCTGTCGATTGACGCTGGTACCCGAACGAAGAAAACAATACGAATCCGACCGGCGAATAAAGAAATCATACTGGTGGGTGGACAGGTCTCGGTTTCTCTCAGACAGAAGATCGAGATGCCTGCCGAAGAGGAGGCCCCACCGGTTAGAGCTGCAGACGTCGGCCTACCCGACGACTCCCTGGTCGTCGACCGCAAACCTCGGTCTGGACAGAATCAGACACACGTCGTCGAGGCGGGTGAACACCTGGCCTCGATTGCCCGGGTACACTATGGATCCCCGATATACTGGGTGAGAATCTGGTTGGCAAACGAGGAGACCGTGTTCGATCCTGATCTCATTTCTCCAGACCAGGTCCTTGTGCTGCCGCCGCCCGGCCCACTGACGAAGGCCGAACTACGGACGCTACGGGAATTCGCCAGGTAGAGCCGTGCAGGTTCTCGGATCTGTATCGTGGGGGATTCAGTTGTGTTTCGACGTCGAAACAATCTTTGCGCGCCCTGGCTTTTCAATTCATCGGGACCATTCTTCGGCGGGAGTGAGCCGTAGCATGAAAACGTCCTTTCTACGTTAATTGAATCGAAAAGAGACCTTTCGGTCCAATGGGTCCAATCGCTCTCCTGATGTCAAATCCTGCGCATGAGAGCGGCATCATCATTGACTTGGAAACGGTCGATCACCGACCACGCGCGTCGTGGCCGTCCGTCCAAACAGATCGACAAGTCAATGCACAAGAAAAAAAGACTGGAGTCGTGCGTGCGTGCGTATCGCGACGACCCCAACCAGGCCCGTCGTGATGACGTCGTACGGGTTGCTGAACCCCTCATACGATCCATTCTGTCTCGTATCTCTACTCCCTCTTCGATGGCGTCCAAAGTCGACGAGCTCTACAATGCGGGGGTCATCGCCATTCTTCAAGCGTTGGATTCCTATGATCCGAAGAAGGGTGCATCATTCGCTACCCATGCATACGGTCGCGTCTTTGGAGAAATGATAGACTATCTTCGCCGGATCGACCCGTTACCCCGGAGGCGTCGTGCCAAAGTCGCACTGGTCTCCATGAACAGAGAGCGATTGGCACAAGAACTCTCTGCAGAACCCGACGACAGGCAGGTGGCAGAAAGGTCGTTGATGACGTTGCCGGAGTATCATACGGTTCTACAGGATGCCACGCGTCGTTCAGATATTTCACTCCTGCATCCAGTCAAAGAAGAAACCGACATGAGGCTACTGGATGTAGTACCTGATCTGTCCGGACTTGACACACTCCGCCAGTTCGAGGACGACCAGCTACACGATTACCTTCGAGACTGCGTAGATTCACTCGATGAACGGGAAAAGACCGTGCTGACGCTCTATTTCGATGGCGAAATGACGCTCTCAGCCATAGGAGATGTGATCGGAGTCAGTGAGGCTCGGGTCTCCCAGTTACGAAAAAGAGCGCTCAGGACGCTGTTGGTTCGAATAGATCCGGAGCTCCGCTGGGCAGCTTGAGATGCTTTCATAGAGAGAATAAGTGCACCGGAGAGGCCGTCGCGTTGCAGAAGGTCGGAGGAAGAATGCGTCGGGCCTGAAGTAGGTGATTCTCCTTATCGCGCCGACGAAGTGACGCCTGTAGCAGTCACTCCGAAGAAAACGGTTTGCACCATCTGACTCGATTTGAGGGTCGCGGGATCGACAAGGGTGAGCGTGATCGTCCGGCTCTGAAACGGGATCTCGACCGAGCTGGCTTCGGAAGAGAACGCATACGTCAACCGTTGGCCATTCTCCAGTCCCCTGGAGATCGATGAGACGAGGTTGGTGGGACTGGTGGCCTTCGAGACTTCAACGCTTCCTGACGATATCCCGATAGTCGTTTCGGCACTCAATACAAGATGCGTCCCCGCCGGCATCGGCATATCAATTTCAGCTGTCAAACGAACGTTTTCGACGTTGGTCGTCAGGTTGTAAAATGAAGACCGATCCAACGCGGATCCGGTCGTACCGGTCGAGAGAATCATCGGGGCGGGGTCACCGAAAACAGCCATAACGACGATGGGAGAAACGGTTACACTGACCCGTTGGACGGCCGACTGGCCAACTGCCATCCGGGGAAGCATGGCGGTTGTCGCAAGAAGGAGGACGGTAATAAGTCGGTGTGATCCACGCATGGAAGATGTTCAGCTTACAGGGAGGATTATACTCCTGATTCCCTGAAATCAGAGTACGTAGAAAACCCCATAATTCGGATCTAAAACAGCGCAAAAGATTACCGGTGCCTGTTACGTCCGAGATGCGTACAGGTAAAGGAGCATGTCCTCTATTCGTTCAGACCATGCGCGTTCGTTGTGTGTGGCGGCTGGCGCCTCGACGTACGTCAGGTTTTCATTCAGGACCCATCCCTTAGCGAGTAGCGCATCGCGGAGCATACGCGCACCGGCGACTGCGGCGTCTCCTTCGTCCGTTCCAATATCCACCCAGGTTCGTTGATACGCAGGGTCCCTGGTCTCGTCCAGCACGGTGAGGATCTGAGCATCGTTCCACCAGACGGAGGGTGAAACCACCAGAAGAGATCCAAAAAAAGCGGGATATCTGAGACCGAAGTACATCGTGATGAGTCCACCCAGCGAAGATCCTCCGAGAGCGGTGTTCTCTGGTCCGGACAACGTACGATACGTCGTGTTGATGAACGGTACCACTTCACGAGTAAGCATCCGACCGTAATCGTCACCGTTGTTTAGCGACGGGGAGCCGCTCTCCTCTTGAGAAGCGGCACTCCCCACCGCTGGCGGTGTATACTCGGATATCCGGTTTGACGTGCTGGAAATACCGACAATAATCATCGGCTCTATTTTTCCGGTAGTAATCAGGCGCTCCGCCGTTTCGTCCACGCTCCATTCGGCTCCGGCGCTCCTCTGGTCGAAGACATTCTGGCCATCGTGCATATACAGGACCTGGTAACGTCGCTGGCTGTTTTCAGACGCTTCGTAACCCGGTGGTAGGTAGACCTGGATATCACGGGCGTTGTCCAGATACTTCGAGGTAAATGAGTGATGAAACCGAATATCGCCGGTCATCGACGGCGCCAGATCGGGTTGCGGCTCGTCGAATGGTCGTGACACCGTTTGGGCGGAAGACGTAAGGGAAACCGACCTGTTTCGGCCGGTTTCCCACGCGTCGTGCCCTCCAGATATCTTGAATTTGTAATCCAAAACACGTCCTTCATCCCAATCACCGAATCGAATTTCGGCCGAATAGATGCCGTCTGCATCGAGATCTTTCATCGGGATCGATCTGCTCCAGGACAGCGGCCGAATGGCTCCGCGAACTCCGACGGAATCTGTTTTCGGGACGAACGCACCAATGCGTATTTGACTCGTCATGTCTACTTCGAACCGCACGGCGTCAGGCGGCGGCGCATCGCAGGCCGCCATCAACGCGGTCAGGACAGAAAAGAGGATGAACGTGATGATCGCTCCGAGATCGGCTCTGGAATGCATGGACCTTATTTTTGAAGGATTACTTTCTGGGTGGCCGATCTGCCGTCTGCCCCCCTCATTCGTACGAGGTAGAGGCCACTTGCAAGACCGGAACCGTCTATCTCGGTAGCTATTCGCTGTCCGGCAGGAGCCATCCGATCGAAAAGCTTCCGGACGAGCCGGCCCTGAATATCCCATAACTCCATGAGCACACGCTGCGATCGATCGACGCTGAAATGTATCGTTGCTGTCGGGTTGAACGGATTGGGATACGCCGTCTCCAACTGGAATGAAGCAGGAACGGGGTCTTGTTCTGCCTCGGTGGCTACAGAGGTCCGTTTCTGGAATATGCACGAACGGGTGTCGAACTGACATCCGATCGGTTCGGCAAATGTTCCGTTGTGCCCTCCCTCAAAACCAAACGAGACCGTTTCGCCGGGGCCGATACACTCATTGTCGACCGTGTTGGTCACGTCGTATCGAGGGTCATTGAATGTCATCAGGCCGTTCCAGAACCGTGTGACTGTCATGCCGTCGATCAGCGAGAAACCGATTTTCCATCCGAGAATCAGGCCATCTGTATTGTTTGAGATCTCGACAAGGGCGATATATCTGTCACTTGTCACACTCAGAAATCGAAAGTTGATGTCCGGCAACAGCGATGTCTGCGGGCCGCCGGCGTCGCAGGTGGGCGACGGACCCCCACCGCCTCCGCCTCCGGTCGGGACGCCCGTGGAATCGGGTGGTGCGGGAGGATCTTGTTCTTTCAAAATTCCGGTCGCCTTGATCGTGCAGGTCCGCGCATTGATCGTACAGTTGGTGGGTGGTTCGACCCCGTCACCCAACACGCCGGTTACGGTAAACCACACGTCTTTTCCCGCCAACACACGCCGGGTTGCTCCGTCTCCGATCACGGAATACGTGTTTCCGCTTCTGGACCATTGAACACCGTCCATTCCGGTGATTCGATTGGTCATGTCGAATTTCAATTTCCAGAAATCGAGGTGCTCGGTACCGGTGTTTTCGACGAACATGTAGGCGGTAAACATATCTCCCTCAACCCATTCAACGTTGATGGAGACATTCATTTTCGGGGTATCTACCAGGTGAAACGCGTCGATAAAATCACAGGCGATGCCTTCGATAATACATCCGGTAGGGAGTTCCGGAGCGCCCCCGTGTACGCCCTTGAAACCAAACCAGACAAACCCGTGGGCAGGGATCTTACTCGTCCAGCCGGTGCCTGAGATCGAGTAACTGGATCCGGATCTCGACCAGTCGACCTGCTCCATGCTTACAATAAGCGACGAAGAGGTGACGACCAGTGTCCAGTCTTCAAACACATCATCGGTCGGATTCTGAATCAGAATCTGTCCGTCATACGTGGTGGCCCCGGCCTTGGAAATCCAGGCCGACAGTTGGAGTTTTGACGCATCCTGGGGGGCAATGTCGGGTTGCGGGGCCGGTTCGATGGTGCACCCGATACCGTTGAAGAAGCACGCCGTAGGTACCTCAACGGGTCCGGAGGTGTGGACACCGCTAATCGTAAACCAGACCATCTCGCCAGGCTCTATGGAATGTGTCCATCCGGCCCCCTGGATGTCAAACGAAGTGCCGAATCTCGACCAGACAACGTGTTCGATGTCCGTAACAACGGACTGCATATCAAATGACATCGTCCAGTTCGAGATCGGGGACGGCGTCATGTTGGTCAGGAGCACATTCGAGACGAAGCGACCGTCTCGTGCCGAATCGACCGAATACACGATTCGTACGGCTGCCGATCCCTGGGCCTGGACCGGAGAGCAATCGGCGCATGTGAGGCCGATCAGCAGAAAAAAGAAAAATATCCGTATGGTTGACACGGGTCCTTTTGTAGCCTGGTGTTGAGGGTGGCTCATCAGGACTCAGCGGCAATAGGTGCCGGAGTCATTTACAGATACGGGAAAAATTCGGTTTTTTGGTTTTCTGCTGGTAGTCGGGCATTCATTGACGGCACCAGCCCGCAGGTTATCTGAGCAGCGTCATCGTACGGGTCCGCGTATAGGTGCCGACGGAAAGACGGTAGAGATACATACCTGACGCCAGTCCGGACGCGTTCCAGTTTACGTCGTGCTTACCGGGAATCATCGTCTCATCGACCAGTGCAGCGATCCTTCGTCCCGCGACGTCATACACGTCCAGCCGGACACGATCGGTAGCGGGAAGCGAGAACGAGATGGTTGTCGAAGGATTGAAGGGATTCGGAAAGTTCTGATCGAGAGCGATTTCCGTCGGTAAGGTGGGTGCATCCTCTGCCGCCGTGGCGACCACATCGTTCAAGGGTACCGACCAGACGCCACGACCGTGAGTAGCCACGACGATCTGATCGTCTACAACACGCATCTGCCAGATAGATACTGCGGGCAACCCGTTGTCGGCAAATTGCCAATTCTGGCCGTCATCAACCGAAATAAATATTCCGATGTCCGTACCCGCCCATAGTTCATTCGTACGTCCGGGCAGGACGAGTAAATCATGGACACCGACATCGGGGAATCCGTTGCCACTCGATTTAGCCGGAGCCCGGAAAAACCCGGAAATATCTTCCCAATGTTGACCGAGGTCGGTGGTTCGGAGAATCTTCGGCGCATTGAATGCCGAGAACAAGGCATATGCGGTGTTCTCATCGGTGGGATGGGTCGCCAATCCGGAAATGCGCCCCGGCGAGAGCGCTTCGGGAGTAGGAACCGCCGAAAAAAGCGTTCCCCCATCTACCGATACATGGAGTTTCCCTAATTGATCGGTCGCACTGCTTTGTACCGGATCCATTTCGTACCCGGCCCAGACAATATTCTCATTGGCGAGAGAAATCCGCACTTTCCCGGATCCACCGAACCCCCAATCTGATCCCGGTATAGCCCTCAGTGTCCAAGAACCCGCGAAATCTGTCGATTTCCACACACCGGCCGAGCCGATGGTAAAAACGACGTCCGGATGCTGTACGCCGCGATCGACGGTCGTGATGAATTGTCCTTTACCAGAGCCCGTGTCACTCATCCCGGAGGTGGCGCCGCTCCAGTTGATGCCCCCGTCCAGCGATCGGGTAAATCCGTTGAACTGACTGGCACCCAACATCTTCCGGTCGTCCCCCTGATTCCACGCGACCTCAAATCCATCGCCTCCGAACGCGCTGATCCACCCCTGAGAAGCATTCGGGTTGCCAAATGATCGCCATGTCCCGTTGTCCTGGGTGCCCCCCATCAGTACTACAAAAGCGGGCTTCTTATCGACACCATAAAACTGGGTCGTGTTATACCCGTTATTTCTTGTTATCCAGGAATTCCCACCATCGGTAGACTGATATACCCCTCCATCGTTGCCGGCGATGAGTTCAAACGACTGCGACCCGGCATCCGTTACGACAGGAACGAGGGCATGTTGATCGACGTGAATATTTCCTCCGCCAAGTGCCGTCATCGTACGTGTTGGCGCCGTCACAATCTGGTAATTGAATCGCAGCTCGGACGTAGGAAGTGACGCAGGATTCCAGGTCTGACCATCTACCAGCATCGGCCAAAAGAAATAGAGCATCTTGTTGATGAGACCTCCATCCTGCCCGATAATCGGGTCCGGGGAAGATGCGTCGTAATCGATGGCGCTGATTACGATATACTCCCGCCCCAGATTGGCATTGTCTCTTGGAATCAAATCAAACTGACCGTCGCCGAGTCGGTCCCGAAATGAGACCATGAGTTGGCGGTTGTTGGTTACATCCCATACCTCGAACGGGACGTCCACGTAGTCGGCGTACTGGTAGGTTGAGAAAGGAATGCCCGGGCCATCTGCCGGGGTAAACCGATGAGCCTTCTGACTTCGCCCGGTCCCAAACCGGACTTCTACCGACACAAAATCGGAAGAATCCACGATCGCCTCGTCATCGGACAGGCCCCACTGGAGTGTACCTCCAAAATGAGAGGCCCCGAAGTTGACGAATGTCAGAAAAGAGGCCGTTCCAAGCTCCTCACGTGACGACAGAATTCCCCTGGTGACAGATCCAGACATATCCGCCCGGTAGAGAGACACCCCGCCGACAAACAGGGTCAGCGGATCGAAGGGATTCACCGCCATGGACATGTCATACCAGCCCTGACCATTCGATATATTGGGATCACTTCCACTCTCAGGAACATCCATCTGCACCCACACCGCTCCGAAATTGGTGCTGGTAAATACGCGGTCGGATCCAGCCTGGGACTCAACGAGCGCATACAGAATCGATGGATCGGACGGAGCAATGGCCAACTCAAGGCGCGATCCAAAGGCGCCGTCCTGGAGATTATCCAGTCCCTCTGAAATCAGGTTCCATGTCAGACCTGCGTCGGTGGATCCGAGTACACCCGTACCTGACTCTGTTGCATACAACCGACTGAAATTCGACGGATCTGCGATAACCTGGAGAACCCCCGGGCTGAACGGTGCATCATAGACCTGCGACCAGGCACTTCCGCCGTCGGTTGTCCGGAAAATTCCAGTCCTGGTAGCTGCAACGACCACGCCAGGATCGGAGGGTGAGACCACCAGCCGGTTGACGTATCTGAAGTTTACGTCATCCGAGGTCACGGCCAGTTGCTGCCACGTCATACCGCGGTCATTCGAAGCAAAAACTCCCGCTCCCGGAACGGCATCTCCATTGAAGTATCCCTCTCCGGTTCCGGCATACATCCGGTCCGGATTGGAGGCGGCCTGCACCAAAGAGCTGAACGCCAGGTTAGGGAGGTCAGCCGTCAGATGAGACCATGTTTTTCCGCCATCCGTGGTTTTCCATATACCACCGCTGACCGAGGCCGCAAACCACGTATCATGGTTCGGGTCGCCGGGATCGACGACAATGGCTCGTGTTCGTCCGCCTACGTTGGCAGGCCCCCGCTCGACCCACGGAATCGCGGCACCGGCTTTGGACGTGCTCCGCGCGCGATCGAGCGCATCCATCAGGTAATTTTGAGGATACGACGGGCGCGTTTCCCAGTCTGCCGTTCGGATGTCCCGGTCATACTCCGCAAATTTGTCCGGGTCGTCGAAGCCCTTCTCTATTCTCGATTCGGTCGAAACCGATTCAGCCACCGGATCATGGATCCATGATGGCGCCAATTGGTCATCGGTCGACACAAAGAGTATTACTACGAGAATCAGCGTGAGGCCGGCCGTGAGATTCAGGGAAGAACGCATCATGTATGGTATTTTATTCGGTGCGACAAAATACCGTTGCAGAACCTTTATCACACACCCTACCTTCTGCTCGATGTCGATTTACCCTACGGGGTGTTTTGAGGTATTCAAGATCGGTAAAACGTTATGAATGATCCGTTCCGTCTCCTTCGGGGACCCATCGCGCTCTGCATGCTGTCGATTTTTGCGTCTGGCCCGAACCGGAATGTGTGGGCACAAACCGCCGTTCAATCTCCCCGGTCGTTTCTGGGATATGAACTCGGGGAGCGGTTTACACCCCATCATCGGGTGGTCGCTTATTTCAGGAACGTAGCCGGGGAATCGGACCGAATTCACCTCCAGGAGTACGGGAGAACCAACGAGGATCGAATCCTTCAGGTCGCGTTCGTGAGTTCGCCGGAAAATATTCGGCGACTACCACAGATACGACATGACAATTTGCGGCTGGCGGGTCTGGAGTCGGGCGAGCCGGAAGGCGAGCCCGTATCGATCGTGTGGCTCAGTTACAACGTCCACGGGAACGAATCGGTGAGTACGGAAGCTGCGATGGCGACTCTCTACAAGCTGGTAGATCCCGGGAATACCGAACCACAGGAGTGGCTGAAGAATACGGTCGTGGTTATCGATCCGGCGATCAATCCTGATGGCCGGGATCGCTATGTCAATTGGTACAATCGGGCCGTCGGGTCAATTCGAAATGTTAATCCTGATGCGGTCGAACACCATGAACTTTGGCCGGGAGGTCGTACGAATCATTACTATTTCGATCTCAATCGAGACTGGGTGTGGCAGACTCAGGTGGAAACGTCCCAGCGGCTTGCCCTCTATGAGGGATGGATGCCACACGTTCATGTCGATTTTCACGAGCAAGGGGTCAATGAACCCTACTACTTTGCTCCGGCTGCGGAGCCGTTTCACCGGGTTATTACCGACTGGCAGCGCGAATTTCAGCGGACCATCGGAGAGAATAACGCCCGGTATTTTGACGCTGAAGGATGGCTTTATTTTACGCGGCAGGTCTTCGACCTGTTCTATCCGGGGTACGGAGACACGTTTCCGATCTATAATGGCGCTGTCGGGATGACGTACGAACAGGGAGGCTCGGGAAGGGCGGGTCTCGGTATACTGACCGCTGAGGGAGACACGCTCTCCCTCTCTGACCGGATCGCTCATCACTTCACAACGGGTCTCTCGACCGTTGAAATGGCTTCCGGCCATCACGACCGACTGCTCAAGGAATTTGCGGCGTTCTTTGACCGGGCGAAACACTCTCCGACAGGCCAATACAAGACGTTTGTCGTCAAGAAGAAGAACGGCAATGCGGTCGGTGCCCTGCGTGATCACCTGCATCGCCTCGGAATCGAAACGGGTACGGTCGACGGATCGGTCAAATTGAGCGGGTATTCGTATCGAGAGATGAAAGACACAGGATTTACCGTCAGTCCGGGAGATCTCGTCATCTCGGCCTATCAACCGCGCTCGACCCTTCTCGAAGTACTGTTTGAACCGGAGTCGGAATTGGTCGATTCGGTGACGTACGACATCACGGCGTGGGCCCTTCCGTATGTCTACGATGTAGAGGCCTACGCGGTGACGAAAAAGATGACGATCGCAACGGACGTGTCTCCGGTTTCCGGCGTAGATGCGCGTGTCGGATCAGACGCGAATATCACATCGGATGTGGATGTCGCGTCGGACATTGCGTCAGATCCAACGGCCTACGCGTATCTGGTTCGATGGACCGATCGATCGAGCGCTGCGTTTCTTTCGGATCTGTTACAACGTGACGTGCTGGTGCGGTATTCTGAGCGATCGTTTACGTCTTCAGGCGAACCGTTCGCTCCCGGAACGCTCATCGTAACAAGACGCGGGAACGAAAAAAAAGGAGCCGATCTGGCGCGTATTGTAGACACGGCGGCCCACAGGCAGGGGGTCGAGGTGACGCGCATTCGGAGTGGATTGGTCGAGAAGGGTCCTGATCTGGGCTCAGCGGATGTTCATTATATAAAGCCTCCCACCGTGTTGGTCCTCACCGGCGCGCCGGTTTCGTCATCTTCGGTTGGTCAGGTATGGCACTTCTTCGATCAACAGATAAACTATCCGATCACACTCGCCCGGGCCGATTATTTGTCTTCGGTTGATCTCGATGACTATACCGTTATTGTGCTCCCCGGCGGTTCGTACGGAACCATCTTTGCGAAGGAGAAGCTTGCTACGCTGACTTCCTGGATTAAGCGCGGTGGCCGGTTGATCACGCTGCGAGGCGCAACCTCGTGGCTCACCGGAAAAGAAGGCTTTGCATTGAAAAAGAAAGAAGCAGCAGATCCTGACGAGGATAAGAAAAAGGAAAGAACGTCGTCAGATCTCCTGAAGTCGTATGGTGACCGGGAGCGGGACGGGCTAACAGAAGCAGTTTCCGGAGCCATTTACCGAGTTCGCGTCGATAACACGCATCCGCTCGGTTTCGGATTTGAGGCGACGGCGTTCGAGTTGAAGCTGACGAAGGGCAGCCCCTCCTATCTCGCCGGTCGTGGAGTCTGGAATGTCGGCGTTATTGAGGACGCTGATCCAGTCAGTGGGCAAGTGGGGTTCAAAGCTGCAGCCAAGATCGGGGAGAGTCTCGCTTTTGGGGTTCAGCGTATGGGTCGTGGCAGTGTCGTCTACTTTACGGACGACCCTCTTTTCCGGGGATTCTGGTATTCAGGCCAACTCCTGTTCTCCAACGCCGTATTTCTCGTGGGACAGCGGTAGGGATGACCGCTAGCGTGTACTCATCAGTGCCACATAGACCGAGGCGAGCATATTGCCCATGATCAGAACAAAAATGATCAGGGTCTCAAAAATAGAGAAGTGTCTCCGAGCCTCATAGGCTCTCCGCATTTCTCTCGACCGGATAAATCCGTGTCGGTCGTTGATGAGCTGCATCCAGATCAGCAGAATGATTGATCCGACGGACAGGGGAATCCACTCCGTTCCTATCATCATGACGGTGCCGATTCCTGCGGCAGCAACGGGAGTTATCAGAAAGAACACCACAATGGCGGGTAATCCTCGCGGCCCCTTCCTGGATCGGCGGCGGGTCCTTTTGTCTTTTTTCAGTCCTGGTTTTTTGCTCGAAGCAGACGGGATCTTGGACACGGTCGTATGTTCGCGTTAGAGTGGCGTTTTCCGTCGAGAATATACATCGTACGATATACTTCGGTTTGCTTTCCTATGCAGGAATCATGGTATCGGCTTGAGAAGCGGTTTCACTCGTGCCAGAAGTTCCCGTAGCGTCTTGTACCCCAGGTCTTTTTCTGCTTTGTCCCAATTCATCCATTTGACCTTATCGATTCCTTCTTCCCGTTGCGGAATGAACGATGTGGCAGATGTTTTCATGTGGTACCAGTGAGTGGTTTTGACCCGAAAACGTTTCTTCTCTGCATAGCCATGAACGGTGGTTGCCAGCAGCCGCTTAGATCGAACCTTTTCAATCCCCAGTTCCTCCTGAACTTCCCGAATCGCACATTCCTCCAGGGATTCACCCGGGTCGAGCTTTCCTTTGGCGAGGTCCCATTTTCCACGACGAAAAATTGTCAGAATCTGCCTTCGCCCCCCTTTTTTTCGTGTGATGATTCCTCCACCGGCCTTAATTTCTTCCGGTGGTCTATAGGGTGCATTGTTTCTGATGGCAGCAATCGGAATATCGAAGACGACCTTGCCATTGACGATTCCGGCCGTACCGGATTTCGTGGATCGGCGTTGTACCGGTTCAATAGATCCGTCGAGTAACTGTGTGTCGATAACCAGAACGGCATCAGGATTCATCTCCATGGCGTCATCGAGTGTCGGGAATAGGCATCGTTGTTTCAGTTGGACGTTTTGGTGCTCGGGTTCGAGCCGCTTCAACTTGTTTCTGGACTTGACTGCGTAGTAATAAAACATGGATACGCGGGACGGGGAGAAAGGGACGACGACTGCTCTATGAGTCTACGGTATTCGAGCGTGAAAATATTGGATCATTGTGACAAACAACAGTATGGTAAGTGGAGGAATTCTGGCCGGCGGCAAGTCGACGCGATTCGGACAGGATAAAAGGAATCACGTTATTGGTGAACGTACCCTTCTGGAACGCACGTATGACACCCTGTTTACGGTCACTGATCGGATTCGAATCGCCAACGGAGCTGCCGACGTTCGTCTGCAGAAACGAAAATATGAGCTCGTGGCCGATTCGCGTCCGGACTCCGGACCTCTCGGAGGGCTCTTTCCACTTCTGAAAAACTCGGACTCTGAGTGGATTCTCGTCATGGCATGTGACCTGCCCCTCGTTCGGTCGGAGACGCTGCTTCGTCTGATTGCGGCTATTTCGCGGGATCGCATTGACGCCAATCAACCGGTTGAAGCCGTTATTGCCCGATCTCGAGAGTCGGGGCATATTCAGCCGCTGCTCGGATGCTATTCCCGTGATGTCGGGAGACTCGAAACAGACATCTACCGCACCGGGAGGCGATCTGTTAAGCGGGTATTGGACCGGTTGAACGGGGTCGATTTCGTTGATCTGGACGATGACGAACTGATTAATATTAATTCTGTAGAGGATTTGAAGGGAATCGGACGTAAACTGGAATCGGGGCTTGACCGGTAACAGGTAATCACCTGATATTACAAGTTCTCCTCGCCGACTCCTTTGTACTCATTTTATGCCGTCAAACCAGAAGGATCGTCCGACTAACGCCTATCAACGAGCCTGTCTATGACCTACGGTTTTTTGATTGACAACGACCGTTGTATCGGCTGTCATGCCTGCTCCACGGCGTGTAAGAGCGAGAATGACGTCCCTCTCGGCGTTCAACGAACGTGGGTCAAAAGCGTTGAGACCGGAGTTCATCCCAACGTCCGACGCAGTTTTCAGGTTACGAGGTGTAATCACTGTTCCAATCCTCCGTGCGTTCGTATCTGTCCTGTGACCGCGATGTATCAGCGCTCGGATGGAATCGTAGAGTTTGACCCGGACGAATGTATCGGGTGCAAGGCATGCATGCAGGCCTGTCCATACGATGCCATATATATCGACCCGGAGTCTGGTACCGCCGCAAAATGTCATTATTGCGCTCATCGGATTGAGATCGGGCTCGAACCCGCGTGTGTGGTTGTGTGTCCGGAACACGCCATTCTGGCCGGCGACCTCGATGACCCGACTACTGAAATAGCGAAGGCGGTTGCCGAGCATACGGTCACCGTCCGAAAACCTGAACAGGGAACAGCACCGAAGGTGTTTTATAAAGGAGGTGAAGACGTCGCGATGCATCCGACGGCCACGATGCGAACGCCGGAGACCTTCGCATGGGCCGATGTGATTCCTCTTCATCCAGAACGTGATACAAAGACGGACTCGCGTTCAGCCGGAGGCAAATCCGGAGGCGGTGGCACGGGGCGCAGACCGGGCATTCGCAACCCGGGACCGCAGGGTGCGCCGCAGGACGGCCCCATTCAGATTGGAGATACCCGCCTTGCTGAGCAGATGACGCAGGTTGTTTTCAACGCCCAGCATCGAGTTCCCTGGCACTGGCCCGTCGCATTGTATCTGGTAACGAAAGGAATCGGAACGGGTCTGTTTATGATGCTATCGATCGCATGGGGACTTGATTACATGGAACCCGATCCATGGTCGTTTCAGGTGGCCGGTATGTTATCGCTGGCTTTCACGGTGATCACAACGGCACTGCTCGTCCTCGATCTGGAGCGCCCCGAGCGATTCTTGAGGATTCTGATGCGAGGTCAGTGGAACAGCTGGCTGGTCAAAGGGGCCTATCTGCTCGTCGGATTCAGCATGATATCGGTCTTGTGGTTGGCGGGTGAATGGGCTACCAGCAGGGAATTGATAGAAACCTCGTTGTGGAGCGGTCTGCGGCCTATGGTCGTTCTCACGGGTTTTTTCTTCGCCCTGGGATCTGCGGTTTATACGGCGTTTCTGTTTGGACAGGCCGAAGGGCGTGATCTCTGGCAAAGCCCGTTGCTTCCCCCCCACCTCATTATACAGGCGTTTCTTGCCGGAAGCGCGCTTCTGCTCGTTGTGGATCCCTGGGTTCTTCTGGACGCCGGGCTGCTCTCGTTTGCGCGAACGGTTTTCGCGTCCAGTCTGCTCCTGGACGTTTTGGTGACCCTCTTCGGCGAGTTCGCGATGCCGCATGCATCGGAACTCGCCGCACGTGCCGCTCATGAGATTACACGAGGGTATTATGCGCGTCACTTCTGGGTCGGATTTCTGCTGGTGGGCCGCCTCATTCCCTTCGGGTTACTATTGATTAACCAGGATATCTCCACAGCAGGAGCGGGAATACTTGCCCTCATAGGCTTGTACTCGTACGAATACGCATTCGTGATGGCTCCACAGGAGCTGCCAAACAGCTAGGGGTACATATGATCAGTTCTTCGACACGGATTACGGCGTTGCTGGAGAGCGTACGCAAGGCATTCGGCGAGACGCGAGACCCGGCGAGCAATGCAGCGACACCGGCCAGAGCCACGACCTCGGCGACACCGGCCAGAGCCACGACC
>CAYLHF010000006.1:0-77118 GCA_964383365.1 uncultured Rhodothermales bacterium | reverse complement strand
TGCAGCGACACCGGCCAGAGCCACGACCTCGGCGACACCGGCCAGAGCCACGACCCCGGCGACACCGGCCCCGGCCGATACCCGCGTGCCGGATGCCTTCGGATTGCCCTCCTATGCTCCGACTGAAAAAAAGCCGCAGAAAATCAAAATGACACGGGTCGACCATCCGGACGGTCGCATGAGCCAGTATCCTCCCCCGGAGTGCTGGGAAGACTGGGTCGAATACGACGGAAAAGAGTGGCCACGGAAAGAAGCCAGACACTACACCCTGGTCCCAACCGTCTGTTTCAACTGTGAGAGTGCCTGCGGCCTACTTGCGTACGTCGATCGAAAAACATTTGACATCAGAAAATTCGAAGGGAACCCCGCGCACCCTGGCAGCCGCGGACGTAATTGTGCCAAAGGACCGGCGACTATCAATCAGATCTACGACCCGGAGCGCATTCTGTATCCACTGAAACGCGTCGGCAAGAGGGGCGAGGGGAAATGGAAACGAATATCCTGGGACCTCGCCCTGGAGGAGATCGCTGAAAAAATGAGATCCAGCCGGGAGCGTCGGCGGGACGGAATCATGTACCATGTCGGCCGGCCAGGAGAGGACGGGTTTACCAATCGATGTATCCAGGCGTGGGGCGTTGACGGTCATAACAGTCATACCAACATCTGCTCGGGAGGGGCGAGGGCCGGGTACTTCCTGTGGGGCGGATTCGATCGGCCGAGCCCCGACTACGCAAACGCGCGCGTGATCCTCCTGATATCGAGTCATCTGGAAACCGGGCACTACTTCAATCCGCATGCCCAGCGGATAATGGAAGCGAAGAACAAGGGAGCGCGTCTCCTCACGATGGATCCGCGCCTGAGTAATACGGCATCCAAGAGCGATGTCTGGCTTCCGACGTGGCCGGGCAGTGAGTCTACCGTACTGCTGGCAATTGCCAATTATCTCATTCAAAATGATCGCTACGACCGATCTTTTGTTCGAAAGTGGGTTAATTGGCGTGAAACGCTCGACCATTTCGAGCCGGAGCCTTGCGAGGAAAAAACGGACGATGAACGCTTCGACCGGTTCGACGGACTCCTGAAAAAGTTGTATGCCGAGTTCACATTCGAACGTGCATCGGAAGAGGCTCAGGTATCCATCGAGCGGATTCAAGAGATGGCAGAGTACATAGCGGATTGTCAGGGAAGACTCGCGGCACATACGTGGCGATCGGCATCGATAGGCAACCTGGGTGGCTGGCAGGTCGCCAGGTGTCTCTTTTTTCTGAACGTGCTGACGGGTAGCGTCGGAAACCGGGGCGGGACATCGGGTAATTCGTGGAATAAGTTCGTCCCCAAACCGTTTGAACAGCCTCCGGCCGGAAGTGCATGGAACGAACTGCACATGCCCCACGAGTGGCCACTCGCATTCTATGAAATGAGCTTCCTGCTTCCTCACTTTCTGGAAGAGGGTCGAGGAGACATCGACGTCTATTTTACTCGGGTGTACAATCCTCTGTGGATCAATCCGGACGGATTCATGTGGCTCAAGGCGCTCAGGGACGAAGAAAAAATGAAGTGCCACGTAGCACTGACGCCCACATGGAATGAGTCTGCATGGTTTGCAGACTATGTGCTTCCCATGGGTCACGCCGGAGAGCGCCACGATCTGATGAGTCAGGAAACCCATTCCGGCCAATGGATTGCTTTTCGGCAGCCGGTTCGCAGGGTTGCCATGGAGCGACTCGGGAAGAAAGTCCGGTATACGCACGAGGCCAACCCGGGGCAGGTGTGGGAAGAAAACGAATTTTGGATCGACCTTTCCTCCCGAATGGACCCGGACGGATCCCTGGGTATCAGGCAACATTTCGAAAGCCCGTACCGGGAGGGTGAGCTCATTTCAGTCGAAGAATACTATCGATGGATCTTCGAAAATTCGGTACCTGGTCTACCGGAAGCAGCTGCGGAAGAAGGGCTGACACCGCTTGCATTCATGAGGAAATACGCGGCCTTCGAGGTAAAGACTGAACATTACGCTCCGTATTCCCTGCCGATCGACGGGACTGGCACCGAATGTGACGACGCGGGGACGTTGTCACGCGACGGGTCCTCCGTGGGGCTTATGATAGACGGAAGACCTGTGGCGGGGTTCTCTACGCCGAGCCGAAGACTCGAATTGTTTTCCGACACGATGGAGCGGTGGGGATGGCCTGAGAAAGAGTATGTGATTCCGTGGCCGATCAAAAGTCATGTCCATCCGGACCATATCGATCGTGAAAAAGGTGAGATGCTTCTCCTCCCGAATTTTCGATTGCCGACGCTGATTCATACACGCAGCGCCAACGCCAAGTGGCTGTACGAACTGAGTCACAAGAATCCGGTCTGGATGCACCCTTCTGATGCGAAGCGGCTGGACGTCAAGAACGGGGGATTGATTCGTGTCACGACGGAAATAGGCTATTTTGTCGATACGATCTGGATCACGGAGGGAATCAAACCCGGAGTCATCGCCATGAGTCATCACCTGGGTCGGTGGCGGTTGAAAGAAGATGAAGGGCTCGCCCGCGGGGCATCGAATCTCGTCGAGCTGTCTGAAGATGAAGGAACGGATCGGCTCCATGTCGTCCACGGGGCGAAGGCGTGGGATTCATTCGACCCGGATACGTCCAGAATATGGTGGGAAGACGTGGGTGTGCATCAAAATTTGACTCACGCCGTGCACCCGGATCCCGTGTCCGGACACCACTGCTGGCTTCAGAAAGCATTCAACGTCGAAAAAGCGCGCGCCAAAGACCGGCACGGCGATGTCGTCGTGGACACTGAAAAATCGATGGCCGCTTATCGGGCCTGGCACGCAATGACTCGTTCTGCAACCGTCCATAGTCCGGATGGCCTCAGACGACCGGTGTGGCTCAAGCGACCCCTCAAACCCGTACTCGAAGCATATCGCCTGCCGGAAAAGCCGTTTCGAGCCGACGAACAGGACAAAACCGGTAGCGTCAATACTTCCTGAATTTATTTCCGTCCATGTCTAACGAAGCTACCCGTGTCCGAAGAGATCCCGTCCGACTGACCCTTCGAATGTTCGCGCGTGTGTTCGGGGAAGGACTGACACCGGAACTGAAGGATCAGCTATTCGAGTTGCCCGAATTCCGCGATCTCCTTTCAGGCCGAGAATCGTGCAATGCGGAGGCTGAGCACCAGACGGTTCTCGGATTCAACGTCTTTCCGGTTGGTACTTTTTATCTGAAAACCATTGCTGACACGATCCATCCCCATGTCGATCTTATTCATGCCTGCTACGAGGAGTCGGGTATGGAAACGTCTGATCTAGACGCAATCGATCATATTTCGGCCGAGCTGACCTTTCTTTCAAGCTGTGGTGACGATCACCTCAGAACCCTGTTCATCGACCGACATCTCATCGGGTGGCTACCGATTTTCACGACCGCTCTACGGAGGCACGGGAATCCTCTTTATCAGCGGGTTTCGGAATTAACACTGTTGCTCGTGTTGGACCTTCGACGAAATTTGGCGGGACCTATTTCCCCAGCTCTATTACCAGGATCTGCCGCCATTCCCGACCTCGAAGAATCCGGTACAGGAATCCGGGATGTCACCGAGTTTCTGACGTGTCCAGGTCGCTGTGGAATTTTTCTTACCCGTCGGTCTATTCAGGAGATCGGCCGTTGTTGTTCCATTCCGTCCGGTTTTGGACGACGCGAGTCGATGCTTCAGTCCGTTTTCAACGCTGCAGCTACCTACGACGTTTTTGACGGTGTCGTCAGTCAGATTCGGGATGTTGTCAGCGATCAGCGGGGTGTCTGGAATAACATACAATCAGACAACGTCGAGACGACGAATTGGGCCATGCACTGGGAGAGGAAACTCGACGAAACAGACGCACTGCTTTCCCAACTCAGCGTGCCGACCGGAACACTCAGGTGAGTACCGGAATTCCTGCGGTGGGGGCCGGGACGCCGGTAAGTGCATCGGCGATGGTTAGATAGAAGTGGGACGATCCGATAGATTCATACAGGCCGGATTCCACCAGAACACGGTAGACCGGTTCTTTGGCTGACGCGAATCGAAGATCGATCTGGTTGATCTCGAGAGCCTCAAAAACTTCCTGAAGTACGACCAGGGCCGTTGTGTCCAGATCGTTCATTGCACTCGCGTCGAGAATAACGGCCTCGGCTGGTTTTTCCCTTAATCTCTTCAGGATGAGATCTCGAATATATTCAGCGTTTGTGAATCCAAGTCGCGAGTCCACTCTGAGAATGAACACGTTTTCGATAGGCACCGCATCGGCATGAAAAGCCAGATCGCGAAAGCTGTCTGTGCCCGGAATGCGACCGAGAATCGCCGCCCTTGGCCTGCTCACCTGATACAACATGACCAGTACGGACAGTCCGATACCGATCAGGACACCTTGATGGATTCCGATAAATAATGTCGCAAGAAATGTCGCTAACGAGAGAAGTCCGTCGATTCGTTTCGTCCGAAGGAGGAACCGAAGCTCACGAAGGTCGACAAGGCGCGAGGCGGAAACGATGATTATGGCCGAAAAAACGGGAATCGGCAGATAGTAAAAGAGCGGTGTCAGGAAGAGCAGCGTTAAACCGATAACGGATGCAGCGATCGTGTTGGCGAGCGGTGAGCGCCCTCCCGACTGATCGGTTACTGCGCTTCGGGAAAAGCTGCCCGATACCGGAAGGCTTCTGAAGAAACTTCCGGCAAGATTCATTGCTCCGAGAGCGATCATCTCCCGGTTCGCTTCAATTCCATATCGGTGTTTCATCGCGAACACCTTTCCCAGTGAGATCACCGTCATGAATTGTAATAAAGCTAGCGTGACGGCGGTCGGAAGAAGGGCGTTAACAGTCTCTCCCGATAGCGAAGGTATCTGAAAGGCTGGAAGACCCGCGGGAATGGTTCCCACAATGGACACGCCCGCCTGGTTCAGTTTCAGCCCCCAGACCAACAGGGTTCCGATAAAGACGGCACCGAGTGGAGCCGGTAGGCGCGGATAATATCTGCGAATACCAATCAGGAGGGCGATGCCACCTATGCCGATAGCGACGGTCGGGAGATGCGCATGCGACACTGTGGTCACGAGATCAAGAATGACCCTTAAGACTCCTGATGAGTGCATGTCAGGAATCCCCAACAGATCCCGGAACTGACTGAATGCGATGGTCAGCGCCGCCGCTGCCGTAAATCCCTGGATTACAGGCCGAGACAAGAGATTTACCACAAATCCGAACCGTAACATTCCCAACACCAGTTGGATGACGCCGGTCATCAGCGTGAGGATAACGGCGAGCCCCAAATATTCAGCAGAAAACGGTTTTTCAAGGACGCCCAATCCGGCCGAGACAATGAGACAGTCAATGGCCATGATGCCCACTGCGAGGTGCCGTGATGACGTAAACAACGGGAAGACCAACAGGGGGACGAGCGAAGCGTACAGACCGTATACAGGCGGAACGCCGGCCAGAAGGGCATAGGCCATACCCTGTGGAATGAGCATGACGCCGACCGTTATTCCCGCTGTCAGGTCACCCGCAAAATCCTTCCGGGTATACGAAGAAATCCAACCGGTTATAGGAAGTAGCATGCGCGAGATTCGATGCATACGATTGGCTACCCTGCTGCACTTTGCTCATCCGTGGGTTTTTGCGTGCCGCCAGTCAGGCCGTCGCTTTCCTCCGAACGATGGCGGGAGCTCCATTCTGCATAATTACCCTCAAGGTACACCACATTCAGTTTCTGACGTGCGATAAATGCTGCGGCGACCGCCGATCGTCCTCCAGACTGGCAGTATACGGCAATGGTCATATCAGGCGGCAATTCATCGGTTCGTCCGAATAGTCGGGTGTGGGCGATATTTATGGCTCCTGGCACGTGCCCCGCATTGAATTCCGTTCGTCCCCTTACATCGAGTACACAGGTGGCCGACGGATCCAGGTCATCAACCGCATCCAGGTTCAGGTGCCGGATCATCGATAGATCTCCGCCTCGGTACGTGTACTGTTCGAGAGCTTCCGGTGTCGTATACCCCACGATCCGATCCAGCCCGATTCGAACCAGATCCCGGACGACTTCATCCAGGCGCTCCACTTCTACGACCAGGAAAATGTCCGTGTCTTCGTCAACATAGCACCCGGCGACCGTATTGAATGATTTGTTCAATGGCGTGTAGAGACTTTCAGGCAGATGACCCGCCATGAAAGCTTCCCGTTCGATTCGGGTGTCGAGCACGGCGATACCCGTTTTCCCGGAAAGATTTGCAATCTCATCGAATGACAACAAATGAGGATTGGGAAGCGATCCCAGAACCGGGGGCCCCATTCTATTGTCGCGTTTCATTCTGGAAAAATACATCGGCGGTTCGGGCTGACCAGCCAGGATAGTCGAGACGAAGTCGTCTTCTCCACGGAGAGCGGCCAGAATGGATGCATTGTACTTCTGCTCGTAGCCGACCGTGGACGTTGGTACAGCCCCCAGCGCCTTCCCGCAGGCACTTCCCGCTCCATGTGCGGGCCAGATCTGGATGTGGCCGTCCAGTTCCAAAAAGTTCATAACGGAGGCATAGAGGATTCGGGCAGAGGGCTCCATCATGCCGGAAATACCGGCAGCCGACTCCAGGAGATCGGGTCTTCCCAGGTCACCAACGAACACGAAATCACCGGACACGAGCCCCATGGGGGTATCGGCACCGCTCCCGAAGTCTGTGACGAGGTAGCTGATGTGTTCCGGTGTATGGCCGGGAGAATACACGACTTCGAACCTGATTTTTCCGATACTGAATCGGTCACCGTGAACCAATAACCGGTGGTCATAGGGACTTCCCCCGAGCCACTCATATTTCCAGTTCTGATCTCCCTCGTCGGATGCGAAGACGCGAACTCCTCGCTCGGCGAACTCCCTCAGTCCGGACAGATAATCAGCGTGGATGTGCGTATCGGCCGCAGCGATGATTTCGAGTCCGGCATTCTCGGCAATCGCGATGTATGTGTCGATATCGCGCTCCGGATCGAAGATGATCGCTTCTCCCGTGGCCTGGCAGCCAATCAGGTAGGCATACTGCGCCAGGCGCTCGTCGAAAATCTGCCTGAAAAACATGGATTATCTGTCTCTTAAGTAGTTAGCTCTCCGTCGTAAACCTGATATCTTTCGCTAGAAGTTGTAGAGACTTACGCCCGTTCCAGGTATTTTCCTGCACGGAATAGAGTAGATCGAGGGGCTCGCCAGTTGCGCGGGACTCGGTTACAATATCTACGTACGCGCCCATTCTGAAACCAATTACGTCTCGTGCCAGTCCCGCCGTACCCCGATCCCGGACCCGGAACTTGAGGTGACTACGGTCTTTGCCCACCGTTCTGGGAGTCCCGTCGACCTGTAGATTCCGTGACATGAAGATGGGGGCATCATTCTCAGGGCCAAACGGCTCGAACTGATTGAGCACTGCCCAGAACCGCTCGGTAATATGGGAGAGCGGTAATTCGGCATCTACTTCTATCGTTCTTTCGATCGCTGATGCAGATACCATCTGAGCGACGGCTTCGTCAAAACGCTCCGTGAAGGCTGCAATATTCTCCTCTTCTATCGTGAGCCCTGCCGCAAAATCATGTCCCCCGAATTCTACGAGGAGATCTGAACACGAGTTGATCGCCGCCAATACATTAACTCCGTTCGCTGATCTCGCTGAACCCCGGATCCTCCCACCGACCGATGACATGACGACCGCCGGCCTGTAAAAACGATCAACGAGCCGACTCGCTACGATTCCTACGATTCCACTATGCCAGTCAGCCTTGTACACGACGAGCGCGCTTCTGTCCTTTCCCAGCAGCATGCGCTCGGCGATCTCGAAGGCCTCGTCTCTGGCCTTAGCGTCGAGTGTTCTCCGCTCATTATTGAGGCGTTCCAGCTGCCGGGCCCTGGCGGCAGCCTCCACCTCGGAATGGGAGAGAAGCATGGCGACGGCCCTCTCGGCGTCTCCGAGTCTTCCTGCCGCGTTTATCCTTGGACCAAGGGAGAACAGGATAGAACTCGTATTGCAGTCACTCAATTTGATTCCGGCCTCCTGCGCAAGAAGTCTGAGACCGACGCGAGGTGAAGTACGCAGCCTCTCGAGTCCTGCACGCAACAGAATACGATTCTCACCCGTTGCCGACACAACGTCGCTGACGGTAGCAAGGGCTACCAGATCCAACTGTTTTTCCAGATCTGTCGGGTCTAGATCCCTGACCTGAAAGAGGGCTTCGCAGAGTCGATAGGTCAGACCGCATCCACAGAAATCCTTGAATGCATAGGTGCAGTCCGCGCGCTTCGGATCCACGATAGCTATCGCTTCAGGGACAGACGATTTGGGTGTATGGTGATCGCAGATAATGAGATCCACACCCACCGATTTGATATACGCAGCTTCATCTATCGACGTGATTCCACAGTCCAGTGCGCAGATTAATCGGGTATCTCCAGATAACGCATCATCTATTCCTTTGACACTTAATCCGTACCCATGAATCAGGCGGTTTGGCACAAAATACCGTACCCGGGCACCCAGAGACTGGAGAACACCGGTAAGAAGCGCTGTCGACGTTGTCCCGTCTACATCGTAATCACCATAGACGACGATTTCTTCATCCGCTTCAATGGCATCACTCAGGCGGTTGGCTGCGACATTCATGTCTTTGAGGCCCATGGGATCCGCCAGGTCTTCCAGGCCGCTTCGAAAAAAATTACGGGCTTCTGCAAGGGTAGAAATGCCACGTAGGTACAGCGCTCGGGCCAGTGCGCGCGAAAGACTGTTGAGCTCCGTCCGAAGACGTTCGACCACTGATTCATCTGCGAGAGAGCGGAGAATCCACCGTTGTTGCTTCATCAGAGTCTTCCGGGGGTTAGATCAGGGGCTAATATCTACGTAGAACTACTTATAAATGATCAAAATGTGTCGATAATGAGGGCGCATTCCTGTACCAAAAGCTGGCCTCCTCCGTTCTCGAACCATTGTGAGCAGAAAATACCGACATACGTGGACTCTCACTATAGCAGCGGCCCTACTTCTTGCCTCTGCATTTGTTGTTTCGATAATTATACCGAGACACTTCGAAACCAGGGAGCTCAATCACCTGGACGACAGGGCCCGCATGATCGGAACGACCGTGGCAGCCGATCTCGGCGATGAGTTGTTGAACGGAGACGAAAGGGCCTTCCAGAATGCGGATACCCGATTTCGTGCAATCCGAGACTTCCTGGGATTCGTGGTGGTAGACCGAAGTCGGCGAGTTGTTTCATCGGTGGACCATCCACCAGAAGCCGGGACAGCGGATACGATTTCCGGTGCAGACCGAACCCCGTCGGACGATAGATTGCCTCGTGCAACGGTGACGATCCCCTTAGGGGCGGATGGTGGAGGCACCCTCTTTATCAGTATGTCGAGAGCCGGAGTTCAGCGTTCGATCCGAAACGACAGGTATTCCTTTATCGGTTTCGGGATTCTTCTTCTGTTCCTGGCACTGCTCGTACTGAGTGCCATTCTGGGTGTCGGGAAAGCAGAAGCATGGAGTGAACGGGTGCAGGCAAACAGGCATGCATTGGAGAGGAGCAGAGACGAGCTGCAGGAACGCGTAGACGGCCACGCGAATGTCGAGAAAGAATTAAGAGAACGAGAAGAGCGATATCGCTTTCTCCTCGAAAATGCAATGGAATCGGCATTTTCGGATTTAGAACAATTAAATGATGATCTGCAGATTCAGAAGACGGATCTGGAGCGAGAGGTAGCAGAAAAAACGAAAGCGAAAAATGAAGCCCGGCTCAGTTCTGAACGGCTGTTGATATTGAATCATATCGGGAGATCGATTCTCGAGGGCAGGGAATTGACGAAAATCGTAGCACTGGCGCTCGACAAATTGCATCGTATCGTTCCGTTTGACCGGGGAAGTGTGGTTGAAATTGACGAATGGCGGGGAGATGGACACATCTTGGCGGCCCGAACCGACGGAGAAACGGAACTGGGAACCGGCACGAGAAAACCTCTTTCGTTTTTTAGAACCAGCGGCGTGGGACAGGTTGAATCCGAATACGTCCCCGATTTATCCGCAGTAGAACACCCGGGCGAACTCGGCCAGGAACTCATCGAAGAGGGAGTAAACTGTTACTATCGTGCGACCCTGTTCAGTGCCGATCAAATGGTGGGATCGCTCCATATCGGCTCGTCCCGGAAAGAAGCATTCGATAATGAGGAGATTCAGATTATCCGAGATGTTGCAGACCTTCTGTCTATCGCTATCTCACAGAATCAGCATTCAGAAGAACGCGACCGTCACGAATCAGAACTCATCCGGGAAAGGGATCGGGCGGAAGAGATGGCACGATTGAAGTCCGCGTTTTTGACGAACATGAGTCACGAAATTCGCACTCCACTGAGTGGAATTATCGGCTTCGCCCAGGTATTGCAGGAAGAATTGACCGGTGAGATGAAGGAATTCTCTGTCCTGATTCAACAGAGCGCAAACCGGCTTCTTACGACGATCAACTCTGTACTGGATTTCGCCAAACTCGAGGCCGATCAAGTTCCTATTCGAATGGCGCCGACCGAGATTGTTTCGTCTGTCCGGGATACCGCCAGACTGTTGCAGCCGCTCGCTCTCCAGAAAAACCTGACGCTAACCGTTCGATCGTCCATAGAGGAGATCGTTTGCCCCCTCGACGAAGCCCGGTTCGAACGAATTGTGACCAATCTGGTCGGCAACGCAATAAAATTTACCGAATTTGGGTCCATCAACGTCGTGCTTGAGGAGACCGATCTGTATGGAATGGTTTCCGTCACCGACACGGGTGTCGGCATTTCCGAGGAGTTCGTTCCGAAGTTGTTTGACGAATTCCGTCAGGAGGAAATGGGGAGCGATCGGGGCCACGAGGGATCGGGGCTCGGGCTGGCAATTACTCGCCGCCTGGTGGAAAAGATGAACGGTACCATTGACGTGGACAGTCAGAAAGGGAAGGGCACGACGTTTCGCGTCGCGTTTCCGTTGTCAGGAAATGTGGACGAAGAACTCGGGATGATCGACGGGATCGGGAGTGTTCTGGTCATTTCGTCCAATGGGGCGGAGGAAGGTACCGAGTGGGAACTGCTGGGGAATGTAATAGAAATACGCACGGCACCGGATCTGGGCCAGGCACTCAAGGAGGCCCAGAAGAAGCGTTTTGACTTATTGATCGTCGATACCGACGGTATGGATCCGGTACAGGAAACAACGGATATTAAGGCTATTCGCGAGATTCCAGACTACAACGACGTAGCCTTCATCGCGGTGTCCTCGGAGGCGCTGGGAGAATTTGAGGAGGAATATTTAAAATCCGAATTTGATGGAATCGAGAACGATCCGGAAGGAGTCACATCGTATCTACGGCGACTATTCGATCGACTCAGATACGACGAAAAAAAACGTATCGAACGGAGAGCAGCGATACGGAAACCGGTTGCTCGATCATCGACATCGAGCGGTCTCAATGGTGAGTCGGCCTGACGGACACGAATCTTTTTCCTGCATGGGGCGGGACTACGCTACACGTTTTCTCTTGACAATGGATGTGGTAGTGAATAATTAGGCTGCTCCCACAACTCCCATCGCAGTCCTGATAAGAGGTTTTGACATGAGCCGCTCTCGAGAAAAAAACCAACTCAACCGTAGAGATTTTTTTCGTAAGAGTGCCGGTCTGAGTGCTGGAGCTCTGTTCATCGGAGGTTGGTCCGGGAATGTGCCGTCCGGGCGTGGTTCGAACCCGATCATCATTACGAGCCACAACAATCAGACGGGCCAGAATGCCGTAAACGAGGCGTGGTCAATTTTGGGTACGGGTGGCTCGGCCCTGGACGCAGTTGAAAAAGGGGCCAACGTCATCGAGGTAGACCCTGAAGACACGAGCGTTGGATACGGAGGACTCCCTAATCAGGATGGCGTAGTTCAGCTGGATTCCTGCGTTATGGACGGACGGACATACGGTGCAGGATCTGTAGCCTCGCTGGAAAACATAATGCATCCGTCGTCCGTCGCTCGCATGGTGATGGAACACACCGACCATGTCATGTTAGTTGGCCCTGGCGCCCTTGAATTCGCGAAATCATTCGGGTTCAAAGAGGAAAACCTGCTCACAGAGAAAGCACGCAAGATCTGGGTTCGGTGGCGTGAACGGCACAGTGACACCGATGATTGGGGGACACCCGAGCATCTGGTGGGTTTGCCCGACGCATCGGGTATGGCGCTTCCGGGACCAGATGAATTCCACTATGGAACCACGAACGTACTTGCGGTAGACCGTAACGGAGATATAGCAGGGATCACGACGACGAGTGGGTTGAGCTGGAAAATACCCGGGCGAATAGGAGATTCCCCCATTATTGGAGCGGGTCTGTATGTCGACAATCAAGTGGGAGCGGCCGGCGCCACGGGGCGCGGCGAGGACGTAATCAAGTCCTGTGCCTCCTACTACATTGTCATGCGAATGCGCGCCGGCCGCTCCCCCCAGGAAGCCTGCGAGGACGCGATCGAACTGATTATCGATAACTATCGGCACGTCAACCCGAATTTTGTCCCTGCCGAAAAATTCGTCGCGATCAACAAAGCCGGGGAGTACGGATCGGCATGGATGGGGATCAGGGGACTCCCAAAAATGTCGGTGAGGACGACGGACGGACTGGAGATCTTTGAGGGAACCTCTCTCTATACTCCGAAAAAGTAATCGTTTCAGACTGAGCAGACCTGCTCGCCCCTGACGTCCGCGTCAAACCTCGCCGGGCGAAGGATTTCGACGACCCAACCGTTGTTCAAGTTCTACCCGTACACTTTCGCACGTTGCGCCGAGATCGAACGAAGAAAAAGAAAACTTGAGATGTGCTCCGTGGTGTCTGATCCGCCAAGCCCTCGACGTAGCAAGTACCCACTCATGCCCGCCAGAATAAGGGCAGCCGTCCAGCAAAACAGACGGATAGGGACCACGGTAAATAGAAGCAGCGTGAACCCCTCCATGGCAGCCGTATCTTCTGGTCCGAGAATCTTGCCGAGCCATGCCAGTATGATCGCTGTGACGAGCCATACGCCACCGGACACGAGACTCTGAAGCACCGCTGGTCGGTATTGGATTGATTCAACTCCCCGGGTCTCCGATGCCCGTGAGCCAGAGGCTTTTTCTAACATATATTCGAAGGATAGACCACAGCTCTTCGCATGTGGAGCCGTAGATCGACAGGTGGTGAGTGAACCAAGTGGTTCGAAGTATCCATAAACCAATAGAGCTCCCCGGCGGCAAAAGCGACCAGGAAGCTCTATGTGGGCGATACTGGATTCGAACCAGTGACCCCCTGCTTGTAAGGCAGGTGCTCTAACCAGCTGAGCTAATCGCCCGGAAGAAAAATCTCAACGATGCGGTCCAGGCCGGTGGAATCGAGTCCGTGACAACCCGGACAGGTTGGAGCGGGAAACGGGGATTGAACCCGCGACCCTCAGCTTGGGAAGCTGATGCTCTACCGCTGAGCTATTCCCGCTTGCAGGCGCCGATATTACTCTGGTTTTCGATGAATGTCAACCTTGATCGTTGACAATTAGTACGAGATCCGTATCTTATCCGGCCTGTCAAATTTTTGGACCAATCCCCGTTTTAGGCCCAAAAACGTAGACTTTGATGAAAGAGAACCAGTAGAATATAGAATCCCATGAAACGTACGTACCAGCCGAGTCGTCGCAAGCGCGCAAACAAACACGGCTTTCGCTCACGCATGGCGACAAAGAACGGACGACGTTTACTCGCACGCCGGCGTTCTAAAGGGCGCAAGAATCTTACGGTTAGCGATACTCGCCCAGGAAAGTAGTTCGGTGTGGACACTTCCGCCGCACATCCTGATCTGAGTCAATCAATACACTCATTCTCGTTTCCGCGTACTGCGCGACTGAAGCGACGTAAGTCGATTCAGCAGCTTTTTTCCGGTAGATCCGTGCCGTCCCGTTCTGTTACCTTCGGATCCATTCGAATCCTGTTTTCGGTTGAGCAGGCAGAGCCGATCCATTCTCGGCGCCCGGTACTCACCGGCTTCGCCGTAGGACGATCCGCGGGAGGCGCGACTACCCGAAATAGAGTAAAGAGAATCCTGCGCGAGGAGTATCGTCATCAGCAGCATGCGATCAACTCCCTGTTTGCCGGGACGTCGAGTGTGCTGAATCAGATGATCGTCTTTCGAGGCGAACCCAGACAGGAGAATCGTATTCGAATGGATCTGGGCAGAGCCATCCGAGCTCTCTGCGAACAGGTGCCCCGCGAACTTTCTATAGATATGGAGTGATGTTCGCCATGAGGATCTCAAGAACGGAACTGGTGATCGGACCCTACGTAGGCTCTGATCTCATCGCGCCCCGCCCGGCTGGATGCCGTGTTTTGTCGGTCGGACTCACATTATCCCTACCCACCCTGGCGGCCCTGCCGTATACCCCGTAATTCAGTGGACAAGAATGTCGTAACCGCGACGATCCTTATCGCGATCATTATGGTCGTCTGGTTGACCTGGCTGTCTCCGACCCAGACACCCCCTGTCAGCGTTGGCCCGGATACAACTTCTGTTGACCAGGAGCAGATGCTTCCCCCTTCTGTCCCGATTGAGGTTGCTCCTGCTGGAACGGCGCCAGCGAGCCTTGCAGACTCTACATCGGAGTTTGTACAGCAGTCCGGTGACGTTCGAACCATCACGGTAAGGACCAATCGGTACGTTGCCCAATTTTCTACACAGGGAGGGACGCTGACCTCTCTTAAGCTCAATGACTACACGATCTTTCAATCGGAAGAAAACGTTCAGCTTATAGATACGACGAAAGGTGGCGCCCTCGCACTTGTTTTCACATCTCCCGGGAGTCACGTCTACGATACGCGGACTTTTAACTACGAGGCCCAGATACAGGGTGATGAACTCGATGTCTTCAATGCACCGGCAGAGCTGGTTTTTATATCGACTGTCGGAGAAGGACGCATCATCCAGCGGTATGAGTTTTCGCCGGATTCATACGAGATCGGTCTCGCAATCGAGCAGCAGAATGTGTCCTCCTTTCAGACCGGAAACGGATACGAGTTGACATGGAACGGGGGAATTCCCTTCAGCGAGGGTGATCACAAGAACGAGGCGTCCAGGTCGGGTGCGTACGCGCGGAGCGGCGGAGAAGTCGAAGGTATCGTGCTCAATTCGGATGCCAATGTAGAGCAATCGCTCAGGGGTCAGGTCGACTGGATAGCAGTCAAGAATAAATATTTCGCGACCGCGATCATTCCAGATGGAATCTCGAAGGGAGCGGACATGATCGGCGAACGAGTTGGCGAACTTGACGCTCCGGGTCTACAATTGAATTTTGTAGCCAGCCTGTCGCTCCCTCTTCCAACGGCCGTCGATCACTTCCGGATTTACACCGGACCAATCGAGGTGGATTTACTGGGAACGTACGATCTGGGGCTTTACGACATGGTCGATTACGGTTGGGATTTCTTCGAAATAGTGACCCGGCCACTGGCCAAATATGCGTTTATTCCGGCATTTAATCTGCTCAGTGGCTTCATTCCGAATTACGGCCTGGTCATCATCATATTCTCGATTCTGATCAAATTACTCCTGTTTCCTCTGACGAAATCTTCGTTCAAAAACATGGCCAGAATGCGTGAGTTGCAACCGCGCATGGAGGCGATAAAGGAAAAGTATTCAGGTGACCCGCAGAAGCAGCAGCAGGCCACCATGAAAATGTATAAGGAGACCGGAGTTAATCCGCTCGGTGGTTGCTTGCCGATGCTCCTTCAGTATCCGATTATTATTGCTCTGTGGCAGTTTCTGCCTCAGGCCATCGAACTCAGACAGCAGGGCTTCCTCTGGGCGGCTGATCTCTCGGCACCTGACTTCATTTTACATCTTCCGTTCGAGATTCCGATGTTTGGAAGTGCGGTTGCCGGATTCACGTTTCTCATGGGAATCTCTATGGTCGTTCAGATGAAGATGCAGGCGACACCGGGTACCGGCGCTCAGCAAAAAATCTTCACCTATCTCTTTCCGGTGATGATCTTCGTCATCTTCAACCGACTTGCAGCCGGATTGAACTTGTACTACCTGTGCTACAATGTATTGACCGCCGGTCAGCAGAAAATGATCAACAGGCAGTTGGAGCATTCTCGCAAGGACGAAGAGCCCACGGTCAAACATATTACGAAAGGGCAGCGAAAGGCAGGAGCCAACGGGCAGGCAGCAAAGGGAGCCGGAAAGAAGGCCGGTCGCTAGGCGGTCTGAATCGAATCAATGAGTATGACACGGGGACTCCGAGATACCATCGTGGCCCGGGCAACACCACAGGGTGTCGCTGCTCTGGCGGTCATCCGAATGTCTGGGCCGAATTCCGTCGAGATCGTGTCGAGTGTGTTCGGTCCCCGGGATCTCGGGTCAAGGACTGAAACGCACCGGGCATACGTCGGATATATCACAAATTCGGCAGGGCACGATATCGATCAGGTTATCGTGACAGTGTTTCTGGCACCATCCTCGGTGACGGGTGAAGACGTTATTGAAATTACATGTCACGGCGGGGAGTTGGCACCGGCATTGATTCTGAATACGCTGATCGAAGCGGGCGCACGGCCGGCGAAGGCGGGTGAATTTACCGAGCGTGCGTTCCTGAACGGAAAGATCGATCTCGCCCAGGCTGAATCTGTCGCCGAGTTGATTCACGCAACCTCGCGCCGATCCCAGCAGGTTTCATTGCAGTTGCTAAAAGGGGGATATTCCGCCCTTCTTACGGCGTTTCGGGACAGCTTGGTAGATCTGTGTGCGCATATCGAGTTGGAGCTCGACTTTTCCGAGGAGGATGTGGAGTTCGCCGATAAGGATCGTCTTCGTACGGTACTGACAGACGCGCTCGGGTATATTGATCGACTTCTCGGTTCCTACCGATACGGAGCGTTGGTCAGATCCGGTATACGAATAGCGATCAATGGCCTTCCGAATGCGGGAAAGTCGACCTTGCTGAATGCTCTCGTCGGTCACGATCGTGCCATTGTGTCCCCGGAGGCCGGTACAACCAGGGACCAGGTTTCAGCCGATCTGGATTTCGACGGCATCAGGCTTTCCATTACGGACACGGCAGGTTTGAGGGGCACGGACGATCCTGTAGAATCAGAGGGTGTACGCCGGGCAGAGCTGTCTGCAGAAGAAGCGGATATCATCTTATACGTTTATGACGTACGGAACGGCCTTCTGGAAGAGGAGGAGATCCGGTTGGAGCGATGGCGTTCTTCGTTTCCCGAGGTCCATATTGTAATAATCGCTAACAAATCAGACCTGGTGCCAGGGTCGCCCGATTCGCCGGGAAAAGACGATCGCGAGATGGGATGCCATCCATCCTCGTCCTCCGTTTTCACTCTCTCCGCTCGTGATGCAATCAGCGACGAGCACCTCGTGGAGCCGTTGCTAACTCGAATTGTAGACGTGGCATCCGGAGACGAGCGCAGGAATGATTGGTCGGAGGTGGTGACGCTGGAACGGCATCGCGATCATCTGATAGGAGCACGTGAGGCCCTCTCAAATGCCGAGAATGCGCTGAATGAAGGCCTTTCCGGGGACCTTCTGGCGCAGGATCTTCGGATTGCAATGGACGAAATCGGTGCCATAACCGGTGCCACGGCGAACGAAGATATACTGAATCGAATATTTTCCAGTTTCTGTATAGGTAAATAAGGCATCGTGGATTCCGGTCATTATGATATTATCGTGGTTGGTGGTGGACACGCCGGTAGTGAGGCGGCAGCCGTCTCTGCACGTATGGGCGCAAAGACCCTGCTCGTCACGATGAGTCTCGAAGCGTTGGGTCGCCTCTCGTGTAACCCGGCGATCGGGGGAATAGGAAAAGGCCAGATCGCCCGCGAGATAGACGCTCTCGGAGGTCTGATGGGTACCGTAACCGACAAGGCCGGAATCCAGTTCAGAATGTTGAATAAGCGGAAGGGCCCGGCCGTCTGGTCTCCGCGGGCCCAGTGCGACCGACAGATTTATGCGGCCGAGATCAGGCGAGCCCTGGAGGTCGAACCCAATCTGTTCATGCGCGCCGATATGGCCACCGATCTCGTCGTCGAAAACGGCCGTACCGCCGGTATTCGAACGCAACTGGGTGCGACGATTCGGTCTCATGCCGTCGTCCTGACCAACGGTACATTCATGAACGGGGTGATCCACATAGGAGAGCAACAGTTCGGAGGAGGTCGCATGGGCGAGCGCGCAGCGACGGGATTGACGGCCCGACTGATTGAACTCGGGTTCGAATCTGGAAGACTAAAAACGGGAACGCCACCCAGAATCGACGGAAGAACGATCAATTACGGGAAGGTAGAGGAACAGCGTGGAGATGCGTCCCCGCGGGCTTTTTCGTTTATGACCGACGATCTCCCTTCCAAACAACGCTCCTGTTGGCTCACATATACCAATGATACGGTTCATCGTATTCTTCGAACCGGCTTCGATCGTAGTCCGATGTTCGTCGGTCGTATTCGGGGCACCGGTCCAAGGTATTGTCCGTCAATCGAAGACAAAATCGATCGGTTCGCAGACAAGAATCAACACCAGATATTTCTGGAACCGGAAGGATGGATGACCGATGAGGTATATGTAAACGGATTCTCTACGAGCCTACCGGAGGAAGTGCAGCTCGAAGCGCTCCACGCGGTAAAGGGACTCGAGAGCGTTCATATGCTTCGTCCGGGATACGCGATAGAGTATGACTATTTTCCTCCGTATCAACTGAAGTACTCGTTGGAGACAAAAGTACTCGAAGGACTTTTCTTTGCCGGACAGATCAACGGAACTACCGGATACGAGGAGGCGGCGGCCCAGGGATTGATTGCAGGTATTAACGCGGTGCAGTCCATTCGCAACGAACCACCGATAATCCTGGCTAGATCGCAAGCGTATATAGGGGTTCTGATTGATGATCTCGTTTCGAAAGGGACCGACGAGCCCTACAGGATGTTTACTTCAAGAGCCGAGTACCGCATTCTCCTTCGACAGGATAACGCAGATGAGCGACTCACTCCTCTGGGGAACAAGCTGAACATCGTGTCTGAACAGAGAATCGATCGACTGGCGAATAAGAAGGAATCACTGAGCAATTCCAGGACGCGATTAAACAATCAGACCGTACCACCCGAGCAGGTGAATCCCTATCTGGAATCGGTCGGAACGTCCAGGTTAGAGCGCCCCGAGAAGCTCTCAAGAATCATTCTCAGGCCAGAGGTAAATTTGCATAATCTGTTGTGTAGCATAGAGTTACATGACATACTCATCGAACCGATATCAGGATTGGATTCGGCGGAAGACCTCCTGGAGACCGAGTATAAATATGCCGGATACCTGGCCCGGGAGGAAGAGCAGGTCGAGCGGGCTCGCCGATTGGAATCTCTTGCTCTACCGGAAGGGATGAATTATGAATCGGTGGAGCACATTTCGATGGAGGCGAGAGAAAAATTGTCCCGCATTCGTCCGCAGAATATCGGACAGGCGAGTCGAATAAGCGGCGTGAGTCCAGCGGATATCTCTGTTCTTATGGTTCTTCTCAAAAAAAACGGAGGCGCGGGATATGTTCAAAATGTTTCACGTGAAACATAACCGGTCGATTCGGTCTTACGAATGAGCGCAGGTTTTATACAATCGGTTCTTACAGAGCAGGAGTACGGCTGTGTTCTCGAGTCAATGCGTGAACATCGGTCTCAACTGACGCGGTATCAGCAGGCGCTTATGGGGTTCAACCGGACGATAAACCTGGTTTCCAGAAAACGGGATCCTGATTTTTTCGATCATCACCTGTTTCATGCTCTGGCTCTCGCATGTCGTCGGATACCATCGGGATTTCGGGTCGTTGACTGGGGTGCCGGCGGGGGTATTCCCTCCCTCCCGCTCGCCAGCGTATTTACGGATGTGGCCTTTCACTGCGTCGACAAAGTCGATAAGAAGATGCGATCGGTGCGGGCCATGGCGCGTCAACTGGGATTCAGCAACGTGACGACCGTCTCCGCCCGCGCAGAGGAAGTCCGGGGTTCGTTCGATCTGTCAATTTCCCGGGCAACCGCTCCGCTTTCAGTCCTGTGGTCGTGGCATCTTGCTTGCTGTGACCTATCATCGGGCGAAGTATCTGACACTCCTCACAGACAAGAGCCAACCTGGAAAAAGGGTCTAATTTGCCTGAAAGGTGGTGACCTGGAAGAAGAAGTCGGTGAAATGGTCTGGGCGCGATCTATCGCTACAATAGAGATCATCTCCCTCGCACCGTTATTCGAAGGAGAGTATTTTAGAGATAAGAAAATTGTGAGTATCGTACAGGAGTAGCTGCCCACGGTACGGTGTTTACGGCGCCCCCATGCCTGATCAATGGTTAGAATATGAGTCATCGGGAAAGAAGAGAAAACCGCACGGAGCGGCTGTTTGCAACGATTTTGTTGCTACAAAATCGTCCTCGAATGACATCGAGAGATCTGGCTGAGCATTTTTCAGTCAGTCGTAGGACTGTATTCAGAGATCTACGAGCGTTGAGCGAGTCGGGCGTTCCGCTCACCTATTCTGAGGGCGGAGGATATGAGATTCTGGAAGGATACCAACTTCCTCCGCTCATGCTCACGGCTCGCGAGGCCGCGACCCTTCTCGTGGGAACGCAGTTCATGAAGCTGCAGTCGGACTCATCCCTTCGTGAAGATGCGGATGCGGTCGCGCTAAAGATTCGAACCGTGTTGCCCAGGGAAATCCGCGAGTATGTGGATAGACTGGGAGACAATACTGTTCTCGATCCATACTGGCTCCATGCTGCCCAGGAAGAAGGCCGCGAAAGCGGCCGCTGGTATAAATTGAGCGAGGCGGTCGCGCGGAGTAGAAAGGTAATCATGGAGTATTTCGTGGAAGCCCGTTCAGAGGTCACGAAAAGAACGGTTGATCCACTGGGGCTGGTATATTACTCGGATCACTGGAACCTGATCGCATACGATTATCTTCGCGATACAATCAGAAACTTCAGACTGGATCGGATCCGAGAAATGTTCGTGCTTACCGAGCGGTTCTCCAGACCGGAAGGATTTGAATTGCAGACACACCTGTCTCAGCAGGGCGTTCAGACGTCGAGCACGCTGATCACTCTTCGGTTCGATCGGGCCACGTATAAGCGGGCGCGAACGGCCATTCCGGCCAGAATCGAGTCTGAAGATCTGGAGGACGAGTCGTGTATCGTATCCTTTCGTTTCGATAACATTCCCTTTCTGTCGACGTGGCTGATGCGATATGCGGACGGAGTCGATGTCATTAAGCCGGCCGCACTTTCGAAAATGCACCGCGATGTCGCCCTCAGAATAGCCGAGCGTTATTCGAGCCGCTAACTATCTGTCACATTCGGAGTTGATTGAACGGACGATAGAATGTCCACGCAGGACGTGAGTCTGGGTACCTCTTGAACGATGGCTCTCAACCTCCCCGATTTGCTCTCACGAAGGATGACACGCGACTCGATCCGCTCGAGGCGTGAGATCAAAGACTGGAACAGATGTTCGTAGAAATACGGGTCTTCGTCCTGAAGTGGCATCGCCAGAAACAGTCGCCTATTCTTGAATACGACGCGGTAAATTCGCAAGGCCTGTCCCAGTTGTTTGATCCGGACAGAAATCAGCAGGTTCTCTACTTCCTCCGGAATCGGTCCGAAACGGTCGATCATTTCCTTTCTGAGATGGTCGAGGTCTTCCTGGGTTGCGCAGTCAGAAACGCGTCGGTATAGATTGAGACGTTCGACCCGGTTCGACGTGTACTGTTCTGGGATGAATGCGTCGGCCTCGACATCGATAGAGGTGTCGAGTGCCCGAGGAGCCTTTTTTCGGTCAAAAAGAGACGAAAATTCCGTGTTCCTGAGCTCTTCGACCGCCTCATCGAGAATACGATGATAGGTTTCGTAACCGACATCTTCCATAAACCCGGTTTGTTCGGCGCCAAGAAGATTTCCTGCTCCCCGAATATCAAGATCCCTCATGGCGATATGGAATCCACTTCCGAGGTCGCTCAATTCCTCGACGGCTTGCAGCCGTTGACGTGCCTCTCGGGTCAAGCCTTTTACGCTCGGGACGAGCAGATAGCAGAATGCCTTACGATCGGATCTGCCCACCCTCCCACGAAGTTGATGGAGTTCTGATAGGCCAAAATGACCCGCCCGATTAATAATTATTGTGTTCGCATTTGATACGTCGAGACCGTTTTCGATAATATTTGTGCTGACCAGAACGTCATATTTTCGCTCGAAAAAGCCCATCATAACACGTTCCAACTCGGGCCCCTTCATCTGTCCATGACCCACGCCGACACGAATATCCGGGAGAAGCATATGGATCTGATCTGCGATTTCAGCGATCGACTGAACCCGGTTGTGAATGAAGAAAACCTGCCCTCCGCGCCCTGTTTCATACAAAATGGCATCCCTGATCAGGTCCTTGTCGAAGGTGTGAATTTCCGTTTCAATGGGCTGACGGTTGGGTGGAGCTGTGGCGATGATCGAGAGGTCCCTCGCACCGAGCAACGAGAACTGCAGCGTCCTGGGTATCGGCGTGGCGGTCAGCGTCAACGTATCGACAGCGACACGCATCTCTCGCAGCTTCTCCTTTACTCCCACACCGAATCGTTGCTCTTCATCGATAACGAGTAGTCCAAGGTCCTTAAATACCACATCTTTAGATACCAGGCGATGTGTTCCGACGACGATATCGGCTGTCCCGTCGGAAATACGACTGATCGTTGATCGAATTTGGGCCGGCGTTCTGAATCTCGACAGCACGTCGACGCTCACGGGGTATGCCGCGAGACGGGTACTGAATGTGCGATAATGCTGCATGGCCAGAACCGTTGTCGGCACCAGGATGGCCACCTGTTTGCCCTCCTGAACGGCCTTGAATGCGGCTCTAACAGCTATTTCTGTCTTGCCAAACCCGACATCTCCACACACCAGTCGGTCCATCGGAACAGGCTCAGACATGTCTGCTTTTACCGATTCTGCCGCAGATGCCTGGTCGGGCGTGTCTTCGAACGGGAAAGAGGCCTCCAATTCCTGCTGCCAGATGGTGTCTTCACCGAAAGAAAAACCACCCGCGGCTTTTCGTTGGGCGTACAGCTTGATCAGGTCTCTCGCGATGTCTTTTACGCGCGACTTCGTCCGGGATTTAGCCCGGTCCCACTGTCCGGAGCCCAGTTTCGTCAGTACGGGTTTGTGTCCGTCTTTCCCTTTGTACTTATGAAGCTTGTATAGGGCGTTGACATTTACAAACAGCGTATCGCCATTCTGGTAGCTCAACCTGACGACCTCCTGCCTCTTTCCGCGCACATCCAGTTGCTCCATTCCGTCGAAGCGACCGATGCCATGATCTATGTGGACGACAAAATCTCCTGGCACAAGGTGGCTTAATTCTCGAAGGCTGATTCCACCAAAACGTCGTTTTTGCCGTCTGGTAGAGGGTCTATGGTATCGGTTGAATATCTGGTGGTCCGTATATACGGCCAGGTTCAGGCCTGAATATTCGAATCCTTCATGGAGGGATTCGACGGATACGTTTACGTCAAGGCGCTCCTCATCATCCTGGAGTAGATCACGAATCCTGGATTCTTGACCGCGACTCGTGCATAGTATATGGGTGTGAATACCACCTGCCTTGTTTGCTACGAGGCGAGAACGCAGGAGCTTGACGGAACTGTTAAATGACGGTTGCGGGCGCGAGACAAAAGACACCGTATCGTCGGTGCCAGATTCCTGAAATAAACCAATCGATACAGAACGGTGGGATTCGATCAGTAGCTGACAGTCGTGCGCCTGTTGATAATAGGCCTCCGGGGGCAACATCTCTGGATCATGATCGATGGCAACGCGGGCCGTCTCCTGTATCTCTGTCGCTCTGGCCTGGAGGCGTTCAAAGATCGGAATACTGTTTACGGTCAAAACAATGAAGTCTTGAGGTAAATAGTCACTGATGGACACTCTACTGGCCTCAGCAGCATCATCCCGTTCAAGATCAGGAACAAGACGTGCCGTCTTCAGCCGGCTGACAGATCGCTGCGAGAGGATGTCAAACTCCCTGATTGAGTCTACCTCGTCTCCAAAAAATTCAATGCGAATCGGGAAGTCGCCAGAGAAAGGGAACACGTCAAGAATGCCTCCTCTGAGGGCGATTTCTCCCGGGCGTTCGACAAATTCAACCCGGTCAAACCCCTGATTAACGAGGTTTTCGATCAGTTCGGATTGATCTATGGAAGCACCATCCTGGACCGAGAAGGTCTGCTCTGAGACGGAGTCAATCGCCGGTACCTTCTCAAGAAATGCGTCAGCGGATGTGACCAAGACACCGGTAAATCCCTCCGATAATTGCTGGATAATGTCAACCCGCTGTATGGTCGGAACCGGGTCCGTAACATGTTCGGGATCGTATGGGTTGCGGTCTGACGGTGGAAACAGGAGAATTCCTTCATCGGAACGAAGTACCTGCTGTAGGTCGCTGTGAAAAAATGACGCCGTTTCTGCCGAATCCAGCAGGCATAAGATGGGAGCCTCTTCACTCCTGGAGAGCGCCGCGGCGATGAACGCATGCAACGATCCGGAAAGTCCACGTACCGACACGTTCCCCGTGGCTGGAAGGTCGCGGACCCGCTCTTGAAGTTGTCGGACATCCGACGAAGACGCAATCGCGTTATAGACAGGGAGAATGGCCAACGACTCTGTGTTTCTGTATGCTAAATGGCTGGTTGTCGTGTCCGCTTCGTGGCATCCACGATGACACACAATTGATCAATCGACGTCTCTATTTCGCAGGCGGGATCATGAAACATGTTTCACGTGAAACATGTCTACGTTTATTGAAATAACCTATACAAATTTCAACAATACGGCCATATTTTGTTTGAATCCGGTCGCCACGTGCCAGTAGGGCGAATGGAACCGGGCTCTGCAATACGACAATACGTCGAAGATAGTTGGTCAAACAGCTCTGAGTCCGGTGAACAGGAATATCCAGGTCAATGCCGTCCGTAATAGATCTGCAACCAAAGCGGATCTTCCGGATGGAAAGATACGCTTCCGCGGGAGTCCTGCCATTACGTATCCGGATTGTACAATTGACCTGCGATGGCGGGCCTCACGAATCCGTTGGACCGCCTCAACCGATCTTCTGCCTCCGATTTTGTGGCTTTCGCGATATGCATCACAAGGGCTGTTTTAACGTGACCATCTGCAGCCGCCAATACATCAGAGGCCGTGGTGTAGTCGATACCGGTTACCGTCATTACCGTCCGGCGGGACCGCTCGACGAGTTTCTGATTGGTCATCTGAAGGTCGACCATCATATTCTCATATACTTTTCCGAGTCGTACCATAGCGGCCGTCGTTAGCATATTCAACACCAGTTTCTGGGCCGTTCCACTTTTCATTCGGGTTGAACCCATAATTACTTCCGGTCCGACAACAGGGCAGATTGCGACATCGACTTCTGTACGGAACTCGGACCTGGGTGTACAGGTGACGAACAGGGTCCTACAACCCAGGGAACGTGCATATTTTACTGCTCCGATGACGTAGGGAGTTCTGCGACTGGCCGCTATCCCGCATACGACATCTTCCGGGCCGATTCCTGCCTTCCTGAGTGCGATTTCACCGTTTTCTTCGAGGTCTTCGGCACCTTCCTGGGACCGGAATACCGCAGGAGGTCCTCCCGCTATGAGTCCCTGAACCCACTCAGGGGGTGTTCCGAATGTAGGAGGACATTCCGATGCGTCCAGAATACCCAATCGACCACTCGTTCCCGCACCGGCATAAAACAGTCTACCCCCGTTGCGAAATGCATGTACTACGATTCGAACCGCCTCGGCGATGAATGGGATCTCGGACTGAACAGCAACCGCGACGTGCTGATCTTCCCGGTTGATCACCCGCAAAATGTCTTCGACTGAATCGGAATCGAAATTTATCGAATTCGGATTTCGTTGTTCCGTTGCCAGTGATTTAAGCTCTGCGAACAGGGCACTCTCTTCTTTCATCAATTTGACGTCGTCAAATGTATTTCGAAACAGGAAGGGTATCTCAGCCCTAAGTTCTTCAATTGCGAGAGCGGAATCAAACGGAAGATCGTGAAGTCGATGTAGATCCAAATACCGCCCCGGACGTACACGTGCATGGTATGATTATCGAATCCCTGATACTGAAGAACTTCCGTGCCCATGCAGCATCGGAAATCGAATTTTCCGATGGGATAAATATTATCCATGGGCCGAATGGTGCGGGAAAGACGAATCTGCTCGAGGCCATACATTACCTGTGCCTGACCAAGAGTTTTCTTACATCGAGCGATCAATACGTTTTGCGACGTAATGAGCCTTTTTTTCAGATCGATGGCTCATTTACAGGGGAAAGGAGACACCATCTTGATGTCAGACTTATTTATGCCGGTCGCGATGGAAAACGGGTGTTTATAAACGGTAGTCCGATAGATCGACTGTCCAGACTCGTCGGACAACTACCGGTCGTCGTCTATTCACCGGAAGATCAGTCGCTTACAACCGGTGGGCCGGAGGAACGAAGACGATTTCTGAACAACATTATCAGCCAGTCCAGCCCGGTATACCTGAGCGAGGTCATGAGATATCGGAGGACGCTTCGTCAGCGGAATGAGATCCTCTTCAGGGGAAGGCGCGGCCGCGAGCCGATCAATGAAGACGTTCTGGCAACGTATACGGAATCCCTGGTACAATCAGGGACCGCAATCCTTGCTTCCCGACGGGACTTCCTGGTGTGCTTCTCCGAAATGTTACGGAATGCTTACGTGCAATTACGCGCCGTCGTCGAGGAGCCGGTAATGGTATACCGACCATTTCGCGAGAATATCGACTCCTGGACCACGGAATCAATACAAGATCGGTTCAGACTGGCGCTGGGAGAGACGAAAGATCGAGAGCGCGAACGAGGGAGTACACTCATCGGACCGCACAGGGACGAAGTGGTTTTTTTCCTGAACGACATGGACGTTCGCCGATACGCATCTCAGGGCCAACATCGAACGTTTGGACTCGCAATGAAGCTGGCTCAATTCGAGTATTTGAGACAGCAGACAGGAGAAGCCCCCATTATGCTCCTCGACGATATTTTCGATAACCTGGACCAGGATAGAATCAGCATATTCCTTGAAATTCTAGAGGCTGACAGCAATAATCAGTGTATTATTACAGCGGCGCGGAAAGACATTTTTAAAGGATCGGTAGATTTTTCCACGAAAAACAACCGGCGAATCGAAATAAATCCAGGACCTTTAGATACAGAAGACATCGCGTCGTCCATCAGTACCTGACTGACATCGGCTACTTCATTAAAGACCGTCGAGGAACAATGCAGAATTTTCGCAAACGGTCCTGTCTGTGGATAGGTATCCTTGCTGTAATACTTTCCGGATGTATTGTCTCAAAAAGTCCCATCAGTGGACGGAAAAGAGCCTATGGTTATTCCTGGCAGGAGGAGATCAATCTGGGACGGACTGCCGACTCAGAAATCGTCAAGCAGTACGGGTTGTATGACGATGCCGAGTTAGCACGGTACGTCGAAGAGATCGGACAGTCACTCGTAGGGGTCAGTCATCTCCGACGCGCCGGAGCTGATCCCGAATGGATGGCCACAGAATTTCATTTCAGGGTGCTCGACAGTCCCGTCGTAAATGCATTCGCACTCCCGGGAGGCTACGTGTATGTGACACGCGGCCTGCTGGCGCATCTCGAGGATCAGGCTCAGCTGGCGGTTGTACTCGGACATGAAATTGGACACGTGGCCGGTCGTCATGCCTCCAAGAGAGCAGCCAAACAATCGTTTTCACAAGTATTGTTACTGGGTTCAGCAGTAGGCGGCCAAATTCTCGCTGGAGGAAGCGCCGCCCAGGATATCCTGAACTACGGAAGCGCCGCGACGCAGCTGTTGTTTCTGAGTTACGGTCGGGACGACGAACGGGAGTCTGACCGGCTGGGCGTAGAATATGCGGCTCTTCTCGGTTATGATGCATCTCACGCGGCTGACTTTTTTCAATCGCTCAAGAGGCTCGGTGACCAATCCGGGCAAAAGATTCCCTCGATGCTGAGTACACATCCGGACCCCGGTGAGCGTGAGTCGACGATCAAGCGCCTGTCTGCCGAGTGGGCAGCCAAAGAGCCGATGACACGGGTCGACGGACCTTCTTATCTGGACGCCATAAACGGCATGGTGTTCGGGGACGATCCACAAAACGGATTTGAGAGAGACGGGATCTTCTACCATCCGAGATTGAAATTTGCCTTCCCGGTCTCTGCGATATTCCAGGTGGTCAATCAGCCGTCTCAAGTGATTCTGATCAACAAGGATCAGACGGCCGGCGTCATTTTTGATATCGACGCCGATCATGCAACGGCCAAACTTGCTGCCGAAGCATTTTCAAAGCAGGAGGGTATCACGACCGTTCAGTCTGGAATAGGCAGTTCCAACGGGCTTTCTGCCAGGTACGTCATCGCCGAAGTCTCGGATTCCAACGGACAGAAGACGCGACTTCGAGTCCACTTCGTGGATTATGCAGGAAACGTGTTCAGGTTTATCGGCCTCGCTCCGAAAAACACATTCGAGAGCTACGACGGTTATTTCCAGGCAACTATGAAAGGATTTATTGCCCTGTCCGATCCTGACATTCTGGCGACCCAGCCTGACCGTGTGGATGTGCAACATGTTTCTCGAAGCGGAGCTTTTCGCGCACTCATTCCGGTGAAATTACCGTCAGGGGTAACACCGAACGGCCTTGCCATTCTGAATCAGGTCAGACTCGATGACGTCCTTCCATCAGGAAAAAAATATAAACTGATTCGTTGAGCCCGGGGATATACGAAGTGCTCCACATCGAAACAGCCGATCGCTCAGCCTTTTTCGGCCGACGGAGGAATAAGAACGGCTTCCCCGGCAACACTCATCTTCCCGTTCAGATAAACCCAGACACGCATTTTGACGTGTCCATGTTTTTCGTTTTTTTCGAAGACCTTTACCTCGACCGTTATTGTTGATCCAACCGGAACCGGTCGGAGAAACTTGCACGAGATAGACACGGCGATACTACCAGGACCCGGGAAGTCTCTTCCCAGCACTTTGGAGATGACTCCCAGGAGCAGAACGCCATGGGCTACCGGCCTCCCGAATCTCGTTTGTGAAGCATACTCCTCATCGACATGAATCGGGTTGTCATCTCCCGTTACGTCAGCAAACAGTTGCACATCCTCGGATGTGATTAATCGATCGACGGAGAAGGAGTCGCCAATAGAAAGTGACTCAAATGTATTCATAGCGTAAGCTGACGTGGTGATTCCGGGTTGATATTGGCTGAAGATACGAACATAGAGATCGAACGCGGGTCCGTTTCGGACAGGCTGCATTCATCTTTCCGCGAGGCCGGGTCGCATGTCCTCGATCAGAGCCGTGGCTACACTATTCCAGTTAGCAGTCCGGGCAACATGATTGACTCCCGACCGGCCGAGGCGCCGGGCAAGTTGAGCGTCGCTGAGGATTTGGATCAGGGCCTCGGCACATTCGTCTGGATCGTCTGGATTGATCAGAATGCCGGTCGACTGGTCGATGACAGCATCCGGAATACCTCCGGTTCGGGTACCAATTACCGGTTTGCCACAGGCCGACGCTTCCAGAAAAACAATGCCAAACCCTTCGACATCGGGTATCTGTTCCCTGGCCGGCATCGCGAAGACATCACAAACATTATAATAGGATCTCAATTCGGAATAGGATATGCGTCCGCAGAAACGGACATGTCGATCCAGGTTGAGGCGGTCCACGAGTTCCTCCAGCCGCTGGCGGTCGGGCCCGTCACCGCCGATCAGACAGAATATATCGGGAAATAAACGGCGGACAGCGATGATCGACCGAATGAGCGTGTCGATTCCCTTTCGTTCGACCAGGCGGCAAATGGACAACACTACCGGTCTGGAAGATGCGCCCAACTGCATCCTCAAATCCGAAGCATCCTCAGGGAAGAACCGCCGGGGATCCGTTCCGTTACCATGGACGCGAATTCGGCCTTCCGCAACTCCCGCGTCCTTGAGGAGGGTTCCTGTATATCTGCTCACCGGGAAGAAGGTGTCGACCGACTGCAGGACCCGATCGCGGAGTCGTGGATACAAAGAACTCACACCGGGAAACCGTGAAATGAGCGGCACGTGAGACCACGGATTCAGCAGCAATTCTCTTCCATGTGCGGCACAAAAGAGTGTAATGCCATAGCGTTTGCTACCGGCCAGAAGACAGGCGAGGGCCGCCGGCCATGACACGCAAAATGCGGCGTCGACGCGCCCCTCTCTGAAGCGTCGGTTCAGCTTTTGTCGCGCTCGAAGGGGGAAAAAATTGGCACCGGTCTGAATTCGGTGGACCGAAAATGGAAGCACTTCGTCCACTTCGTCCGAACCATTTTCACGCGGAGCAACGACCTCGAATCGGTCTACTTCGGTATGCATTCGAGCCGCCAGTTCGAACGCGTAGGTCTGCGTTCCGCCGACGGCAGGAGGAAAATCAGTTGTAACCAGGACTAAACGCATGAGGGAGACCTGCCATAAGAAGTCTGCCCTTCAATGCGGGGCACAAAGGGCAGGTTTCTGACGACCGCGTTTCAGACCACGGAATGTCAGACCAGGCCGTTTCGTATAAAGGGCATCGACAGGCGCGATTCATGATTTATCAGGCAAGGTGTGTCGCGTATTTGCGCAAACGATCAAGCGAGTTCCTGCCCAACAGAGGGAGGAATCGGTCTATGAAGTCTGCCCACGGATATGCCAGAATCAGTAGCATGGCATTATTGGCAGGGAAATTGATCTTCATACTCATCAGGATTCCTATGTGCATGCCGAACAGGAGTGTCATGACGATCCAGCGTCTCCGGTACCACATGGTGATCCCGAAGAGCTCGGTAACCAGGCCGAATGAGAGCAGGAGAGTAGACAGGAGTCGGGAATTCAACAATATGCGTTGCAACAGGTTATGGGACAGAACACCGGTGATCGAATAGACATCCACGGTTCGTTCATTGATCCACATCCAGAGATGAGAGCCGTCAACCCAGAGAGGACCGGACGCAACGAGTTTACTGAGCGCGGCAGAGGTGTAACCCAGTCCGACAAAAAAGAGTACGAACCCGAGCACAAATCGACGTCGGAGGATCGGATCTCTGAAAAAGATCGCGGCGAGGCTCATCCCCAGCAGAGCCATGCCAATAACGTTGGATCCATGGGAGATCTCTCCGAGAACAAATCTCGACGCATACTGAAGATGCATCAGGGCAAACGCTGCAGGATATCCGAAACGGGACAAACGGAAAAGTCCCACCAAGAACGCCCCCGTTATGAATGCTGCATTCCAGATACTCAATCCTCCGGAAAACATAAACGAGACATCCAGATAGTTGGCGATCCCGAGCGGCAGGACAACATCCCCCAGACGCTGAATGTAAAGGCCCCATTTCCATGCGAACGTGACCACCCAGTACATGATCAACAATTCGAAAAGGCGGTAGAACAGCATTTCACCGGCGGTTTCTTGCCGGTCGAAATCGAACAGTCTATTTAGCAACGTACTCATGGTCTTGACGTCGAAGCAATCGAGATATTAAGCATTGGATTGAACTCGGTATTCTCGGGCGTCATGAAGACGAATGGTGTAAACGTCATCTCGACTCGGCTATCCTTGAGAAGCCTCCCTTCCGCGCGATACAGAAGGAGCTTCTTCGAACCCAAAACAGATCCAAAAACTTTTCGCATAGCGCCAATTCTCTCAGGAGACCAATCGGTCGCTTTGGCGACGAAATTGGCGATATCATTCTGATTGATCGCCAAACTATTGAGCGCAAAGGCTTCTCCGGGGAGATGGCCGATGCCTACCGTTGTCCAGGGAATGGCATCGGTCTCGGCGCTCATATCACGGACTATCGCCCTGGACCAGTCGTGTCCACCGCGTGAAAACATGGGATATATGCTGAATGGCCAGAATTCGCCGAGGTGCGTTCCCACGAGTAGCGCGTACGCCAGGAGAGTCCCGATCAACAGTCGCCTGGCGGTTCCAGTACGGGATGACGCTTTCATACGTATAATCGTTTTGTAGAATCATTCGGGGTAGACGTGAAGACATCCCGAATGAGGGTTGGATCGAGCACTGTCGGCTCAAATTGGGCACGTTCCGATGAGCATGAATCGCGCCAGAGTGGTATACTCCGAGTTCCTGTACGAAGCTTATCCCAGAGGATGCACGATGAAGATGAATAAAATGCGGGCACGCACCATTCTTGTCCTATATGTGACGATGATCATGATATCGTTACCGGTCACGGCCCAACGCCTGACGGAATCCAGCGATCATGGCCCTGCTATTGCCACACATGACGGACGAATGTACATGGCCTGGACGGGTAGAGATGGCAAGATCAATGTCCTGAGATCATCGGACGGCGTCGATTGGGGGGCAAAGACCCGGCTCACCGACAGTTCTGATCATCCACCCGCACTGGCCTCTCACGGGAAGTATCTATACATGGTGTGGACCGGCAAAGACGGGCACCTCAACGTGATGCGAAGCAAGGAAGGCGTGGATTGGAAGACCAAGATCCGACTCGACGATTCGAGCGATCTGGAGCCGGCGATCACAAGTAACGGAGAGTATCTGTTCCTGGCCTGGCGTGGGGCGGGAAATTCCAAATTGAACGTGATGCGATCGGAGGATGGCATCGACTGGGAGAACAAGACCAGGCTGAATGACACGACCGATGATCGTCCTGTGATCGCTTCGCATGATGGCAGAGTATTTCTTGCGTGGACCGGCTCTGGCAACGGGAATCTGAACATCATGAGAAGCAAGGACGGTATCGACTGGGGAGCGAAAGTCCGACTGGACGATACCAGTAGCGATGGTCCGGCGCTCTGTTCCTTCAACGATCGGTTGTACCTGTCCTGGGTTGGAAAAGGAAATCGAAATCTGAACGTAATGCGCTCCGATGAGGGCATCGACTGGGGCACGAAAATCAGGCTCGACGAGACAACCCGGAGGTCGCCGACTCTCGCGTCAGGACAGGATCGACTCTTTCTGGCCTGGATCGGAGTGAAAGATCGAATGATCAATATCGCTCGTTCCGAAGATGGAATAGACTTCTAATCACTCGTCCCGGACCGGACTGGGCGAAACTATCCGGCCCCGAGCGACACAGAAGGGCTATGCTGACAGTCGGTGCAGCCATTCTGATGGCACCGGGAAGTGGAAACAGGCCTAATCCTATCTTATTACCGTGAGCGTCGCGGAATTTTTTGCTAACGCATCTTCGCGGTGGTCGTCATTCGCTGAATCGACCCCCGGTAAACGCACAATTAAGGCTGTGCGTTATCTGGTACTGGCAGGAATTCTCGGCTTTCTGGCCTACGAAGTATCGCAGGTCGGGTGGCGAGACGTCATCGAAAACCCGCCGACAACACCGTATTATTACGTTCTTTTCGTCATACTGTACTTCCTGCTTCCGGCCGCTGAAGTATTTATTTACCGGCAACTCTTTCATTTCCCGTCGCTCAAGAGCTTTCCGGCATTCATAAAGAAACGCGTCCTGAATCGGGAGGTACTCGGATATTCGGGCGAGGTATTCTTCTTCGCCTGGGCGAGACGGAGGTTCGATACAAGCGACTCTCATCTCGCCGAGACGATCCGGGATAACAACATCATATCCTCGGCGGCATCGACGCTCGTGGCCGTCCTTCTGTTGGGGGTTTTCCTTTTTGTCGGCCAGATATCCATCTCTGAATTCGTTGGAGAAAATACCCGGTACTACGTTTTCATGGGCGCCGTAGTGCTGGCCATCTTGGTCCCTGTCGGGATCAGGTTCAGGCGGTATCTGTTCTCGATGCCACTGGCCAAGACAGCAACTATCTTTTGTATTCAGGTGGGCAGACTCGTCTTGGGCCAGACCCTTCAAATCGGGATGTGGGCGGTTGTCATCCCTGAGGTTCCGATCAGCACGTGGTTTTCTTACGCAGCGATTTCCATCGCGCTTACCCGGATACCGTTTATTCCCAACCATGCGCTCATGTTTGCGGGGGCAGGAATCGCATTGTCTACTAAATTGGGCGTGCCGCAGGCTCCCTGGGCCAGTATGCTGCTCGTGGGGACGGCTCTGGATAAGATTTTAAACGTTTCGCTGTTTGGCCTGATTACTGCGTACGACTCGTCACACAACGATGAAGAGAAAATGTCAGAACGTGTTCCCAAAACCTGATTTGGTTTGATGTATATGAGAGGGGTTATGAAACTGGTTCGTGTACTTGCTGTGGCCATTTTGTTGGCTCTATCCGCCTCGACGGTCAGGCAGGTGGTTGCCCAGACAGGATCGGTGATCATGGTCGACGACTTCGAATCTTATGAGGATGGCGCCTTGCCTGTGAAATGGAAGTACCTTCACGACAAGAAACTGGTCTGGCTCGAACCGAAGTACATGAGACCGAAAGAGCGTTTTTTTGTGATCACGGATGGTCATAACAAAGCCCTGAGAGTTCATGTCGACGGCGAAGCCGTTCATCTGTCGATGGCGAACGAAAAGGACGGATTCGACTGGGACCTGAACGACCATCCACGGCTCGCATGGGACTGGAGGGCTATCAAACTTCCGAAGAACGCCCGCGAAGACGAGAAAAAACTGAATGATACCGGCGCAGGACTCTACGTCATCTTTAAGTTCGAAGGCTTCATAATCAAGCGTCCCAAAGCCATCAAGTACGCCTACAGCGCCACCCTTCCGGTGGGAACCGTCGTATCCTACGGTAAACTGAAAGTAATCGTCGTTTCATCGGGCGCCGATGAAATCGGTGATTGGCAGCATATCGATCGAGACGTCGTGGCCGACTATCAAATGGTTTTCGGCGACAACCCGCCGATGCGACCACTTTCCCTGCGTCTCTGGGGAGATTCGGATAATACAGACACTCTGGCCGAGGCGGATTTCGATAATATTCGTATGCTACCACCCCGTTAAGAGTTGGGATATCAATTCGGGAAGTCTTAAGCGATGCACATCGCCTCTGTCCATGAATCGCATTTTTGAATCTCTCCGACCATTTATCCGGTGGGTGATCGCACATCCGGGTCGCGTGGTGCTGCTGGCGCTCCTGATGTCTGTTGCAGGGGCTGATCGAGCCCGGCACCTTTCCATCGATACGGACCTGGCCAATCTGATACCGCCGGATTATCCGAGTGTGGTTGCTCTGGAGAAGCTGAGGGATACCGTCGGTGGAGAAAGTACGGCCTTTGTAGCCATTGAGAGTGCATCTTTCGAAGCCAATAAGCGATTCGCAGAGGTGTTGATTCCGGCCGTCCTTACCCTGACCGGAAGAAACTACGACGAACCCTATTTTCAACGGGTTGACTATCGTAAAGACGTCACGTTTCTGGAAAATAACGCACTCTACTTCGCAACCGACAGCGAATTGGATGATCTTCAGGACTTTCTCGATAGCAAGATCGAGGAAGCCCGTCTGGACGCGAATCCATTTTTTATCGACCTGGGAGACGATGACGACGAGGCCTCCAATACCGATTCTCTGGCGGACGAGCTTCAGAAGACGTATGACGAAATCGTCTCGAAGGAATATCCGATTTCTGATGACAGCACGACCCTGGCGCTACAGTTTTATCCGTCAGGTTCCCAGTCCAATATTCGATTTATCCGACGTGCCTATGCCGATCTGGATAGTCTGATCGAGTCGCTTCAACCCCGGGAGTACGCTCGGGACATGCAGGTCACTACGGCCGGCCGATTGCTCCGCCAGTACATCGAGGTGTCAAGAATTCAGAGCGATGTGTTGAACTCGTTTGGAAGCGGAGTCTTTGCCGTGCTGATGATGGTCGTTTTGTACTTTTCCTACAAGTCGTATCGAGCCCGCGCAGGCAAACGGTTTAATGTCGGGATTCTGCTTTCGGAGTTGGCGCGAATGCCGATCATGGCCGTTTTAATCGGTGTTCCGCTGATCATGAGTCTGTCCTGGACGTTTGGAGTCGCCTTTCTGGCGTACGGGAAACTGAATCTGATGACGTCGACCCTCGGCCTGGTTCTATTCGGTCTCGGTATCGATTTCGGGATTCACTTCTATGCCAGATACGCGGAAGAGCGAGCCTGTCATCGGTCTGTTACCGATGCGGCAGAAGTGACTTTCTCAAGTACCGGGCAGGCAATTTCAGTCGGAGCGTTCACAACCGCCGCAGCGTTGTACGTCCTGGTTGTCGCTGACTTCAGGGGCTTCAGTCAGTTCGGCTTTATCGCCGGCACTGGAATTCTGTTCGCCCTCGTGGCCATGCTGGTCGTGTTGCCGGCGCTTCTTTCACTGATGGAAAAATATCATCTGCTCAATCTGGAGTCGGAAGTCGGGCGACACACCGCCACCATCAAGAACCGTCCCTTTCCTTTCGTCAGAACCATTCTGATTGGAAGTCTGATCGCAGTCGTGGCTGCACTGGTCTATCTTCCGGACGTGTCGTTCGAGTATCGATTCGGTAAGCTGGAGCCCACCTATACCGGGTACAATGCCAGGAGGGACGTTGTTCGGAGGGTCTTCAAGTCGAATGGGAAGCGAAATCCGGCGTACATCGTGATGGATTCTCCTGATGAAGTACCTCCTGTGATGGACGCGTTGATGGCCGTAGCAGCAACAGACACGACGTCGCCCACCATCCGTTCCGTTGAATCACTTCAAAACCGATTCCCCCTGAAACCGGCAGATCAGGAGGAGCGACTGGAGCGACTCGAAGAAATTAGAGATCAACTCGCCGATCCGTTTATTGAAAAGGATACGTCCGAAGACATCGAGCGTCTCCGGAGTGCCAGCTCGACGACAGAGGCGATCGCCTTCGATGACGTGCCCGAATTTCTGAGAAAGCGATTCACATCCAAATCGGGTGAACTGGGAAATTTCGTCATCATATACCCATCGGTAGGACTATCTGACGGCCGTAACTCCATGGCATTTTCCGAAGATGTCGGAAACGTCGTGGCTTCCAACGGCCAGACCTACCATGCAGGATCCACGTCGCTCGTAGCTGCCGATATGCTCAAATTGATGCAGCGGGAAGCTCCCTGGATGGTGATGGCCACTTTTCTGATTGTCGTCGTGCTCATGCTCGTCAACTTCGGGTCCGTTCGATGGGCCATCATGTCCTTGATTCCCCTTGTTGTCGGGGTTCTCTGGATGCTCCTCCTGATGGAAATATTCGATCTGGCGTTAAATTTCTACAATCTGATTGTTCTGCCAGCGGTTCTGGGAATCGGCAACGACGCAGGTGTTCATATTGTCCACCGGTATCGCGAGGGGGGTAGAGGATCGATGTGGAGCGTGGTCCGCTCGACCGGTGAGCACGTCACGATGGGCTCGCTGACAACCATGATAGGTTTTGCCGGACTGATTCTGAGTTTTCATCCCGGTCTCAATACGATCGGGTATCTGGCAATCGCGGGAATAGGCGCGACACTCGTTACGGCCCTTGTTTTCTTGCCAGCCTTGATGCAGTGGCTTGAGGACCGGGAAAGCCGCCCGGAAGTGAGCCATTAAGCAAGTGGCGATCTCTTCAGGTTCCTGATGTATTCTCCCGCGATCGTATCCCACCTGAACGATTGTTCGGTGTAGATTCGTGCTCTGATGTGCATTTCATTCAGTCGATCTCTGTCAGAGGTAAGTGACTCGATCATCGCCCGGAAGCCCTCTGCGTCACCGGAGGAGACGAAATATCCGTTTTCCCCTTCCCGGATGACTTCCTGGATGCCTTCGAGTCGCGAGGCGACCGTCGGAAGGCCGTTTAGTCCCGCCTCCAGCATGACGATGCCGAATCCCTCCATATCTCCAGTAACAGGAATATTGGGCATGACAAACAAATCGCTTCCGCGATAGAGAGCCATCAACTGTTGCTCGGTGACTTGTCCCAGTAGCCGAACCCTTTGGGTCAGGCCCCCGGTATGAATGGCCCGACGAATTGCTTCATGCTCGGGTCCCGTCCCACCCAACCAGTACTGTACATGGTCGTCCAGACAGGGCATGACGTCGGAAACAAACCATTCAAATCCTTTGCGGCGTACCTGGCGACCCAGACTACAGAGTAGAATGTCATCATCGGGTAGATCCTCACGGCTGAGCCCCAGAGACATCAGGAGTTCGTTCCGCATGTCCGATCGCCTCCCCGGACGGCGAAAGCGCGACGAATCTACTCCATTGTGGACAACCCTGGTTTTCTCTTGTGCCAGTCCCCGCTGGTTACAGGCGCCTGCGGTGGCCTGACTCACGGGAAAAACGAGGTCGACCTGCCCGAATACACGCGACACGATCCGCTGATAGATCGAAATCGGAGTGGTTACATCCTGGCCGTGAACGATGATTCCGGTACGTATGTCAGCATTCCTGAATACCTGCCGAAGTGGAATCACAAGCATTCCCGTTACCATGGAGGAGAAGAGGACGGTATCGATGTGTCCACCCCGCGCGAGGTGTCGGAGTCGGAAAAACGTTTGAATCAGGAAGGGAGCAATCCTGATGCCTATCCAGCGCCACGACGATCGGAGAAGTAAGGGCAAGACCTCGATTTCATCCGTGGTTTTCAGCGCCTTGAGCAATTCAGCCGCTACGCGCTGCATACCACCGATATTGGACAGGGGGCGATTGTCCGGTGGAAGCGAGTGGGAGACAAATACGAGACGCACTCCGATCAGTAGGTTAGACTGACTTGCTGGACAGGTGTATTTGTCCTGGGCTCGTGTGGAAACGGATGTTCAATAACAAACGAAGGAATACGCCCCAGTATCTGGTCGTAGTATCGTGTCATGCGGGACAAGACGACCTGCCACGAATATTCACGGGCTCTCCGACTGGCATTGATGCCGAGTTTCCCTCGAAGTGTTTCATCCAGAACGAGCGCGCGAACCCGGTCATAAAATGCCCTGGAATCTCGCGGACTTGCCAGGTAGCCCGTTTTACCGTGTGAGACCAGGGCGTTACTCCCGGGTGCATCCGCACAGACGGTCGGGAGGCCGGAGGCCATGGCCTCCAGCGTGACATTTCCGAATGTTTCGGTTTCACTCGGAAACAGGAATACATCGGATGAAGAATAGGCGCGGGCGAGTTCTGCTCCTCGCGTATAGCCGACGAAAATGGTTCCGGGAAGCCTTTCTTCGAGCGCACTTCGAGCCGGACCGTCACCGACGACGACGCTCCGATGAGGAATTCCCTCGCGAGAAAGAGACTCTATGACTTCTGCGAAAACATCCAGACCTTTTTCCCAGACCAGGCGGCTTACGAATGTCACGACGACTTCCTGGTCACTGATCCCCAGGTTTCGTCTCCAACGAGTCGATCGTTTTTCCGGATTGAACATCCGTGTGTCTACACCTCTTGGCCACAATTCGAGGCCGTTATTGATCCCCTGGCTTCGTAATACCTCGGCCATTTCCGGAGTCGGAACGTACACGTGACTACACTGTGCGTAGAATGAGCGCAGATACTTCCACATCCAGGTCTCAATAAGACTGAGACGATAATATTTCAGATAGGAGCTGAAATGGGTGTGATACGAGGCCACCACCGGCAGATTCCACTTTCGGGCCAGTTTCAGGGCTTGAAAACCGAGAATGTCTGGCGTTGCAATATGGAACAACGTGGGGTTGAAGGCCTCGAGCCGTTTACGGGCGGAAGGGGTTAATCCGAGAGAGATTCGATAGTCCGGTCGACCCGGTGCAGCAAGCGACGGAATAGGGACGAGGGTCCCCGCGTGCTTGATAGGAGGGTTTTCTACCGTCGGCGCAAGAACAAGAACCGCGGCTCCTGTACTCTCCAGGTGCTCGACGAGCCGATTCAGCGTTAGCGAGACGCCGTCTGCAATATGATTGTAAGCACCGGTAAATATGGCGATCCGTCGTGGTGGCAGATTGCGTAATGCACTACCATCACCCATGCCGTCTCCGCCGGCATATCGCTCAATCGAAGCAGTAATTTCCATCTTTCGGGCGGGCGGGTGATCGCCCCGAGAACCTGTTGACTATTTCCTGTTCAAACGAACAACAGGGGCAGCCCAACGGAATACTGTTCCAATGGTTCGGAATCCTGACTCAAAGAGGCATAGATTCACGATCCCTTCTCCGAAAATCGCTTTTCCTCCTCCAGATGAGCGATAATTAGCAAAGGGTGGACCCTGCTGAAGTACGATAGCCGCAACCAAATCCTGTCAAGTAACACAAGGAAAAACAATTTTTCCTGATGAACAGTGGATTCTGTGACGGATCAGACGCCAGGCACCCGACCGCCAGAAGCGACGTACAATCATGACCGATTGCATTCGATGAGTAGCTCGCGAAGGCCGGACGTTACCGGAAAGATGTTACAACGAAGGATGAAGTATTGAACTCAGAAAACGTCCGGTGTGACTGTTTCGCTGTTTGGAAACGAACTCAGGCGTTCCCTGTGCTACGACAAAGCCGCCCTGTACTCCTCCTTCTGGTCCCATATCGATCACGTGATCCGAACATTTGATTACGTCCATATTGTGCTCTACGATGATTACCGAGTGGCCCTGGTTAACCAACGCGTCGAATGCACCGAGTAGTTTTCGGATATCGTCGAAATGCAGCCCGGTCGTCGGCTCGTCGAAAATATAAAGCATCCGCTCCTTTTTGGTCTTCCCGAGGTGGGCTGCGAGCTTGATACGCTGGGCCTCGCCGCCAGACAGCGTATTCGAAGGCTGACCGAGGGTGAGATATCCGAGGCCGATATCCGAAAGGACCCCCAGTTTCCTTGACAGCGATCTGTTTTCAGCAAAAAAACCGATCGCCTCCTCAACCGTCATAGAGAGGACGTCGTGGATGGTTTTGCCGCTATATCGTATCTCCAAAACATCCTGTTTGAAGCGCTGTCCCTTGCATGCCTCGCACTCAAGGAAAAGATCCGCCAGAAACTGCATTTCTATCCGGACTACACCCTCTCCCTGACATACTTCGCAGCGGCCACCGGGAACATTAAAAGAGAAATAACCCGGCTTGTATCCTCTGATTCTGGCTTGATACGTCTCGGCAAAGAGTTGTCGAATCTGGTCGAACGCCTTGATATACGTGACCGGATTTGAGCGCGGACTTCGGCCGATGGGAGCCTGATCCACCAATTCTACCGAGTCGATAAGGGGATGCCCCCGGATGGCATCATGTGCTCCTACGCGGACACTCGAGGATTGTACTCCTTTCAGGCGGGCCAGTCCACCATAGAGCGTGTCTTGAACGAGCGTGGACTTTCCTGATCCGCTGACGCCCGTAACACACACAATCATACCGAGGGGAAAGGAGACGTTGAGTCTCTTCAGGTTGTGTTGGCGGGCATTTTCAACGTGTATCTGATCCCGCTCGACAACCGGCCGCCGACTTTTCGGGACGGGAATGGATGTAGCTCCGCTCAGGTAACGTCCGGTGAGTGAGTCGGGATCTGCCGTAACCTCCAACGGCGTTCCCTGCGAAACAACCACTCCCCCCTGTCGACCGGCTCCCGGACCGAGATCGACGAGATGATCCGATCGGAGCATCATGTCGGCGTCGTGTTCGACGACCAGGACGGAATTACCGATGTCCCGGAGATGTTCCAGAATGGTAATCAACCGATCGGTATCGCGGGGATGGAGTCCGATGGACGGTTCGTCCAGTACATACATGGATCCGACCAGGGCCGACCCCAGGGAGGTTGCCAGATTAATTCGTTGACTCTCCCCCCCGGACAGCGTCTGGGACAATCTGTCGAGCGTGAGATAATCGAGTCCTACCTCGACCAGATACCTCAACCTCTTGCGAATTTCTTCGAGGATTCTACCTGCAATCGACTCCTCGTGCTCGGACAGTCTCAATTCATCGAAAAAAAGTCGGGCATCGGCGGTCGTTAATTCGCATAATTCTCCAATCGAGTGCCTGTTTATTTTGACATATCCTGCCTCCTTTCGAAGGCGAAACCCACTGCAGTCCGGGCAGGTGGTGTATCCGCGGAAGCGCGCATTAAAAATACGATAATGCATTTTGTAGCTACGCTTCTCAAGGTATCTAAAGAACCCGCGTACACCGATATAATCGTCCTTTCCCTGCCATATCAGGAGCGTTTCTTCTTCGGAGAGGAGTGAATAGGGTGTATCGATGTTGATACGCTCATTGGCGGAGACGCGTATCAGCGACCGAAAATGTTTACTCCACGTGTCCCCGCGAAACGGTGCGATCGCCCCCTGTCGTATTGACAGATCCGGATTTGGAATGACGAGATCAGGGTCTATACCGCTCACCCTGCCGAATCCCTGGCACGTAGGGCATGCCCCGACTGGAGAATTGAAAGAGAAGAGGTGGGGAATTGGTTCAGCGAATAGAATTCCGTCTTTCTCGAAATGCCGGCTGAATTCTATGGTCGAATCGGAGTCCGGAAATACGACCATGCAGCGACCGCTGCCCTCCCGGAAAGCCTGTTCGACCGAATCTGCAATACGAGATTCCACGGTATCATCCTTCCGGGCGATGAGTCTATCAACGAGTACGGACAGCCGGGTCCGGCTGGCTCTTATTTTGGCAGGCGGTGTCTCGTTCAAATCAATGATCTTCCTGGTTGCTCCGCGTTCCTTCTGTTTGTCCGTAGGCGAGAGCACGACCCTGAAAAACCCTCGCTGAAGGAGTGCCTCCAACTCTCTTCTTACCGTCGATCCGGGATGATTCGGAAACGGAAAGCAAAGGAAAAACCGCGTACCGTCGGCCAATTCAGACGTGATGGACGTTGCAACTGAACGCGGGGTATCTTTTTTTACCTCGAGTCCTGAAACGGGAGAAAACGTACGACCTACCCGTGCAAAGAGTAATCTGAGGTGATCGTAAATTTCAGTTTGCGTCGCTACCGTAGAACGAGGATTTTTGGTGCCGGCTTTCTGCTCGATCGCGATCGCAGGAGCGAGTCCTGTTATCAGATCTACATCGGGTTTATCCATCCTTTCGAGGAACTGACGCGCATATGAGCTCAAGCTTTCGACATATCGACGCTGTCCTTCAGCGTAGATCGTATCAAATACGAGGGAGGACTTTCCGGAACCGGAGGGCCCTGTAAAAACGACCAGTTTTCCGCGAGGAAGGCGCAGGTCGACATTCTGGAGATTATGTTGACGTGCGCCTCGTATGAGGATCTCGCGGGCGATGGCTGGGTTGCCCCGTTCGGAACGGTTCCGACGTGACTTCTTCGGCGGCATGGGGTAGCAGGCGATTGGAGGTATAGCGTCATTCAAACCACGGTAAACTCATTGGTCGTCTAATTGATGCATCGAATAACGATAGACAAGGTCGGTGGGCCGTAGCGCAACATTCACCCGTTTAGAACATACAGGTACAGCCGAGCGAATCTTGCGGTGCAAACCGGTCCGGCCCCGTGGGGTGGAGCGAACCGAAACCGTTTCAACTGAGCGACACTTTTCTTTTCATGACGTTTCTGAGTCCCCTATTTCTGCTCGGACTTTCTGCTGCCGCGATTCCCCTCATCATTCATCTGTTCAATTTTCGAAAACCACAGACGATTCGATTCAGCTCGCTCGCTTTTCTTCATGAACTGGAGAAGAGTACGATGCGACGCGTTCGAATCAAGCAGTGGCTCTTGCTCGCCCTCCGCATCCTGGCCATTGCACTTCTGGTTCTGGCTTTCGCCCGTCCGGTGGCAACCGGCGGTATTGCGGGGGCGTTGGCTGAGAACGGAAAAATTTCCAGGGCAATCATCATGGACAATTCCATGTCGATGACCCTTCGGGATGACTCGGGAGTATATCTGGACCAGGAAAAACGGGTGGCAAACAGACTCGTGCAAACGCTCGGAAATGGTGATGAGGCCTTCATTATTCCTACCATTTCGATGCGGACAGGGTATCCGGGATATCTGAGCACATCGGCTGCCGAGCGTGCCGTACACAGAATTGAGTCGATTCCCGGAACCGGGATACTTTCCACGGCCATATCGAGGGCGGGTCGCGCATTGTCCGGTAGTGCCAATCCCAACCGGGAGCTATTTATTCTTACCGATATGCAGGAGAGTACGCTGGTCGACTCTCTCCAGGTTGACATGGATCCAGACGTCAGCATATTCCTTATTCCCATCGGAACCCGTCATCACGAAAATGTTGCAATCTCCGACATACAGGTGATCAGCCGGATACTGTCCGTTGGTCAGCCGGTAGGACTCGAAATACAGCTCGAAAATAATGGCGAACGACCGGCCACCGATCTACTTATCTCCGTTTTTCTCGATGATGAGCGGGTGGCGCAATCCAGTGTGGACGTCGGACCGGACAGGCGGGTCACCGTACCGATTGCCGTGACGCCCAGACAGACGGGTTGGCTGAGGGGAAATATTCAGATCGATGACGGGTCCTATCCACATGACGATAGCCGTTCCTTTACGCTGTTTGTACCGCGCCAGCGAAAGATCCTGTTGGTAGAGGGCGAAGGTACAAATCAGAGTCTACTCGAATTGGCCCTGCGAGCAGATCTGGATGATGGAGCAGTCGGTTTTAGCGTGCAGGTGGTCACGGCTTCTGGCCTTGCCCGGCAGACCATGGAGGCCTTTGATGCTGTGATTTTGTCCGGCGTTCACCAGTTTTCGACCGGAGAGCGTGCATCGATAACCCGATATGTAGCCGGTGGCGGCGGCGTGTTGATATATCCTGGCGAGGACATGGATCTGACTTCCTACAACGAGGTTCTTGATGATCTTGGCGGAGGAGACATTATCGAGATAATCGGTGGGAAAGAGGAGGACTCTACGGTCGGTCAACTGGAGAGTATTGATTTCGGTCATCCCATTTTTGACGGTATGTTCGAGGAGTCAGCAGTTCGGCAAGGAATCTCCATTGAGCAGCCACTGGTTTACCGTGCCATCGATTACCGGCCGGGTGGCGGGCAGGAAGACGCTCTCATAAGGCTCTCGGGCGGTCGGCCTTTTCTGGAGGAAATTCGTACCGGTGCAGGCAGTCTTCTCCTGTACGCCGTGTCTGTGGATTCGGGCTGGAGCGAATTTCCCGTTCGAGGTCTATTCATTCCGCTCCTCTACCGATCCCTCCACTATCTGTCCGCCTCGAGCTCCGTGACGGGAGAATCTTTCGACGCAGGAGCGGCGGCTTCCGTGCGTATTCCGGGTCTGATTGATACGGAAGATATTCTTGTTGAAGATGATGCTGAAGAAGTTTTTTCGCCGGTGATCCGTCGAATACCCGGTGCCGTGTTGCTCTCGGTTGAACCCGGAATTCTCACTCCGGGGATCTACGATATCCGGGTACGAGGGGACATCATACGGAGTATATCGGTTCATGATACGGAGAACGAGTCCAGGTTGAGAGGCGGAACACCGGAAACGACCGCGACGGTCCTGTCCGAGAAGGTGCATCGCCCCGTTCGCGTCCTGGCTCTGGCCTCTCAGCCGGAAGAGGAATTTGCCGAACGCCTGAGGGAGATTCGCTCCGGAGTAGAGCTCTGGAACGTCTTTTTAATGCTCGCGTTGGTATCCCTCATCGCCGAGATGATTCTCGAAAAAACATGGCGTCCTGAGTCCGCCTAGGACGTTTCAGCCCTCTTTTTTCTATCGTGCTGAGTACACTCCACACTTTCCTGGTTCTGGCATTTATTGCGGTAACAGCACTGATGCTGACCGTGACGTTACTTCAGCGCATCCGCGTACGGAGAGTGAGAATGACGTGGCTTTCCGGCGGTAAGATTCCTTTTCCGGTATGGCCGCTTCTTTTCATCGGAGTCGTGTCACTGTTCCTGGTATATGCGCAAAACGTTTTGCCGGTGGTGAACGGATATGTATTCGCCGGATATCTGCTGGGAGGAATGCTCTGGTATGTTGCCGGTGTGCTTACGTCCACGACTATAATCACGGACTACGGTATCATACCTGAGATCGGTAAAATGGGTGATACGGTAGCCTGGGGTCAGGTTTCTGATTATTTTGAAGTCGTCGAAGGGCGCAAGATTATTTTGGTATTTATTTACCAGGACTTCCTGGGTGTTCGGCGTCGTCTTGAGTTGCGAGTTCCTGGTTCGGAGGCAGATCGCTTCAAGTCACTGGTCCATTCGAAATTGGATACCAGAATTGATTTCCCGACGCATCAGTACGTAGGCAGAACCGAGCTTGAGAACTAGATACCGGCATCACCTTTCCTGATCAGTGAGAACGGACCCCGACTTGACCTATTCTAACTCGCGGTTTCCCGCGGCCTCTTTACGCTATTGCAAACGCCCATAAACCCTGCCCGGGAGTCAGCCATAATAGTTGGTGTCATCGGCCCTGGAGATGAGGCCTGGGAAGTTGCAGATTCGCTTGACGAACTGTCGCTTCTGTCTGACACGGCCGGCGCTGATGTAACCGATCGATTTACGCAGCGGACGAAACGCATCAATGCCTCCCACTACATTGGAAAGGGGAAGGTACAGGAACTGAAGGAATGTGTCGGCAGACGCAAGTCCGACCTTGTCATATTTGATGATGAACTATCTCCCATCCAGCTGAGAAATCTGGAGCGTGAACTGGGCTGCAAACTTCTGGATCGCTCGGGACTGATACTCGATATTTTTGCGCGTCATGCCCGAACAGCCGTGGCAAAGACCCAGGTAGAGCTGGCACAACTGGATTATCTCAGGACGAGGCTTACCCGACAATGGACTCACCTGAGTCGGCAGAAAGGAGGAATCGGAACAAAGGGTCCGGGCGAGACTCAGATCGAAACAGATCGAAGATTGATCGGGCATAGAATGGCTACACTCAGATCACGGCTGGAAAAAATCGACAAGCAGAGGACAACCCAGAGAAAGGGACGACAGAACTATACCAGGGTGTCACTTGTCGGATATACCAACGCCGGGAAATCGACTCTGATGAACGCCATTGCAGACACATCGGTACGAGCCGAAAACAGACTATTCGCAACACTGGATGCCACGACCCGCGTCGTGCGCCTCGATTTCAATCACCCGATCATGCTCTCAGATACGGTCGGGTTCATCCGGAAGCTGCCGCATCGACTGATAGAAAGCTTCAAGAGCACACTCGACGAAGTCAGGGAGAGCGATATTTTATTACATGTGATAGACGTAACCCACCCGAAATTCGCGGATCAGGTTCAGGTGGTCGAGCAGACGCTCAAGGAGTTGGAGTCGGACGGGAAACCCACCCTGATGGTCTTCAATAAAATTGATGCGCTCTCCGAGCCGAATGCCCTTCCTTTGCTTCGCCAGGAGTACCCTGAAGCCGCATTTGTTTCGGCGATTCGGGGCATCGGTCTGGATGATTTCAGAATCAGACTCCGGGATGTAATAGAGGACGACTTTTCTGAGGGTATCGTTTTTCTACCCGTCGAAGACCAGGGTGCCGTCGCCCATTTCAGAAAGATCGGACAAATTATTTCCGAAGAGTACATGTTCGCCCGCGTGGAGTATGAGAAGGATGTTCGTGCTGTCGTCCGGCTGCATTATCGTGTCGCTCCGAGGTACAAAAGCGACATCGACCCCATTGTTGCTCGATACGTCGATTTTCGGCCCGTTTCGACTGTAGATGACACGACGAGTTCTGGGGACGAAAAAGAAAAATGATTCATCCAGAAACTCCTGGATCCCATTACCGGCAGGCGGCAATTATTTCTTTCTTGCGCTTCCCCACAAGAATTTGTAAATCGTTCTCGAAATCGGACACGTACGGTATCCTGTTGGACGGAGTTGCGTAGAACATACGGTCAGTTGACGGCGACGAGGACCAGACGGCACTACTTCGGTTATGGACGGAGAAACGGCACGTGAATTGCTGCAACTGAAACAGGTAAACGAGAAACAAGCACTTCGTTGCTTCAATCATGACGGTCGAGACACTCATCAGTAATACGACACCTCCGCTCAAACGAGCAGATACCGTAGAGTATGGCCTCGGATTGATGATGGAACTCCGCGTTCGTCACCTTCCGGTCGTCGACGCGGATAGACATGTAGTCGGAATCGTGTCGGAAGACATGATGCTCGATGCTGCCGGACCGGACGCGTTGGTCGACACCCTGCTGGGGCAGGATCCTCTGTCGGTAGAGTCTGACACACATGTCTTCGAAGTGGCGAGCGTGATGATGCACCATTCGCTCACCACGATGCCGGTCACAGACAGTAATAGAGAGTACATCGGTTTGTTGCGTCGGACGGATCTTTTCGAGTGGTTTGCGCGGTTGCTCTCTACCCAGGAACCAGGAGCCATCCTGGCGCTGGAGATCGAAGAGAGAGACTATGCGTTGTCTCAAGTGATATACGCTATCGAACAAAACAACGTTCGGGTACTTTCGCTCTCCAGTGAACAGTCAAACAGGGATGAGGGACTCATCTGCGTCACACTCAAGCTGAATACAAAGGACGCGGCCCGTGTCCGTCATCTTCTCGAACATCACGGGTACCGGGTCGTGGCGGCATTCGGTGAAGATGAGACAGAAGACGATTTGGCCGACCGGGTGCAGGAATTTATGCGCTATCTGGAGGTCTGATACTATCTCGGCCCGAGGAGAACTGGCGGGCGGGACAACGCGTACAAGACGGGCTATATTCTATAAATGCACTTTTTTTCCAGTTGTGGACAGATCGAGGTTTGTCCCTGCCGGAAGACATACCGAATGGAACCCAAAGACGCGCGCTCCGGATCCTATGAGGCCGGAAACATTCAAGTTCTCGAAGGTCTCGAGGCTGTTCGTAAACGACCGGCGATGTATATCGGAGACGTTGGTTTCCGAGGACTCCATCATCTCGTTTACGAGGTTGTCGATAATTCAATTGACGAGGCGCTCGCCGGTTACTGCACCCGCGTGAACGTGTACATCAACGAGGATGGATCCATTACCGTTCGGGACAACGGACGAGGCATACCGGTTGGCATGCATCCCGTCGAGAATCGATCAGCTCTGGACGTCGTCATGACGACACTGCATGCCGGTGGGAAGTTCGATAAGGGATCGTACAAGGTATCAGGAGGCCTTCACGGGGTGGGCGTCTCGTGTGTAAACGGACTCTCCAGCAAACTGATTGCAACGGTCAGGAGAGACGGGCACGAATGGACCCAGACCTATCATATCGGCGAACCGGCCGGTGAGGTCCAGAAGGGTCGGGCTCTGAAGGCAGACGAAGAAACCGGCACAGAAGTTCGATTCTGGCCGGATGAGAGCATTTTCCAGACGACTGAATATCGGTTCGATACGCTCTCAGAGCGATTGCGAGAACTGGCTTATCTGAATAGAGAGCTATTTATCTCGATCGAGGATGTCCGCGATCCCGACTTACTCCTACGGGAAGACTATCATTTCGAGGGGGGAATCATCGAGTTCGTGGCTTATCTGGACGAAGCCAGAACCCCGATCCACGACGAGACGATCTATATCTCGGATATGGACGCAGAAGTTCCGGTCGAGCTCGCCATGCGTTATAATTCCGGATATGCCGAAAACGTACTCTCCTTCGTCAACAACATTAATACGCATGAGGGCGGGACGCATGTCTCCGGTTATCGTCGTGCACTGACGAGAACGCTCAAGACGTACGCCGACGCCAACAACCTGCTTCGAAACGTCAAGGTCGATCTGTCCGGTGATGATTTCAGGGAGGGAATGACGGCAATCCTGTCTATTAAGGTCGCAGAACCGCAGTTCGAGGGACAGACGAAAACGAAACTCGGAAATTCGGAGGTCCAGGGAGCCGTCGAGTCGCTTGTTGGATCCAGGCTTAAGGAATGGCTCGATGATCATCCGAAGGAAGCACGTCGAATCGTTGAAAAAGTCGTTCTCGCGGCGCAGGCCCGAGCCGCAGCCCGGAAGGCGCGTGAACTCGTTCAGCGAAAAAGTGCATTCGGGAGTGGTGGCCTGCCGGGTAAACTGGCAGATTGCTCTTCCCGAAGTCCCGAAGAATGTGAAGTGTACCTGGTCGAGGGTGATTCTGCCGGTGGTTCGGCGAAACAAGCCCGGGACAGACATTTTCAGGCTATCCTTCCTCTACGAGGGAAGATTCTCAACGTCGAGAAAGCACGGCTGGACAAGGTGTTGGCGAACGAGGAAATCAAGAATATGGTTACGGCGCTGGGTACAGGAATCGGTACGTCTACCGAAGACTTCGACCTCGAAAAGCTCCGTTATCACAAGATTATCCTTATGACCGATGCCGATGTGGATGGGGCCCACATTCGGACCCTGTTACTCACTTTTTTCTACCGGCAGTTGCGGCCGCTGATTGAACACGGACATATCTATATCGCGCTCCCTCCCCTGTATAAGGCACGTCGGGGAAAAGAAGAGCGCTACGCGTGGGACGAGAGACAGCTTTCGGATGCCCTGCAGGAAATCAATCCGGACGGGAAAGGGAAAACATATATTCAGCGATACAAAGGGCTCGGGGAAATGAACCCGGATCAACTCTGGGAAACGACCATGGATCCTGCGTCCAGGATGCTTCAGCGCGTAACGATAGAAGATGCTGCCGCAGTAGATCGGATCTTCACGACATTGATGGGCGATGCTGTGGAGCCACGGAGGAAGTTCATCGAGAGGAATGCCAAATACGCGACGATCGACACGTGACATCTTTGAAAGAAACGATTCGCGCGGTATCCAGGACCTGTTTAGCGCCCAGATTCTGGAGGGCCGTCAAGATGCATTCACACTTGCTGGCAGGGCATAGATGAACGGTCCTGATTTATCCGTCATAGTACCGGTTTTTGAAGAGGAAGAGTCGCTTCCTGAACTTGTGGATCGAATCCGTTCGGTCTGCGACGGTGCTGGCTTCACTTTCGAATGCTGGCTTATCGACGATGGATCCGGTGACGATTCCTGGGACGTCATCGATTCGATGCACGGCCGAGACAGCCGTTTTTCAGGAATTCGCTTCCGCCGAAATTACGGCAAGTCAGCCGCACTGGCGCTGGGTTTCGAGCGCGCCAGGGGCCGGTATATAATTACGATGGATGCGGATCTGCAGGACGAACCCGGAGAGATTCCTGGCCTGGTCGCCCTGCTCGAGAGCGGATATGATCTGGTAAGCGGATGGAAGAAAGAACGTCATGATCCGCTATCGAAAACCATTCCGAGTCGATTCTTTAATCTGGCCACCCGGACCATTACGCGGATTCCACTCCATGATTTCAATTGTGGTCTGAAAGCGTATCGGGCAGAAGTAGTCAAAAACGTGACCGTCTATGGTGAACTCCACCGATACATTCCGGCCCTCGCAAAATGGGAAGGATACGGGCGCATTACGGAGAAGGTGGTCCAGCATCATGCACGGAAGTATGGCAGGACGAAATTCGGGCTGGAGCGATACCTTCGTGGTTTTCTGGACCTTCTGAGTGTTTTTTTTCTGACTCGATTCGCCGTCCGCCCGATGCATTTTTTTGGATCTCTGGGTACGCTCGCGTTTCTCGGCGGCTTCGTTATCAGTCTCTGGATCTCGATAGACAAGCTCGTTTATGGCCAGCCGATTGGTGATCGGCCGCTACTTCTTCTTGGAACACTGCTTATTCTGGTCGGCATTCAGATGTTTTCCGTGGGACTGATCGGAGAAATGATCGTCGTTCCTCGGATGTCAGACATCAGAACGTATGATGTTTCTGAATGTCACGATGCTGGCCCGGGTTGAGGCGATGCAACACGTACAATTATCGTCTCGGGTGGCTGTAATCGCGCCGCATCCTCCGTACAGGGGTGGTATATCACAATACTCAGAGAGACTGTGTTCCAGGCTGGAAGAATCCGGTCTGGAGGTGGTCCGGATATCATTTACACGATTGTATCCCGGGCTACTCTTTCCCGGACGAAGTCAATTCGAGCCAGAAGACGACAAGGATGATCTTGCTGAAATCGGGACGACTTCGCCCGTGATTCGTCTGATCGATTCCATCAATCCGGTGACCTGGATCGCGGCATCGAGAAGGATAGAAAAAGACGACGTGGTTCTGGCTATTTTCATGTACTGGATGCCGTTTTTTGCTCCCGCCTATACCAAGATGGCTCGCAGCCTGCGGAAATGTGGCATCCGAACGATCGGAGTCACTCACAATGTGCTTCCACACGAGCGCCATGCCGGAGACGCGCTCCTTTCGAAGCTTTTTCTCACACAGTGTGACGAGATCGTCGTGCTCTCAGACGCCGTCCGCCGAAGCGTCGAGGGACTTCTTCCTGCGTCCTCTCCCGTACTGCTGGAGCATCCGGCGTACGATCAGTTTGGTGGCCCACTCGAGAAGACGGAAGCGAGGTCTCAGCTTGTTCTCGGCCCGGACGAAAAGCTCCGGCGGGCGGAAAAGATTATCCTCTTTTTTGGAGTGGTCAGGGCGTACAAGGGACTGCACGTACTGATCGACGCGCTTCCGGAGATCGTCGCGTCCATTCCGGAGGTGCGCCTGCTTGTTGCAGGAGAATTTTACGATGATCGGTCTGAATACGATGAGAAAATCGCGGCATTAAACGTCGGCGATCATGTGACCATTTGTGATGAATACATTCCCAGGTCACGGGTTGCAGCATACTTTTCTGCGGCCGACCTGCTCGTCCAACCATATACGTCTGCGACGCAGAGCGGAGTTGTGCAGATTGCCCAGCAGTTCGGATTGCCATCCATCGTCAGCGATGTCGGAGGGTTGGCCGATCAGGTCGGCCGCGAAAACAAGGAGCGAATAGTTCCACCCCTGGATCCACACGCCCTTTCGACAGCCGTCGTAGGCTTTTTTTCCAGAACTTCAGATGGAGACGAATCTGAAGAGGCTCACGACACGGCTGGCCGGGATACGATCCGGCGTCATCGCCCGGACGAGGTTGAGTCAGGTCGGATTCAAATGGGACCGGCGGGGGTATCCTGGGAACCATATATCACATTCGTTTACGAACAGATCAATACAGCAAAGCTGACCCAATCTGATGGATTACGATCCGATTAAAGACCGCTTCGGACACCTGGCCGGAAGCAGTCCATTGCGCACTCGGCTACTGTTTATGCTGCTGCACGTGGTTTTTTTGCGTGCCTGGTATGTTCGCCGGGAACTACGAAGGGAAATCACGGCATGCGCCAGACCGATCCGTATTCTGGACGCGGGGACCGGCTTTGGTCAGTTCGCATTCTGGATGGCCCAACGTTTCCGGGGGATTTCGATCGATGCCGTTGATATCAAGGACGATTACCTCGACCGCGTCTCGTCCCTGTTCAAACGGGCAGGGCTGGCTGAATCCGCACGTTTTTTCGTGGACGATCTCACCCGGCTGCAGGCGCGTGGACCCTACGACCTGATTCTTTCGGTAGATGTAATGGAGCATATCGAAGAGGATGAGGTGGTATTCTCTCACTTCGCGCGGGTGTTGAAGCCAGGAGGCGTCGTCCTGATCAACACACCGTCCGATCAGGGCGGATCTGATGTGCAGGAGGGGGGAGAGCAGAGTTTCATAGGTGAGCATGTGCGAGACGGGTACAATCGAAAGGACCTCGTGGATAAATTGTCCCGGGCCGGTCTCACGACGAAACAGGCACTCTATACGTACGGGTTTTTTGGATCTGTTGGCTGGCGCCTCCTGGTCAAATGGCCGATGAAGATGCTGAACGCATCCTGGATTCTGTTGCTTCTGCTGCCGCTGTATTACCTGCCTGTACTGCCCATCGGCCTGATGCTGAACGCACTGGATATGGTTGGAGAGAATAAGACGGGTACCGGTCTTCTGATAGTGGCAGAAAAAGTCGGCTGACGTGGGGAGGGAGCGCTCTTCAACTCATTTCCATCGACTTCATTTTCGGTTGATCGAGGAACACCGTATTTTTGTCGGGCACCTCTCTCGTTTTCTGTGCCCAATGATCCGGTGCGGAACGCCTGTAAAGGAATCGATGCCGTGAAGCGTGCCTGCCCACTAACCACTGGCTCCTGTGCAGACTAAATACATCTTCGTTACGGGTGGCGTCACATCGTCACTCGGAAAAGGCATTATTTGTGCTTCCCTTGGACGGCTACTGGAAGCACGTGGCCTCAGGGTCACCATCCAAAAATTCGATCCATACATCAACGTGGATCCCGGAACGATGAATCCTTACGAACACGGAGAAGTGTTCGTGACGGACGACGGTGCCGAGACGGACCTGGACCTCGGACACTATGAGCGATTTCTCGGTGTACCGACGAGTCAGGCCAACAATGTCACGACGGGTCGAATTTACATGGAGGTGATTACCAAAGAGCGGGAGGGAGCGTATCTGGGAAAGACCGTACAGGTGGTTCCTCATATTATCGACGAGATCAAGGCGTGGATGCAGAAGCTGGGCGGACAGGAAGACACCGATGTCGTGATCACGGAAATTGGAGGCACCGTCGGTGATATTGAGGGGCAGCCCTACCTGGAGGCCATCCGGCAGCTTCGCTATGAACGGGGCTCACGGAATACGTTGAACATACACCTGACGCTTGTTCCGTATCTGGATGCTGCGGGAGAGGTAAAAACCAAGCCCACCCAGCACTCGGTGAAAACGTTGCTGTCTTTCGGTCTGCAGCCGGACATTCTGGTCTGTCGAACCGATCGCCCGCTGGATGCAGATGTTCGTAAGAAACTCGCCCTCTTCTGCAATGTCGACGGAAATGCGGTCATCGCCTCGCGGGATGCCGAATCGATTTACGAAGTCCCGCTTCTCATGCAGGAAGAAGGATTGGACCGAATCGTGTCCGAGAGAATGTATCTGGAAGAGGACTGTGGCGATCGGTCTGGAAATGAGAAGACGCTCGACGATTGGACTCAGTTTTTGCGCCAGCTCAAACAGCCCAGCGCAACGATCCGAATCGGTCTTGTGGGCAAGTATGTCGAGCACCAGGACGCCTATAAGTCCATCAGTGAGAGCTTCATCATGGCGGGAGCCGTTCACGGTATCCACGTCGATTTGAAAATGATTCTTTCGGACGATGTTTCAGCCGAAAATGTGGAATCGCAGTTGGATGGATTGTCAGGGATTCTGGTAGCACCGGGATTCGGAGACCGGGGAATTGAAGGGAAAATCCAGGCCGTCAGACACGCCCGCGAGAACGATATTCCCTTTTTGGGAATCTGTCTCGGTATGCAGTGTGCGGTCATAGAATTTGCTCGAAACGTGTGTCTCTGGGAAGACGCGAATTCGACGGAGTTCGATGCTGAAACACCATATCCCGTGATCGACCTGATGGAAGACCAGAAGAAAATCGCCGGGAAGGGCGGAACGATGCGGTTGGGTGCGTATGAATGTGAAATTCAGGATTCTTCCCGTGTTGCTTCCATTTATGGACAACCACTGGTGACCGAACGGCATCGACATCGATTTGAGCTGAATAATATGTTGCGCTATAAATTATTGGAGAACGGGATGCATTTCACCGGGGTTAATCCTGGAAGGGATCTGGTGGAAATCATAGAATTACCTGACCTTCGCTGGTTTATAGGTGTCCAGTTTCACCCGGAATACAAGACGACGGTCGGTTCCCCGCATCCGTTGTTCCACTCGTTCGTGGCGGCTGCGATTCGGCATGCCAAGGATCACGGAGGAGTAGAGGAAGCTCGGCCTCGAAAGCGGGAGAAGCAGATGCAACTCGCCTCAGCCAAGATGTGATCGAAGGCACGCTGTCTCACAGGTGGCGCATCACGGCGACTATTCTACCGGTGACCGAAATATGTCGGTCACAGGTATCCAGGGAGATCGTCGGAAACGTCCGGTCCGAAGCTCGTAAGAGTCCCTTATCGCCCGAGTCCACGAACCGGCGCGCAAGATATTCGTCCCCGTTCTGAACCAGTATTAAGTCTCCGGTGATGTAGCGATCGGACGTTCCTGGTTCGACGAGTACCAGATCTCCCCGCCGTATGCCGTCAGGACCAGAGCCATGGTCATTGACTCTGGCCAGAAAACAGGAACCAGGTTTCGAAAGCCCTCGAAGGAAAAGTCGATCGACGACCACTTCTGCTTCGTTCTGGCTGATTACCGTTCCGCCCGTTTTCTCGTGGAGTCGTCGGATGGGGACGTTTATTCCGCTTCGGCCGGCGGCTGGTTCAATGTCACGTCCGGACAGAATCCGAAGCCCCCTGGCTCTTCCCGGATCTCTCGAAATGTAGCCCTTCTCCACGAGATGACCGAGAAGCTTTATCACGCTGTTGACGGACCGCACCCCGATTGCGGACGCGATTTCCAGCAGCGTTGGTGGACGTTCGTTCGATTCCAGATAGGTCACAATGAATCGATACGTTTCTCGCTGTCGATCAGTTAGTGGTCGAAGAGGCACTCCAAAGGGTGTAAGGTGTAAATAATATCTACAATTTAGTAAAAAGGTGAGTATATTAACACCATCGTGTTGACTGGATGCGGATAACATTTTTACCCCCACCTCTCCTCATGCCATTTATTGGCCAATCAGGCCTGATAATGGGGAGATACAGCGCCCGAAAGTCTTGACTTTCGGGCTAAAAGACGTACCTTTCGTTCAAAGTGGGGAATAGTGGGGAGATTTCCCACAAGCTCAGTACATCCAGAAAGAATGCATCGTCGGTCGATTAGCGCTCATGGCAAGCTTCAAAGGACAGGCACTGTATGCCGTCGACCGAAAGGGACGGGTAGCCATTCCGGCGAAAATGAGGTCGTCTCTTCGACCTGAAGCGCTGTCGACGTTCACGATGACTCGTGGATTTGAGCCTTGTATTTATGTGTATCCCCTCGATGAATGGCAAAAAAAGGAGGCGCAGTACGCAGCACTGAATACGTACGATCGGCAGGCAAGGCACCTGGTTCGGACCATATTGATGTGGGCCGACGAAGTGACGCTCGACGGACAAGGCAGGGTATCGCTTACTAAACCTCTTATTGAATATGCCGGCATCTCGGACAAAGCGCTCATCATCGGAGCGATGGAGCGTATTGAGATCTGGGATCCGGAAAAATTCGATCATTACTTACAGGATTTACCTGACGATCAGGAAGCTCTCGCAGAACGCGTGATGGGTTCATGAGATGTCTGGCAAAAGAAATACGGAATTGAATGCGCCAGATTCAGAGGGGCACCCACTTGAACATGCTTCCTCGTATCACGCGCCTGTTCTTTGTAACGCTGTTGTAGAAGGGATCATCTCGGACCCGGGTGGCACGTATATCGATGCGACGTTGGGCGGGGGCGGACATACGGAAGCGATTCTTTCCACGCTATCGAGATCCGGGAAGGTCATAGGACTGGACCGGGATCAGGAAGCCATTGCAGCCTCTTCCGAGCGGTTGAAATCTTTTATGGAGAGTGGGCAGTTGACTCTTGTTCATGGCAATTTTCTGGACGTCGGTTCTCTCGTCGAGTCTCGTGAGATCGACGGAGTGCTCATGGATCTGGGTGTTTCATCGCATCAACTGGATGTCTCGGATCGAGGCTTCAGTTTTCGCGTGGACGGGCCGCTGGACATGCGGATGAATCAGACCTCAGGACGCCAGGCTGCCGACTTTCTGAATGAGTCGTCTGTCGGAGAAATCGTGCGGGTCTTACGTCAATACGGCGAAGAGCCGCGGGCGCGCGCGATCGCGACGGCTATTGTCGACGTTCGACCGCTCACCTCGACGTCTGATCTTACGAGAATAATAGAACAACTCGTAGCACCGCCGAAGCGGTCGAAGACGCTGGCACGCGTGTTTCAGGCGATACGAATCCAGGTGAACGGTGAAATTGAGGCTCTTGAAGAAGCGCTGATGACTTTCACGCGATTGATCCGACCCGGCGGACGAATGGCCGTTATCTCATACCACTCGCTTGAAGATCGGCGCGCGAAGAGACTGTTCAGGACGGGAAATTTTGAAGGAAATCTACGGCGAGATCTGTATGGAAATCGTCTGGTACCCTGGACTGAAGTGACCAAAAAACCGGTGATGGCATCGGAGGAAGAGCTGAAAATAAATCCTCGTTCAAGAAGCGCACGCCTGCGAATCGCCGAGCGCACCCGGTACAGCGGAATAACGGACACGGATGAATAACACGGATTATGGCCACTTCTAAATCAAAGAGTTCAGCAAAGCAGAAAAAGAAGCAGACGTCTGTCCGATTTGTCAGCGGATTGTCTGCCAAAAGTGCTGCAACGCATCGTAGACGGTCCGCCTCGGGGGCATCGACGGTAAAAAGAAAGGCGCCACCCAAGCCGCGTTCCCGCAGGCCGGCGAACAACGCGGGGAAACGAAGCCGAATTGCTGCGATTACGGGCCCGGGGTGGGGTGAGTTGAAGGAGTTCAACAATGAGCGACTCGCTACCCCGGAGGAACAGGACTCCGGGTTGCAGGGACTATCGACACTACGTTTCTCACTCGCTGTTCTATCGGTGGTCATCCTCGTAACGTTGTACGTGGGACACGTGTACGCGACACAGAATTTATTGACTGATCTGCAGACGCTCCGCAAGGACAAGCTGGTGATGAGTCTGGAGTTCAATGCCCTGAAAGGGGAATATGACCGTCGTACCGGGCCGACGGTCATTTCGGATCGTGCCCGCAACCTCGGTCTCAAAGAGCGATCTAGAGATGGACGTGAAATAATGCTCCAGCCCTGACCATATCTCTCCTACGTGAAACCAAGAGATCAAATATTAGCCAGAATGTATGTCATGCTGACGCTCGTCAGTATCGTCCCCGTACTGGTTGTTTTGCAGGTATTCAACCTGGCATTTGTGACAGGTGACGCTCTTCGGACAGAAGGGGAACAACAGGCGACAGCATACGCACAGGTGCCTGCCCTCAGGGGGGCCATCCTGGATCGAAACGGTCGAACACTGGCTGCCAATGTTGAACGGTTCGATATAGCACTCGACCCGACGACAGCCGGATTCTCCGCCCGGTCGCAAGACTTTTATTCCCGGCTATCACGCGTGACTAACCGGACGGTAAGTCAGGTGAGACGTACAATCAGAAGTCGTACGAGTCCCAGATACGTTCTCGTGGCCCGGAATATCGTGCTGGACGATCGGGACAGAGAATCGATTTCCACCATACCCGGGGTCAAAATTGAACGCCGTGTTTCCAGACGGTACAATTACGGGAAAGTAGCCTCTCATATTTTGGGACATGTGGATGCCGACCGGAATGGTATTGCCGGAATCGAGCAATCTTATAATGACTACCTGAAGGGCACTCCCGGTCGACGCGTACTCAGACGAGACATGAAGCGCCGGTTAAAGGAGACGGCCGGGGGAGCCGGGCAGCCCCCTGTTCATGGTGAAAGCGTCGTTCTCACGCTCGATCTGGCGCGACAGGCGATCATGGAGGAAGAACTGAGAGCTGGCGCCGTCGACGCCGGGGCCGACTGGGCTACTGCCGTGGCGATGGATCCAAGAACTGGCGCTATTCTCGGAATGGCAAATTTCCCGACGTTCGATCCCAATAACGCCGCAGGCTTTCCGATCTCCAGCAGGCGAAATCACGCTATTTCCGATCAGATCGAGCCGGGTTCCTCATTCAAGTTGATTTCTGCTGTCGCGGCTGTCGAGTCCGGATTGATCTCCATGTCAGATACCGTAGATACCGGAGACGGGACGCTCGTCCAGTTCGGTCGAACGCTTCGTGACACGCATCCGCACGGACGCATACCCTTCTGGGAAGTGCTATCACTCTCGAGTAATGTGGGCGTTGCAAAAGTCGTGGAGGGTATGAGGCCTGCGACACTCTATCAATACGCCCGGAACCTGGGATTTGGAATCCCGACCGGAATAGATCTTCCCGGTGAAGTCCCAGGCAGGCTCAAACGGCCTTCCCGGTGGTCTGGACCTACCAAATCAGCTATGAGCCGCGGATACGAGATAGAGGTGACTCCGATCCAGATTCTTGCGGCGTACAGCTCGCTCGCAAATCACGGGCTGTTGGTCAGGCCTCACCTGGTCGCCGAGAGACGAGACGTGACCGGACATACCGTCTGGATGGCGGCGCAGGATTCCGTTCGGAGAGCATTCCTTCCAGTCACAGCCCGGACCCTGATGCCGGCTTTCGAGGAAGTAGTGGAATCGGGTACGGCCAGAGAGGCGGCGATAGAGGGCGTTCGAATAGCCGGTAAAACAGGTACGGCACGCATCGTCGAGAACGGGCGATATATCGGGAAATATCGTGCGACGTTTGTTGGCTTTTTTCCGAGCGAACACCCGACTGTTGCATTACTGGTACTCATGGACAGACCAGCCAAAAGCATTTATGGTGGCGTAGTCGCCGCACCTGTTTTCAGGCGGATTGCCACTCGTTGGTTGGCGACGATGCCAGGGGCAAATAACGTAAGCCGGGACGATTCTCGGATACGACTTTCGGAGTCATCCGTACCGGGTGTGGTAGGCCTTCCCGTAGCCGTTGCGACCAGACAGCTGCGGGCGGCCGGACTTGAAGCATTTTCGTCTGGTTCCTCAGATACGCGTCGCCGGGTAATTGCCCAGTCAGACGGGGGAAAACTACGGGTCTCGACCGGCGAAGTAATCGAATTGAAGGTCGCGTCGGATGACGAAATGGGAACGATGCCGGATGTGGTCGGACTCGGCGTGAGGGATGCAAATTTCATTCTCTCTGATAGAGGTATAAAGTCGCGGATAGAAGGTAACGGGAGCGTCTACAAACAGTGGCCCGGTGCCGGAGAGCCAATAGGCACGACGGCCGTATTGCAATGCAGATGAGCAGAAAGCAAAAAAGATCGGATATGGACGGAAAGGATTGTTGATTCGATGATTCAACTTAATGACATGGTAGAGAGGATCGCAGCCAAGGGATTGCTGGCTGGATACAAGCCGGGTGAACCGGTACAATACGACCACCTGACGGCTGACAGCCGCGAGGCGGGTCCGACGTCCTGTTTTGTCGCCGTCAAGGGTAGTTCTGTCGATGGTCACCGGTTCATACCGCAGGCGATGAAGCAAGGGGTCCGTGTCATCGTGTGTGAAAGTGAGCCGGAAGAATCTACATCTACTCGATCAGATACCGCTTTCGTTCATGTGTCAGACTCCAGGAGGGCACTCGTAGAGATTGCTTCGATGCACGTTGATGATCCCGGAGAAGCACTGAAAATCGTCGGTGTGACCGGGACCAACGGAAAGACAACCGTGGCGACGCTATCGAGGCATCTTCTGGAGTGTGTTGGTTACCGGACCGGATTCATCGGTACAACCGGCTATTACGATGGGCGTCTGATGCACGGAGCGACGCAGACTACCCCCTCCCCGACCCGAGTGTACCAACTACTGGCCACCATGCGAGATACAGGTTGCGCAGCCTGTTCGATGGAACTCTCTTCGCACGCCCTCGACCAGCACCGCATCCGGATAGCAGATGTGGATGTGGCGATTTTTACCAATCTGACGCGGGATCATCTGGATTATCATGGTTCAGAATCTTGCTATCTGGAGGCGAAAACACGCTTGTTCGAGGAGCTATCGTCCGACGCGACGGGTGTGGTGAACATGGACGATCCGTCCGGAGCGAGTATTAAAAATTCCCTCTCAACACGATCTATTACGTACGGCACGGATCGGACCGCCGATATACGATACGAGCTTACCCACGACTCGATCCATGGTTTGCAAATGAAGATCGACGGGCACGATACACGGTTCAGGCTCTCCGGTGCGTTCAATGCGGCCAACCTGGCAGCGGCATACGGATGTGGGCTGGCACTGGGGATGGAGCCCGACCGCGTACTCACAGCGCTTGAAACCGCTGACCCGGTTCCAGGCAGATTTGAAGTTATCGAAGGTAGTAACGACAGACCCGTCATCATCGATTATGCCCACACACCGGATGCCCTGGAACATGTTCTCCGGGCGATCGGCGGAATGAAAAAGAAGCGACGTGTGTGGTGCGTTTTTGGGTGCGGGGGAAACAGAGATACCGGGAAGCGGGCCCAAATGGGAGCGATCGCCGAGCGCCTGGCAGACCGGGTAATCGTGACGAGCGATAATCCCCGTTTCGAAGATCCTCTCCGGATTATCGAGGACGTCTGTTCCGGAATGGTGGCACCGGAGAACACGGCCCGTATTGTCGAGCGGGAGGAGGCCATCGCGGCCGCAGCAGACGGAAGTCTTCCGGGAGACATAATTCTGATTGCCGGAAAAGGTCACGAGACGGTCCAGGTCATTGGTGACAGGGAGATCCCCTTCGATGACCGACTGAAAGTACAAAGATATTTTTCTTCTCAAGAAACACTCCACCATTCCGGGCGGCCCGGAAAGCCATAAACCACGCCGTGTACTGAACACGGACCTATGCTCTATTACATCATACAATATCTGGAAAGGACCTTTCAGCCTCCGGGCTTTCAGGCGATTCAGTATATAACTGTCAGGGCATCGCTGGCTGCGATCACGTCGCTTCTGATTGCACTCGTCGCGGGCAGAAGCATCATAGCGTGGCTGAAGCGGCAGCAGTTGGAGGAACAGATCCGAGTAGGAGTCCAGGCGGGTATCGTTGATCATTCGAGCAAATCGGGAACGCCCACCATGGGCGGTCTCATTATTCTCCTCTCCGTCCTGGGTTCGACTCTGCTGTGGGGAGCCGTCGCAGAGGTGTACGTATGGCTCATTCTTCTGTCGACGGCGTGGATGGGAGCGTTTGGTTTTGCCGACGATTATATAAAGGTCATCAGAAAAGACAAGAGTGGGTTGCCGGCCAGAATCAAGCTCATCGGACAGATTTCACTGGGTATGATCGTCGGCTCCATTCTCTATTTTCATCCCCAATTCAGTGATATCAACACGCTGACCTACCTGCCGTTCGTCAAGGACGAGACATTCGACTACAACATTTTCCGATTCTGGATCGAGACCATCGATCTCGGGTGGTTGGTCTACATCCCCGTGGTGATCTTCATCATCACCGCGTTGTCCAACGCGGTGAATCTGACCGACGGACTCGACGGACTGGCTGCAGGAGTAACCGGCATCGTAGCTCTTGGTCTGACGGCTCTGTCATACATCGCTGGAAACGCAGTCTTTGCTGACTTTCTGAACGAACTGTTCCTACCCGGTGCCGGCGAACTGACCATTTTTGCTGCGGCTCTTGCGAGCGCCTGTTTCGGCTTCCTCTGGTTTAACGGGTATCCGGCCTCTGTCTTCATGGGGGATACGGGGGCGCTCTCGCTGGGTGCGGCAGTCGGCACCATGACACTCCTCATTCGGAAAGAACTGCTGCTTCCGCTCCTCTGTGCCGTTTTCTTCATGGAGACTCTTTCGGTCATCATTCAGACGTCCTGGTTCAGACACACCAGGAAAAAGAGCGGTGTCGGGAAACGGGTTTTTCGAATGGCACCGATTCATCACCACTTCGAGGCGACGGGAATGCATGAGGCCAAGATCGTAATCCGATTCTGGCTTGTAACTGCCGCGACCGTGATCGCGGCCCTGCTCGTTCTCAGAATCAGATGAGTATCCAGGAAATGCCCATCACGGCAGACATACAGCCCATGACCTCCAGTCGCGTATCCGTGATCGGAGGAGGACGGAGTGGTCAATCGGTCGCGAGACTATTGCATGCTCGGGGAATGCATGTATTCGTCTCTGACTCGGCTCCACTGACCGACGGTGCCAAATCCGTTTTTTCGAAACTGGACATCGATTTTGAAGAAGACGGACATACCGAGCGGCTGGCACAAGCTGATCTCGTGGTCGTCAGTCCCGGAGTTTCCGATTCCTCGCCGCCGATGATCCAACTCCTGGAGAACGGGATTCCCTGCTATTCTGAATTGGAAGTCGCCTCCTGGTACTGTCCGGCGGATGTCGCGGCGATAACGGGTTCAAATGGAAAAACCACGACGACCCTTCTGTTAGGGGACATCATGAAGCGGTCTGGACGAAAAACGTGGATCGCCGGAAATATCGGGATTCCATTTTCCGATGTCGTCCTGAAATCTCAGAAAGGGGACCTCATCGTACTCGAAGTATCCAGTTTTCAGCTTGACCATACGGCCGAATTCCACCCGAATATTGCTGTGATGCTGAACATCACTCCCGATCACCTGGATCGATACAGCCAGTCCATGAGCCTGTACGCAGGAAGCAAGGCACGCATTTTCAAGAACCAGGGGCCGGAGGATACACTCATTTACAACATGGACGATGAGAGGATTGTCTCGGGACTACCATCGGTCGACGAAGATGACGGTCCCCGGTTGATGGGCTTTTCTATTAACAATTCCATAGGTGCAGCAGGGTTTTTCCGCGACGACATGCTGTATCTGAATACGGAGCAAACGAACGAGGTGCTCATGCAGAAGAACGAATTATCGCTGACCGGAAGGCATAATGCGTCCAACGCACTGGCTGCTGCCATTGCAGCCCGCGTTATGGAGGTTGGGAGCGGGGACGTGCGCAACAGCCTCGCTACCTTCGAGGGCGTTCCGCACCGCCTCGAATTTATTCGCGAAGTGGACGGAGTCGAGTACGTAAACGACTCTAAAGCCACCAATGTCAATGCGGTGTGGTACGCCCTCGAAAGCTACTCACAACCGGTTATTTTGATCGCAGGAGGTCGGGATAAGGGAAACGATTATGCGAGTCTCGTGGAACTCGTACAAAACAGGGTTCGCGTATTGATATCGATTGGTGAGGCCGGATCGAAGCTGGATACCGAATTAGGCCCATACGTAGATCAACGTGTTCGGGCGGAAAGTCTCTCTGACGCCGTTCGATATGCTTCTTTACTCTCCCGTTCGGGAGAAGTCGTTCTACTCAGCCCCGCGTGTTCGTCGTTCGATATGTTCGAGAGCTTTGAGCATCGGGGTGATGTGTTTCGGCACCTGGTAGCAAACCTCTGATCGGTACGAGAAATGCTCAGTATTTCACTCCCTAAGTCAGCCTCGCGTCCCGCGGACAAGTTCGTACTCTGGTGCGTTCTCGGGCTGTCTGCGATCGGGGTATTTGCTGTATACAGTGCCATTTCTTTCCTGGCCGAGACCAAAGCAGGAGGGAACACCGAACGATTTTTGATCGGACACGTCGTTCGCCTACTCGCCGCACTCGGTGTAATGGGTCTTTTCAGCCTGATTGATTATCACCTTCTCGCCAAAATCAGCAGATATGCTCTGATACTATCTCTCGTTCTGCTGGTCGCGGTCCGGGTCGTGGGCGTTGTTAGTGGAGGGGCAGCCCGTTGGTTGCAGGTGGGCTCCGTTGGTTTTCAGCCATCTGATTTTGCGAAAGTAACGCTTCTGGTATATGTGGCCCTTCTTCTGGCCAGAAAACAGCGTTACATAAAATCATTTACCAACGCATTCGCTCCAATTTTTGCGTGGATTCTGGTCACAGTCATCGCCATAGGGATTGAGGATTTATCGACCGCGGCCCTTGTCCTGACGGCGGTACTGGCGATGTGCTTTATTGCCAGGGTCAGCGTTCTGCATCTGGCCGGTCTGGGTGTCGTGGGCCTCATACTCGCGTACGGTCTCTTACTGGTTTCTCCCCATCGTGCGGCCAGAATGGAATCATTCCTCGGGATGAAAATATTCCCGAATACGGAGGCGGTCGACGTGTTCTCCGATCAAGCGGAGGGATATCAGGCTAAACAGGCGCTGATCGCGTTTGCCCGTGGGGGGTTATATGGCGTAGGGCCGGGAAAGAGTGTCCAGAAAGATTTTCTTCCTGCTCCGTACAACGATTACATCTATGCTATCATCGCAGAGGAGTTTGGAGTGGTCGGGGCGTTCATTCTGCTGGCTCTATATATCATCATACTGTTCAGGGGGATGCTCCGAATTGCTCGAAAAGCTCCGGATCCGCTTGGATTCTTCCTGAGTGTAGGCCTCGTAACCATGCTGATACTGTATGGTTTTGTGCATGCTGCTGTGACCGCTGGATTGCTTCCGGTCACCGGGTTGCCGCTGCCATTTGTTTCGTATGGCGGCACATCGATGATGGCGAATGGCCTGATGATGGGTATTCTCCTGAACGTGTCGAGGCAGGTGGAATGACGAACCATCCCGTCCATATCAGGCCTCCTCGCGTGTTGTTATCCGGTGGCGGTACCGGTGGTCACGTCTTTCCGGCAATAGCGATTGCGGACGCCATTCGGCGCAGGAGACCGGACGCCGTCGTTGCTTTCGCAGGATCGCGGGAGCGTATCGAATGGCGGGAAGTTCCGCGGGCGGGATATCCCATTCATGCCATTCACGCTCAAGGTTTTCAGCGCAGGTTTACTGCTCGGAACTTCCGAATGCCGATTACGCTGGTACAGGGCATCGCAGATAGCTGGAAGCTCGTTGAAGCGTTCGACGCGGACGTCGCCGTCGGGACGGGAGGATATGTAGCGGGACCGGTCATGTGGGCTGCCCATAAGAGACGAAGGCCCGTCCTCATCCAGGAGCAGAATGCGGTCCCGGGCGTCACCAACAAAATGGTATCCCGTTTTGCAGATCGAATTCACGCAGCCTTTCCGGAGACACTGGATGTATTTCCCGAATCACGCACGTCTATATCAGGGAATCCGACTCGAACTGATCTTGTGGATGTCGATCGTAGTGCCGCCCGAGCATATTTCAACCTCTCCGGGGAGACGCGTGTACTCCTGATTCTAGGGGGATCCGGTGGAAGCAAACCGCTGAATCAGGCTATCGAAAGACTCCTTCCTGATTTTTTGTCCGAAGCGGATACCGTGGTCATCTGGCAGACGGGGAGGCAGTTTTACGAAGAGGTGTCGTCACGTGTCGACACGGATAGTCGAATTCGACTTGTTCCATATATCGACCGAATGGATTATGCCTACGACGTTTCGGATTTGGCGATTTGTCGATCGGGCGCACTGACTTGTAGCGAATTGCTCGCCACCGGAACGGCTTCCATTCTGATTCCTTCTCCGCATGTGGCGGCCGATCACCAGACCAGAAATGCCCGTGGACTCCTCGCCATGGGAGCCGCCCGCGTGGTGCCCGAACACGAGATCCGAAAGGATCTCTACGATATCTGGAAGGAAATGTGGACCGACCGGAAGCAGCTGGATAGGATGTCCGAGAAGGCACGTGATCACGCCACCCCCGGCGCGGCCGACGAAATTGCCGCCGATGTTATTCACCTGGCTTCGACGAGGAACCTATGACGAGGCGTGGAAACATACCGAGACGACTACCACTGTTCGGCAGGATCAGGTGTATTCATATGGTCGGTATCGGCGGGATAGGGATGAGCTCGATTGCCGAGGTGCTCCTCGCACGGGGATTCTCAGTGACCGGATCGGATCAGCACCTGACGCACATAACCGACAGGCTGACGTCTCTGGGCGCAACGATTTTCGAGGGACATCGTCGAGACCATGTCGCGGAAGCAGATGTCGTCGTGTACTCGTCAGCTGTCGAACCTTCGATCAATCCAGAGACGATAGAAGCCGAAACCCGAAGAATTCCGATCATTCCCAGGTCGGTGATGCTCGGTGAACTGATTCGGATGAAATATGGTATCGGTATCGCCGGAACCCACGGGAAAACGACGACGACTTCGATTGCCGGAACTGTGCTGACGGCCGGCGACTTCGATCCGACGATCATCGTTGGAGGGAAAGTCTCTGTTTTTGGATCCAACGCCGTCTCCGGTGAGGGAGACATCATTCTGGTTGAAGCCGATGAGTACGCCCGGACGTTTCTGAGGCTCACACCTTCACTCGCGGTTATCACCAATATCGAGGCAGAACACTTTGATATTTACGACGATCTCGATGACCTGGTCGACGCATTCACCCAGTATGCCAACAGTGTGCCATTTTTCGGTGCAGCAATCGTCTGTCTGGACGATGAAAATGTTCAGCTAATGCTGGACCGTATCGATCGGAGGGTCATAACCTACGGGTTCTCCAGGCAGGCACATGTTCGGGCTGAAAATGTGATTCAGGACGGAATGAACATGACATTCGATGTGCTGGAGGACGGTATACGATTGGGTTCAGCTGTGCTTCACGCACCCGGAAACCACAATGTCCTGAATGCGCTGGCAGCGATTACCATCGGCCTGGAATTGGATATGCCGTTCGACGAAATAAAGACGGGTCTGGATGCGTTCTCGGGTGTTCAGCGACGCATGCAGGAGATCGGTTATGTATGTGGCATTCGGGTGGTAGACGACTATGCACATCATCCGACGGAAGTTCGTGCGACATTGCAGGCGGCCACCAGGTGTTGGGAGTCGGAGCGGATCATCGCTGTATTTCAACCTCATCTGTACTCCCGCACGGTCCAGTTCATGGACGAGTTCGCGAAGAGTTTCTTTGACGCGGACATCGTCGTATTCATGGATGTATATGGAGCCCGGGAAGAGCCGGTCGAAGGAGTTGATGGATCCAGGATCGCCGACCTGGCGAGATCATATGGTCACACCGACGTGCACTATGTGCGAGAGCGGAAGGGCATGCCCGCCTACGTTTCCTCTATTGCCAAACCGGGCGATGTGATTCTAACGCTGGGTGCAGGCGACATCTGGCGGTACAGTCGTCAGCTTGTAGATGGGCTGGCGGCAGCTGATGACCGGAATGTCAAGGAAGTACATGCGCCAAAGCCAGATTCAGCGGGGTCGGATCGATGAGTGAACAACTCCGCGGATATATAAGGAGTTCTGGGTTCCTGCAGGGAATGATGATCGTCATCGTCCTTGCCGGAGCGATTGCCGGGTGGCAGTGGCTCATGCGGGTGACGGTGCAGCAAATCGATATCCGCGGCGTGCACGTCGCGTCTACAGATGAAATACGGGCTCTGGCTGGAGTAGATACCGGTATGGTTCTGTTCAGGCTTGAGCCGGGTGACATTGAAGCGAGAGTAGATGAGCACGCCTGGGTAGAACAGACGGATGTATCCCGCCTTCCGACCGGGACACTGGTGATATCGGTAACGGAACGTACGCCGGTAGTTCGTACGCTCGATCATCGCGGAAGACCGTCTTTTTATCTCGACCGGTATGGATACCCCGTTCACGCACCGGACTCGATCGTATACGATGTACCCGTGCTGTCGGGATATCGGGAGGGTTTCCATTCGGGTGAACCAACCAGAAGTCCGATGATCCGATCGCTCCTCACATCACTCGATTCGACTTCGCAGACCTCCGATGCGATTCTTTCGGAGGTCCTTCTTCTCGATGGCGAAGTGTCGATCAGGATGGAACCCGTAGGAGGTCACGGGGCGACGCCCGTACGACTGGGCAAGGACCATTTTGGAGAGAAACTGACCGAGTTGGTCTCCTTTCATCGACAGGAAATGCTGCCGTCTCCTGAGAAGATGTTCGACATGATCGACCTTCGTTTTGACAGTCAGATAGTCGCTCACGTGCGAGAGAAACCCTTCTCGAAGTCTGACCGGAAAGAAAAATAATTTTAGCGTTATGAGTGATAGAATAGTAGTCGGATTGGACATCGGTACGACCAAAGTATGCGCCGTGGTTGCGACCATGGATGAGCTTGATCGAATCAATGTCCTGGGTATCGGAGTAGCCGAATCTGAGGGTCTCAATAGAGGCGTCGTCGTAAATATTGACAAGACTGTGGCCGCCGTTCAACTTGCCGTCAACGAGGCAGAGCGAATGGCGGGAGTCGATGTCCGAAAAGTCATCGTCGGAATTGCCGGTGACCACGTGCAGAGTTTTCAATCCCGCGGAGTGGTGACCATTTCCAATCAGGACGGGGAGATTACCGAGGCAGATGTTCATCGTCTTCTTGAGGATACGACTCATGTCGCCATGCCATCGGATCGGGAGATCCTGCACGTCATTCCACAGGAGTTCATTGTCGATGGTCAGGATGGTGTCATCGATCCTGTGGGGATGAGCGGAGTCCGTCTGGAGGCGAATGTTCACATCATAACGGGCCTTGTCTCCGCGGCAAAAAATATTTACCGGTGTATCGAAAAGGCCGGATTCCAGGTTGAAGACATCGTATTGGAGCCACTGGGGTCCTCGTTTGCCGTGCTGCATCACGACGAGAAGGAAGTCGGTGTTGCTATTATCGACATCGGTGGCGGTACAACCGACATCGCCGTCTTCGAAGACAACACGATCAGGCATACGGCCGTCATCGCGGTCGCCGGTAACAAGGTCACGGACGACATTCGGAAAGGACTCGGCGTGATGCGCGATCAGGCCGAAAAATTAAAGGTGGATTTTGGAATAGCTCTCTCCGAAATGGCCGACAACGAGGAAATTGAAATTCCCGGGATAGGCGGACGACATGAGAAACACATTGGACGGAGTACTCTGGCACAGATCATTCAACCGCGTCTGGAGGAGATTCTCGAAATCGCAGCCATAGAGATAAAACGTAGTGGGTATGCCAGACATCTTTCGGCCGGGGTCGTGCTGACAGGAGGGGGGTCAATGATCCCCGGAACGGCCGAGTTGGCCAGTGAAATATTGGGTCTGGAAGCCAGAATCGGTCGTCCTATGGGAATATCAGGGGGGATCGTACAGGAAGTTACCGATCCCAAATTCGCTACCGGAGTGGGCCTGGTTCTGTATGGACTTCGGCCTGAAATAGTCGGCGGGACTCCCTTCCGGAGTGATCTAAGCGAATCGTTGTCCGGCTCGGATGCTTCCCACGGTTTGGTGGGAAAAATTGCAGGAAGAATGAAATCATGGTTCGATGAACTCTGACCTTAATAAACAGCGGCGCCGGGAGTGCTCGATCCCGCGCTTTAACTCAAAAAGTCTTAACTGAACTACTGGAGGTTCACATGGAGACGTCATTTAGCTCTTATTTCGCATTTGATGATGCGTCTAACGAGGACGCCAAGATTTGTGTTGTCGGTGTTGGTGGTGGTGGAGGAAACGCCGTCAACAACATGATTCAACAGGGAATCTCAGGTGTCGAATTTTATGTTATCAACACGGACTCGCAGGCTCTGGCGGCAAATCGTGCCCCGAACAAGATTCAAGCAGGGAAGGGGCTGACCAAAGGACTCGGAGCCGGCGCCCGGCCCAGTATCGGAGCCGAGGCGGTCGAAGAGAGCCGCACGGAAATAGAGAATTCGCTTCGGGGGTTCGATATGGTCTTCGTGACCGCCGGTATGGGCGGTGGAACAGGGACCGGGGGAGCACCGATTGTGGCCGCTATAGCCAAAGATATGGGGATTCTTTCGGTGGCAATCGTGACCAAACCGTTTGAATGCGAAGGAGGACGGCGTACGGCGTCGGCCAATACCGGGATCGAACTCCTGCGTAAGAACATCGATACGCTTATCGTTATTCCAAACGAGCGTCTGCTGGATATTTCCGAGGCGAATACCACGCTGGTCGACGCTTTTTCCAAAGCCGATGAGGTGCTCTACAATGCTACGCGTGGGATCAGTGACTTAATTACTGTGCATGGCCTGATCAATCTCGACTTCGCCGATGTGAAGACGACCATGAGGAATGGAGGCACGGCTCTGATGGGTGCCGCGACCGCCTCGGGTGAGAATCGAGCCGAGCGGGCGGCACAGGAAGCGCTTGCTAGCCCCCTCCTGGATGGACTCTCCATTCACGGAGCCAAGAATGTGCTCGTGAATATATCGGCCGGAACCTCTTTGGGTATCCGGGAGGCGACGGCAGCCACGAGCATCATTCAGAAGGAAGCCGGAGACGATGTGGAAGTTATATTCGGAACGGTCATCGATGAAGCCATGAACGATGATCTCCGTATTACGGTGATTGCGACCGGATTTGACTCCAGGGTAGAGCAGCGTCCGGAAAGAAAAACGTCCCGCCGGTTGATCCTGGATGGTGGGACGGCGACGACCGAGTACAAGGGAGAGGAGAGTCTTCGGCAGTTGGACGAACCGGCTTACATGCGTCGACAGACTACAGAGAAGGACGACATATCGGTCGAACCACAAAGTGGTGACGGTGCCGGACGGGTACGCGTCGTCAATGCAAAAGACATTGACCGGTCCGAAAGAATAATGAAGGGAGACACGGACGTACCGGCGTTTCTCAGAAAAATGATGGACTGAAATCAATGAAATGCGAACCTTCTTCGAGGTGGGTTCTCCAGTCCCGCCCGGCAGGTCCATGAGCAAGGCCTGTCCGTCGACGATGAACCGTGGCTGCGGTGTCGTTGATGTGAACATGAGGTTCGGTTCGCAGGGAGCCGCGCCCCGACGAGGGGCGCGGCTCTCGCGCTTTCACCATCTCGCGGGGGTATATTTCGTTTTTATTCTTGGTGCTCCAATCCCGTGAATTCTGAAAAGACATATCATTGTTCTGGTCTCGATTCAGACTGGTCGACGGTCAGGCGAAGGCCGGATACAGGCGCAGATTTGCTGCGGGCAGCAGCATCTGTTCTGGCCGCACTGTCGATTTTGATTGCGATGGGACCGAACGCTCTGGTACGCGCGCAGGATCGCAATCGATCGGGTACGAAAACGGTGGTGGAGTCTCCTGATCATCCTGTTCAGGGTGTGTACTGGGAGCGTCCAAATTCGAGAAAGGAAGCCCGCCTGGATCTGGTCGAAATGAAAGCGGCAGGAATCAGAGCAGTTCGGGTCGTAGCACCCCTTCCGGGTGAGATCCTGGGTCTGGCCGATTCACTGGCAATGACGTTTTACAGGGAATTACCGCTTTTTGATTATTCTGCAGGTCGTCTGACTGATTCGTTGACGTTTGCTCTCAAACTTCTGAGAAGTGAGGTCCGCTCGGGCAGGAATCATCCGTCGGCGGGACCCGTCGGACTCGCAATAAGACCCGATTCACAATCCAGCGTCACGTGTGATTTTTTATCGAGACTTCTGTCGCGGGTATCTTCCTCCCACGATCAACGTTTTTACTATGTGACCTCATTCATAGAGGAGGATCGATGCTCGGATCGGGTCGATTTTGTGCTGATCGACGCGCTGGAAAAAGCAGATCCTGTGGGACTTCTCACGAGGTGGCGCACAGCTCACGATACCCCCGTCGGATTGGCATCGATAGGCTGGCACGTTGATCCGGGAGCCGGATCCGGGGTGGACCGAGAACATTCGGCCGCATGGCAAGCTCGCATGCTGGAGGGAGCCTTCCGGTCTCTGATGGTGGATCGCGTTCCGGAGACTTTCTTCGTTCATCGTTGGAGAGACCGAAACACGATTCCAGAACCCGGGACTGGAGGTGTAAAAGACGTGTACGATCGCCGGTATGGATTGGTCACGACGGGCGGTGCAATGAGGCCGGCAATGAATGTAGTGCAGGGCTTTTATTCCGGTGCACGAACGGTCTTCTCCTTTCCCAGGGCTGATGAACCACGTGCTGACTTCCCCTGGTTTCTCCTCCTGGGATGGGTGCTTCTGATCACGGTAGTCGTTTTGTATGCATCCGGTCCAAGATTCAGATATATGCTACCGCGATACTTTTTCGCCCATGGTTTTTTTCGGAATGCAGTCAGAGAAGCCCGGGAAGTCCTTCCGATCGTCAGTACCGCGCTTCTTTCTGTTGTCGGTCTCGCGACCGGTATGTTGGGGACATTGATATTGGTATCCGTATCTGACACTTTGCCGGGAATTGTCGTAGCACGCGCTCTTCCCGAAACGGCCCATCAGGCCCTGACGGCTATGCTGGCACGCCCGATATTTGCAACCATCTTCATCGGAAGTGTGTCTTTGTTGGGAATGGCCGTGTGGATGGGTGTCTGGATGATCGTCGCAGCGCGAAGAACTCCCTTGTTACCCAGTCAGGCACTCATGCTTGCCGTGTGGCCCAGGTGGCAGTTTGTGGCTCTCATTCCGGCTGCAATGGCCATATCGACGTTACCCGATCTCTGGCGTCTCGGCTGGTCTCTGGTTCTTATTCCCGTCTGGGGGGCATCGTCGCTCTGGTCGACCGTGAGGACCGGGTACGATCTGATGAAAATCACCGATTGTTCACCGCTCGCAGCGCTGGTTATCTGGATCATCAATCCGGTCGTGGTCATTCTGACGCTCCTATTTGTCTGGGCGTTTTCGAATGCCGATACCGTCAGCTATCTATATCACCTTGCCACCGCTACCTGATGGTTTCGAATGAGATGTGCGCGTTCCCGGCCTTGGTCAGCGGACCTGAGCTATGCGCCGACCGGGACGGCGTTCTCGATCTCTCGATCCCAGATACGTTCTGCCAGGTCAAAAAATGGCTGTTTGTGGTGTAACCAGCCAAAGTGAAGAACGAAGGGTGTGACCCACATATAGTCTCCCTTTCCCGGAAACGCCGTAAAAATGGCGGTCAGGATCTTTCGGGTGACTTGATTTTTCAGACCTCGAAAACCGTGTACGACCCGGTCCACATAGTACAGGCACTCCACCGATGTAAAATTTTCATCGTGATGGACGTAACTCTCGACAAAATCCATTTGAGGTGTATTCTGTCCCTGAAACCAGTTACAGATTGGAAGATTCATTCGGCTCATTGCCAGGGCCAGGCTCCATTCGCAGGTTTCCTCGTTTCTTCCTTCGGCGAGTCGGCTTGCAAAATGCGTTTCCGATCGTCGGGACAGCAGCACTGCGGCTTCCGTACAGACGGCTCGAGTAAGATCCTCATCTGCCGAGTAGATCATCCCGGCCTGGACACGAGGCAGGTATGTCGTGTCGAATCGCTTCATGGTCCGCCTTCTCCGATCCATCAGCACGTGAGCGACGATACTGAATCCTTTGGGCCCGCCGAAGAAGAAATCGGCCCGCTCCAGTCCGGTTGCCGTAAAATCGAACGCCGAAAATTGTCGCCACAACGCATCCGGATTTCTACACCAGACCATATCTGCGTCCACATACAGGCACCGGTCGAATGGCCTAAATCGATATAGATGATGTTTGAAACCTACGATGGAGCGATGTTCTTCCGGGAGCGGCAACAGAACAGAAAAAAGCGCATCGAGGCCCGTTTCGTTCAACAGTGCTATCTGATCGTCTGTCGCGTACAGGGCCACCGGACGAGTTTGGTCGTGACGCCGGAGCGTTACGACTGAAGCGACCGCATGATGAACGTATTTTTCGCTACCGTAGATGTGCAGCACATAGCCTTCTGTCTGGCTCATAGCGACTCGAAACGACCTGTGATATCTGTCTTGCGAAATGTCGAAGGAAAACGACAGAACGCGGTGCCATTTTAAAGGTTCAGGACGCTGACTCGTCCAGCTTCTTTCGGAGACGCTTCATCAGTTCATCGAACCCCTTTTTTCTGATCAACGACTGAAATGATCGGGAATAGCCTTTTACGGTACTCACTTCATCCAGAATGATATCGGATGCGCGCCAGGTCGAATCGATATAAATGAGATCATACGCCACGGTCGTGGGCACTTCCTTATAGGTGATGGTCGTCATTACGTGGGCTTCCTGTCCGGTCACCTGAATGTCGCCGTACGTAACATCTGATCGATATACGTCTAGATCCGCAATGGAATTTGATCGAACAACCCGAGAGAAGACATCAATAAATTCGGTTTGTTGATCGGGTGAAAGTTTTTTCCAGTGGCGTCCGAGCGCAGCCTTTCCCATGGAACGGAAGTCAATGAAATCATTGATGACGTTTCTGAGTTTTTCTTTCTGACTAGCTGGAATAGCGTCATCCGTTCCGACCAGTTTCTTGATGATACCATCACGATTCCGGAGCATGAGTTGAATATCTGCCCGGGTCTGTTGGGCATATCCGGTCTGTATGGAAAGCGTGGACAGCAGAATGACAAGAGGTATGCGCTTTAAAATGTTCTTCATTGAAGACACGTAAGAATACAATATGGTCTCTGATGGTACGGTGTGGCCTGTTGTTACCAATGCGTTATTGATCATTCAAGAAGCGTGCCGCTTTCGACCAGGCCCGGGAGGGTTCCAGTCGCCTTCAGAAGACGAATGATCGATCGGTTGAAATCATGAATCGCCTGATAGCTGGCCGCCTGAAGTTCCAGATTGGACTGAACGGCCTTGACCAGATTTTCCGTATCCCCCAGGTCATATTCAAAATTAACCTGCTCGGTCCTGAGCCATTCCTTACTCAACTTGAGCGCCTTCGATTGTGCTCCGACGGCGGCACGACTGATAAGCACTTCACGGTAGGCTTCTTCGACCTCGAAGAGGACGAGTTGTCTTGCGGCGTCCTCCTGAAAGCGCATCTTTGATTGTTCGCTTCTAGCCTGTTCAACCTTCGCCCGGGTCTGGTTGAAATTCAGTTTTTGTCTGAAGCCAAATCCTATCTGAAGTCCGCGTGACAGAAAGGGGTCGCTGACGTAAGGATTTCGCTGCCGAAATCGGTCCGGCGCCGCCGAGTATTTTGCACTGGCTGCAAGAAACAGTTTTGGGAAAAGGTCAGACCGTGCGACCGTCACCAGTGCCTCGCGAGCCCGAAATCCTGCGGCTGCCCGGGCAAGAACCGGTCGGTTCGTCAGCGCCTGTTGCAGATAGAACTCGAGGGGCTGGAGATCCATAGGAATGGAGGAAAGAACGGTTTCCTCTGTCACCAGCGTCTGTCCCTCCGACAGGAACATCTGTCTGCTCAAGGCAGCGACGGCCGTGAGATGCTTCTGCTCTACCTCGACGACTCGTTTATTGAATTCCTGCTGGGTGATCTGAACCTGGAATAGATCAGCATCATCCACACCTTCAGCCCCTTCGTCGAGGAGACGCTCGATCTCCTTTATGGCCTTGTCTACGTTTTCTCCTGCCTCCCGGGTCAGACGTGTTAGCGCTTCCGTAAGTAGCAGGCCGTAATACATTTCCCCGGTTCGTGCGGCGACTTCGAGTTCTTTGGCGCGAACGGCCTCTTCCTGCGCGTGGGCACCGAATCGGGCGGCCGATATATTTCCGCTTACTTCTCCCCAGGTAAAGATGGGCTGAATAGCCTTGATTTCGAGTCTGTTGAAGGCATTGAGGTTTTTCCAGTCATTCCTGACTTCAGGATCGAGATACAATTCTCCTTTTGGCGTCCCGTTGGGATTGTCCAGCCCAGGCGACGTGGAGTGAGCACTTGTCGCCTCAAACTCCGCAAGGTATCGGTGTGCCTTGGCGAATCGTCTGAGCGCATTTGCGCGGTTCAGATCGGCCTCTTCGACCCCGACTTCCGGACTGACGCGGAGGGATCGACGAATCGC
>CAYLHF010000005.1:104689-132153 GCA_964383365.1 uncultured Rhodothermales bacterium | reverse complement strand
TCTCTATCCAACCTGACCTGGGGTCAGGGGCCACCCGGCGCGATGCCGGGCGACTGTCTACTCGTTCAAATCAGCCCCATTCCAGCCATGGAATCAGACTGATTCGAATGCCGGGATCAGTTCAGATCCAGGCTCATTCGCGTGTACCAGTAGCGCCCGAAGAAACCGAACGGACTGAACCCGTCGTACGGGAAAATACCGTTGAAGCTGTTTCTCTTAACCTGCTTGTCTGGATAGATATCGAACACGTTGTTTACACCGGCGGCGAGTTTTACACCATTTCCGAGCAGATACGAAACCTCGGCATCCGTAAGGGCCTTTCCGCTGAACGTCTCATCTCGAATCGATGACGTCCCTCCACCGGGGTTGGCTACAACGCTGGATGAACTGAGAGAAGTAACTTCTCCGAATCGATTCACGCGGACCATGAAGCTCCAGTCGAGGTAATCGTAGTTCGCCTGAACATTGACCTTGCTGTCTGGCTGCGCGACTTCGAAGTCACCTACCCGGGCACGACCGACCAGGTCAGGCTCGTTTAGGCCTTGAAGCTGTGCCGGAGCCGCGATGCGATCGAGACCGTCCTTATTGGTTACATCTGTGGACGTGAAGTTCGCACCCAACGTGAGACGGAGCGTACCCGGACCCGCCTTGGTCGCGTACCGACCCACGATGTCGATTCCCTGAGTCTCCGTGTCGATCGCGTTCGTGAAGAAACGGCCGCCGGCAGCGTTGATCCCCTGTGCTTTCAGGAAGTCGGCGACTGCGCTGTCGGTGAAGTTCTCCGTAAACGTGATCCGGTTATCAATGTTGATCTGATAGGCATCCACGGTAATCGAAGCATTGTTCTTCGCATACGTGGCACCAACACTGAAATTGAGTGACGTCTCAGGATCGAGTTGCTTGGCGCCGAGCGCCTTGGCCGTGGCCGTGGCTACCGGGAACGTACCGACTTCGAACGGCACGCCGTCGATGAAGTTGGTCGCTATCGATGTGAACCACGACTGAGCCAGGGACGGAGCACGGTAGCCCGAACTGATGGCGCCGCGGACGGCGACCTCAGGAGTCACTTCGTAACGGGTTGCCATTTTAGCGGTTACCTGTGATCCAAAGTCACTGTAGTTCTCGAATCGTGCGGCACCGCCCACGAGGAACTTGCTCGTTATGTTCGTCTCAAGATCAACATACGCTCCGATGTTGGTACGCGTCTCGTTGACCGCACTGGCCGGCTGGAAACCCGGGAAGCACTGCGAACCCGCTGCCGTGGTACGACCGAGGAACGGACCGTCACGTCCCGGAATCTTGCCATTCTTGTACGAATTGATATCACCCGGGTCGATCGAATAATTCTCCCACCGGAATTCACCCCCGATGGCGATACTGAGCGGCGATGCCGTTCCGATGTCTTCGCTCCGGAACAGGTCGACGTTCGTGTTCGCCTGACGATAATTGAGCTGTCCTGCGTTGAAGAACGTAGGGCTGGCATCGATCGACGCGTTGTGTGAATTGGCCATGTTGAATCGGAAGGAGTTAATTCCCACCGATTCGCTGACATCGTATGCCCAGCCATTAACGGATCCTTTCACACCACCGGCCATGGAGTAATCCTTGACCTTGGCGTTGATTTTCGGGAGGAATCCGTCTGGATACAGGAAACGGTTCGAACGATTGTCATTCGAACGTCTGTAGAAACAGCCGGAAAGACCATCGCGCTGACTGGCACCGCCGAACGTATAGAACTGCGCGCCATTACCCAGCGGAATGGATCCGTTGATGAATCCGCTGATCGTATCGAACTCCCCGTTTCCGTAGCGATGATTCAGCCGAGGGAAGGTTTCCTCGTTGTACTGTGGCTGAAAACGCGGATCATCGAAAAATCCCGTGTAATACTGCTGACGGGGGTCCAGGCCAGCACGATTGACATAGTCCTTGTGGGCAATCTCCGTCGACACGTAGAAGTTACCGCCATTGGGCGTCTCAAAACCATAACCCAGGTGGACGTTCATCGTCCCACCGTCGGTTTTGTCCACATCCACGGGACCGGTTGCCCAACTGTATTTCGATGCGTCCTCACCGTCAAGCAGTCCTTCGCCGGGAGTATATCCCTGGGCTTGTGTACTCAGGTACTGTCCATACGAAAGGGAAGCGTCGATGCCCTTCTTCTCTTTCAGCACGATGTTGATGACACCGGCGATTGCATCGGACCCGTACTGGGCGGCTGCACCGTCGCGCAGCACCTCGATCCTCTCGATAGCGCTGGCCGGGATGGCATTGAGATCGACCCCGGTAGAGCCGCGACCAACAGAACCGTTGACGTGGACCAGGGCGCTGGTATGGCGCCTCTTTCCGTTGACGAGAATGAGTGTCTGATCGGGACCAAGACCGCGCAACGTGGCCGGGCGGACATGGTCAGAACCATCTGTAATGGATGCCTGTGGGGCATTGTACGATGGAATCAGCAGCGACAGCATTTGCGTCACTTCTGTGTATCCGGTCGATTGCAGTTCGGCTGGTGTCAGGACATCAACAGGTACCGGTGATTCAATCACGGTCCTGCCCGAACGACGGGTACCGACAACCACGACTTCACCAGCACCGATAAGGTCGATACTCAGGGCAAAATTCTGGGTGGTTGTACCTCCAGCCGTTACGGTGACACTGGTTCGGCTGCCTTTGAAACCAACAAACGTGGCCTGCACTTCGTACGTTCCGGCCAGCACTTCGAACGAGTACTTGCCATCTACGTCCGTCGTGGAGCCTGTTGTCGTGCCGACGAGCGAAACATTCGCTCCCGGTAACGGATCTCCGGTATCGGTGTCCGTTACTGTACCTCGAATCGTTCCATTCTGAGCCAGAACCATCGCAGGCAGCAGTAGCAGGAGCGCGACTGCAAACAGAGATGATGTAGCGAACTGAATAAAACGTCGATACGGTAAATGATCATTCATGAGCTTTTCTCCTAGGTGAGTGTGTGTGTAACCAGGCGCCGGCCCCGCCCATAGAGGCACAACGATGATTGTGGTTAATCTACCAAATAACCCAATTTCAACCGATTTTGCAACTGTTTACGCCACTGGAGTCGCTATTTTAATGGTTGGTCCGACGATGAAAAAAAATGTAACCGCTTACATCTCTTGTTACAGGACCGCGAGGATGAACGGGCCTTTACGCACCGACCGGGTTTCAGCACAATCGGTACGAATAGAATCTAGCGAGGACGGCCGGCCGGATTCCAAGGAAATATCCTGCCCAAAGGAGCAGATTTTTAATCTGATGCTGTATGTGTCCTCCCGCGTCAAATCGGCGGGCTGCCGTGGTGACCGTAAGGTTTAAAAACGTAAACCCGCCCAGGATATATAGTCGACGGGCCAGGTCAACGTCCTCGAACAATGGAATCTCGTTGAATCCACCCTGAGCCTCAAACACCGACCGCCTGACGAACAGCCCCCGGTCACCAAAACTTACCGACGGGTGCGGGAACCGGGTACACCAGCAATAAAATCCCAGCAATCTGCTCGGGCTATCGAATTCCAACTGGAAGGTGCCGGCCTTCGATGCGTCAAGCCCCGACATACGGTTTCGAATAGTCTCGAAAGCCCGTTCCGGCAGCAGGGTATCGGCATGAAGGAATAACAGGATTTCGCCCCTTGCTTCGGCGGCTCCGGTGTTCATCTGGAGGGCTCTGCCGCACCCGGAAACCAGCACCTTCGCATACGCGTCAGCGATCTCTACGGACGCATCTGTCGATCCTCCATCGACTACAATGATTTCAAGAGGTCCATCCTGGTTGCTGACTGAATCAAGCGTTTTCTCGAGGTTCTTCTCTTCGTTCAGAACCGGAATCACGATTGAGATCAACATCACCAGTACATGAGTTTCATACAGAAAACCGACCCACCCGCCTTAAGAAACTCTCCGGTCTCGATGGGTACGGGACGGAATCCATTCTCAGCCAACACTGCTATCGTTCGGTCACAGCCCTGCTGTATCAGAACGTCGGTTCCGTTGGGGCAGTGAGCGTTACAGGCAAAAAGCTCTCTGGATTCCTTTTCCGGTGCTTCGATGACTCGTGGAAAGATGCTTCCAATGAGATCAATACTGTCTGATTTGAAAGCGCCTGGATAGATCAGGACGGTGTGTTCATCGAGCACACTGAAGCATGTATCGAGATGATAGAAATCCGGATCCTCCAGACGGAGCGTCAGGACAGGGACCCCGATGGCTTCGGAAATCTCTGAATACACGGATCGATCTGTCCGGAATCCGTAACCACCCCAGAGAAGAAACCGGCCTGGATGCCAGATGGCATCTCCCATCCCCTCGAATCGACGTATATGGCCTGTGAGCGTTCGTATTCGAGTGGATCTGGCCCGAAAAAAAGACTCATAAAATGCGACCTCGCCCTGCCGCTGGGGCGCATTCATCCGACTCAGAAATACGCCGGTCTCCCCGGAGGGCAACCGATATGGCAGCGACTGATTGGCGCAAAAAACCATGTCGGGTTGACCATCGGCTCCGTCAATCTCCTCAACATCGAATCCAAGCTCTGTGTATGCCGAGCGCAGGCGCGTCCATTCTGCAAACGCCCTGCCCGGATCAACCGTACCTACATTGCCGGCCATATGAGGATTGATGACATAGGATACCTCGAAGTGTCGGGGGGTGGTCATCAGAACCTGTTCGGACCGTTCCAGGATGGGGAGGTCCGCAAGTTGAAAGTCTATCGTTGATGGATTATCGTAGACCATGAGATCGATAAATCATGAGAGTATGCCTGATCTTTCTCAATCGCGATTCTTGAATGCGGTGCCCAGGATATGGTTGTCTACTCGAACGGTCAATCGAACCTGTCCGTCCCGAACGGATACCTTTGATCGTTGAATAACCCGTTCGATGTCTGGCGGGAAGATTGATCCGAGAGCCGCACTGGCCACAAGACCTTCCACTAAATCCTTTATGTCGCTGGCCCGGACGCGCTCCCCCGGCAGAAGGTACACAGACAATGTGATACCATCCTTATGGGTGTCAATGCCGAATCCTACGGCGCGGGCGGCCCGCGCAAGCGTGAACAGTCCGCGGCGCAATGGGCTCTCGTCCTGTCTCGACTCGTCGACAAGAAAATCGTCGATAGAATTGAAGACAACCCAGGCATCATGGCTCCCGACCGACTGAATCACAGGCGGAATGTCATTGGAGTCAAACGTATCCGCAGCGGAGAGGTCTTCGGTACTCCCTAGCAGATCGGATAGTCGTGTTTCATCTTCGGTCGTACCCACTATCGCGTGCTCTGATATACCGATATGGGCATCCATATGGTCGCTGAACACACGAAACATGATGGCTTCGTCGGCGGAATCGATACGTTCGACTCCGGGCCACGTGCTCAACGCATCTTCGATGGCATACAGGGAGCGAGGAGTTCGAATGAGTCCGGTAAGTTCCGGCAACCCACCAGGATCGTCGGAGATGCGTCTGATCCCGGCAGGGATGTCGGCCGACGCGAGGAAAATGGTCCCTGTGCCAGGCTGATCCGCTTTCAATCCGCCCAGCAGCGTACGAAATCGCTCCATTAACCGGTGCCACTCCGGTCTACGATTCTCTATTGCGAAGGACCCCTCATCCGGGTACAGGAGCGTCTTTGCGCGCACTCCGATCAGAACCGAATGATCGGTACCAAGTACGGTCAACCCGCTTGCTATCTCCGGGGAAAGAGCTGTTTCTGGTTCCGAACAGGACGAAACGACGAGGGCGGACAGAATCAATGTCAGCAGAAATATAACGGGGTGGCGCTGCACACGTCGAGCCCGAAACGCGCTAATAGTCGCGCCGGGAGAATAGAAGGAAGCTGCAGGCATAGATCGTACCCCCGAATAAAATGGACGAAACAAACGGATACCAGTCCTTAACGGATTCTCCGGAGCCCAGTTGCGCCATGATAGACATGACTTCGAAGTAATTCGGGAGCATGTGATAAAACGCCTGGTAGATGATCGAGCCGCTACCAGAAAGGACGGGAAGAATCTGCTCATGCGCGGCCAAAAACAGAGAGATAAAGATCAGCCCGTAAGCGGTGACGAGGCCCAATCCGGTATTACGAGAAAGGATTCCCAGGATCAGGACGACACTGTACATGACCAGGAACATGACGACAATGAGCGGAATGGCGATCAGAAACCTCGGAACCCAGACGCCCGTCTTGACCGAGATTGCTAACCAGACGGATAGAATGAGGTACAGGGCCATACCCAGAACGGTCACGGAAATGCCTGCGATATGTCCCGATAAAAGTCGTGACCGTGAAACCGGTTTCGACAACATCAGATCCAGTCTTCCGGGTTCCAGAAATCTCGAGAGGATCGGCATGGTTGTGAATAGCCCAAGGAGCGTACCGAACAGGTAAGCACCTCCGAAGACCATCGTGTTTATGCGAAGTACGAATCCCTCGAGCGAGAGCGCCTGACGGATAAAATCTCCCGATTGCGGATCTTTTACTGCTTCGAGCGGAGTCGACTCGATTCCCAGAATGCGGATAGCCGCGATGGATCCTTCTACAACATCCAGATTAAGTGCGAGCGAGATGAACACCCACGCAAGCGTCGTGACGATGAATACGCCTTGAGTGATCCGGGCGGCCCATAGTTCGCGAATCGTGAGGGAAACAGAGGCGAGGAGACTCTTCATTTTTCGACCCCCTCGATAATACTCATAAACGTCGATTCCAGTGGAGCCCGTTCCCGCTCGACATGAAGGATGTCCCAATCCCTGGCACGAAGTACGTCGATGAGTCGATTAACAGTTCCGGGGTCACTGGTCGTCAATTCAATCCTTATTCCGGCGTCTACTACCGCTATACTGCCATCGAAATCAGATACCGTCTGTCGAACCTGTGGAAGATCCACGGCAGATATCACGATCGTCCAGCGGTTGCTGCCCGAGGTCAGTCCTTCGATCGAACCCGTGGCAACGACTCTTCCGTTACGCAGGATGCCGACCCGATCACAGATCTGCTCAATGTCAGACAGGATGTGCGAATTCAGGAATATGGTTTTCCCTTGATCTCTCAGATCGGAAAGGATCGAACGAAAATGAAGCCTGCCTCCCGGATCCACACCGTCCGTTGGTTCGTCCAGAAAAATCAGATCGGGGTTCGAGAGCAGCGCCTGCGCGAGACCCAGCCGCTGCATCATTCCTTTCGAAAACGTCTTGATCCTGGATTTTTTTCGGTCGAGCAATCCGACCTCTTTCAGCAGAGGATCTGCTCTTTCGGAAATCTGGCTTCGATCCATCCCGGACAGAGCACCGTAGACCCGCATGACCTGTCCCGCATTCAAATCGGGAGGGAATCGGTGATTTTCGGGAAGAAATCCGACCGATTCGCGCGCCCTGTGAGAGGCAACGTCCCGATCGAAGAGTGATGCGGATCCAGAATCAGCCCGAACGATTCCGAGAAGAATCTTGACGAGTGTCGTTTTGCCGGCTCCGTTCGGACCAAGAAGACCAAATATCTCTCCCCGCTGTACGGTCAGAGATACGTCATCGAGAGCCCGAATATCCTTCTTTCTACGCCAGGTATACGTCTTGGTGAGGCCATCCACGTAAATAGCTGTGCCTTTCTGTCCGTCATTCATTTGATTCGGGTTGAATCAGTGGGCCGGGCTGAGGACATCCACACCCGGAAGCGTTTTTCCTTCTAGGAATTCGAGCATAGCACCCCCTCCCGTAGAGACGTGGCTCACCTGGTCTTCCAATCCCGCCTGCGTAATGGCCGCTACGGAATCGCCTCCGCCGACCACGCTCGAAGCCCCTGCTGCCGTGGCTCTTGCAAGGGCCTCTGCGATCGCTACGGTGCCAGCCGAGAAATTCGGCATCTCAAAAACACCCATCGGACCGTTCCATACGAGCGTTCGGGCATTCTCTATGAGTTCGCTCCATAATCGAATAGTGGCAGGACCGATGTCGAGTCCCATCATTCCCTCCGGAATCCCATCCGGTACGATTCGAGACTCCGCTTCGTTGCAGAATTCGGAAGCGACCACATGATCGATCGGGAGGAAGATCCTGTCGCCGTAGAGCGATAGAACATCGCGTGCCGTATCGATCCGGTCTTCCTCTACCAGCGACGTACCGGTCGATAGTCCCTTTGCCCGAAGAAAGGTGTAACTCATCGCTCCGCCGATCAAAATGCCATCGACCGATTCGAGGAGATGCTCGATGACCCCGATCTTATCAGAGACCTTCGCGCCGCCCACAATCGCGTAGAACGGGGCCGATGGATTTGACAGCAGACTCCCGAGCCAGGTCAGTTCTTTCTCCATCAGCTTTCCAGCGACCGCCGGGCGAACGAGGCTGGCAACTCCCTCGGTAGAGGCATGTGCGCGATGGCTCGATCCGAACGCATCATCTATATAAAGATCGCCGAGCCTCGCCAATCGCCGGGCGATGTCCGGATCATTCTGTTTTTCACCGGGCAAAAAACGCGTGTTCTCGAGCAGAAGAACGTCTCCGGGATTCATTTCCCCGACAACCGCTTCTACCTCGGGGCCGAGGGTCTCGTGCAGGTACGTCACCGGTTCATTCAACAATCCGGCCAGATGTTCGGCAACCGGTTCGAGTCTGAGTTCATCGTTCACCTCGCCTCCCGGACGCCCCAGATGACTCATCAGAATCGCTTTTCCGCCCTGAGCGCATACCGATCGAATGGTAGGGAGAGCGCTCCGGATGCGGGTGTCATCCGAGACCACGATGCAACCATCGTCCCCGGTTCGAAGAGGTACGTTGAAGTCCACTCGCACAAGGACCCGTCGACCGGTGCAGTCGACGGCATCCATCGTCATTTTTTCCATTTGCGGTCTTCAGATTACGAGATGCCTGCTTTGTCGGCGAGCACCGCGACCATGTCTACGGTTCGATTCGAGTAGCCCCACTCATTATCATACCATCCGACGACCTTCACCATATTGCCCATGACGATCGTCGATAGCCCATCAAAAATGCAGGAATGCGGATTGTGGACGATGTCCGTAGACACCAACGGTTCTTCTGAATATTCGAGAACTCCGTTCAGTCGGCCAGACGCTGCCGTCTTGAACATCCGGTTTACGTCCTCGGCGTTTGTCTCTTCTCCGACTTCGAACGTCACATCGGTCAGCGATCCATCCGGGGTGGGAACGCGGACGGCAAACCCATCCAGTTTTCCGGCGAGGTGCGGAAGGACCAACCCGACGGCTTTTGCAGCACCGGTGGTAGTGGGAATCATGGAAACAGCAGCCGCACGTGCCCGACGGAGGTCTTTGTGGGGTGCATCCAGTATCCGCTGGTCTGACGTGTAGGCATGAATGGTCGTCATGAGACCGCGCTTGACACCGAATGCGTCGTCGAGCACTTTAACCATCGGAGCCAGACAATTCGTCGTGCAACTGGCATTCGAAATAATCTCTTCTTCTCCTGTGAGCGTGTCGTCATTGACCCCGAGCACGACCGTGGCATCGATTGCTCCCGATGCCGGTGCAGAGATGACCACTTTTTTTGCACCCGCACGTAGATGAGCTGCTGCAGCATCCCGCGTACGGAAGAAACCGGTCGATTCAACGACCACGTCCGTACGACTGTCAGCCCAGGGGAGATTGGCCGGGTCTCGCTCGGAAAACACTTCGAAACGATCACCGTTTACGATGAGTGTATTTCCTTCCACCGATATATCGCCTGGAAAACGACCGTGAACGGAATCGTATTTCAATAGGTGTGCGAGCGTTGAAGCGTCGGTGAGGTCATTCACTCCGACAATGTTGAATTGGTCGGAACCGCGTTCTACGATAGATCGAAATACAAGTCTACCAATGCGGCCGAAGCCATTGATGCCGAGTCGTATGGACATTTTTCCTGAGGGTATTGATGGGCAGCTATGCTTTCTTGTGCAACCGGTACCAGGCGGCATCGGTGCACCGCGCAAAATCGGAACGGACACCAACTGATGCACAAAGATCGGAACAAGTATTGGTTAAGAAAGGAGGCCAGGTCCTACTTGGAAGATTCATGCAATTGAATCTCCGAGGGGAGTGTTTTCGTTGCACGGTCCGGGGAAAAAGGATAATTTACCAGACTGTATCGTTTTAGACTTCAAAAAGAATGGGTTGGCCCACGTCGACCCGCCTCCGAACCATATGTCAACGCTGAATCCTACCCGGAAAATTTCCCGCCGTCACGAGTTACGGGAAGATACCGTCATTACGTTTTATGCTCATGTCCTGGATTTCATAGAGAATAATCGTGGCATCGTGATCGGATCACTCGTCGCCATTGTTCTGGTCGTCGCGGCGGGTATGGGATACTTTTTCCTGCAGGACAGCAGGAACGAAGAGGCCATGGGCCGGATTACCCAGGCTGTGCAGAAGTATGAGGCCGGTGAGTACCAGGCGGCACTCGACGGTGATGCCTCTTTCGCCGGTATGATCGATGTCGTCAATACATACGGTGGAACGGTGACGGGAAATCTAGCACGCTTTTATGCTGCGGATGCCCTGTTCAGGACCGGAGATTACGACAGGGCGCTGGGGTATTTTGAGGATTTCGATAAGGATTCCAACTATCTGGGAGCGAGTGCTCTGGCCGGTGAGGCAGCGATCTACGAAATCCGGGAAGATTTTTCTCGTGCCGCCGATTTATACATGGACGCCGCAGATATCTTCCCGAACAAGGTAACATCTCCCGATTATCTGTTGAATGCGGCTCGATCTTTCGAGCGGGCCGGTAAGAAGGATCGTGCAAAGACGGCTTACGAGCAACTGAGTGAGCAGTATCCGGATGCGCAGCAAGCGAAGGACATCAACTTTTTTATCGCTCGTCTCGAAACATCCGAATAACGAGGACCTGTATTCAGGCGTGGGGCCGGTGTTCGAGGCCCCGTAGCTACATCAAACAGGCTGATACATGGCCGTTCCGACAATCCTGATCGTAGACGACGAAGCGAGCATCAGGCGCACGCTGAAGGAGATTCTGGAATATGAAGACTACGCCGTCGATGAGGCCGAGGACGGTGAGGTCGCGCTCGAGAAGTTGAAGAAAAACCGATACGATGTGGTTCTTCTGGACGTGAAGATGCCACGACGTGACGGAATGGAGGTCCTTCAGATCACGGCTTCCGAACAGCCGGATCTGCCGGTTGTCATGATATCGGGCCACGGAAACATCGAGACAGCCGTAGAAGCGACCAAATTCGGCGCCTATGATTTCATTGAGAAGCCACCCGATCTGAACCGGCTGCTGCTGACGATTCGAAATGCCCTCGACCGCGGACAACTCGAAGCCGAAAACCAGCGTATGCGCCAGACGATCGTCGAGCGTCATGCCACCGATCTGACGCCGATGCTTGGAGAGAGTCCCGCGCTGCGTCAAATCAAGGAGACGATTGAGCGCGTCGCACCGACGGAGGCCAGGGTGCTGATCACGGGAGAACCGGGAACGGGCAAGGAACTCGTCGCCAAATGGATTCACCATTACTCCAGACGGAGTCAGGGGCCGGTCGTCGAGGTAAACTGCGCCGCCATCCCGAGTGAACTCATCGAGAGTGAGTTATTTGGACATGAGAAGGGCTCGTTTACGGGGGCGACGAAGCAGCGCATCGGGAAGTTTGAGCAGTCCCACAACGGGACGCTGTTTCTGGATGAGATCGGGGACATGAGCCTTTCTGCCCAGGCAAAAGTACTGCGGGCCCTTCAGGAGAATCAGATCACACGGGTCGGTGGCGACCGGCCGTTGCCCGTGGACGTCCGTGTTGTGGCCGCAACGAATAAGCGGCTTCTGGACCAGATTGAGCAGCATGAATTCCGGGAAGATCTGTATCATCGATTAAGCGTCATTCTGATTCATGTGCCCCCACTCCGCGAACGCAGGGATGATATTCCCATCATTACGACGCATATTGCCGAACGGATAGCACGTCGGAACGGTCTGGAGCCCAAACCATTTTCGAGTGAAGCACTGACGGGTCTCAAGAAATTTGAGTGGCGGGGAAACGTTCGCGAGCTTCACAACGTGGTCGAGCGACTGCTTATTCTCAGCCCGGGAGACACTATTTCGCTTGCTGATGTGGATCGATACGCGACGCCGGGTGGCAGCATTTCGAATCCCATCATGGGAATGGTCGACCAGTTCTCACAGTTCAGCGAGTTCAGGGATATGGCCGAAAAGTTGTTTATTGAAAACAAACTCTCGCTGAACGACTGGAATATCTCCCGGACAGCAGAGGCGATTGGCATTCAACGTTCCCACCTTTACAACAAGATGGGTAAGTACGACATTCAGCGTTCAGACGACTGACCAGGCCCACCATTTCAACTGCATGTCCGATACGACAATCAAAGGATCGCTGGATAAACCCCTGTTGAGCGTGACCGGTCTGTCCAAGACGTATCCCACCGTTCGTGGGGGGATGCTTAAGGTTCTGGACGACCTGGATCTTGTCGTAGAACGAGGAGAGATTGTGGCGGTCATCGGTGAGAGCGGATCAGGAAAAAGCACCCTCCTGCACATTCTCGGGGCGCTGGATCGGCCGGACCAGGGGTCGATCGTTTTTTCGGGTCAGGATGTGTTCGATCGTACCGATGAGCAACTCTCCGCCTTTCGTAACCAGTCGATCGGATTCGTCTTTCAGTTTCATCATCTCCTTCCCGAGTTCAATGCATTGGAGAATGTGATGATGCCGGCGATCATTAGGCGGTCGCCCCGATCAGAGACGCAGGCGCGGGCCGGTGAACTACTCGATAGACTGGGGCTGACGGCGAGGTCCAATCATCGGCCGAGTGAACTTTCGGGTGGTGAGAAACAGCGCGTTGCCATGGCCCGGGCCCTCATGAACGAACCCGAACTCGTCCTTGCCGACGAGCCGACCGGGAATCTGGACACGGCGACGGCCGATCGGCTGCACAACGAAATCATTCGTCTCGGACGGGAGATGAAACAAACGTTCATCATGGTGACACATAATCCTGGATTTGCCGCTCTGGCGGATCGGGTTGTCTGCCTTGAAAATGGGAAACTAGGGTCCGTTAACCGACCCTGAAATAATCGCACGACCATGCTTATCGAGAATCGCGAAAGAGTCCTGTTGTTGCTCCTGATCGGACTGTATGTGTTTGTGGGTGCGCCGCGCGTTCAGGCCCAGACGAGTACCGAACTCGATGCCGCGGACATGAGCGGAACCTATCTCTATCGTGTGGCCCTCATTCAGGCCGCTCCCGGAAAATATCGTGAGGCAATCGCATTCCAGAAGGGTCAGTTCGCCGAGATGGAGGAGCGCGGCGAGTCACGTCCGTTCAGAATGCGCCACAGTCAGGGTGACCGATGGGATTTTCTCATCATATACCCCATGAAATCTTACCGGTCGTACTTCGACCGGACGGAGGGGGTCGACGCAGCAGAAAGCGGATTCATTGCCATGTCCGAAGAAGAGAGCGCCCTGACGGCCCGGCATGAAGATCTTTTTGTCCGTGGCCCAAATTGGGAGACATTGGAACCCGTGCTCCGGGAGAATCGATTTTTTCATATTGAGATGTTCACCGCTCTTCCCGGAAAGCGAAAAGAGTTGCTGGGACAGCGTCGGATGGAGAACGAATTTATTCGAGGAATCGATCGGCCGACGAATTTTATTTTTGAGCGCGACGCGGGGGGCGGAGTCGACGCGTTCACGCTCGGTTGCTACCGAGATATCAAACACTTTGCCGAGAGTGCAGATACACCGGCTGACCTTGAGGAAACAGCGGCTATCAATGCCGGATTCGAAGGTGTCGGCGGAATCAGTCCGTATCTCCGTTCTCTTATCGCCGAGCACCACGACACGCTCGCCGTCGCCATAGATTAGGTCCCCATGAGAAACTCGTACACATCGACTATTCCATCTCACACTAGATCGGCCGTCAGGTTCAACCAGGTAGCCGTCCAGATCCCCGTATGGTGCATCGTTGTGGCCGTACTCTTCAGCGGTACCACGCATGCGCAGTCCCGAGGACCAGAAGCCGGCTCCCTGCTTCTGGCCGGCGGTGGCATCAGAGATGCAGCCATATTTGAACGATTCATTGCACTCGCCGGAGGAGACCAGGCGGTCCTGGTGGTCATTCCGACAGCGGGCGGTGCTCAAGCCTATGACCAGGACTGCTCGTGTGCCGATCCGTTCAGGAAGCTCGGGGTCAAGGATGTTACGGTGCTTCACACGTATGACCCGACGGAGGCGGATTCGGATTTATTCATCCGTCCGATCAGTCGTGCCACCGGAGTCTGGTTTTCCGGCGGAAGGCAGTGGCGATTAATGGACGCCTATGCCGGAACGAAAGCACTCGGTGCCTTCCGGGGAGTTCTCACCAGAGGCGGAGCCATCGGAGGATCATCGGCTGGCGCAACGATTCAGGGAAGCTACCTGGCGCGCGGCGATTCGCGTACCAACACGATCATGATGGGAGATCATGAGGCAGGTTTCGGTTTTCTTTCCGGAGTTGCGGTGGATCAGCATGTGCTCAAACGGAACCGGCCATTCGATATGTTGGAAATCGTCGAGGCCCATCCCGATCTGCTCGGTATCGGCCTCGACGAAGACACGGCGATCGTGGTTCACGGGACTTCCTTTGAGGTGATCGGGAACAGCTATGTGCTTATTTACGATTCGAAGAACAGCCTCGGGTCAGACGCGCCGTTTTATTTTTTGACGGCGGGTGACTCCTTTGATCTGGTATCGAGGCTTCCGATTGGAGACGATGTGAGGGGACTTCAGAATCGGCTACAACGCTCGAACGAAACCCGTCAGTGAGTGCAGCATGAGTATTATTCCTTCGTTACGGGCGCTTTTTACGTCGGGCCGGGGAACCGTGCAGGGACTCCGTGACGCTGCGGGATCGGAGGATCCGTTCATACTCTTCGCCGAGTGGTTCGACGTGGCGTGCAAATCCGGTCTGTATCTACCCGAAGCAGTCAGTCTGGCAACGGCCAGCAGAGACGCCGTCCCGTCGGTCAGAATGGTCCTTATGAAAGATCATTCGGAACAAGGCATCACATTTTTTACGAATTATGAGAGTCGGAAAGCGGCGGATCTGGAAGAGAATCCCGTAGCTGCCCTGGTCTTCCACTGGGCGATTCTTCAGCGGCAGGTCCGATTCGAGGGAACGGTTCACCGAATCAGTTCCGAGGAGTCGGACGCCTATTTCCAGACGCGAGCCCATGGTAGTAAGATTGGAGCCTGGGCGTCGAAACAGAGTCGGCGACTGTCCAGGCGGAGCGACCTCGAAGAGCGTGTCCGGACGTTGGAGGCAGAATTTGGATCCGATCCGATTCCATTGCCACCGTTCTGGGGAGGGTATCGCCTGGTACCAAAAAGGATCGAGTTCTGGCAGGGACGAGCCGACCGGCTCCACGACCGTCTCATCTACGAGAGGGACGACAATGACTGGAAGTCGTACCGGGTGTATCCGTAACCCCGGACGGCGTCATGTTTCCTTGAAATTCGTTTCTCCCTATGATCCAGCGGCAGCAGTACGTACTATCCTGCATCTATTCATCCTGGCCTGTCTCAAGGCCCTGAACCTACTACTTTTCCGATGTTCAAGCTCCGGATTCTTCCACTCCTGTGTCTTCTGGGTTTCTCAGCCGCCGCGTCTTCCGCCGATCCCGGCGTCCATTACGAAATTGCGTTTCCAAACGCGGTACATCATGAGGCCAATGTCACCGTGACGTTTTCAGAGGTACCGAGGGGCCAGGCGCTGGAAGTACGGATGAGCCGGACATCTCCGGGCCGGTACGCGCTGCATGAGTTTGCAAAAAACGTGTACGATGTAGCCGCGACTGACGCACACGGGAATACGCTCGTTATCGCCCATCCCAATCCACACCAGTGGGATGTATCCGGACATGATGGAGTCGTCGTAGTCCATTATACGCTCTTTGCGGATTGGGCAGACGGAACGTTTACGGGGATCGATGCGACCCATGCGCACCTGAATATGCCGGCGACATTTATGTGGGCTCGGGGACTGCAGGACGCCCCGATAACCATTCATTTCAGTCGACCGGACGAAGACTGGAAAATCGCGACCCAGTTGAGTCCGGGGGATGATTCAGACTCGTTCAGCGCACCGCACCTGCAGTATTTCATGGACTCGCCAACAGAGCTGAGCGATTTTTCCTGGAGAGAATGGAAGGTGGACCGCGGCTACACGGTACGACTGGCGGTTCATCACGATGGGACCGATGAGCAGGTAGATGTCTTTACCGAGAACGTAAAAAAGATTGTGGAGGCGGAATATCAGGTATTCGGTGGCCCTCCACCCTACGATGGTGGTACGTATACATTTATCGCAGATTATCTTCCCTATGTCCACGGCGATGGCATGGAGCACAGAAATTCGACCATCGTAATCGGCACGACACCACTCAGTGACGATGGGAAAGCAAATCTGGGGACGGTCGCCCATGAATTTTTTCATCAGTGGAACGTCGAGAGGATACGTCCGGTAGGGATCGAACCATTCAATTTCGAACACGTCAATCAGTCCCGGTCCATGTGGTTCGCTGAAGGCGTAACCAGTTACTACACAGGCCTGTCCATCAGGCGCGCCAATCTTTCGACTACCGAGGAGTACGCCCACAGCCTGTCGAGAACGCTGAATACGGTCATCAACGCTCCCGGCAGAAGTCACCGATCAGCGTCCGAAATGAGTCAACAGGCCCCGATGGTCGATCGTTCATCGTTCGGGGACCGTCTGAATTATGCCAACACGTTTATCTCCTATTATACGTGGGGGAGTGCCCTCGGTCTGGCATTGGATCTGGATCTGCGAACCCGATTCGATCAGACGATGGATGGGTTCATGAGAGCGATGTGGGATGTCTTCGGCAGAAACGAAACAGCCTATCGTCTCGAAGACATCGAAGCGACACTTGCCGATTATACCGGAGACGAAGGATTCGCCGGGTCGTTCTTCGATCGATATGTGACCGGAAGAGACGTACCCGATTATGCGTCACTCCTGGGTCGGGCCGGCTTCATTCTTCGCAAGAAAAACCCCGGAAAGGCGGTGCTCGGAGGACGGATTGCCGACCGGAGTGGAGACGTAGTGGTGATGCGCGCACCGGTCGAAGGTACCCCACTCTATGTCGCCGGCGTGGACGAGGGCGATCTTATCCTGTCTATCGACGGTCATGACGTCACAGCGGCAGCATACCTGGATGCCGTTGTTGATCGGTCGGTGCCCGGCGATGTCCTGCATATCGTCTACCGGCAACGAGGTAGGAGGGTCGAGGCGGACGTCACGCTCACGGAAGATCCCACGCTGGAGGTTGTGACCCTCGAAGAAACGGAGACGGACCCTGATGGGGCCATGCTGGAATTGCGAAAAGAGTGGCTCTGGAATTAGATCCATCGAGTCAAAAGTACCGTCGGGGAATGGTCGAACAATCAGCGGGTGAATGCGTTTACGGGTGGCTAATTTTTTCTTTCGGTTTCTTCCCGTTTCTTTCTGAATGTGCATGACCCAGGAGATCGTTTCGATACTGCAGGAAGCCAGGACCGTCGTCCTTTCGACGCATACCCGCCCGGATGGCGATGCCGTCGGTTCCGTGTTAGGGCTCGGGCTTTATCTGCAAGCGAAGGGTAAGGAGGTTTCCATTATCAATCATGATCCTCCGTCGTCCAACATGGATTGGCTGGAGGGTCTCGATATGCTGGAAACGTTTGACGGTTCGCTTTCCCAGCGGGAGCGGATTCAGCATGCCGACCTCCGAATCGTACTCGATACGAATGCCGAGAATCGTCTCGGGAGTGTCGGACCGGTTTTCAGAAATGCTGGCGGGCCGTGTATTCTGATAGATCATCACACCGGCCCCGAAGACTGGTTCACGACCGTATTCCGTGACGAAAGGGCATCGTCGACGGGCGAACTCATATTCCGAATCTTGACCGGTTGGGACCTCGACGAAATTTCAAGCGACATCGCGACGGCACTCTACGTGGCGATCATGACCGATACGGGGTCGTTTCGATTCAGCAATGTCACGCCGGCCGTGCACCGGATTATTGCTGACCTCATAGAACGTGGGTCGCTCGATCCGGCCGTGATACATACAGCGATATTCGATCGTCGGTCGGTCGAGGGTCTGCGCCTCCTGAGTCGAGTCCTCGATACCCTCACAATCACCCATGCCGGACAGGTTGGCTATATGGCGATCACCCGAAGAATGCTCAACGAAATCGGGGTCAACATTGAAGAGGCAGACGGGTTCGTCAATTACATTCTCTCGGTAGAGGGCGTAAGGGTTGCGATGCTCTTCACGGAGACCGAGCGAGGGACGAAAGTCAGTTTCCGATCTCGTCTGGATGACCACGTTCATCGTTGGGCCCAGTCCCTCGGAGGAGGCGGTCATCGCAACGCGTCCGGGGCTTTCCTCAAGAAATCGCTGGACGAGACGATTGAAATCGCCGTTCGTGGCGCTGAGAAGTTCATTGTACTGAAAGATCAGGGCGAACATGCGAAGGAAGATCTAAGCGAGGACGATACGGAATATCTCGCGTCACTATTACACATGCAGACACAAAAACCCGCGAAATGAAGGTTTCGGTTTCAACCATATCACTCTCTGAACTCGATGTCGATTCACTGATCATCCCGGTTTGCTCCGGAGATGTGGAGGAAGGCTTAAACGACCTGTCTGATCATTTCGGGGCGGCTCTTGACCGGGCCCGTCCCGATTTTTCGGGTTCACCGGGATCAACAATCATTATCTATCCGGAATCCGGATCCACGCAGCGAGTCGTACTCGTGGGGCTCGGGGACCGTGAACTGCTTACTGTCGAAGGCGTGCGCCGGGCTGGCTCGGTGGGAGCCCGTGTACTGGCGTCAATCGCTTCCGAAACGGCGGCAATTGCCATCCCGGAAACAGACCTTGACGTGGAGGCGGTCAGTCAGGGGCTGGTTGAAGGGTTTACGCTCGGATCCTATACGTTCCGGCGGTACATGACCGAGAGGGATACGGAGACGGGAGTTCAGCGTCTCGTCGTTCAGACGTCTTCGCAGGACAAACAGGTGAGGCGCGGTGCAGATCGTGGGCGGATTGTTGCAGAGTCGGTTTACTCCGCTCGCGACCTCGTCAACCTCTCTCCGGACGAAAAAACCCCTACCATGCTTGGCAAGTCGATCGAGAAATCGGCGAAGAAATATGGTTATGAGGCGTCCATCTGGGACAGGACGCTGATCGAGGAGGAGGGGATGAACGGTCTTCTGGCCGTGAACCGCGGGTCTCTTGAGCCTCCCACGTTCAGCGTACTTGAGTACCGGAACGAGAATGCACGAAACGACCGCCCCATCGTTCTGGTTGGAAAGGGTGTCGTATTTGATACGGGGGGGCTCTCGCTCAAACCGACGAAGAATTCAATGGACCTGATGAAGTCGGATATGGCCGGAGCGGCCGCTGTCGTGGGAACCATGGAGGCCGTTGCGCGACTCGACCTGCCCATCCACGTCATCGCACTCATTCCAGCCACGGATAATCGTCCGGGACAGAACGCCTATGTACCCGGTGACGTCATTCACATGCATTCGGGTAAGACCGTCGAGGTGCTGAATACAGACGCGGAGGGTAGAATGATTCTCGCTGACGCGCTCTCATATGCGACATCACTGAATCCGGAACTCGTCGTCGACCTGGCAACATTGACCGGCGCAGTCGTGATTGCGCTCGGAAATTTCATCGCGGGCGTGATGACCAACGATTACGAGGGTGCGTCGGAGCGTCTCCAGGCATTTAGGGACGCGGGAGATCGAAGTGGTGACCTGGTCCATCCACTTCCGATGCATGACGAATTCGGTGAGGCTCTCAAGAGTGATGTGGCTGATCTCAAAAATGTCGGTGGGCGGGAGGCTGGTTCCATTACTGCAGCAAAATTCCTCGAACATTTTGTCGACTATCCCTGGGTGCATATCGACATTGCGGGCCCGGCATTTTTAAGTAAAGCCCAGGCCTACCGGCCGGTCGGTGGCACCGGTTTCGGGGTACGTCTTCTCGTCGAGTTTCTTCGCGATTACGTTCAGCAGAGGCGCGGTTAGGACCCCTTTTTACGATGTTTCAGGAAGGTGCGTATCGAGTTCGACCCCGGATTGCCATAAGCATCGGCGATCCCAATGGAATCGGTCCGGAAGTCGCTCTCAAGTGCCTGACGGATTCCCGCCTGGTCAATCGGATCCAGCCGATATTGATCGGTTCTCTTCAGGTGTTACGCGAACATATGAAGAGGCTCGATCTGAGTGGTATCCAACTCCATGCCGCGAGGGTGTCCGGTGTGACCCAGGAGGCGGAGTGGTCAGACGGTAAGGACGGCATTCCTGTATTGGATATGGAGGGAAACCCTTCGTTCGAAGTAGACTTCGGCATTTTAAGTGGTACTGCAGGGGCCCTGGCGATGAAAGCTGTCGACTGCGCCGTGGACCTGTGTCTTGAGGATAGAGTAGACGCGATGGTCACGTCCCCGATCTCGAAAGAAGCCATCGGTCTCGCAGGATATGATTCGCCGGGGCATACAGAGTTCATCGCCCGAAAGTGTGGTCACCGGCCTCATACCATGATGATGGTCGCCGACAAACTCAGGATCGGACTCGTCACGGCGCACGTTCCCTTGTCGAGCGTTCCGGCATTGGTCACGCGGGAGGCTGTTCTCGAGAAACTGCAGATCCTGTCAACCACGCTGGAGTCCGATTTCGGAATATCCAGGCCGTTGATCGCTGTTCTGGGACTCAATCCGCACGCCGGAGAGAATGGTCTGCTCGGTTCTGAAGAGGCCGATGTGCTGATTCCCGCCATACGGAGTGCTTGTGAGAACGGAATTCATGCTGCCGGACCGTTTCCGGCAGACGGTTTTTTCGGGACGGCGTCCTACAGGAAATACGACGGCGTTCTCGCTATGTACCATGATCAGGGACTTGTGCCGTTCAAAGCACTCGCGTTTGATTCCGGAGTAAATTACACGGCGGGTCTGGGTATCGTCCGGACATCTCCAGATCACGGAACCGCTTTTGACATCGCGGGCAAGGGCGTGGCCAGTCCGGACAGCATGCGAAGTGCCATCTACCTCGCGATGGATGTGGCGAGGAGACGATTGGCCCGGACGGCGACCGAGGGATCGCGACAGGTGCCGTTGCACGCGAATACGCCTTCCGGCCAGAATGCCGACTGACATGATGGACGTAAGACCGTACTCTGTACTATCGGCGGGCTACGATGCCGTCATGGAACACGTTGACTATCCGGGATGGGTCGACCATATCGACGGCATCCTGTCATACCACGGACAGAAGCCATCTCGTATTCTGGAGTTGGGTTGTGGCACGGGAACGTTTGCCGCACTCGTTGCCGAAAGGATCGGCGAGCGGTCGTCGACCAATCTACATTCCCCGTCTGCACCGGATTTCGGTAACCGTCCGGAGGGAGTAATCCAATCGGCCTTTCGATCGGTATCCAGCTACCTCGCTACCGACCGATCGCAGGAAATGCTGAATGAAGCCGCCTACAAATGTGCAGGCCTCGACTCTATTGTTGAATTATCTATATGTGATTTCAATAAAATATTGCCTCATGGGCCCTTCGACGCCATTCTTCTGCTGTATGACGGGTTGAATTATCTACTCGCAGAAAATGAGGTTACGTCGCTATTCGGCCGTGTCGCAGAACGACTTACCCCGGATGGTCTGTTTATATTCGATCAGAGTACTCCGGCAAATTCTACGAATAACGAAGATTATTTCGAGGATGACGGATCGATTCTGCTGTTACCTTCAGACGCCGTGGCTTCCCGGTTTGATTATCACCGGGACAGTCGGTACGACGCTGAATCGAGGCATCACACGACCACTTTTGAACTATGTACCGGGTCTGACGTGTTTCGTGAGCACCATGTGCAGCGGGCGTATGAGCGAGAAGAGATCTCAGGGATGTTGGCGCCGGGCCCGCTGGAGGCGGTTGGATCGTATGACGATTTCTCTCTCGAACCGTCTACGATAGAGTCAGAGCGCATTCACTGGGTCTGCCGTAAGGCAAGGTGAGCATACCCCGTTTTTCGTTCGAACCGGTAAGGTTCAGCTTCGTAGATTGACATTCCAACTCATCAGGAGGGCCCGGAACCGCCCCGCGGCCAAACACACACCCGTAACACCCGTTCGATCCATTGATAGCATTCACGGAGGCATCGATCTCATTTCCTTTACCCGAGGGCGGACGGAAGCACGTTCTCAGTGATGTCTCGTTGAGGATTGATCGTGGAGAAATGGTATACCTCGTCGGTCCCACGGGGAGCGGAAAGACCACGCTGTTGCGGATGCTCTACATGGACCTGCTTCCCGACAGCGGAGAGGTCCGAATTGCAGACTTTCGGTCGGACACGATCTCACCTAAAGAAATTCCTTTTTTGCGGCGATCGCTCGGTATCGTATTCCAGGATTTTCAACTGCTTCCGGACAGGAGTGTCTTCGAAAATGTGGCGTTCTCTCTCTACGTGACGGGAAAGAGCGGTAAGGCTGTAAAAAGCAGAGTGCTTCAAATCCTCTCCAGGGTAGGTCTTGGACATAAGCGAAGCCGTTTTCCACATGAACTCTCAGGCGGGGAACAGCAGCGCGTAGTCATTGCCAGAGCAATTGTCAACGACCCCTGGATTGTGCTAGCAGACGAGCCGACCGGGAATCTGGATCCAGCCGTAGCCGATGATATCCACCGTCTGCTGCTCGGGCTGAATCGACAGGGAATGACTCTTCTGATGGCCACGCACGACTACCGGTTGGTCAGGAAATTTCCGGCTCGCACACTCGCCGTCATGAAACACCAGTTGGTGGAAGTCGATCCGGCAACGCTGGGTAGGGGCACCGGTGGCGGAAGTGGTTTGCTCACACGTGGGTGACACGTTATATTGCTCGCCGTTTGATTTTGCTCGCATTGTCGGCCTGCTAAAAGGCCCGGAAGCCCATTCTGCCACAGGATCCACCGTCAACGACCAGCCACAGCATGGTATTTCCAACGGATTCTATGATCCAGCAGGTGCAAGCCGCAATGCAGCAGTACGTCCTTTCTACCCTTCAACCAGCCTGAATTCAGATGGAAACCCTGGCTCACGTCCTCGACATCGCCAACTCCTGGTTATCCCCGGTCCTTGTTTTCGGACTTCTCGGAACCGGTGCTTTTTTGACCATTCGTTTGGGACTGATTCAGATTCGTCGGCTCGGTCATGGATTCGCGGTCACGTCGGGCAAGTACGACGACCCCAACGAGACGGGTGACGTTTCGCATTTTCAGGCGCTGACGACCGCGCTATCTGCGACGGTTGGTATCGGTAATATCGCCGGAGTCGCCCTGGCTATTCACTGGGGAGGCCCGGGAGCCATGTTCTGGATGTGGATGACCGCTCTCCTCGGTATGGCAACCAAATTCAGCGAGGTCACGCTCGCCCAGCATTATCGGGTCAAGATCGATGAGGGACATGCCTGGGAGGGGAGTGTGGCCGGTGGCCCCATGTACTATATCGAGCGGGGTATAAAAGATGTCTTTGGCTGGAATTGGAAACCCGTTGCCGCTTTTTTTGCGTTCATGCTGATGGTCACATCCTTCTTCACGGGCAACGCGATTCAGGCCAACACCATTGCCACACAGATTGCCGATCATTTCGGGGTCGATACGTGGATTACCGGACTGGCGACGGCGTCGGTAGTGGGCCTCGTCATCATCGGTGGGATCCGTAGAATTGGCGCCGTGACGAGTATTCTGGCCCCGGTGATGGCCAGTATTTATGTAGTCGGTGCGTTGATCATCCTGTTTTATCATTTTGATATGGTCATTCCGTCTCTTGTCACCATCGTCACGGATGCCTTCAATCCATCGGCGGGTGTGGCGGGGACCGGCATCGGACTGTTTCTGGTTACGATGAGATACGGAGTTCAACGGGGGCTCTTTTCAAATGAGGCCGGCCAGGGATCCGCCCCGATCGCCCACTCGGCTGCGAAAACGGAAGAGCCGGTCTCAGAGGGAGTCGTTGCACTCCTCGAGCCGTTCATCGATACGATCATTATCTGCACGATGACCGGTCTCGTGATCATTTCAACGGGTGTTTACGCAGAGCGAATTCCGACGACTCTGGACCTCGACGACGGAAACGTTTCGTACGTAGAAGTCAATGAAGCCCAGAGTTACGAGGGCGTTTCGGCGCCGGAGAAGATCAGCGTCAACGACGGGTATCAGGTCGCTCCGAATGACGCTGATCCGCGGCTGGCCTATTACGATGTATCGGTGGATCGACTCTTCATCGACGAAGATCAGACCGAGCCATTTACCGGCACCCTGTTTCCAAGAGGAAGTGAGGGGTCGTTGGTTCCGAGAGCCGAAACGGTAGAGGGTACGCGGCTCACAACGCTTTACGGTGACGGCGTCCGAAACAGTTCACCCCTTACAACACTCGGTTTCGAGCGCGGAATGGAACCGATGGGACTCGGCGGTCTCGGGAAATACATCGTCCTCGTCTGTGTCTTTCTGTTTGCCATATCCACGGCCATTTCGTGGAGTTACTACGGTGATCGATGCGCGAATTATCTCTGGGGAAAAAAGGCGATTCTGCCCTACAAGTTCGTTTTTCTGATCATGCATTTTGTCGGTGCGACGCTCGCCGTTACAACCATTTGGGATATCGGAGACGTTGCACTCTCGCTGGTCACGCTGCCGAATGTACTCTCGCTCGTTCTGCTTTCCGGACTGCTCAAGAGACTGACGGACAGTTATTTCGAGCGTAAACCGTGGCTGACGCAGGAGGCGGAATCGTCAGAACAGAAGTGATCGGAGGAAGTCATGGCGGAAGCAGACACATCTGAGAATGATCCCGACCAGGATGACCCTGCAATCAGCAAGGTTGTCGTCGTAGATCATCCTCTCCTCAAGAGGGATTTGACAATACTGCGCAGGCGGGACACCCCACATGGCCGGTTCCGAACCACCCTGTCCAATATATCTACCATTCTTGCATACGAGGTTCTGAGGGGGCTTCGGACACGAAGCGAGACGATTTCAACCCCACTCGAAGATACCGATGGCGTCGTCCTCGACGAGCAAATCATCGTTGTCCCGATTCTACGGGCCGGTCTGGGTATGATCGACGGATTCGTTCGATTCGTCCCGGAAGCCAGGATTGGACACCTCGGAATGTATCGGGATGAGAGTACGCACCGTCCGATCGACTACTACTCCAATATTCCCGGTGGCCTCGAGACGGCCCGGGTGATTGTCGTAGATCCGATGCTGGCGACCGGAGGGAGCGCCGTAGGGGCGATTTCGCACCTCAAGCGCCGGGGAGCGAAACTGTTCTCCTTTGTCTGTCTCGTTGCCGCACCTGAGGGGATCAGGACGTTATCGTCGGTGTACCCGGAGGTAGAAATCACGACCGCGTCTATTGACAGAGAACTCGACGAGAACGCCTATATCCGACCCGGACTCGGGGACGCGGGCGATCGGATTTTTGGTACGTCGAATTAGTACGTATTCACGTCCAGGAACGACTCGGAAAACTTGAATCATCGTTAACTGACCTCAATATTTTTTATGCGACGTCCTTTGGTCGGACTCATTCTGCTTCTTCTCTCCATCCCGTCGGCGTTGGCTCAGACATTCGAGGTTACTGCTCCGCCTACGGTCCTGTCGGGTGTCGGTTTTTCTGTTCATGTCACCGCTGAGGGTGACACGCTGGGTATAGCCGCGTACCAGATTCTCGTCGGAGACACCGTCTATCCGTTGACCGATGGGGACGATGGAGATTGGATAGCCAGTGACATCAAGACATCTCACTCCGGTCGAGCAGAGGTATCGCTGCTCCGTTCGGGTACGACAGTCGCCGAGGCGCACAGCCGATCTATTCCCGGGTGGTTATCCATTCTTCCACCGCTCATCGCAATCGTCATCGCCCTCGCGTTCAAGCGCGTTGTTCCGGCGCTTTTTCTGGGGCTCTGGGTTGGGGCCACCATCGCCGTCGGCTTTTCGTTCTATGGTGCATGGTCCGGACTACTCGATACGTATGAGGTCTTTGTCCTTCGGTCGCTCTCGGATCCGAGCAAGGCGGCTATCATCCTGTTTTCGTTCATGATCGGGGGTATGGTGGGCATTATTTCCAAGAATGGCGGCATGCAGGGGGTCGTCAATCAGATCGTGAAGTGGGCCAGTTCGCCCAAGCGCGGTCAGTTGGCCGCGGGAGCGCTCGGTGTAGCCATTTTCTTTGACGATTACGCCAACTCGCTCGTCGTCGGTAACACGATGCGCCCGGTCACGGACCGTCTGCATATTTCAAGAGAAAAGCTGGCGTATATCGTCGACTCGACCGCAGCTCCGGTATCCTGCGTTGCATTTGTGACGACATGGATCGGGTACGAAGTCGGACTGATCGGGACAGCACTCGAAGCGATGCCGACCGTGGATGCTTCTGCCTATGGTCTCTTTCTTGCGTCGATTCCCTATAGCTTCTACCCGCTTCTTGCCGTCTTCTTTGTGTTCGCCGTGGCGTATTCACGTAGAGATTTTGGTCCGATGTACAAGGCTGAATTGAGAGCCCGTTCGACCGGTCAGGTGCTTGCTCCCGATGCGAGCGTCGACCAGTCGATTGCATCGGGAGAAGAGATGGCTCCCAAGGAGGGTAAGCCACATCGCATGATCAACGCCATCCTACCCGTGTTGGTGCTCATCGGTGGGGTGTTGGCAGGACTCTATGCCACCGGTACGGGAGACACAATCCGGGAGATCATCGGTTCTGCCGATTCCTACAAGGCCCTCATGTGGGCATCGCTCCTGGGTGTAATAACTGCTGCGACGCTGACGACGTTTCAGCGTATTCTGACCGTTGGAGAGATCGTTGAGGCCTGGTACGGAGGTCTGAAGGGGATGATGTTTGCGATGATTATTCTGGTTCTCGCCTGGTCGCTGTCTTCGGTGACCGACGTGCTGCATACGGCTGATTATCTGGTGACCGTGCTCGGAGATAAGTTGAACCCCGGATTTGTCCCTGCAATCGTTTTTGTTCTCGCGGCGGCGACCGCGTTTGCGACGGGTTCCAGTTGGGGAACCATGGGAATCCTGCTTCCTCTCGTATTGCCACTGGCCTGGGCGGTCATGTCGACCAATGGAATGACCGCAGCGTCAGACTACTATATCCTGCACTCGACGGTTGCCTGTATTCTCGCCGGTTCAGTCTGGGGCGATCATTGTTCTCCTATCTCCGATACGACGATTCTGTCGTCTATGGCGTCCGGATGCGACCACATGGATCACGTCCGAACCCAGCTTCCGTATGCCCTCTTCGTGGGAACGGTCGGTGTGGTCATCGGGACGATTCCGACCGGATTCGGTTTTCCGTGGTATCTCTCTCTGATTCTCGGAGTCATCGTACTGATCGGAGGACTGCGCCTGTTCGGAAAGTCTGCTGATGACGC
>CAYLHF010000005.1:95497-104589 GCA_964383365.1 uncultured Rhodothermales bacterium | reverse complement strand
GAGTCATCGTACTGATCGGAGGACTGCGCCTGTTCGGAAAGTCTGCTGATGACGCTGCTGCCGGCCTGGTTGCATCGTAGCTTGACGGGACACGTGAGTGTTCCCCTTTATATGACTGATGAGCACATAACCTGATGAATTGGATTGACGCAGATAACCGGCCGTGGGGGCGATGGGAAGAGTATCTGAATGAAGACGGATACCGGCTTAAACGCATTCTTGTGCATCCCGGAGAGCGGCTTTCCCTTCAGAAACACGCACACAGAGCCGAACACTGGGTGATTGTAAACGGAGAGGGCGTGTTTACGCTGGATGCCGAGGATAAACGGGTGAAATCAGGTGATACGGTATTCATCCCGATCGGTGGAGTACATCGTATACAGAATGATGGTACGGAAGAGCTCATTATCATCGAAACCCAGCTCGGTCGGTGCGAAGAGGATGATATTATTCGGCTGGAAGACGACTACGGAAGGGCGTAGGGTCGGTCAGCGCTGCTGCGGACACGGATACTCATCCCGCGTGGTTTCACACCGGTGTTCGGGCCGTTCGACCCGGGTTACCGTTCCAATTCGGTTCGGATGCTGCGCGCCACTTTCTGGGCCAGGGAAGGAGCATTCCCCCACGCCCGGTTATTGGAAATGATGGTCACCGCCCGATCCTGACGGAGCGACTCCAGGGCGATGGTTGTCGTATCGGTAATCATCTGACTGGCCTGCGGCGTTTCACACAGAGCCGGAATCGGCCGGTCGAATGGAGACGCGTGTTCGTAGGCTTTTGCGTAGGTCATTCTGAGCGGAGTCAGCAACCGAATGAGCACCTGTTTGCTGGACGATGTGAATCGATGGTCCGAACGCCTGAGTTGCTCTGAGAGCGGTGGAAGCCACGTCCAGTGACTGAATACGGAACCGGCCCCCCGGGATTCCAGCCAGTCGAAGTAAGGACGCGTGAGCAGGTGTGGGGATCTGATCTCGAAATGGATACCGGGTTCGTCGACAATGCCGTCCATGAAACGATCCAATTGTCTGACGAACTCGACCGACGACGGAGATTCGGCCTTCCGTTGATACTCCTGTTCGAATATCACTCCGGAAAGTCCGGACCCGAGAAGTTTCAGCGCCGGAATCAGGAAGCGATTCATGAAGATCGAGCTGTCCAGATAGTCCGGATTGGTATCATATTCAGTTTTTCCGTTCCGCGATCGTCGATAGGTCCGGGCCGTCACCTGCCGCGGTGCTTTCAGAATGAATCGGGCCCCGTCCGGAGCAGATGCTGCGTATTGCTCTAGAACAAAGTAGTTACTCGTGGGCTTGTCCTCGGAATCAAGCAGGGTCCGATAAAATGTAAAATCCAGTTCGAGGGCTCCAAAATGATCAAAATATTCTCCCACTGACGCAACCGGAACCGTTCGTTCCTCGAAATTTTTCCCGCCCAGCGTTCTCTTTCTGGATTTAATAGCGGGCGTCCAGTTTTCGCTGTAGATCTGTCTGATCCAACCGGCATACCGGTCACTGGCCGTGGCAAAATGGATATCCGCGTGGACGTTTCGAAAATCGAATCGATCCAGATCGAAGCGTTCCACGGAGAGGTCCGGCTCAGACATGGGCTAGGCGAGGTTGACCGTGTTCTAATCCTTTTTTCGAATGGACCGCTGCACGTGCCGGGTGGACAGCAGCACCCCGAAGGCCAGGAAGATATAGTAGCCGAGGAGTCTCCATGCGAAAAGTGTTGGCGCAAGAAACGCAGTCGGCATCATGGATTTGAAAAACAGTACATACAACCCTTCCACTCCTCCCGCGCCTCCCGGAGTGGGCATCACGAGCGAGCCCACGGTCATAGCCATGGAGCGCAGGAAGAGGAGGAGTTGATCTACATCGGGAAAGATGCTCCAGACGATGAAGACTACCAGAATGTAACGAGCCATCCAGGTGGCGCCCGTCAGCAGGAGGCCGCGAACGAAGAACGAGATGGGCTGAGACCGAATATGACCGGCCCGGCTCGCGTATTCTCCCATTTCAGACTGTACCCGTTCCCGGAAATGCCGGAGAAAGGGTAGGCGGCAGACCGTGTCTACCACGCGACCGAGCAGGTGCGGGCGGAAGAGTGTTCCGTAGGCAAACAGCCCCGTCCATCCCATGAACATGATAAAGTAGACAACGGCCGTGATCATGCCGACAGAGCCGGCACTCGACGGGATCACGTCCATGAATGTTGCTGTCACCAGGATGACGGGGACGGAAAGGGCGAACCAGGACTGGTCCAGGAGCATGATAAACATCATAAACGCCGTTACTTCACCCATCCGAACCGGCGAATCTGATTTTTCGTTGGTGCTTCTGGCAATGTAGTAGGCCGCGATCGGCGCGCCACCGACGAGGGAGGGCGTGATGTTCGAGGCGAAGTCCCACGCAAGCTGTCCCTTGATACCTCCCCGAAACGACAGTTTCCCATGGGAGACAAAACTGAGGCGCCATCCTCCCATCAGAATGCGAAGTCCGACACTTCCGAGGGCAGCCGACATAATCCAGGGATTAAGTGACTCCATCATCTGTTCGAACGCCCGGGGTTCGAACGTGAAATAACCGATGACCGATAACACGCCGAGGCCCAGAATGATGGGCCACAGTATCGATCGAAACGAAATAGAAGGCTCCTGAGCAACCCGGGCAGGGGCATCAGAGACGTCGTCTTCTACAATGGTACTATTCGTTTGAACTGCTCTCAACGATGACTCTTCTCAGTTTTCTGTAGGTATCTTCGACAGCTTCCGGGATGACTTTTGTTTCCGCCGTTACCGCCATAAAGTTTGTGTCGGCAGACCACCGCGGTACGACGTGCATGTGTACGTGTTTCGGGATGCCAGCTCCTCCGGCGACCCCGAGATTCATTCCAACATTGAATCCGTCCGGGGCCAGCGCGTCTTTAAGCCACGTGATGGACTGGTCCACGAGGCGGATCATTTCCGTCTGCTCCTCCGACGACAGCGAGGTGAACTCGTCGACCTCTCGATAGGGTATAATGAGCAGATGACCGTTGTTGTAGGGATACAGATTCATAATCACAAACAAATGCGCCCCCCGGTACAGAATGAAATTTTTCTCGTCCTCCGTTTCGGCTGCGAGCTCCGAGAAAATCGAACGCACGTTCGCCTCATCGACAGGGACCGCTTCGATGTGCGCGGCCCGCCAGGGACTCCAGAGACGCCTCATTGTATTGGATCCGGTACGTTAATCGTGGGTAGCACCCGAAGGTACTATTGATCGGCATATGGATGACATGATCACGGCAGATCTTCATATACACTCAAATCACTCGGACGGTTCGCACTCCCCGTCGGAAGTGGTGAGGCGGGCTGCAGCACGAGGTCTTCAGGCGATCTCGGTGACGGATCATGATACCATTTCTGCCCAGGCAGAGGTCAGGAGTGTTTGCGACGAAATGGGGCTGGTATCGGTCAGCGGGGTTGAGATCAGTTCCGGTGTGGGGCCGACAGAGGTGCACCTGCTGGCCTACGGGTTTGATGCTGATGATCCGGCGTTGGGAGATTTTCTCGACGACATGGGAAAGCGGCGAATTGAAAGGTCCCTTGACTTTATCCGACGTTTCAGGGAGTGTGGTCTCCGGGTTGCAGAAGACGCGGAGAACCGATGCAGATCAGGAGATCTTTCGACGCGGCCCCATCTGGCGCGACTTCTGGTGGATGCCGGGGTTGCGAGTTCCATGCAGGAAGCATTCGAAAAGTACCTCGTTGAGGATACGCAGACATTCATTCCCCGTCGCCTTCCCGGGGCCAGGGAAGTGATTCGTACCGTTCACGCTGCCGGCGGGAAACTCTCGATTGCACACCCCGGACACATGATGGATCATCGAATAGTGATCGATCTGATCGCCTCGGGGATAGATGCCGTGGAGGTTCATCATCCATGTCATGACGACATGCTGGAGGGGTATTATTCGACGTTGGCAAAAAAATATGACCTCGACATCACCGGAGGTTCTGATTATCATGGATGGAGAGCAAGTGACGACGATCGATTGGGAATCATAGGGATGAACGAAGCCGAATGGCGTTTTCTGAGTCAGAAGTGGACCTTATAATGAAGACTCGCGTTTGCCGTCAACATTCTACGATAGAAGCATTGAACACCGGTTTTTCGTTCTTGAGGAAGTTTTCTAAGGCGTCCGTTTGCGCGGATCGAATGGGTGGAATGATATCCATTCGGGTGGTTACGGCTATTCTGATTCTTGCAACGTCAGACGCTCCGATTGCAGCGCAGACACCGGGTTGGACATCACACACGTCTTTCAGACAGGTTCAGGCCCTCGATGGGACGCCCGATGTGCTCTGGATAGCCACCCGCGGAGGCGTCTATCGATACACCGTTTCCGGCGGAGAAATAGACCGCTTCACAGTCGCGGAGGGTCTTCATGGCGTCGACGCCCGTACGGTCGCCGTTGATCCACGTCGATCGCAGACCTGGATCGGCTATGGAGATGGAACCCTGGACAGGATTGACTGGGGAAGTCGTAAAGTTGATTCGTTTCGCGACATCGAACGGGCATCGCAGTTTTCTGCCCGGGGGATCAATCGTATCAGTGTTCGAGGAGATTCGCTTCTGATATCGACGAACTTCGGGATCGTTGTCTTCGACCCTGTCAAGCTTGAAGTCAGGGATTCATACACCAGACTGGGGACGAATACGGCCGCCACCGCGGTACACGACGTGACGGTCGGACCCGATCAATCCGGGATACTCAATTTCTGGGCTGCCACCGAAGACGGAATAGCTCACGCACCGGTTCATACCACCAATCTTCAGGATCCCACACAGTGGACAAACGAGCGAATCGGGCTCCCGGTGACGGCCACCGGGGTATTATCCGTTCAATTTTTCGAAGGGAGCCTGTTTGTAGGTACGGTCTCGGACCTCTATAAACGGGAACTGAATGGAACGTTTTCCCGCCTGTTTGTGACCTCGGAGGCGGTGACCCAACTCCGTACAAGCCAGAATCGACTCATCGGCGTTGAGCGATTCCGATTGATCGTGGTCGAACCGGGTGGACAGACCAGGATTGTCTCCATAGCTGGATTGCAGGATCCAACGTCCGTTCTTCCCATCTCCGGGACGACGTTCTGGGTAGGAGATCTGGAGGGTGGACTCGTTTCCGCGCCCTCTCCGTCAGCGACAGATACACAGATAAACCCTGAATTTACAGTCATCCCGGCAGGTCCGTTCGAAGGCGTGTTCACTGACCTGGATATCGATGAGGCAGGAACGCTCTGGGCGGGAGGGGCCTCGGCAGCCAACACGGGTTTCCATCGGTTCGATCCAACCGGTGGGTGGACGACATTCTCGACCCATTTCAATACAGAACTGAGTGGTACATCCCGGTTTACCCGGGTACACGCCGATGCGTCCGGGATGGGCTGGGCAGGATCGGAAGGGAGTGGTGTAGCCAGCGTATCGCCAGACGGAGAAGTTGTACTGTATGGTCCGGGGAATTCATCGCTACGACCGGCGACAGGGACGAGTTCATTCGTGATCGTTGGAGGACTCGATTCGGACTCCGATGGGAATCTGTGGGTCACGACCCGGGGCTCCGGATTTCCGCTCCACAGAAGAACGGTGAATGGTGACTGGCAGGCGTTTGGCCCGCAAATCGGAGACGGTCTATCGAGTCGGTCCACCGCTTACGGTCGAATTTTCAACGATTCGTTCGACGAGAAATGGATCATTATCCGGGATGAAAATGACTTCAATCGATCGATCGGTGTGATGGTTCTGGAGACCGGCGATCCGGCACTGGCTACCGACGATCAATTTCAGTTTTTTGGAAACAAAGGGGGTGCGGGACAGGGACTACCGGCAATTGGTGTGACGTCAGTAGCCGAGGATAGAGATGGTCTGGTATGGGTCGGAACCGAGAGCGGACCGGCCTACTTCGTAAACACAGGCGTCGTTGCTCGCGATGGATCGGCGACAGCGATATGGCCACAATGGGCAGACCGTTCCCTGGGTACGTTCATGTTATTCGGGTTGACGATAAATGATGTGGCTGTTGACCCGGCAAATCGAATCTGGTTCGCGACAAACGACGGCGCGTGGCTCGTCGAATCGGTCGAAGGTGGTTATGCTCCGGTCGAACACTTCACGAGGGACAATTCTCCGTTGTTGTCCGACGTGATCCTCTCGATTGCCGTAGATGATGTCTCGGGTCGTGTCTTCTTCTCAACAGAAACCGGATTAATTTCATTCGGGAGCGATGCTGTCGCGCCGTCAAAGACGGCAGAGGATCTGTTCGTATTTCCAAATCCTGTCAGGATAGAAAATGGACTTTCGCCGGACGTATCGATACAGGGACTCGTGGAGGAGACGGACATCCGGATCGTGACAGTCTCCGGCTCTCTCGTTCGACGAATTTCCGGGCGGGGTGGACGTGTCACCTGGGACGGTAGGGATGAACGTGGAGACCTCGTGGACTCTGGAATCTATCTCGTCGTGGCGGTTGGAAAGGCAGGAGAAGGTGCAGCCCGAGGAAAAATCGCGGTCATCCGGTAGACCGGGATGAACTGGATGCCCGGGATTGTAGGGTATTTCCTCAGCGACGACACGCGAACGACCGTCGCCTGTAAACCGAAACTTCACTTCCCTAGATGTTGCCCGAAGTACGAGTATCGGGGTATATTTCTGTTCTGTACCAAAATGGTGACCGTAGCTCAGTCGGTTAGAGCGCCAGGTTGTGGCCCTGGAGGTCGGGGGTTCAATTCCCCTCGGTCACCCCATCGAGGCCGGACCAATTGATTCGGCCTCTTTCTTACGGGATGACGGCGTCGAGCACAATCCTGTATGGTACGTATTCCCATGGCGCGTTCGTCTAGGGGTTTAGGACGCCGCCCTTTCACGGCGGTAACACGGGTTCAAATCCCGTACGCGCTACTAAGAAGGCTCCGGGGGGACAACGGTCCCCCGGAGCCTTCTTACGTTACCGAGCATTTGAACCCGTGTCCACGCGCAGCGGGGACAGGGTAAACACGAGTCATCGACTGACGAGGCGCCATGCGCGAATGAGTGGTCGAACGAGTATATTTCCCGGACCCGAAACCAACGGTGAGGCCTGCAGCCATGGAACACAGTAACTGGAAATGCCCCAAGTGTGATAATCGGCAATATGAAACCGGTCAGTTTGCCGCGACCGGGGGTGGACTGTCAAAGATTTTTGACATTCAGAACAAAAAGTTCACCACGGTCACCTGTACGCGGTGCAAGTTCACGGAGATCTATCGGGCCGATAGCAGCACGATCGAAGATGTGTTTGACTTCTTCACGAGTTGATCAGATCAGCGAACAGGATAGTCAGCGTTAGGAAAATCAATTATTACCGTTTCTCAATCCAGATTATATGCCAGCGATAGTCAGTATTTCGGCGACGAATAGGCCGGATAATTATACGTATCGGGCTCTCTCGATAGTCAATGATGAACTGAGTGACCGTAAGGCGGAGGTTATATCGTTTGATGCCCGCGAAATGTCACTTTCGTTTCCGGGTCTACCTCCGACTGAAGATTCCGAACGATTGAAGAATGCCGTTGAGGATGCCACTGGTGTGATCATCGCAACGCCGGAATATCACGGTAGTTATTCCGCTATGGCCAAGCTGATCATTGAAAACCTCGGGTTCCCATCCGTTCTGAGTGGAAAGCCCGTCGCACTCGTCGGTGTAGCAGCGGGTCGTATCGGAGCCATCAAATCACTGGAACAGCTTCGCGGGGTGTGCTCTCATGTGGGTGCGATAGCCCTCCCAAGAGCCGTTTCCATTGCCGGCGTTCAACAGGCGTTCACCGAGGACGGTACCTGCACCGATGGCCAGGTCGAAACGGCGCTTCGCGGTGTCGCCCATTCGTTGCTGGATTTTATCGATACGTATATCTGTCCGAAGTACACCCTCGAATCGATGATTCGAACCGACGATAAACCCTGGATTTCGAATATTTAGTCAGGATCGATGTGTCTTCGACGATGCCTTCTCCCCCCGGTTGATGATGGGTCGAGGACCGTCGGAATTCACCGGGCCAGGATAGCGCCGAGCGCCTCGTCAAGATTATCGAATCTGAAATGAAAGCCCCGTTCGAGGATCCGTTCGGGAATGGCGCGCTGGCCCGTGATCAGCGGTGTTGCGGCCTCACCCAGGGCTAATCGGAGTAGGGCACCTGGAACAGGCAAAAGCGCCCTTCTCCCGAGCGCACGGCCCAGGATTTCCGTAAAAGCGGCGTTGGTGACCGGAGACGGCGCCACAGCGTTGAAAACTCCTCGGTACCCTTCGTCGGTAATCATCGCTATGATCAGTTCGATGAGGTCATCTGCGTGAATCCACGGCATGAACTGATGTCCCGAACCGATTCGGCCACCGAGGCCGAGGCGAAATGCCGGAAGCATCTTCGAGAGCGCCCCTCCGCCGTCTCCGAGCACGATTCCGATTCGAGGGGTGACCACTCGTACACCGTGTTCTGCCGCTCTGAATGCAGCGGCTTCCCAGTCCGCACATAATGCTGCAAGGAAGTCGGATCCGCCCGGGGACTCTTCCGAGACCGGCTTGTCCCCGGTGTCCCCGTAGTACCCCACGGCACTCGCGGAAATCAAGCTCCGGGGGCGCGTCGGCGAGTGGGCAATGCCGTCCACGAGTCGGGCGGTCAGATCAATACGACTGGTTCGTATCCGATTCCGCCTTTCCGGTGTCCACCGTCCTCCAATGATGGATTCGCCTGCCAGATTTACGATGGAATCCGACGAAGCGATTTCGTGGGTCAGCGCCGACATATCGCCCGCTTCCACCAAATGGATGCTGCCACCCAGTCGATGCCCTGCCCGTTCGCTGTTACGCACCAGGGCCGTTATATGGTGACCTCTCGTATACAGCGTCTTTACGAGGCGAGCCCCAATAAACCCGGTAGCGCCCGTGATTAAAATATTCATACCTGGATTGGGATTGCCTCTGAGAGAGTATTAATATACAGGAGGCAGAGGCGACGAGGCCTGTGTCGAGTGACGGGAGGACGGCATCGAGTGACGGGAGGCGGACATCGGTTCGTTTCG
>CAYLHF010000005.1:88135-95397 GCA_964383365.1 uncultured Rhodothermales bacterium | reverse complement strand
TCGAGTGACGGGAGGACGGCATCGAGTGACGGGAGGCGGACATCGGTTCGTTTCGTGCTGGTTGGTCTCCGGTCGGATTTAAATCTAAGTGTCTGGATCGTATCACGTGAGAAGAAGATCATTCCTGAAAATGGCAGCATGGGCCGGGATGTATCCCGGTCGCGCTCTGGAAGGGGCAGACTATCGGGTTGTGAGTAAGCAATCGACCGCCTCAGAACACGAGAGACCCTCGGCCGCTTCACCGCAGCGGATCTTCATAGACGCCGATACCGCCAACGAGATTGATGACCTTTACGCGATCGTCAGGGCTCTCATACATCGGGATTTTGAGATTACCGCGTTGTCTTCGGCGCAGTGGCACCATCAACTGGCCCCCGATGATACGGTCATCGAAAGTCAGCGTATGAATGAGGATATTCTGTCCCTGATGGGTCGCGACGACATACCGCATCCGCAGGGGGCAGAGCGGATTATGGGGCAGCCGTGGGGTGGCGATGAGCCAAGCGAATCAGATGCAGCGAGTCTCATGATCGAACACGCGCGGGCATCGGATCCGACCCGGAAACTGACCGTCGTGTGTCTTGGCGCCGTCACCAATTTTGCCTCTGCTGTTCGGATGGCCCCGGACATCATCCCAAACGTCCGGTGTTTCATGCTCGCCGGAAAATATTTTGCCGATCGGGACGTCTGGGACAAGGACGAATTCAATGTACGTAACGATTTAAATGCTACGAACTATCTGTTCAACGCATCGGGGCTGGAATTACACGTGATGCCGGTGAACATCCTGTACGATTTTACCTTGGATAGAGATACTGTATGGGACCGTTTGGAAGGAGCGGGAGGTGTCTGGACTTACCTGGCACGACGGTGGAAAAGCTATAGTCCGGAAAGCGGGAAGTGGATCATGTGGGATCTGGCTCTTGTACTCGCCCTCATACGGCCCGATCTGGCACGCTCAGAGAACCGTCGCACCCCGCCGGAAAACGTGGAGCGCGAGATCGAAGTCTTCACGGCGATAGATGTTGAGGAGATGCGGGCAGATTGGTGGGATGCGGTACATCGGGCGTTGAACCCGTGACCAAACGAATGACAGTGGAGGTAGTGTGACCGCACGAATCCGGTCGGATACAGCGTGTCGCCTGACCGACCATGAATAACCCAACTCAAGATGCTCACTCGTTCCCCATTTTATTTTATTATTGTCGTCGTGGCGTGTACTGGATGCACACCCCGGAGGAATGATCCAGCCGATATTATCCGGCTTGACCAGGGAAAGCTTACCGGCACAGACGGGTCCGTTCCGGGTGTACGTGCCTATCTCGGTATCCCGTACGCGGCGGCGCCGGTCGGAGCCGCGCGATGGAAAGGACCGGGCCTGGCACCGACCTGGCAGGGCATTCGAAGGGCCGATTCGTTCGGAGATCGGTGTATGCAGACACGCCCGTTCTCGGATATGTATTTCCAGAGTGCTGCCCAGAGTGAGGATTGTCTTTTTCTCTCGATCTGGGCGCCGGAGAGAGCCACTGAAAGCCTTCCTGTGATGGTCTGGATTCATGGGGGCGGCTACTTTTCGGGAGCCTCAGATGAGAAACGTCACGATGGAGCGTATCTGGCGTCGAAGGGAGTCGTACTGGTGACCATAAACTATCGACTCGGCATATTTGGATTTATGGCGCACCCGGATCTGAGCGCGGAATCTCCGGTAGGGTCATCAGGTAATTACGGTCTGATGGATCAGATCGCCGCACTACAGTGGATTCAAAGTAACATTCGTGCGTTCGGGGGTGATCCAACCAACGTGACGATTTTTGGTGAGTCGGCGGGGTCTTACGCCGTGAGTGCTCTGATGGGATCTCCACTTGCAGAGGGTCTTTTTCACCGGGCCATCGGTCAGAGCGGCGCACACTTTTCGAGCGCTGAAATCGCCTTGCCGACTCTAGAGGAGGCGGAGCGAGTCGGTTCAGCATTTGCTTCTGAAGTCGGAGCCCACTCCGGACAGCAACTCAGGGACATGACTGGCGATTCTCTGGTAGCGGCCGTCGGGGACCGCGTGTCTCTGTTTGCACCGGACGTGGACGGTTTTGTACTGCAGACCGATCTCTGGCATACGTTTCGATCCGGGACACAACGTCACGTCCCGCTTCTTGCGGGGTGGAATTCAGCAGAAATCAAGATGGGCTCCGTCTCGAAATCGGCAATCGATGCGAGACTTCAGGACGCATTCCCCGATGACATCAAGGAATCCCGGGTCGTCTTTCCGTACGCGTCGCCACGTGAGGCGCGTCTATCGGCCATAGCGCTACAGAGCGACCATTTTTTTGTGGGATACGGGGCGTGGAAGTGGATCGAATTGCACGCAAAAACCGGACAATCACCGGTATATCGCTATCTCTTTGATCAAATCGAGCCGACCATGTCCGGACCTCCTCCGGACGATGATCCGGGTGCCGGTCACGCAACGGATATTTACTATGTATTCAATACGCTCAGGCACCGGGATCGTGCGTGGCGGGATGAGGACAGGGAGGTAGCCGGTATGATGGCAACCTGGTGGACCAATTTTGCCAGATCTGGGGACCCGAATGATCCGTCCCTGCCCCTGTGGCCGGCCTGGGGTAAAGACAATCGAACGGCATACATGCGGATCAATGCGCACCCTTACGTCGAGGATGAATTGAGTCGGGCCCGTTTCGAATTTCTTGATCGGATTGCCCGGCGCCGACACCAGCCTGATACGGAGGGACCATGAGCGACCGATTGTCTGAGATGGATGTTCGCAATAGTATCCCAATTCTGGGTCTCGAACGGCTTTCGCGTGAGGGCGGCTACTTCAGGGATACGTAACGATCACGTTCAAATGCTGCTGCGGTCCCCGGGTGGTACATTTGTGCTACCTGGTACGACGCTGGTGCCGGGACTTGATTCCAGTGATTATACTCCGTGGAACAGCACGCGTCTTTCTGCGCTCTATCCCGGGCAGGAAGATCTCATGGTCCGTTTTACCCATTGACATCTCGAACGAATGACACACTGCGAAATAGGCACGTCGGGACTGACGTCTTCGCGTCTGATGTATGGATGTATGAGGATCGGCGGCGACGGGTCCCGGGAGGCCCGCTCACGAGCCAGGCGAGCGATTCGTGCCGCGATCGAGGCAGGCTTCACGCACTTCGATCATGCCGATATCTATGGAGAAGGAATTTGTGAGCAGATCTTTGGAGAGATCCTCGGAGAATCTCGTGGACTTCGCGAAAAGATGCTGCTCACGGGAAAATGTGGAATCCGTCCTATGGATACCCCTCGGGCCGGCGATCCGGCCCGGTATGATTTTTCTCATGACCACCTTGTCTCATGTGTTGAGCAATCGCTAACGAGACTACGGACTGACCATCTGGACTTTCTTCTTCTCCATCGGCCAGACTTTCTGGCGGATCCATCGGAAGTGGCCCGCACGTTTGAAGGATTGCTTGCGTCGGGGAAAGTGTTGCATGTAGGAGTGAGCAATTTCCGTCCATCCCAAATTCGGCTACTCCAGTCTTTTCTCCCTGTGCCGCTGCACGTCAATCAGGTAGAAATCAATCTGCATAACCTGTCAGCTCTGAGAGACGGCACATTGGATCAATGCCTGGAACGCCACATGACTCCCCAGGCGTGGTGTCCCCTCGGAGGAGTCGCCTATCCGGCGTGGGGTAATACGTTTCAACCCGAGGATGAGGAGCGCATTCGTCTGGAAATCGAGCATCAGTCGTCGGTCTACGGTGTCGAGGGATGGCTCATCATGATCGCATGGCTTCTGAAGCATCCCGCTCGCATTCTTCCCATTATTGGATCTACGACTCCCGAACGGATAAGGGCTGCGACAAAAGCGATGGAGATCGATTACACGCGAGAAGACTGGTACAGATTGCTCGAAGCCCGAAACGGTACTCCCGTTCCCTGAGGCACATTCGAGACGGAAATACTCCGACGCATTGATGCCGGGCCCTGAGCTTCACAAAGAGAATCATCACCTCCATTTCAACGACCGACCTATGAAAGAGGAATGGGTACTGGAAGAAGATTTTATCTTTCTGACGCGTACACACGATCGCAGCGTAGAAGAAGCCATCTGGATCGTGAAACACTACGATCCGGTCGTGGAGGTTACGTACTCGTACCAGGCCCTATCTCACGGGGGCGATTGCTTCGTGGATACGTTTTCGGAGCGCGCCTATGCCTCATTTATCGGAGAATGGGGATCACGATTGACGGACTACTTCAGGTCGCCGACCGTACTCATTCCTGTGAGCCCGGTTTTGAGTCACTCGGTGGTTCGTTCGATCCGATCATCAGTTCTTCCACCTGAATCAAGTCAAACGCCGCAGAATCGATCTCAAGACGGTGAAAGTAATATCGATCGAGGGGGTAAATGGTATTTTCAGGGAGTGATGCTGTCACTGTCTGGACAAAGGGTATCTGGACACCGTCAACGCTACGGTAGTTCTCGTAATGGATCGTGCCGTAAATACCCGGACCTGCATCCCGAAACGTGTAGAGACATTTAGCGACAAGGTGAGTGTCGGTGTCAATCCAGAGAAGGTATTGATCATAGTCTTTTGACGGTTCGGGGCTTTGCCACGTTACAAAGACCAGATCGTACGATTTTGAATGATACTCGCGTCGTCCCGCATAAGCGGCGATGTCTGCATGGAGTAGCCGGAAGGGAAGTTCATTGAAATAGTGTAGAGCCGGCAGGTAGAAATTTCGAGACGTCAGTTCTTTGGTCTCCGGGTCGAATACCGGATCAGATCCGATCGAAGCCATGGTATACGTCTTCCAGTCGTGGATACCCCAGACCCCTCCTGCATCTAACCCGCTACGCAGGATAGCGCGTGATGTGAACGAGTCCAGTGCCTGGTCGATGCGGACCCGCTGATCAAGCGTGGGCCACCAACCGGGAGATCGTTCCGTCCACCGGTCCACGGCTGTTGTTGCAAGTGTCTGGTGAGATTTCCAGGTGGTGAGTCCGTGGTGTTCAGCGGTTTCGCGGAGAATGAATTGACCCCGGTCTAGAATTTCTCCGGTGAAGCCTGACTCGATTAAATCATCGGTCTTTATGTCGACCGGGGAGCATCCACCGATTGCTGCGAGCAAGACAATGAGAGGGAGCATGTTCGCCGTCGACAATGGATGACTTTTGCGGCTGCGCCGATACTTGTTCCAGACGGTCCTGCCAAGCGGATAGGCTTGAAGGAACGCCAGCCCTGCAACAATTGACGCCGTTACCTTTACTATAGAAGCGCCGACTTCGGTCGTCAAAGACGGAAAGTCTGCGAATGAAAAGCTTCCTGCCGCCCAGAGAGCGTCGAGTACGATGACAACGACCGTGAGCCAACGTATCAGTGGACGACCCAGCCACCTTCGCATGGAGAGAAGGAATAAAATTACGGAGAAGACTCCGAGACTGACACCGAGAGAAACAAAAAAAGGAGCTCCAAAGGCGATTTGTTCGGCCAGTCGATCTGAAAATACGATGGACAGTGGTGAACAAAGAGCCGAGAAAAAAGCGTTGCTCTTCAGCGCGCGTGAGAGTAGAATGCCATGTGCAGACATTTGGGCGAAGTAGTATGTGCGGGGTGTTGCGTCAAAGAATTATTATACACTATATATTTTATATAGTTACATCTATATAAAAGAAAAGTATTATTGGACTACTTGTGCTGTGCGTTGAATGATGGTAACTTAAATTAATAAGATATAAAGAGATAAACACCTAATTAATTAAGGTTAAATGCCATTAATACGTTAATCATTAAGATGATAAATCCTTTCAGCTTATTTCATGGCTAAGTCCTACGGTCAATACTGTGGTCTCGCCCATGCGCTTGATGTTCTCGGGGGTCGATGGACATTGCTCATCGTCAGAGAGCTTATTACCGGACCAAAGAGATACAAGGATCTGCTTGATTCTCTCGCCGGGATAGGCACCAATCTCCTCGCCGATCGGCTGCATTTTCTCGAAGAGGAAGGCCTGATTGAGAAACATAAACTACCGCCACCGGCGTCGTCTCAGGTCTACGTCCTGACGGACCGGGGATTCGAGCTGGAGGGTGTCCTTCTCGAATTGGTCCGGTGGGGACACGGTAGTATGGGCATGCCGGTCGCCGGTGAATTGCACCGCCCACATTGGAATATTCTGGCACTGAAGGCCGTTTTTGATCCTGAAAAGACCCGCGGGGTACACGCTGAATACGAGTATCAAATAGGCGACAACGTCTTCCACGCGCGCGTTGATGACGGAAGGCTGGAAACGGGTCAGGGTCATGTGCGACATCCTGATTTCATCATGCGTGCCGATACCGATACGTTCGTACGTCTCATTTCAGGGGCGCAGGATATCGATGATGCGCTTTCTGCAGGGACGGTCATTATCGAAGGCGACATGCAGGCTTTTGCCGCGAGCAATAGCTATTTCGACCTCTCGGTCCTGCAGAAGACAACCGATACCAGGTGAAACCGCTGCGTCAACGGGCATATTTTTTGAATTAACCCCGCAGATATAACTACCATGACCACGATCAATCCCTACCTCACATTTGACGGAAACCGAAAAGACACTGTTCGTGACTGGATGGGGAGCCGTTACGTTGATGGTCCCCGAATAGTGGTTCGCCTGCCAGGTCGATGACAGCACTGCACCGGGCGACGTGCATTTCCAGTACCGAATCGGCTTCATCGACACTCACGTAGCGGACGTCGTTACCGAGTGGTTGGGCCGCCCTTTCGGTATCTCGTACGAGCACCGTGATTTCATGACCGTCTTCGAGTAGCCGACGGACGAGATAGGATCCTATAAATCCGGTGGCGCCGGTAATCAGAATCGTCATCGATAACTACCCGATGGATGCAAAAATAGAATTACATTTACCGGAGACGTTCGTGCCGTAACATATATACGATACAGGAAGAGTCCCAAACCAACCACGCGGTCGTGACGAGAAGATCATTCATTAAACTGGCCGTGATAGCAGGATTGACACCGGCGATCGGATCACTTTCACCGATGTTTTCCTCCCATTCCCGCAACGTGGCGTCCTCTATGTCGACTGCAGATACTGTATCGAGGCCCTCGACGATGTGGGATCTGGCGTTGGTGACCGCTCTTTCCAGGCCCGAACTTGCCGAGTCGGGTCGGTTCTTTACTCTCCCTGATAATATCCAACGTGAGATCCGAGTCTATACGTCCGTCGACAGCTCAGAAATGAAGCGCGACTGGTGGC